>JAEZFD010000014.1 GCA_023417655.1 Planctomycetota bacterium | reverse complement strand
GCTTGGCCGGATTCGCATCGTCGATGTCGGACCCGATTGGGCCGTGGGTGAGGTCATTCTGCCGTCCAAGAACGGCATTATTCAGGAAGGCGACAATGTCACGACGAAACTCCGCATCTGAAGATCCGAGTCCTGATATTTATGTCGGACTGCTGTTCGTTGCCGTGGGTGCGTTGCTGACAGGCTGCGTCTTCCTGGCTCTGGAACTCGCCAGCTACGGCTGGAAGTTCGACTAGACCGTTTTGCTTTTTGATCTGCCCGTTCTTGCCACGCGGAATTGAGTCTTTCATCAATCGAAACGCGCGCTGCGCGGGCAGACGGTAGAGCAAACTGCTCTAAGACAACTTGAATCGAAGACTCAGCCCGGTGGACCACAATTCACCGGGCTGATTTCGTTTGAAGGTTCTCGATCTCCCTACTGTCTTCCGGCTTGCATCTCCAAGGCCGCGACTGACGCCGAAACCCGCTTCAGCATTCCGGGTTATCCGCAGGTGACCAGAAGCGACGGTCAGGGAGGAGCGTTCCCCTTACACTCAAGCTTCTCGCGGAACTGAACCATAGCCGGGGAGTGGCTGGTTCACTACCAATCCGGCCCCCAGTGGCGTCGGTTCCGCACATGTGAATCGGGGATCATTCCGTCGGATTCTTTCGGCACCGCTGCCCGGAGCATTTCATCACCGAAACGCGCTAGTGGGACCTTGGTCGAACATATTGCTCTAATTCGCAGGGGGAAGGCTGATCTTCAATCCCTGCTGCTGAGCGAACTTTCGGGTTGTCAGCGTGGCCTGCATTTGTGCCTCATCGAAGGAGACAACCATTTCCTTGCCCGGCTCCTGATAAGTATTCACGATGTGCAACAGGGCTTGCCGCATCGGGACCTTACCGAGATTAAATGCCTGCTTCATGTTTCTCGTGTACCCGGCATCCTTCAGGGCATCTCCGTCCACATGCAGCTTCAACTGCACTTCATCGCACAGAAACTGGACGGCCTGATCAAGCGGAGTGTTAATGAACTCCGCATCGACGGGAAGCTCGATCCGTTCGACCAGCGTTGCCGGCATGGCAGGCCTGCCGGAGTTCGAAGCGACGACCGGAGCCGCGTTGAAGTCGGTCCGTGCGGCCTCGTTGACGGTGAACAGCGTTGCCAGCGAGAGATTCGGAGCCGCTTTCGCAGGGAGAACAGTCGTCATGACCACATTCCGGCCGGTCCGTTGCGCCACGGTCGCTTCCTGAAATGCCTGAAGCATCGCGGGAAGTCGTCCAATCAGCTTTCGGAACCGCACTTCAGTCGGGTTCATCTTCTCACAGACATCCTTCCAGACGTGCTCAGGCAACTTCTGAAAGCGATCTTCAAACTCTCTCTGCAAGACCGCAGGCGACGTCACATTCGTTGATCGAAGGAAAATTTGCGAATGCAGGTAAGGGTCCGGATGCAGACTCCATCCAACGGTTTCAACGTTCGAACCGAGCCATTCGAGAATCGCAGCAGCCAGCGGCTGGGCAGCTTGCGGGAATAGTTTCTGAAGGTGAATTTCCAGATCGTTCCTCGTCCCGATGGCAGTCAGCAGGCGGTTGCGGTCCGTTCGCTTCAACTGGTCAGCAATTCCCTCGCTCACTTCGTGGTTAGGAGTCTTCACCCAGAACTCGAGTTCATGAGCGAGTGAGGCCGGGCAGATGGCATAGGTCTTCTCGTCCCCGATCAGGTAACCATGCTTCTCGTCGACTTTCAGCCGGACATCCGGCTTCTCAGCGATATCGAACAGATATTTTCCAGGGAACTCGGAGATCAGCGTCGAGAGTTTCACCGGCTCCTTCAGCCGCACAAGCGTGCAAATCTGAGGGTCCATTCCCCGGGCTCCCAGAATGAACCCGAATGTCACTTCCTCAATCTGTTCAGGAGGCCGTCGGCAATGCGTCTGGATCTGTGAGGCAATCCAGTTCGTGACATCATCGGTCAGTGACGCCCGCAAAACTCGATAAACAAAGGCATCAGACCACAGCAATGCAGGTCGGAAGTGCACCACGAAATTGACACCGCTCGGCATCATCAGCAGCTGGACGGGGTCACCATTCGTCGGCAGAAACTCGGCAACAAGATTCGGATCATTTTCAAGAGCCGCTTTGCTGTAGGAGCTTGCTTCCTGTGACGCGACAGTCGGCGTCGCGGCGGGGCTCTCTCTTGTGGAGGCCGTCAGCGCAGGAACCGGTTTCTGCGATAGCGTATATCCAATCCCGCCTGCAGCGGCCGCAAAGACCAGTATTCCTATACACAAACCAATCCAGCTTCCCTTGCTACGCGATTTGGGTCGTCGTAGCGGCAGCGGTTCATCAATGACGTCCGCAAGCGGATTGGATCCTTTCCCAACGGGTAACATCGGGTTTGACCCTGGGATTCCCCCAGCAGTCGCGGCAGCCATGGGTCGAGGCGCAGCAGGCGTAAAGGGTGCAGGCGCCGCTGGCGGCGTAAAGATCGGGTTCGCTGGGAACGGGGACGCCTCCGCTGGACTGACTCCGAACGGATTTCCGGCCCCTGGGAGCGGTACTTCAGCCTGTGGGGAAACACCGAAGGGAAGTGGTGTCGGCGCGACGGGCTGTGTGAAATCCAACGGATTCGGCTTTGGCGAGACCGGAGCGGCAGGGGGAGCACCTAGCGGGGGGCCACTCACCGGGGGAGCAGCTGGTCCTGCGGGAGCCGTTCCAGTGACCGGCACTTCTCCTGACGGCATCTCCGGTCCGTCAGGGTCCATCAGGACAAATGACTTCTGACAGTCAGGGCATTTGACCTTCCGCCCAAATAGCGAACGATCTTTGATTTTCAGCTTCTTGCCGCACTTAGGGCAATGGAGAGAAACGACGTCAGACATGCCGGAAATGACTCGTTCAGAAATGCCAATGCTGATCAAACGCCAGCGTCATCATCACGATATGGCCCACGGGCCAAATAACCGTGGAAGCCCATCCCCAAAGCAATGCTTCAGGACAGCGACGATGCAGAGTCATGACTCCGCACGTCCATGGGATGACGCAGGGCACTCACCTTGAAACCTGACGGATGAAACCACCGCAGAGCAGTGCCCGCGTCAGGACTCGTCCGTCACTTTTCACCCGAAGCGGGTTCCGCTTGGGATCCCAGAGTGTACACGATTTGACACGCCCTCACGAAACGGGCGAGCCGGATTCCCGCCTTTTTTCGGGCGAGTCTCAGCTGGGACGGGGTCGAATGGGTCTGACTTGCTCGTTACTTGCGCTTCCAGGTCACCAGTCGCGTCGCCGGAACACCATCGATCACACGAGTGACCTTCACAAGCACGCTTCCGCCTTCATGCAAATCCGCGAGCACTGCATCGAGCTCCTCCAGAGTCGCGACGGGACGCCGGGCCACTTCCAGAATCACATCATACAACTGGAGAAACTCTGCCCCGTCCGGAGATTCGACACTGGTGACCAGCAACCCCCGTTGCTCCCGCCTGAATCCAGACTGTACTGCCAGTGATTCATCGAGAGTCAGGACCGCCAGGCTCGTGTTCCGATAAAGAGGTTTGACGGATTCAGGCAGAGCAGGTGCTTCGCTTCGGGGGCCTTCCTGCAGCTCCGTCAGAGTGACATGGAGCGTCACCTGCTTCCCGCCCCGCAGAACGATGATTCTCACCCTTTTGTTGACCGGTGTGATGTTCACCTTATTGATGAGATCCGTCTCGTCGAGTACGTCGTAACCGTCGAAGTTCAGCAGGATGTCATCTGGTCGAATTCCGGCGAGTGAGGCGGGAGTATTGTCGAGCACTTTGGTGACACGAGCCCCTAACTTGCGATCCAGCGAGTATTTTTGAGCGACCTCAAAATTGAAGTTCTCATCGAGTTGGACGCCGAGATAGCCGCGTCGAACCCGGCCATTCTCCAGTAATTGTCCGACGATGAATTGCACCAGATTACTGGGGATACTGAATCCGATCCCCTCGTTTCCGCCTCCCTGAGATGCAATCGCCGTATTAATTCCAATGACACGCCCCTCCAGATCAACGAGAGGCCCGCCACTGTTGCCTGGGTTGATGGCGGCATCAGTCTGCAGGAAGTCCTGATTGATCACCTTCCGCCCGGGAAGTTCGAGCGAGCGCCTCCCCTTGGCACTGATAATTCCGAGGGTCACAGACTGATTGAGTCCGAAAGGACTTCCCATCGCCAGTACGAAGTGGCCGATGTCGAGATTGTCACTGTCCCCGAACTGACCAGGGGGAATCCCTGGATCGGGAATTCGCAGGACCGCGAGATCGCTGGCAGGGTCTTCAAGCTTTTCCGTCGGGGTCAGAACGCGACCGTCAGAGAGATGAACATCAATCTGTTGCAGTCTCGCGTCAGCCACGACGTGTCGGTTCGTGATCACAAACATCCCCGTCGTGCGAGGACTGCTCATGATGATTCCAGAACCAGTCTCCTGAACTTCGCCGCTCCGACCGTCCCGGCGGCTCTCAATATTGACGACCGATGGCATCGTCTTTGCGCAAATAGACGCAAGATGCCGTCCCGCTTGACGGAGTGCGTCAGCAGAATCGGTCACCGTTTGAGGAGGAAGGAACTCAGCTGTTTCGCCTGCAGGGGGCTGCGCAACGCAGACCTCCCCGACTGATCCGGCAAATATCAGAAAACCGCACAGACCGATCCGCCAACTCAGCATGTCCGGTCGCCGCATAGACCAGTCCTCATATTCAATCTGTCTCAAATTGGATATCGCGCAGGGTCAGATCTCGATCCGCTTCCCGCGACTGATATTCCCAGGCTGATTCCCAATTCTCAACCTGCCCCGGACGATTGCCGCGACTTTCGAATTTTCGCTGACAGTCGACGCAACAGGAAGTGTGCGGTAACGCTTGTAAGCGAGCAACCGGAATTCTCTCGCTGCAATGTTCACATTGACCGTACGTGCCGTTTCGGATGGCTTCGATTGCACGTTCAATGCGATTCAACTCGCGACTTTCGAGCGAGATGAGCTGCGACTCGAGTTCCCGCTCGACTTCGTGGACAGCCATGTCGGCTGAATCACCGCCGAAATCCTCGCCCAGTGCCCCGGTCGAAGCTGCCAGCTTCTGCCGCAGGTCATCACGTTGAGCGACGAGCCGATTATAGAGACGAATCAGGGCATCTTTGCGGGCCATGGCTCTTTCCTCGATCAAACTCTGACCACTCGTCCCTGAACAGTCTGGTTATCAGTCCTGTTTCACCCGTCCTGGCATCGCTGAATCGACAGAATTCTACGCCTCAGCAAGTGTCCACGAGAGGAAAACTGCAGCGGATTCGTAAGTTGAAGCTACCGCTCAGATTGGGGCTCATGGGCCTGCGTCCTTCCGCGATCTGGATGAGAAAGCGCTCTTCCTCTCTTCTGAGTTCGACCCCTGACCCCTGCCGTCACTAGGGAAATCGGCGCAACTGACAGAATTGGAGTAAGTCAACACGCCCACCGAGTCCTCCCGCGGGCACTCACCTCTGTAACTTGGACCGATTTGGACCAGAACTGACCTCGATCAGGGAAACCCCGTCCTTCCCCACGTGTATTGGAAACAAAAACAGGCGGTCCCCGGCTATTGCCAGTGGACCGCCTGTTTTCAATTTTCTTTGCGTTGCGCGGCGGAACGACGTCCGCCAAGTCACCAGTGTTTAGACAGCTGCGGAGCTCAGTGAATTCTGAGTCGGGGAGATTGTCCGATTCAGGAGCGTCGCCAGTTCCCGCATCTGCTGGAACAGCTCGGCATACTGATGAGGGAGCAGAGCCTGAGGACCGTCGCTCATGGCTTTTTCCGGGCAGTTATGCACTTCGATGTGCACACCGTCTGCTCCGGCAGCAACGGCGGCAAGCGACATACTCGGGATCAGGTCAGGCCGTCCGGTTGCGTGGCTGGGGTCAACAATGATCGGCAGGTGAGACAGTCCCTTCACATTCGGAACTGCGGCCATGTCCAGCAGGTTGCGAGTCGAGCTGTCGAAGCTCTTGATTCCCCGTTCGCACAGGATCACTCGCTGATTGCCGTTGGCGAGAATGTATTCTGCCGACATGAGCAGATCCTGAATCGTGGCGCTCATCCCGCGTTTCAGCAGAACGGGACGATTCGTGTGCCCCACTTCAGTGAGCAGATTGAAGTTCTGCATGTTTCGGGCACCAATCTGGATGATATCAGAATACTGATTGACCAGATCGACCTGACGCGGGTCCATCACTTCAGTGACAACCGGCATCTTCAGTTCGTCGCCGACGCGACGCAGGATCTTCAGACCTTCTTCGCCCATCCCCTGATAAGCATAGGGGCTGGTTCGTGGTTTAAAGGCTCCGCCCCGAAGCACGTTAGCTCCGGCGGCCTGAACATCCCGGGCGATTTCGAAGAGGATGTCTTCCCCTTCGATCGAACAGGGACCGGCGATCATCATCAGGGCACCGCCACCGACTTTCACCCCGTGCCCGAGATCGAAGACAGAATCCTGCTTCCGGAATTCACGACTGGCAAGTTTATAAGGCTTCAAAACTGACATCACTTCTTCTACGCCAGGAATGGCGCGGAGCGGAGCATTCCGTAACTGGTCTTCTTCACCGATCACACCAATCAGGGTTCGCTGAACCCCTTTGCTCAGTTCGTGCCGAAATCCCATCTCTTCGAGCTTGTCGAAAATGTGCTGCAGCTGTGTTTCGGTGTAATCCGGCTTTAAGACGATAATCACGATCAACCTCTTGAGCGGCATGCTCGGGAAACACCGATCCGCGCGGGCACGGCCATCGTTCGAACGGGTGCACCATGAAAATGGGATTTTTCACGAAAGGCGACATTCTGGACGAACCGCCCGGCAGAAGAAAGCCAGCGACCCGATCGGCGAGCAAAATTTTCCGAACCGGGCCTCAAATCTGCTCTCCCGGCCAGTCAATGCACTGTTTTCCCAAGGAGGAAACGGTGCAGCAACCGGCGCATTTTGACGGTCCAATCAGAAGATTTGGCAGAAATCGCAAATCCGCCGTCCCGGCAGCTTCATCCCGCCCCTAAACCCCGCAGGCCCGGCGAGCGAAGTACGATACAAACGGAAACGACTAACGAGCGTCCTCGCTGAGGAGAAATCAGGGCCGCCGCCAGCAGCGGAGAATAAAATGCCGGGTCCTCATCTCAGATTCAAACCTGACTTGCTCCCATTCCCCAAGTGCTGACTGAACCGTCGCGAAACGAGTTTTCAGGAATTCGGCAGCTCCAGTGTGGTCAACTTCAACGGAGAATCACTTTCCGCACTGAGAATTCATTAGCGATTCCGGACGGCAGTTTCGACGGGGGACGAGTGCGACGAATCCGGTTCCGCGTCGTAGTACTTGTCGTATCGATTGCCATAGTTTCCGTATCCGCCGAACCCATACGGTAAATATTTCGTATAGCCTGAGTCCTCGCCGATTCCGTTGACCACGATTCCGAGCAGGTTTCCATTTGCCATCTTCAGCGTTTCCATGACGCGGGTGGCCAAAGGCCTTGAATTTCTTGAAATCTTCAAGGTCACAATGACGCCATCGACCTGCGACGCGATGACCGTCGGGTCAGAGACGGCGAGAACTGGCGGCGTATCGAGCACCACCACGTCATATTTCTCTCGAACGAATTGCAGAATCTCTTGGAACTGAACGGTGAGCAGGAGTTCTGCCGGGTTCTTCACCTTGGGCCCCGATGCCAGAATATCCAACCCCTCGATCGGCCCCCGTTGAATCGCATCTGGCAAATCCATCTGCTTCTGAATCAGCGACGAAAAGCCGACTTCGTTTTTGAGATCGAATATTTTATGAACTCGCGGACGACGGAAGTCACAATCAATCAGGAGACAGCGTTTGCCCCCTCGGGCGAGGGAAACGGCCAGGTTTGCGGACAATGTCGACTTGCCGTCCCCTGGGCTCGGACTGGTCACCTGAATTAAGCGGTTCTTTCCCCCCATCGCCATCAGCATCGCAGTCCGCACATCTCGAAATGACTCCGCCGGAGCACAGTTGGGTCGGTGGAAGGTCACGACCGAGGTCTCAATCCGGGACTGATAAGCCTTCCCAAGGAGTTTCTTTTCACGATCCACCCTGATCCAGGGGATGTGCCCGATCACAGGCACCCTGAGATGCTTCATAATGTCTTTGGCCGTTCGGTACCCGCGATCAGAGAGTTCAATGAGCGCCGCGATTCCCAGTCCCGCCAGCAATCCGATAATTCCCCCGGTCGAAATAAGGTTACTCATCACCGGAGCGACCTGATGTCCGCGTCCCGGCGGTACCACCACTTCCGCAGCCAAACTTCCGGTCTCTTTAATCAGTTCCGCGGACTGCATCTTCGTCAGCACTGTTTCGAACAGCTGTTTCGTGCGGCCGATGTCTTCCCGCAGAATCTTGTACTTGGATTCCTCCAGTGAGAGGCGTTTCGCGGCCGCCTCTTCCGTCTCGAATAACTGGTTCAAATGTGCCAGTTCCTCATCGTGTGCCTTCAATTCATTCTGCAGAGACTGAAGATAAACCTGAAGAACATCCGGACGATGTTTCGCTTCCACTCCTCCGGTGGCAGGCAACTGCGATTCAAGAAGTGATCGCGAAATTTCGATTCGTTTCTGGATCTCCACGACTTTCGGATGCCCTGAGCCAAATCGTTCGAGCAGCAGTTGCTCCTCGAGCAAAAGCGGCATCAGCTGCTGCGCGACGGTCGCTGTTTGTCCGGTCGCCGGACTCATTCCATTGCTTCGCCCTAGCTGTTCTATCGTCAGAATGATCGCTTCCCTGCTTTCTCCTCGATCCAGCAGAGAGACAATGGACTTCATCTGCGATTCCACGGAGGTTCGATCAAGCATGACCTGAGCACGCCGCGCCTCGATGCCACTGAGGCGGTTCGCGTGAATATTTCGGGCTTCCTCTCCCATCCACAGGAGAGATGCCTCATCACGGAACTTTGCGCAGTCGGCCTCCTTCGCAGTCAAAATCCGCAACAGGTCATCCTTTGCTTCGGCGATCAGGCTGAGCATCTTCTGCGTGTTCGTGCCCTGACTTTCGCTCAGGTAACCGATGTAGGATGACATCACGGCATTAAGAATCTGCCGGCAGGTCTCGGGGTCACTTCCCTGAATGCCGAGATCGACGATCTCTTTGCTTTCCACACTGCGAGTGACGGTCAGTTTTTTGATGTAACTCCAATATTCCGCGTTGCCATTTTCATCAGCGGCCGCTTTCAGCTTCTCGATTGCGCGGTCAAGAATGACCGGGGACTTCATCAGCACAACGTGTGTGTCGACGACATCGTGATGATTCCGCGAGTGCTCGCCGAGAGTTTCGAGCCCGATGAGTGGAGCAGTCTGAATCAGACGCAATCGCGCTGAAGACGAATAGACCGGGGGCGACTGGAGGAACTTCAAATAGCCGAGTCCACAGCCCACCAGCACGAAAAATACCAACAGGAATTTGTGGCCGAAGATGGCATGCAGCAGATTGAGCTGATTTCCTTCTTCCGCGGGCTCTCCATGAGGATTGAACTGCCAGTCGCGCGCATAGGAATGTCCATTTGTCTCACTCCGTTCGTCGACTTTTGACCAATGGTCCATTCCATGCGTCCCTTAGTGAGAACAACCCCTGCAGAATCAGTCTGAGAATCCCATTTCCAAATGGGTCATTGGTCTCATCACCCAATCGATGAGGACGTGACGCAACGAGCAGTTCTGAACCTGTTGAGAACACCTTTCAATTTGCCTTCCCCACCCTCGCCACGCGGCGTAGTGCATTTCTGCCGTCGAGAACCGTATTGCATCACTTGAGCGTCAGATTCAGAGACCGAAGAGGAAGGTCATTGGAAGTTCATTCTCAGTGACAGGAGTATGATTTCTCCTTGTGAGATCGACCTGCAGTGTCGGTCACATCTTGAACAGATGGCCGGAAGTCGCGTCGGAACAAATCCCAGGTGGCGTTGTCTCGGAAGTGCCGCTCAGGTGATGTCAGAAAAACTCAACTCTGCGGAGAAGTGACAGCGCCTGAAAAGCGAATGGCCGCCTTTTCAGGCGGCCATTGCGAGAATTCAACCAGAGTCGACGTGTGGGATTATCCCTGCGCCGCTTCGAAGTCAGACATGAACTTGACGAGTTCCTCGACCCCTTCTTTCGGGAAGGCGTTGTAGATGCTCGCCCGCATTCCGCCGACACTGCGATGACCTTTGAGGCCATCGAAGCCGGCCTTAGTGGCAGCGCTGATGAACTTGCTGTCGAGTTCATCGCTACCGGTAACGAACGGGATGTTCATCAACGAGCGGCAGTCGGCATCGGCCGTCGATTTGAAGAGCTTACTCTTCTCCAGATAGTCATAAAGGACATTGGCCTTTGCCTGATTGGCGGCTTCCACCGCTTTCAGGCCGCCCTGCTTCAGGATCCACTTGAAGACCAGCCCCATGATGTAGATACCGAATGTCGGCGGGGTGTTGTAGCACGACTCGTTCTCTGCGTGAGTCCGGTACTGCAGCATCTCCGGCAGGTCCTTGTTCCCGCGTTCGACCATTTCCTTCTTCATGATGACCAGAGTCACTCCGGACGGACCGAGATTCTTCTGGGCTCCGGCATAGATCAGGTCATACTTTGGCACATCGATTGGCCGGGAGAAAATGTCGCTGCTGGCATCACAGATCAGCGGAGCACCGGCCGGGATCTCCGGTTCAGTCTGCCACTGCGTTCCGTAGATGGTGTTGTTCGAGGTGAAGTGAACATACGCAGGAGAGGCCGAGTAGTTCGCAGTCTTCGGCAGATAGCAGAAGTTGCGGTCTTTGCTGCTGGCAGCTGTATGAGCCGTTCCATAACGGGCAGCTTGCTCCACAGCTTTCTTCGCCCAGACGCCAGTGACGAGATAGTCGGCCGTCTGATCCTTCTGCAGGAAGTTGGCAGGGATCATGAAGAACTGCGACGAGGCTCCCCCCTGCAGAAACAGGATGCTGTAATCGTCGGAAATCTGCGCCAGCTTGCGGCAATTCGCTTCGACCTCGGCCAGTACCGCCATGAACGCCTTGCCGCGGTGCGAATGCTCCATGATGCCGATGCCGGTCTCTCCGAGAGACAGCATGTTCTCGCGAGCCTCTTCAAGAACCTCGACTGGCAATACTGCTGGTCCGGCAGAGAAATTAAAAATGCGCTGCGTCATGTCTCGAGCGTTTCCATAAAAATGAGGCCGATCGCTCAATCAACGGGAATTCTGTCCTGAGAAAACTCAGATGCTCCGTTTTGCTGGGCGATTGAACCGTTCTGACTTTTATAACCACAATTCCACGCGCTCCCGAATCGACTCAGGGAGCTTTTTCAACACCGATTTTCGAATCTGATCGTCATGATATCGTGTGCTGAAATGGGCCAGAATGATCAGTTCATTCTCAAATCGCTCTGCCCGGGCCACGATATCATCCAGATGCATGTGTCCAAATTTGTGAATCTTTTCTTTCCGATGCTCCGGGCGGAAAAATGTCATTTCGGTAATCAGGACCTGTGCGCGATAGGCATCTGGGCATGCGTCGAGTCCAGCCGGAGCGGTATCGCCTGTATAACAGACGAGGGGGATTCGGACTTCCGCGCTGACTTCAATTCCACTGAGCCGGAGATCGCGAATCTGTTCGCCAGAAAGTTGCTGATATTCCGGTTTCAGTTTTTTTCGTCGCTCCCAGATAAGATATCCGACGGACGGAACAGTGTGTTTCGTCGGGAATGTCGTGATGACGTGCTCGCGGGAGAGTTCGTACTCTCCGAAGTCCGCAGCGGGAACGATGTTGCAGAGCATGCGTCCACGATCCAGCCGCTGCCAGGCGCGGAGCAGCTTCTCGACGTTTTCCGCTGTGCTTTCCGGCACATAAATCGTCGGCGGCTCCATTTTCATCATGCGCCGACGTGCGACATACGCCGGGAGCGCTGCCATGTGATCCAGATGGGCATGGGTGATCAGAAACGTCTGGGTCCCCATGAATGACCAGGGACTCCCTCCCAGATCAAACCCGATCTTCAGTTCTGGAATGCGCCAGTAACTTTGGACGGCAGCGCGAGAGTAGCCCTCGATCGTCAGATCCCGATGGACCAGTGTTTTCAGCGGGAGATTTTCGACCATGAGGAGCCAGCACGGCAGGAAGGACAGAATAATTCGAGGTCGCAGGATAGGAAGATTTGCGGAAAGTCGCCAATCCTCTGATCTTCTTCCAGCGGGGGAGTGGCTCGCCGGGTTTGAAGTGGGGTCAGGCGAACGTTTTTTCGAGACCGCGACGCCGTGGCCAGAATCAGTCCCGACGGTTCCAAAGCCGGATGACCGGGTTCTGAAGACTCTTCTCGTAGCCGAGAATGCAGACCCCGGAAGTCTGCAGCAGCAGAGATCGAGCGACGGATGGCCCAAGACCGCACCAGCGAGCCCCGAGCATTCGCAGGAAGTGACCGTGTGCAAACACAATCGTTCGCCCGGTCCATTTCCTGAGGTCAGCGACCACAGCGTCAGCTCGTGCGGCCACATCCTTGACCGATTCCCCGCCTGGGCAGCCGTCATCGAATACATTCCAGCCGGGGAATGTCTGGTGAATTTCCGCCTGAGTCTGCCCTTCGAAGTCCCCGTAATTCCACTCGACCAGTCGGGGATCCACCGACGCTTTGGAGCCGAATCCCGCCAGATCACAGGTCGACCGAGCCCTCTGCAATGTGCTGACCAGAACGTTATGAAACTCGATGCCGGCCAATCGAGGTCGAAGCGCTCGGGCTTCTTCGATCCCCTGATCATTCAGCGGGAGATCACGTCGTCCGGTATGCCGCCCGGTCCGAGCCCAGTCGGTTTCGCCGTGCCGGATCAGGTAGACTTCGGGATGTGGTAGGGACATGGGACGCGTCTTCTGCTCGATTCAACCCGCGGAAAATTTGCGCGCAGTATCACATCGACGATCCCGAACGACAAGCAACTCTAAGCTCTCACCGATTTTCCGGAAAAGCATTTCCGGTTTTGACGATGCCAATCGCGAAAGAGCAACGGCGGATGCCTCTCGAGAAATTCTCGTCCGTCCCAGCTTCGGGAGTGCGTGACCCAGCCGCTCCAACGCAAGCACATTTAAAACCAAGCGTTACGGAAGAATCCTGTTTCGAATCGGCCCGCGATACCTGCTGGAGCTCTGCTCATAAGAGACGAGAAACTGGTGACCGCAGACGTTAAGACGATCTCCCGGTCGCAGTGGCCCTTCCTGCAGTGGAATATTGTTGACCGCGACGTCGACGTGATCATTGGGAGACCGAAAGACCAGCTGACCTCCACAATTTTCGAGATCGCATAGGCCGGACTCTTCCCGACAAGACAGAAGCCTGCCTTCACT
This sequence comes from Planctomycetota bacterium, assembly GCA_023417655.1. Taxonomy (GTDB): domain Bacteria; phylum Planctomycetota; class Planctomycetia; order Planctomycetales; family Planctomycetaceae; genus Planctomicrobium. The sequence continues at coordinate 156,070 of JAEZFD010000014.1, read as the reverse complement.
ATCGATTTTCAGGCTGACAGGGAAATCATCGATTAAAACGACACCAACTGTTCGAGTACCGAGTTCGTAAAGCCGAACACGCATGGCATCACCGTTAGGGGGAAAGGCGTCAGGTTCCTTTTTGTTCGACCGCTTCTGGATCCTCTGCAGATGTGGTGCCGAACGTCTTCAATTGTGGCAACCCCTACTCTCTCAGTATCTTGTGTTTTTACGGGAGAATTTTCCCGTCCCCTAAATGGCCGGCGAATTGCGCAAGAGATTTGCGAGTGTGCTGCAATCGAATGCGTTCCGCTTACCGGCGAGTTGATTTCAGGCGACTGAGAATGAGTGCGCAGTTCTGGTGGTTGATGGTACTGGGAGGACTGGCGTCCTCGATGATTCCTCTGCAGGGAATCGTGAATGGACGACTGGGAGCGACGCTGGCAAATCCGTTGCTGGCGTCCCTGATTTCTTTCGTCACCGGCACAGTCGTGATCTTCGTCACCTATTGCTTCGTGCATCGTGATCTGCCCCGGCTGACGCAGCTGTCATCAATTCCCTGGTACCTCTACATCGGGGGAACGATCGGCTTTATTTACATCACTGTGGTTTTGATGGTGGTCCCGAAAATCGGACCGGCGAATCTGCTCGCGGCATCCATCATCGGACAGATGGTGATGGCATTGCTGCTCGATCACTGGGGAGTGCTTGGCATCCCACAGATTCCCATTTCCCTCACGCGAATCTGCGGAGTCGCATTACTCTTCGCAGGCACTTGGATGATCCAGCGCGGTTAGCCCGGCAGCTGCATTTTTCAGCCGATCCCTCAAGACGATCACTGCTTTGTCGCGTATCGGTGATTCAGCCACGAGACGAGTTCTCGGGCGACAGCGAGCTTTTCGCCTGACCAGTGCGCGACAGTTTTTTCATCACGGCCGATGAACTCAACTTCGTTCGTCGCGGAGGCAATCGCACGGGGATCGTTTAAGACAATCCAGTCGCAGTTCTTCCGACGCAGCTTCTGCAGTGCATTCTCGCGAGGGTTACGCGCTTCAAGTGCGAAGCCGACCACCCAACGGTGTTCTTTGGCTTTCCCGAGTTCAGCGAGCACATCGTCGGTTTCGATCATTTCCAGCGTGATCGCTCCTCCGGACTTCGAGAGCTTCCCGGGGATCCGTTCTTTCGGTTTGTAGTCGCAGACCGCCGCTGCAGCGATTACCCCATCGCAGTGAGGAAAGAGTTCCACCGCGGCATCGCGCATCTGTTGCGTGGTCACCACCGAATGCAGGCGGGCTCCCTTCGGTGGAGAGAGTTCGACAGGACCCGAGACAAGTTCCACTTCCCAGCCCAGTTCGAGTCCGGCCTGAACGATGGCATAGCCCATTTTCCCGCTGCTGGCGTTCGACAGGTAACGCACATCATCCAGATATTCCCGGGTCGGCCCGGCAGTGACCAGAACTCTCATCGAACTTCTTTCGTTCCCCTCAGCTCAGCCTGTAATCGAACCCGCCGCGGCTAAACCCGAATACTGACACCACCGTCGACGACCACGGTCTGCCCCTGAATCTTGTCGCTCAGAGAGCTGCAAAGGAACGTCACCACGTTAGCGATATCTTCCGGGTTGAGCACCTTGTCACCGACCAGCATCGTGTCCTGTGACGACTTGAGCAGGCCTTCACTCCCGGGCATCGACTTGATGGCTTCGGTCGCAACCATTCCGGCGAGTACGCAGTTGAAGTTGATCCCGGTTGGGCCGAGTTCAAACGCCAAGTGACGCACCAATGCTTCGAGTGCAGCCTTAGAAGCCCCAATGGCTCCATAGTTGGCAAACGCGCGGAAGGAGCCATGACTGGAGATCGCAACGAACTTACCGCCTCCCTGGGCCTTCATGATGGGGGCGGCAGCCTGAGCCAGCCAGAGTAAGGGCGAGGCGTTGTGCCGCAACACGCTTTCCCAGTTGGCCGGGGTGACGTTCATCAGCGGGCGGAACCCTCCAGCGGCAGCATTGCTGACGATGATATCAATGCGTCCGAACCGCTCCCGGACGAACTCAACAGCAGCAGTGATATCCTGAGCGTCCGAGACATCCGCGCGAATGGCGATCCCTGGCACGCCGTACGATTGCACGAGTCGAACCGATTCAGCGGCTCCCTCTTTGGACGACAGAAAATTCACAGCGACGGTCGCCCCACAAGAAGCGAGTTTCGCTGCGCAGGCACGCCCGATTCCGCGACTGGCCCCGGTCACCAGTGCCACTTTCCCTCGCAAGTCCATCATTCTGCTTCTCTTCTGATGCTCTCAACTCGCGCCGTCGCGAGGACTGATTCACTGTGTGTGTCGCGCAGGTCTACTTCATGACAACCGTTTTCGCCGTTCAGATCACACGCCAGCGCTGCAGGGCTGACTTCCAAGACGGAGTCTGACGAATGCGTTTCCGCGTCAGCAATCCGATCGGCCACATATTTCTGAAGTCCATAAAGCCGCTCTTCGCATCGACCGAGAATTCCGGTTCGACTGGCTCCGCGAACGCCCTGCTGAACCAATGGGAAGACATCGCGGTCTTCTGCCAGAATCGTGCGAGTCAGCCAGGCAGTAAACTTCCCGAATGCTCTCGTGATCCGGGTCCGCCACCATGACTTCTTCTTCGGTTCCAGCCCATATTGAATCGCGACTGTGAAGCAGTGGTTTTCGTCTTTTGGATAAACCACCTGGGCCACACTGACTGTGTCGGTGTGAGAAATCAGCAGATGCGGGTAGATGTGATGGTGCTCATACTCGCCAGTATACGGCAAGCCGATTACGCGCAGTACAACACGCTCCAGATCGCGAACACGACGGTCGATCCAGCGAAGGGCCATGAACGATGTGTCAAACGAAGTCCCTGTCGGGAAGAAGTGATGCGTACTGCGGGACTCACCGGGATCTTCATAAAAGGTCTTCGGATGAACGCACGGAATGTGATAGCTCTCCAGAGAGCCTTCAACCGGGATCTTCCAGTTGGCATCAATGTCGAAGCGGGCCTCCATCGACTGCGCCCAGTCCGGCACAGAGAACCACTTCTCATACTGGTCGAAGTTCTGACCGATCCACTCACGCAGTGTCGGACCAGTCGGGCTTAGCCGGACGAAAACCAGATCCCCACAGACATCGACTTCAAACTTGTCGAGGCAGTACTCGTTGTGTTTGAACTTCGGAAAGTTGGTCGCCCCCGGCAGTTTTCGCGTCTTGCCGTCCGAACCATATTCCCATCCGTGGTAGGGGCACTTCAGAGTTGGACTGCAACCATGAGGCTTTCGCGCGATGATCGCCTGACGGTGGGCACAGACGTTGCGAAGCGCAACCAGTTCGCCGTTGAAATTGCGAACGACCACCGGCACATCGAAGATCGTCTGCGTCGCATATGCACCATGCTCCTGCAGTCGGGAGCGTGTGGACACCAGATGCCAGGCCGTATGGAAGACGTGTCGGTTTTCCAGTTCCGCATGCGCGGGATCGCAGTAGGCCTGCGGTGGCAAGGGAGGTTCGAGAGCTATGGGAGACTGATACATCGCAATTACCTGTTCCGGGCATTGGCTCTGATGAGTCGTTCCTGCCCGAGTTTCTGTCACACCCGCTATCGAAATCAATCCCTCGACAATCTGCCTCGCGTCACATGAAGCGAGGCGGCAGCGGGCGACTTCCTGAAGCGAAGCCTTAGTTCAGCCATCCAATTCGGTAACCACGAACGTCAAACAGCAGGTCACCATTCAGACCGATCAATTGAAACGCCAGTCGCAGACCGCTCGCTTCTTCACTCTCCTGCTGAATCTGAATCAGACAGGGTTCGCCCGGATCTGGCATTCGACCGAGTCGAATCTCTTCAAAGCTGACGGGGAGACTCGGACGCTGATGTGTGCGGGCGGCGAAGACGGCCGACGCATACAGACACGCGTCCATGACAGCACATGGGATGGACCAACCGTAAGTCGGTCGATTCCCGCCTCCGAGCTGAACCGTAGAAGAGGCCGAGATGAGCCCGAAGCCCTGACCCTCGACGAAGGCCATCTTCTGTAAACACTGGAGATCTGGACCGTGATAGATCGGAGCCTCAGGCGGCAGATACGAAATGGGTTCCCAGTCGAGGCAGGACACATCCGGGCGCTGGACCTTCACTGTCCTGCGTTGCTGGCCGAGTTGGAATTCCCCCTGGAAATAAACCTTATCCCGGGCGACAAGCCGCCCATCACGTCGGATCAGATCGGCCGTCAGCTTACAATGAACAGTATCGTGGACAGAATCTCCGTGACCTTCTGTCTGCACCTTCAGCGTCAGCGGATCGTCAGTCGCCCACTTGATCGCCTGCAGCGCCGAGACATTGCGGATTCCGACGACATCCTGTTGCGGATGCTCGCGTCGTGCGGCCTCGCACATCAGTTCGAGAGCGACCACAAATGGAAGTGTCGGCTTTCCCTGCACAAGATGCTGACTCAGGAACCGCTCACGTTTAGGATCGAGCGAAACTTCCAGCAGAGCTTGTCCCGCCGGGGCCCGCTGGTCCGCATCGAAAATCGGCAGAACACGGAGTTCCCGCGCTGGTCGTTTCGATTCGGATATCAGTCGATCCACCGGGAAGAACTTGCGAATGTAGGCATGATCGGTGATCAGGACTTCCGGTTCTTCGCCGCCATGCTCCAGCTCATGTAGGAAATGAGCAAGGCCTTCCCGCGCCGGCATGAACTCAAGGTTGATCATCTCCAGAGCGAGCTTGGTTTCTGGCTTGGTCGCCATCCCGATGTCGCCCCAGGCGTGCCAGTGGAACGTCACACTGCGCACGTCCGGACGCTCTTGACGATAGCAGTCGACCAGCTTCGCGATAGAGTCATTCGCCAGTGAGTAATCGGTGTGACCGTTTGCTCCAAAGCGGCCAGAGATCGAACCGAAGCAGACAAACCAGTCGAGTTTGTCCTGCCCCGTCGCGTCCATCAGGTTAAAGCAACCGTCAATCTTCGCACGCAAGCACTGATCAACTTTATCCGGACGCTTTCGATCGAAGCGGGCGTCCTGACCGATCCCTGCACCGTGTATCACCCCGTCGATTCGGCCGTCAAGAGCGCGAATGCGATTCACCGTCGCCTGCAGTTCGTCGAACCGGGAGACATCGCAGCTGTGATAGACCGCGGTGATTCCTTCACTCTTCATCAGTTGAAGAGTCGCATCGATCTCGATGCTTTTCTCGACGTTCCGCCATGCTTCCATACCATTCTGATTTCGCAGATTGGCCTGACGCATCACCTCACGGCGCAGGTTCAGGCGATCCTGAATCGCGGCCTGTCGAATTTCATCACTGAGAGCCGGGACTGGAGCGGTCCCGACAAGGTGCAGTTTCAAGTGATGTCGTTTCGCAAGTTCTCGCGCGACGACCGAAGTGATTCCCCGTGCACCACCCGTCACGATCCAGGTTCCGCCCGGTCGAATCTGTGAATGCCCATTCAGTGGAGCCGGCTGGATCTCCGTCGATGAGAACAATGGACGATGAATCGGCTGTACGGTAAATCGTTCTGAACCGTGATAGGCCACTTCCATGTCATAGCTCGGAACCGCGAGTTCCTTGAGCATGCCCGTCACGGCCTGCGCGGGAGTGGTGTCAGGGGACACGTCGACAACCTTCATGGGAGTCGCTCGGTAGCCTCGCATCCAGCACTCGATCAGCATCGCTTTGACGAGTCCGGCAAGCCCCCCCTCCGGGCTGACGGCGGTCTCGCCGCTGAATCCGAAATCACCGCCGAGTCGTGTGAGTAATACTACGCTGCCGCCATCCATCTTTCCGGCATCGATCGTCTGCTGCATCCATCGCTGACAGACCCGGTAGGGAACTTCCAGAGCGGTGAACCGTCGTGATTGCCAGTTACTGGCATCCAGCTTCTGAGCTGCATCGTCGTCATGCGATGTCGTGATGAACAGATGCGGCGTAATGGAGTCTGCCCAGATCCGATCGAGTTCGGAATCCAGTTCGGTGAGCGATGACGTTTCCGGCACAATCGTACAAGGGAATCCAAGTTCGCTGAACCGCTGCTGAATCGCTTGAGCCATCGGGTTGTGACCGATGATGAGGCCCGGTCCGCTGAGAACAGGCAGGTCGGGCATCCCGGCGCGATGCGGAGCCGAAACTATGCGAAGTCCGAATCTCATCGATTCGGTCCCCCTGGGTTCGACATGTCCTGACAGATCAAACACCGACGCAGGAAGTCTCTTCGTCAGTCGCGTCTGAGCGACGGAATCGTCCTGAGCCATCGAGTCCTTAGTATTCGGAACCTGTCCCTGATGGGCTCCGGCAGCGGCCACGTGAGCATAGGCTCCACGCACGACTTGCGGAAGGACCCCGGCTCCTGCTGCGAGGCCGGCGAGATCGTTCTCGATTTCAATCTCGAAATGCCGAGTCGTCGACAGCGGCACCTGTCGATCATGGAGAAGGCGGAGTGCTGCTCGCAGTTCAGCACGAGATTGTTGTCCCCGCTGAAAACCTGACTCCCAGTTCAGGCTTTCGCTTCCGTCGGCACTCGGGCAGAACAGAGCGACCCACTCGGCGGGCAACTCATCATGCGGAGCGAATGCTCGAACGTCTTCATCCGGCACGGCGGACGAGGAGACTTGCGAAACACCATTCGAATTCTGACTGCTGAAAGCGGATGAGAAGCTAGTTTGCCCAACTATCTCGTTTTTTTTTAACCCACTGCTCCCGCCTGCGGCGACTTCTTCAACGTGACCGTTGCGGGAAGGAACGGGCTCGGCTGCCTGCGTCGATGCCAGGAAGTTCAGAATCGAACGCAGTGTTGTGAAGGTCGACAGACTCGGACGGGCGGCCGAGGTCTCCTGAAGTTCGAATTGCTGCTGGACTTCCCCAAACAGCTGGGCCTGCTTGATGCTGTCGATTCCGAGATCGGCCTCCATATCGGCGTCGAGGTCGACGACATCAGGCGAATAGCCCGTCTGATCCACAACGAGATCCACCAGGAACCGTTCGATTGATTCCAGACTAAACTTTGGAGCGGTGCGAACGGGTTCTGGCGGGGCCGCAGCTGGTTCGAGAGTCGGCATCACGGGAGAGGCGGCTGTCGCCGCGGCAACCGGAGTCGGCATCACTTCAGCAGTGCCAGCGGATGCAATCACCTCCATCCCCAGCCGGGCGATTTCACCGAGCGTTTTCAGGTCGCCCAGCTTCACTCCGGAAGGGGCAACATTCAGGCTGAACTGCTCGGCCATCTCACCGACGACCTGAGCTTTCTTGATGCTGTCGACTCCCAGATCCGCTTCAAGATCCGCTTCGAAGTCAACGACGTCTGGAGAGTAGCCCGTCAGATCGACCACTACCGTCTTGAGGAAGTGACGGACCTCGGCTTCGGTCGGACCTTGATTGGAACTCGCTGTCGCAGCTGCAGCTGGGGAAGCGGTCGCGAGTGCGGGTGGGGTGGAAACAGCAGCGGATGATCGCTGTGTCGCCGGGGCCGACGAGTTCAATGAAGGAGCAGCAACTGCAATCGGTTCGACGTGACTCTTCTCGCGAGCCTTCTGTCCGACGTGCCGCAGGTCAACGATTTCAACTTCTGACACTTTCGGAGTGAGTGCCGAGGCCCCGTTGCCTTCAACTCCAAGATCCATTTGCCGATCGCTGAAGCGGCCGCCCTCACGGTGCTGCGGCTGGTTTGACAGAGGCTCTGCATGAGCATCCAAGCCCAGGATTTCGCGAGCCGCATGAATCATCTGCAGACGTTCGGCGAACTCCTTGCCCGGCACATCCAGACTCAGACAAAGTGCCTGCTTTCCACCAATATCCTGATTCAGTCGGGAGAGGACGTTGTTCGGTCCCACTTCGATCAGCAGCGCGACATCGTCGTTCAGCAGGCGTTCGATGGCAGGAACGTACAGCACCGGCCGGGTCATCTGACTGACCAGACTTTGTCGCAGATCCGATGGTTCGGACAGGTAACGGGCTGACGTCGCAGACATCAGCGGGCAGGTCGGCGGGAGGAAGCGTTCATTCGCGAAGACGCGGTCGAGCAGTTCTTCTGCCTGAGCCATGCGCGACGTGTGGTAAGCAACGGGAACCGACACGGGCATCGATGCCAGATTCGCTGCTGTCAGAACTCGGCGAAGATCGTTGGACAGGTGCAGTGGAGTTGCGACGACTGTCTGTTCCGGAGCGTTGTAATGTGTGACCTGATAGTCCACGCCAGCTTTACGGAGAACGCCGTCAACCAGACTCGGTGTGCCTCGAACAGAGATGAGCTGCCCTGATTCCCGAACAGTGGTTGTCACCGAGTTCGTGCGGGCTTTGACCATGCGAATTGCCTGGGCAACGCTGATCACTCCGGCATTCACCAACGCGGTGTATTCTCCAAAGCTGTGTCCGAGGACCACGTCGGGTCGGTCCGCATGCTGCTTCAAAGTCGCGGACAGTGCGAGGCCAAGTCCCAGCACCCAGATCTGATTCCACCAGATGTCCTGAGTCTCGATTTCGCCTGCTTCGAGGCGTGGGAACAGTGGATCGAGTCCCTGTCGGACGAGTTCTTTGTCGAAGCGCTGCAACTCCTGCTGAGCCGCCGCGTCAGACAGAATCCCTGCAGGCACGCCGGAGTACTGTGCTCCCTGCCCTGGGAAAACCCATGCCGTTCGAACGGCATGATTACGGGTCTGCCAGAGGATCGCCCGTTCTGATTCGAAGACGCCGACGTCACGTCCGGTCTTCAGCTGTTTGACGACCGCCGCGAGTCGCGTGCTGAGCTGAGCCGGTGATTCCGCGAGGACAGCCAGACGAAGGCCCTGCGTTTTCCCGAATCTCGCGAGAGGCGATTCGATCTTCCCGTGCGCGGCAAGTACTTGCTCGAGGCGGCTGATCAATGCGGCTGCGGACGCTTCTTCAAAACGGAAGATGCGTTGCAGGGTCGCGGAAGTTTCAAGCCCGGTGGAGTGGCCGTTACGTTGCAGTTCAACTTGAGAAATCACGGGGGACACACATTCAGGGGTCGAGAGTGTTTTCAAAGTAACCACAGGCTTCGAAGAGGCTTCGGCCCGATTTCGAGCGCCATTCATCTTCGAGGAAGCGGCCCGATTCACTTCTGAAAGTGACGCGTTCCGGTGAGCACTTGCCGGAGAGGAGCACTGGACTTGATAAGTCAGCTCATCTTCGGTCGTACTCGTTATTTGAACGACATCCTGTTGAGTTGCACAGTCCTCATTTCGGTCAGGAGCCGTTTCCTCCCAGCAAACTGTCTGTTTCACAATGCGAACCAGACTCTGCGCTCCGGCCAGATATCCGATCTGACGAACGAGCGCTGCATCTTCCGGGGCGGGTGATTCGATGGGCTCGGAAGTCATTTCCACGTCGTCGATGATGCCAAGAATCTTGACTCCGGCGGCGAGTGCATCACTGAGGCGTTGCAGCATCAGGACAACAACCCCTTCACCGGGAAGGATCTGCTTTACGTCCTCAGGGATCTCATCAACCTGACCGGACCGAACGAGGCGATTCTGCAAGTCGAGTTGCTCGAACTTCATGAGATCCATGGACCGGTCCGCCGCCCCGCAGATCGCGACATCCCAATGACCGCATCGCAATTGATCGAGTGCCAGTCGCACGCCTGCCAGCCCCGAAGCATTGTCGACATCGATGGCACAGGCCCCGCCCATCAGGTCGAATGTCTTGGCGATTCGCGAGGCCAACGTGCTGGCGGTAAAGCTCCCCGTCTCATCGAGCAGTGCCGGCCGGGCAGCCAGGACCTGCTGGCGATAGTCCTTCAGAATCTGATCAATTTGAGCCTGATCGAGACCCTGCTCACGCAGACGGATGGCCAGTTCGCGACTCAGTTCCGGCAACCGCAACCCGAGTTGGAGTTGGGTCCCGAAGTCACCTCCGAAGATCGTCCCGACAACAACCCCGGTCCGTTCTCGATTGACCTTCCATGTTCCGCCATCCCGCTCCTGAATGGCCTGCGAGACCGCGTCCAGCAGCATCATTTGGATGGGGTTGGACTGCTTCACCTGTTTCGGTGGAATGCGATAAGGCTGAGCGTCAAAGACGTAGTCGCGGATATATCCGCCTTGATTCGTTGGCGAAGTAAACGGCTGTCGCGCAGGAGATCTTGAGATTCCCGTCCCCGGCCGCCATCGATCCGCAGGTGCCGGTCCGATGACTGAATGACCGCTTTTCAGCAATTTTCGGAAGTCATTGATCTGATGGGCACCCGGCAATACGACGCCGCGACCGACGATAGCGATGCGCTCACGAACGGGAGGGCTCTGCCGAACCGCCAGATCCTTCAGATTCTTTGTCGGTTCCTGCACGGAGACGTGAGCATTCAGGCCGCCAATCCCGAAAGCACTGACTGCGGAACGTCGTGCCGGACCGTGAGGGACCCAGGGCCGATTCCGGTCGACAACTCGAATGGAACCGTTCTGCCAATCAAAGTTCTGATTCGGCCGTTCGTAGCCGACTGACTTGGGAAGCTCGCCGCGCCGGATCGCCAGGAGGATCTTGATGAGCCCGGCGACGCCAGCAGTCTCCAGCGTATGGCCGAGATTCGATTTTGCGCTGCCGATCAGCAGAGGAACACTATCGGGCCGCGAGCCTTCCAGCAGCGACTGCACGGCATGTAACTCAGTGGCATCGCCCAGTTGGGTGCTTGTGGCATGAGCCTCAAGGTAGTCGATCTGGAGTGGTCGATCCTGCGAGTACGCACGGCGAATCGCGAGTTGCTGACCTTCGGCTCTCGGAGCCCAGAGGGACTTGCCCCGGCCGTCAGAAGCGGTTCCCAGCCCTGTAATGACGCCAAGAATCGGGAGCTGATGCTGCAGCGCAGTTGCGACCGGCATGACCACCAGTGCCGCATAGCCCTCGGAGCTGATTAACCCGTTCGCTCCCTGATCAAAAGGACGCGATCCTGATTCGCTGCATGCCTGTGACTGTGAGAACAGAATCAGGTTGTCGACGCCATTCGTCGTGGCACCGCCAACGATGGCTGCATCGATTTCCCCCTGCTGAATGGCCATCGCGGCCTGCTGCATCGCAAACAACGAAGACGCACAAGCAGCATCGCAGACAATTCGCGGGCCCTCTAGTCCCAGCATTAACGCTGGCAGGGAGGCTGCGGTATATGCATTGAATCTCGGAATTCGCCCGGCATCGCGACGAGGACGCGAGGATCGGATCTTTCTGGCCACTTCCTGAACGATGCGGTTCCGAATCTCAGAAGGCAGTTTTCTGAAGCCGTCAACGTCCTGCAGGAAATCCAGTCCTTCATCGACACTGGTCGCAAAGTTCAAGCAGCCACCGAGCCGCGTTGCTCCCGAATGACCGACATAGACGCCAGTCCGCTTCCACTGCGGATCGCGAATTCCGAGCCCCGCCTGCCTCCACGCCTGATAGGCGACTGATGCGAAATTCAGATGCACCGAATCGAACTGGGCAGGGTCATCCGGCAGCAACTCGCGAACGGCATTCGATAAGGGAAGTTCATCCACACAGCCTCCCAGCGCGGTGTAGGACTTCCCGGGTTGGCCTTTTCTGGAATCAAAATAGAGCGCACGATCAAAGCGACTTGCCGGCATCTCCGTGAAGCCCTGGCGGCCATCGAACAGCAACTGTTCATAGCCAGCGAGTCCAATGGCTCCAGGCAGACGGCAGTCCATTCCGACGACGGCCAGCGGTTGAAACGGTACCGCTGGCTTTTCAGGCGTAGACAGAGAATGATCGCGCGTCGATCCCATTAGATTCCCGACTCCTGCGGTGCCACTCCCACGGAATGGGATGCGGATGAATGGCTTCGCAATTCATTGATCAGGTCGACAACAATTCGCAGTGCCTGCGCGGGCTCGGCGGATTCCAGCAGCACCTGCCCTGCCGCAAGATCCTTTGCGATGTCATGATCGCCTGACAACAGATGATTCCAAACTTCCGTCGACGTGTAGAGCGAAATACCTCCGTCCGTGGGTTCGCCTGTCACAATATGAATTCCCCCGGCAGTTGGCTGAGCGAGAGTCCACTCCCCTCCCCCTGGTCCGGTCAAAGTAATCCGGCAGACGGGCGTTGACTTTTCATCGACGGAGACCGCGAAGTCGCCGCTGACCGTGTGCTGCCGAAGCCAGCGTTCCCAGCTGGAAAGACTCTTATTTGTCGTCTGAATCGCAGCTGGGGGGCGCGAGGTCATCTGCTGCAGCGCCATCGCATGCAAGGTGGACGATTCTGTCCGAGGGCAATTCGGAATTTGTGCGATCGTCAGAGCATGCTTGAGCTGCGTCTGATCAAACTCCGGATCGTCCCGAAAATACGGGGTAAAGGTCTCAACGAACTGATGAATGATGCCGGTGAGGTCTCCCAATCCATCGCTGAGTTGATAGGCCGCAGGAGTCGCGCGACGGGGTTGCAGAACGGCCTGAAACGAGTTCAGCATCTCGCGGAGCCGAGTTCCCTCTGGGTTTGTCAGATGATATGTCTGCCCATGAAGTTCGGGACGACGGAAAATCTCTACAATCGTGCGGGCAACCCACGCCGCCGGGACAATATTCTTTCGTTCCTCGCCGGTCAGTCCCAGCGAAGGGAACAAGATGTCCAGATCGAGCGGCCCGAACCGCTGCGTCATCAGCCGGAAAACGCTGAAGGCATAATAAATGGTACGATCACCCAATTGCAGCGATCCCGGCGTCGGGTCAACCACGATGGAAGGCCGATAAACGGTGACACTTTCAAATCCCGCCTCATGGACGATTTCTTCAGCCGTGAGCTTGCTCTGCTCATAGTCATTGGAGAATGACTGCCCTTGCTGACCGTCAGACTCGAGAATTCGACCTTTTCTCAACCCGCAGACATAAGCCGAAGAGATGTCATGGAACTCACGCACGCCGAGTTCCCGACAGAGATTAACGAGTGATCGGGTCCCTTCGACATTCGTTCGAAAAGGTTCGTTGTCAGGGTGCTCGCTCGCCGGCTTGAAAGAGAGGTTGGCCGCAGAGTGAATGACTGAGAAGCAGTGATTCCTGATCCAGTCGCGTGACGACTCCGTCAGACCAATCCCTGCACTCGTCAATTCGCCTTCAAGGACGACTGGGCGCGGGAGACGGCGTTGAGCCGATGTCTCAAAACGCTGAACAAGCTGTTCGATTCGCTGTCTGGCAGAGCCGGTCCGACCAGACCGGGCCAAGACTGCTACTGAATGCCGACAACGCAACAGGTCAGCCAGCAGGAACTGTCCCAGCAATCCCGTGGCGCCTGTCAGCAAGGTCGTTTGGAGTTGGCCCATGCTCACGCGACGATTTCTGTCTGTTGACGCTGATGACGAGTGCCCCCTCCAGAAAGGACCAGGCACGGCGAATGAATGGATTTCCATAGTCATCGCCACTCATGTTCTCAGTCGGAAGTCTAAGTGGTCACTTGCCGGAATGCACGACGAGATTCCCCAAAACACGCAGGAATACCAGTCTTCGCCTTCGGTATCTTCGGATAAGTCTCCTCAGCCGATCGATTTTAAATTCCGCAAAAACAACCCAACATAAGTATTTTGGGGTGGCGGTGTGGATCGATGTAGTTATGACGAAAGACACGATTCCGTCGCGCAGACGCAGGAGATGGGCACCGGGCAAAAAGGAACTTGCGAGGCCTACAGAAATTAGGGCAGCCTGATGCAAGGCAAGGGGCTTCAGTGTCGCCGGGGAATCCCCCATGACGCAAAACAAGATAGCCCTAACGCATCGGCATATTTTGCTGTCAAAAATTCTGAAAAAGAGCGATTCCATCCCGTCAAAAGCTCGCTAACTTAAGAAAAACGCGGCGAATCGGGGAAATCCTCTTCCTGCAGAGGTTGGAGGACACCTTGATTCAAAATCACGCTCATGGGATGTTCGACTTCCCTGCCAGTTCGAGAAGTGGAGTTGAAGGAACGGTGCCTGCGAGATTCGCAAAAGATCCCCCTCCACTCAGTCGAATAAGACGGAAAACACGCACAGTTCTGATTTCCTACTTGTGCATTGGTGGGCGATCGGGCAGCATAGCGAAACTGGCGTGTCTGGAGATTTTTACGGTATGAAAGATGGATTGTGGACCTGATTCAGTGTCCACGTCAGAGAAGCGGTTTGTCCTCGCCTGGATCTGATTCAGAGGATGCGATAGCGGATTCGAATTCATTGATTCATGTTGAGATACCGAATGGCAATTCTCCCCGCAAAACGACCCGCCCCCCGCGAATTTCCACATAAAACCGTTCTGCGCGAGGCGGAAAACTCCGTCGCGTCCGATGAAACGCAATCGCGTCTGAGCCTTCCGTTCCCGCGGACGGGTCGGACTGCGCATGTGGAGGCAGCGGAGGTCCAGACCGATGATTGTCGTCCGATTGCATGGAACTCGTTCCGCCAGAATGCCCAGACAGGCATTCCATTATTCACGATGGACTGCGTCGGCATTTCCATGGGGATTGCACTCGCGACAGTGACCGCTTCCCTTTTAGGTCAACAGATTTTTGGGCAGCAGATCACCCAGGTTCAGTTGCAGCAGCCGCAAATTCTTCTGAACGGGCTGGTCTTTGTTGTCGTTTATGCATTGCTGGGTCTTTATCCCGGCGTCGGGATCAACCCGATTGTTGAACTGAAACATATGATTCTCGGGACATTGGGCGGCGGCGGAATCCTTCTCGCGACCTCGCTGGCGTTCTGTTCCCCCGAGATCATGACCCTGCTGTTCATCCCGGCAGTGACCGCATTCTGCGTGCTGATTGTTCCAGTTGTCCGATGCCTGTCCCGATCCGTGTTTTCAAAGTTCGGCTGGTGGACGCAGCCCGCCATTATCGTTGGCAGCTGCCGCCATGCCCATCAGTTACTGGCGTCCCTGCAACGCAAGTCGTCCTCCGGTCTGAAGCCGATTGGGATCGTATTGGCCGGTAATCCTGCGTCTGTCTCCGCTTCCAATGTTGGTTCTGCCAGTGTGGAATACCTCGGACCACTTTCAGACCTGAGCAAAATTGCGCGACAGAATGGGGTGAACTGGGCTTTGATCCCCACGACAGATGAGAATTCATCCAAGATCAATGACATCCTGGTCCATTGCGGAGCAATTCCGAATCTCATTGTCGTCCCACAATTTGATGCGTTTCCCAGTCTTTGGACACGGACTCGCGACGTCGGCGGCTTCTTGGGGATTCATGTCCGTGAACGGCTTTTGAGCCCGACATCACAATTCTGCAAACGCACTTTCGATCTGGCAGCAGTGATTATCGGAGGCATTCTGATGCTTCCGTTCCTGCTCCCTTTGTTTGTCGGAACGTGGGCCTGGATTCGCTTGAGTTCACCGGGACCGATCTTTTATAGCCAGGAACGAATTGGCAAAGGTGGGAGGAAATTCCGCGCGTGGAAATTCCGCAGCATGGTGCCGAACGGCGATGAAGTCCTGGAGAATTATCTCAAGGCGAATCCCGAACTCCGTGAGACCTGGGACAAAACGCAAAAACTGAAACATGATCCCCGCGTCATACCTGGGATCGGAACTTTCCTTCGCAAGTCGAGCTTCGACGAGTTGCCCCAACTCTGGAATGTTCTCATCGGAGACATGAGTCTGGTCGGTCCTCGCCCGTTCATCGAATATCAAGGTCGGATGTACGGGGAAGCCTTCCGTCTCTATCAGAAAGTCCGGCCCGGGATTACCGGTCTGTGGCAGATTTCAGGACGCAATCACACTTCGTTTGACGACCGTGTGAAATATGATGCGTACTATGTGCGGAACTGGTCGCTCTGGATGGATATCTTCATCCTCGGCCGCACGATCCGCACCGTCCTCGGGCGTGAAGGCGCTTACTAGCAGTCTGTCTTCTTTCATCAGCCCGCCCCCCGCTGGGGAGAGAGTGTTTCAGAAACTGAAGCTCTCTCCCTGATGGCTCCGGAATAAACAGCCCCCTTCTCCAGTCGCTCCGCCAACAGATTTGGAGTCGGCCGATTGTGAACGGCCTCATGCTTGTTGCTCGCTCTTGTCAGGCCATTTCACTTAGCGATCTGCCGGTTCTCGCCACGCGGAACTTGATCCTCCATCAGCGGGAACGCACTGCACTGGCACGAGGGAGAGCAAACCGCCCGGACAGAAAGTCCTCCTCCTCCCGACGACTCTGATCGGTCGAGCCGGCTTGAACGGGCTCTACAGGAACCGATCCCGCGCTGATTTTAGGCGTGAGCTTTGACGTGAAGGTGAGAGGCGGCTCAAAAAAATTACTCGCTCCCGAACAGATTTCTGCACAGATCTGACCTTTCGGAAAATGTGGGTTTACGGATTTCGTGGAGTCGTATGACTTTGCGCGAAAATTTGGTCAGCTGCTCCTCGTCGTCAGCGAACCTTACGATTCTGCATCCGTCTGGTTGACGAGCACATGCTCGGTCCATAAACTTCGCACGTCGCATTTGGCCACGGGGCGGTAGCTCAATTGGTTAGAGTACCGGACTGTCGATCCGGGGGTTGCGGGTTCAAGTCCCGTCCGCCTCGCTTAATGCAAATCAGCCTGACGTCTTCACGATGTCAGGCTTTTTTTATGCGCTCGTTTCAACGATCAGCATTTGCGGTCTCCGTCGCCGGTGCGCCCGCCAGAAATCGCGGGGCGATGACAGAAACTCCGGCATTCTCGAGTCTGTGATGTAAAGTTGGACGGTTCTGGTCTGATTCCGCTACTCCGCGTATGCTGCAACAGGAACTGCCAGGACCAGTTCGCTCGTCTCTCGCCATTCTCTTGGTCTGGGGTCAGAGTGACGTTCCTGTGATTTGCACTCCGCACCGCCAACCGCCGCGCCTCCCCCTCATGCGAACCGTTTCCTCAACACTTCTGATCGGCCTGGTCGGTCTTCTGGTCTGCGGAGTCGTTTCGCATATGCAGGCGGAAGTCGTGACGGCGGAAGCAGAGGTACGACCGTTCCGCGTCATCGGCTATCTTCCGGAATACCGATTTCGGAAGTTCACCCCTGAGCATGCAACCGGGTTGACCGATCTCATCCTGTTCGCAGCAGAACCGAACGCCGATGGGACGATTGAACTCGGTCGTGTCAAACAGGCTCCCTGGGAGCAGTTGGCGCCACTTCAGCAGCAAGGATTGAGGGTCTTTTTGTGTCTCGGCGGCTGGGGACGCTCCAGTCATTTCTCAACAGTTGTTCAGACCGCCACCACACGACAAGCTCTCGTAAAGAATATCGTCGAACAGCTGAAATCGTTGAATCTCGATGGTCTCGACCTCGACTGGGAATACCCAAAGACCGAAGCAGAACTCGAGGGCTATGCCACATTACTGGAAGAACTGCAGACGGCTTTCAAACCAGAATCTCTCGAGCTTTCGCTGACGATCGCCCCTTGGAAATCCGTCCCGAAGCGAGGGTTCGAGGCGGCCGACTGGATTCAACTGATGTGTTACGACTATGGGCAGCGACACTCAACCCGCGAGCACGCTGAAAAAGATGTTCAGACCTTCCTTGATCTTGAAGTTCCGTCAAGAAAGTTGGTTCTTGGTCTGCCGTTTTATGGTCGGGATATCGACGATCGCAGTCGCGTGCTCAGTTACTTCGAACTGCAGCGACGCTATCAGCCAGATACGGCGGATGATGTCGCAGACAACATTTTCTTCAATGGCCCGGAGACCATTCGTTACAAAACCCGCCTGGCGATGAATCGGCAACTCGGCGGAGTCATGATCTGGGAAATCGGACTCGACGCACGGGACAGCACTTCGCTGACGCAAGCGATTCAGCAGGAGTTGCGAACTCTGCCTGCGCCGAAAGTCCTCCCCTCACGACCATGGACGACGCCGGTCCGACGACTGCCGAAGAGAAATGTCATTCCGGCTGAACTGGAGAACGGATCTCCAGAACAACCGGCGACCAAAGTCCTGCAGACCGCTCAGTAAGTGAATCCTGTTCCAACTCGACAGAGAGCAGATTGTGAAGCGCCAGAACGGACGTGATCTCGAAGGAGAACGCTTCCGCATCGTCCGGTGAGATGGTAACCCCGTTCAGCTTGAACGAGCGTACCTTTCCGCAATGATCTGGCAGAAGAATCCAGAGACGGTCTTCCGCTGTCAGACCGGTCGGCTGGTTGAACTTCCTTTCAAAGCGGGCGACCCCTGTCGCCTCCCCAAAGAGGCCCTGCCATGTCGCGGGGAGACGCACTTCCCGCGAGGACTCTTCACCTGGTCCTGACACAATCCAAGGACCTTGGAGACGGATACGATGGGTTGGGGGATGTGAGCTCACCGGGTTCAATGCTGCTTTCTGAGTGAGAGTGCTTTACCTGTGAATTCCGTACCGGGACGTAGCGGTCGTGCTTCGCGATGAGGACTTACTTCTCCGCAGTGCCGCCAGCGGTCCCAAAATGCTTCTTCAGGAAAGGGACCGTCTTGCGGTGCGACCATTGATGGCCTCCCTCGAAGAAGTCGGCGTCAATGCCGTCAGGGTACCCGGCGACACGGTACACCTGCTGAAGTTTCTCGTAGCCTTCCCGTGCTTCCGCGATGGGGAAGATCGGGTCATCGATCCCATTGATCAGCAGAACCGGGACAGGCGCATAAGCGGCGACGACATCAGACATGTCAGCCTGTTCCATGATTCCGGGCAGGCAATTGCAGACACAATGCCGGATGGAATAGATCGAAGCTTTGTAACTGGAAAAGGCTCCGCCAATCATCGTCAGTTTGACGCGGTCATCCAGCAGTGGCATGTACAGGGCGAGGGTTCCACCGCCTGACAGACCTGCCACTCCAATCTTGGAAGCATCGACTTCTTTTCGCGACTGCAGGAAGTCAATTACACGACTTGCATCCCAGCAACGCAGCCCCTGTGGTGTCATTCCAATAAGGAATGAGTTCATCGTCATCTGAGTACAGCTGCGAGGCAGTTTGACTCCGCCATCCTGAAATCCAGCCGTTTCATTCCAGCCTCGCACGACGATCGCAGCGGTGACGTATCCGTGCTCTGCCAGATAGGGAGCATAATCCAGTTCATGCTCGCTCCCCTTCTTCCGATCGGCTTCTGTCTCCCCTTCGCGAATATACGGGTAGATGCCGCTGTGACCATGCAGGCAGATGATCGCTGGCGCCGGAGTCTTCAGTTCATGTGGAACGAAGTAATAAACAGGAGCCCAGTATTCGGCCTCTGTCTGCACATAGATTTTGTACCGGGTAAACTTTTCGAATGACTTTTCCTCGGCCCATTTGACGTCAAGCGGCACTCGCTCAGGCATGCGTCCTAACAGCCCCTGCAAAACACTCCGGGCATTCTTCTGCCATTCCTGATGCTCCTCTGCGGACTTGGCGTTCCACTCAAGGGCCGGTTTCACGTTCTGGACCAGTTGGGCAAAGCTGGGAGTCACCTGATGAGGAACATTGATCTCTTTCTCAATGACTGGCGGAGTCTCAGCAAACAACAGCGGAGTGCTCAATACTGTCAGCGAGCAGAGCGACAGAAAGCAACGGGCAATGTGACTCACGGGCGGGCCTTTCCAGAGCGGACGGAGGGGGGACCGTTAGAGGCGTTCACGGCAGATGCCAAACGGCATTGGTTCAGACATTGTGAACTGGTCGGGAACATTCCGCCACCGTGAGAGGCCGGAAGCGATTGAGTGGTTCGCCTCGACGACCGAGTCACTGAGAATGAGGCTGCCTGCGAGATCACTGGATGCGTAAACGCGAAAACCCCGTTCTATCACGCATGGACTTGCGAGACAGAACGGGGCTGATTTCAGGCCGAAGACCAGTCTCGATTAGAAGGCGGGAACTGAAGGTGTCCCGGACATCATGGTGGGCATCCCCATGGGTTGTGCATAACTCGACTGGGGATACTGTGTCACCGGAACAGGAGCACCGAGTTCGACGGGGTGCGGGACTGGTCCGGTGGCTCCTTGTGGAACCATCGGGCTTGGAGCTGAATAGGGTGACGGAACCATTCCGGGATTCGCACCATTCATCATCTGCTGGGGCGGCATTTGCTGCATCGGCATCCCCTGCATCGGAATCATCTGCGGCTGCATCGGAGGTACAACAGACTGCTGCTGAGGAGCTGGCTGTAAAGGCAATGCATGTGCCGGTGTCGGTTGCATCAACGCGGGCTGCCCGTGCATGTGCTGCATAGGCATTCCCTGCATTGGGGTCATCTGGGTTCCCATCGGCTGAGGCATTGCCGAACCATGAATCATGCCTGACATCGGGACCGAGTTCATCGCTCCTTGAGGCGCCATCATCGGTTGTGGCTGCATCATCGGTTGTGGAGCCATCATTGGTTGTGGAGCCATCATTGGCTGCGACTGCATCTGCTGTGGAACTCCCTGTCCCATTGGTGCTGGTGTCGGGGTGATTTCCATCGAACCGGAAGGAGACATCTGCATCGGGCTCATCTCCATTGGAGCGCCCATTGGACCGCCCATTGGAACCCCCATCGGCATTCCACCGGCCGGAGCCGGAGCACTGTAAGCCGCCTGAATGACTCCGCCTGGATAATTCTTTGGATCAGCCTGCGGGAAGTAACTCGCCATGTGCTGTCCAGGAGAGCCGCTTGCGCCGGTCATCTGGCTGTCCTGATAGAACGCATTGTCCTTCAACTGTCGGTAGTAAATCAGATTCCGGGCAAGGTCTGGACGGCCCATGTCCCGCTGCAGATCCTTCATATCACGACGCGCCTTGAGATAGGCAGGTCGCTTATCCATGGCGACGTTCAGTTGCTGTTCGGCAACCCCGTAGTTGCCGGCGCTTTTCTCGATGGCGGCCGCCTCGACGTTGGCCGCTGCTGAGTAAGGCTGCGTGTTCGACCATGCGGCCAGCAGACGTCGGGCATCATCGGTGCGTCCCTGTTCGTTCAGCATGGATGAGAGACCGTGGTACGACGGACGATGTGACGGATTGAGTGTCAGAGCATGTTGGTACATGGTTTCTGCACCGCCGGTGTCTCCCTGCGCCTCCATCGATTTCGCGAGGTTATAGGCGTAGCTGGCACGGTACGGGTTATCCATCAGGGCCCGTTCGAACTCGCTCTTAGCTGCGACGTAGTTCCCTTGCTTGTAGTACATCCGGCCGGACTGATTCATCACCCAGCCTCGGGTCTGACCGCAACCGCAGAGGGAGGCGACGAGCAGGCTCCACAAGAGACCTCCAGTCAACAGCCCCAGGCGATAGCGACGCCACCGCAACGGGAATTGTCGGGGACCGTGGTTCAGAATGGATTCTGCGGAGTTCAGCCAGGCAGGCATGACAGCGTCCCGTTCAGGGGAGTAATCGACGGCAATGTTGTTCACCGAACCGGGACTGCAAAACTGGAAATGCTCAACAGATCCCCGGGAAGGCGGGTCGGAAACTACCGGCACCCAAAAATGTGGACAAGTCGAGTTCAAGTTTTTGAAGCGATCCGCCGACGGGCCCTCTTTGAACGGCAGAAGTTGCGGATTCAGGTGGAAAAAATGCGTGAACTTCGATCCGTTTCCACCTTCCGAGAGTATCCACAAGACAAAGGAATGCCTGCCGGTCCAAGCTTTCACACCGCCGCAAATGTGGACGGACGAACAGCATTTCGTTACCGTGTGAGGAACGGCTCCGGGTGACGGATGTCGGCTGACCAGGGAGGATAAGGATGGCACGGGAACGGGTATTTCGGGACGACTTTGATGAAGGCTCGCGGGTGCAGCCGGAGGTGCCTCATCACAATTCCCATTCTGTGCCAGATCTGCAGACGAGGGAGCTGGACGAAGAACTACGTCCGCAACAACTGCAGGATGTTATTGGTCAACGGCAGGTGGTCGAGCGGCTGAAGATCGTTCTCGATGCGACCCGAAAACGGGGAGACGTCCTGGGGCACCTGCTGCTCGACGGACCGCCGGGGATCGGAAAGACGACTCTCGCGACAGTGATTCCCAAAGAACTCGGAGTCGATCTGCAGATTGCTGCCGGCCCGGTGCTGGATGCCCCGAAAGATCTCCTGCCATACCTGACGAACGCAACGGAGGGTTCCGTGCTGTTCATCGATGAGATCCACCGACTCCGCCCCGCCGTCGAAGAGTTTCTGTATCCGGCGATGGAAGATTTTCGAGTCGATATCGCCTTAGGGGAAGGACTGAACGCCCGTACGATCAACATGCCGCTGAAGAAGTTTACCGTGATCGGGGCAACAACTCGTGCCGGGATGCTGACCGCTCCGATGCGGGACCGCTTTGTGTATCGCGAGCATCTCGACTTCTATGAAGCCGAGGATCTCATCGAGATCGTCACACGAAACGCGCGCAAACTGCGGACGAATATCAGTGCCAGTGCCGCCAAGGAGATCGCCGGGCGCAGTCAGGGAACTCCGCGAAAGGCAAACAACATTCTACGACGGACGCGGGATTTCGCGACGCTGAGACACCCCGATGGCGAGATCACGACGGAAATAGCCGACCACGCATTGAAGATTCTGGAAATTGATTCTCTGGGACTCGAAAAGCAGGATCGACGTTATCTGCAGACCGTGGTTGACATCTTCAACGGCGGACCGGCCGGGCTCAATGCAATTGCCCACAGCATGTCGATTCCCCCGGATACGCTGGAAGATGACATCGAACCATTCCTGTTACGCACGGGTTTAGTTCAACGGACTCCACGCGGGCGAGTCATTACCCGAAATGGTTATCGCCACCTCGGCATTGATCCGGGCCCTGATTTTGTCCCGGGACAGAAACGCCTGTTCTGAGACGCTCGCTGCAGGCAGGGTTACTGCGCCGTGATCTTGTAAAGGTGATGATACGCACGGATCCAGATGGAACCGTTGGCCACTCCGAATGATGCCCGAATGCCGTCGTCGATTTTGTTGCTGGCGACTTCTTCCAGTTCGGAATTGGCCTTCACGACGGTCGTCACGCCTTCTTCATTGCTGAAATAGATCAGACCGTTGGCGGCAATCGGACTGGCGACGAAGGTTCCTTTGATTCGAACCTTGCCGAGTTCTTCTCCTGTCATCGCATCGACGCAACTCGTGACCCCGTTTCCGGCGATCATGTAAAGGCGTCCGTCAACGAGGATCGGGGCAGACAACTCGGAATTCCCTTTGGTTCTCTCCCAGAGAACATGAGATTTGAGAACGTCGCCTCGAGTCGTTTCGTCGAGTCGGACGCAGTACAGCTTCGCACGGCCTGAACCGGTATTGATGATGACTTTGTTCTGGAACACGATCGGGCGGCAGGCGGCGTTCATCGTGTCATACGGCAGCGTCCAGATTTCTTTTCCTGTCAACGCGTCATAGGCAAACGCCGCTTTTGAGCCTGCCGAAATCAGTTGCACCCGGCCGCCGATCGTGGCGAGTGCCGGCGTACTGAAGGCCTTGCGATAATCGCCGTTGGCGCGGGGCTGACCGTTTTCATCCAAGTCCTGATAGTCGGTGGATCGATCGGTTCTCCAGACGGTTTCTCCTGTCTGTTTGTTCAAGGCCATGACGAACTGCTGGTCAATGCCATCAAACGTGAGGAAAATCAGGTCGCCGGAGATCACCGGTGAGGAGCCAGGACCTCGAAAATGTCGGCATTGGATATCTCTGCGCTGCCAGACGATATCGGCGGTCTCTGGATTCAGTCGAGCCGTGCCATAGGTTCCAAAGTGCACATAGACTGCGTCAGGTTCGAGAACGCATGAAGGAGAGGCATAGGTATTCACCTTATTCCCCAGCGGCTCCGGATCCTCATTTCGGAAAATCAGCTTACGATGCAGAATCTCGCCCGTCTGCTCGTGAATGCAATAGACGAATTGTTCCCTGCCGTCTTCTGTTGCAGAGGTCAGCCAGACTCGGGACTGACCGATCACCGGTGTTGAAAGTCCGGCTCCCTGAATCGGAATCTTCAGGGCGATATTCTTCGAAGTCTCTTCGTCCCAGCTGACAGGAAGATCGTGTGCGTCTTCCGCTGTGACATTGCTGTCGAAGTTCGGTCCCTGCTTATCTGGCCAGGGAAGGCGTTCTGCGGCCGTGGCCGAGAGGTTCGCGAGTCCGAGCAGAATGCAGGTCATGAGTGATCGAATCAGAATGCTCCCGGTCGTGGGCATTGCGATGAATCTCCTGCATTTGTGATGGAAGCCATTGGAAGACCAGCGACGACATTCCTGTCGCAGAGGTCACTCGCAAACACGCTTCGCCATGACGTATCATCAGCAGCACATGTGATACCAGATTTCCATTGGGAATGGAGTCCACACGCCCAATTCGATCTCTGCGAATTTCCGAATTCTCGAAGCTCCTCCGGAGCTTTCCCGTCCTGCAACTGGATCAGCCCAAAGAGTCGAATCGAATTCAGCGATTTCCAGGTACGAGTGCTTGAACATTTCAGCCGGGCGATCAGGATGAAAGGAAGAAGTGGGGCCGGGCTTTGTCATTAACGCTACGGTCTGCGACGTTGCGTCTACGTTTTGCTACCCGCTGTTTTGCTACCCGCTTGGGTCACTGGTCACCTTGACTCACTGGCAATGTGACCTTCAGCAGATCTGTCGAGGGCATTGCGTGATGAAACCGCTGACGGCGCTTTAAGAGATTTTTTGGTCGCGCAAGCTCAGTCCCTATTTTGAATTTCTTCCAGCAGGAGTCTCACGGTGGAATTTCGTCAATTCGGGAAATCGGGCCTCCATGTCCCTGTGTTGAGTTTCGGAACCGGGACGTTCGGAGGGACGACTGAGTTCTTTAAGAAGTGGGGCAGTACAGGCGAAGCAGAAGCCACTCGGCTGGTCGACATTTGCCTGGAACATGGGGTCAACTTCTTTGACAGCGCCAATGTTTATTCTGAAGGTGAGTCGGAACGGGTTCTCGGAGCCGCGCTGAAGGGGCGTCGGGACAAAGCGATCATCTCGACCAAAGCCACTTTTCCGATGGGAGACGGCCCCAATGATCGGGGATCGTCTCGACATCATCTGTTGAAATCCTGCGAAGAGAGCCTGAAACGACTCGGTACTGATTATATCGACGTTTACTTCATGCACGGGTTTGATGCGCTCACCCCAGTGGAAGAGACCCTGAAGACTCTCGATAGCCTCGTAACTTCAGGGAAAGTTCGGTACATCGGTTGTTCGAACTACTCTGGCTGGCACGTCATGAAGGCACTGGCGACAAGCGAGAAGTATGGGCTCGCCCGATTTGTCGTCTATCAGGGCTATTACTCCCTGGTCGGACGCGATTATGAATGGGAACTCATGCCGCTGGCACTCGATCAAGGGTTGGGCCTGATGGTGTGGAGCCCTCTCGGCTGGGGACGCCTCACAGGGAAGATCCGCCGAGGTCAGCCACTTCCTGAGGGACGGATCAAGTCCGGGGGAGGAGACGCAGGCCCGCAGGTACCGGATGAATTTCTCTATCAGGTCGTCGATGTTCTCGATGAAGTCGCCGCTGAAACCGGTAAGACCGTTCCACAAGTTGCACTGAACTGGCTGCTCCAACGTCCAACTGTCGTCAATATTGTCATCGGCGCCCGAGACGAAGAACAGCTCCGACAGAACCTGGGGGCCGTGGACTGGTCACTCACACCAGAGCAGATGCAGAAGCTGGACGCAGCCAGTCATCGCCCCCCGGCATACCCCTACTGGCACCAGATGGGATTCGACTCTATTAATCCGAAACCCGTGAAATGGTAACCACTTCCGCTAGAACGAGACTCACCTGCTGACCGCCGTTCCCTGAATGTTGACGGCGGCCGGCTTTGGTGACTGTCAGACGGAGTTCTCCAGCGAATCCACCTTGATCTCGACAAATCCGATGAATTCCGGATTTCGTCAGGGTTTTATCAGCAAAAACTCCTGTATAATTTTCGAACCTGCAATCGAGTGGCGCGTGCGCGTTTTTTCCCTCGCGTTGCGGGTTCGATTTGTTGATTCATTCCAACTCATCATCTTTCCAAGTTGTCGGTCCTTTTTATCCGGCCACTTTTATATTGACCGTCCGCACTGGTGATTGACCAGGAGCACCTGAAACTATGGCTGTTCAAACAGTGCCTTCTCCCTCAGCCTCATCCGAGAACGACCGGATTCAAGATCAGCGAGAAGCCGCCGCTCCCGCCTCTGACAGCGTGGGATCACCAATGACATCCGCAGGATTCAGACGGGGTCATGCTGCGGACGAACTCGAGGAATTCAGTTACCGTCCGATTCCGGTTCTCGCTGTTGTCGGACTGGTGCTGGCGATTCTCTCTTTCGCTGCCGTGTTCATCTGGATGGTATTGCCTCTCTGCCTGCTGGCCGTTCTGATGAGTGGCCTGGGGTACTGGACGATTCGTCGCTTCAGAGACGGATACAGCGGGGATGGTGTCGCAATCGCCGGGATGGTTCTGGGGTCCACCTTCTTCCTCTCGGGCGTCGGGTTGCAGGTTTACACCTATCGCACTGAAGTCCCTGAGGGATATCAGCGCATCAGCTTTTCAAAGGACATTTCCAGCAAGGAGATCATCACCGAAGATGGTGTTATGAAACCCCATCCTGAAGTGGCGGAACTTGAAGGCAAGAAAGTCTTTCTGAAGGGTTACATTTATCAGACAGGCAACCTGCACAACATTGGTGCATTCCTGCTAGTGAGAGATAATCAGGACTGCTGCTTCGGCGGCAAACCAAAATTATGGGATCGGCTCGGAGTCGTCATGCAGGACGGGAAGACGATCGATTACCGCGCAGGGAAAGTCGCCATCTCCGGAACGTTCCGCCTGAATCCGAAATTCAAAGGCGAAGATGAGCTGGAACCGATCTACATCGTCGAAGGGGACCACTTCAGCAGTCGAGTCAGTGATTTTTAGAGCAGTTTGCTCTATTAGGCATCCGCGCAGTGAGCGGTACTCGGCAGCTGAAAGGTTACAGGCCGCATGGCGTGGCAGATAATGCCTCTGTCAATTGCTCTCGCGATACTGTGCTGGCGATCAACAACTCCGCATGAGCTTAAGAATCTCCTTACAAGGCCGAATGAGACCAACATGCCGCAGCTGAGATTTCTCGTTTGCCTCATCGCGGTTTCCTTCCTCTCCGCCGGGTGTCAGCAAGATTCGCTTGATGAGTATCGGCCGGTTCAGGAATCCTCGATCACTGACTCTCAAGCTGCGCCAAGCTCGGAGAACGTTGAGACGAAGCCTGCGGACCCATCCCCAGCGTCTGCCGCTTCATCTGCTGCCGAGCAGGAATTGAAGTCGCCCCCGACTCTGGATCCTGTGAAAGCCGACACCGCTGCCATGAACGGGAAGTCTGGAGTGAGCGCAACTCCGCAGGAAACCGCCTCCCCTTCAACTTCTCCTTCCGCCCCGGCGGCCGAGAAATCGTCCGCAGAGAAAGAAGACAAGCAGGGGACGAGTCTGGATCGCCAAGCTGGTCCGAAGGGAATGGCCGAGGCTTCAGGGACGAAAAGTCCTGCTGAGGCCGGTACTCCCGCCAGTGTCTCGATGCCGGCCATTGGTCCAGACGGGAATCCGCTTCCGCGGCCTGACGGACCGTTGCCGATCAAGCTGCTGGTTCCACACAAGGATTTCACCGCAGAGGGTCCCGAGAAGGCACTGCGGGTCACTTTCGACGACATCGACCTGCTGAAAATCCTGAATATGGAGCCGGTGCCTGAGGACGCGGCAGATCACTTCCCGGACTGGCTGAAGCAGTTGCATGGAAAAAAAATCATGCTGCGGGGCTGGATGTATCCCCCCACTCGCCAGGAAGGGATCTCAAGGTTCATGTTTGTGCGCGATAATGGAATCTGCTGCTTTGGACGGGCTCCGAAAGTCTATGATAAGGTGGCCGTCACACTGCGCGAGGGAGTGACGACACGTTATATTCAAAACCGTCCCTTCGATGTGGTCGGCACTCTGCTGATTGAACCCGAGATCGATGTGACGGATGAACAACAGTCCTGGCTCTATGTGATCCAGGATGGTGTTGTGATCGACAACTGACTGATCGACAACTGACAAAGAGACGCGCGATGATTTCACACTCTCCGACCCGCTTGCGTGCTCCCCAGTCGAGAACGCTTCAGGCCGCAGCTCAGGAGCATCCTCGACGACAGGCGTTGATCGTCATAGCCCTGACCTGGCTGGTCCTCGCCTTCTTCGTTCTCTTTGGTGCATCGCCAGCATGGTCGTGTCCTTTCTGCAGCGCTCCTTCGCTGACGCTGAGCGAGCAGCTGGCGGGCTCACAGGCCGCTGTTCTTGTTCAGTGGTCCTCAGGGAAAGAAGCCGATAAGGAAGCAGGCTTCGTCGGAAGCACAACCTATGAGATCGTCGAAATCGTCCGTGATGAATCCAAGTCACTTAAAAAAGGTGACCCGCTCACCCTCGAACGCTATCGGGTCGCCAAGTCCGGCGAGCTCTTTCTGCTTTTCGGTTCAGTGAATCAGGGACTGGTAGAGTGGAGCAGCCCGCTGGAAGTGACCGAAGCGAGCTTCCAGTATGTCAGTCGGGCTCCGAGCAAAGAGAGTCCGATTGTCGAGCGTCTCGCCTACTACATGAAGTATCTGCAGAATCCGGACGAGTTCATTGCGAACGATGCCTATGCTGAGTTTGCAAATGCTCCGTACGACGACATCGTGCTGCTTTCAGGACAGATGCCTCGCGAGAAACTGCGGGAATGGCTGTCCGATCCAGATGTGTCACCGACACGTATCGGTCTGTACGGACTGATGCTGGGACTGTGCGGCAAACCGGAAGATGTGGAGTTTCTGCAGAAGAAAGTCGTCGAGAAGACCGATTCGTTCCGGCTTGGAATCGACGGGGTGATGGGCGGTTATCTGCTGCTGGCCGGTCCTGCCGGGTTGAAAGTGATCGAAGAAACCAAGCTCGCGAATCTCGACACTCCATTCAGCGAAACCTTCGCTGCAATGCAGGCTCTGCGTTTCATGTGGCAGTATTCCAAAGGGAAGATTCCACAGGACGAACTGCGGGCCGCCATGCGGTCACTGCTGAAGCGGCCGAACCTCGCCGATCTTGTGATCGTCGACCTCGCGCGGTGGAACGACTGGAGCATCATGGACCAGTTGATGGAACTGTACGACAACGAAAGTTATCAGGTCCCCTCGGTGAAGCGAGCGATCGTGAGATTCATGCTGATCGCTGAGAAAGACCCGAATGCTTCGGCGGAACCGGTTCCGGAGCACGTGACCAAGGCGAAAGCCAATCTTGCGGTGCTTCGGGAAAAAGATCCGAAGACAGTGAAGGCCGCAGAACGGTTCTTCTTCGACTAAACTGAAGTGACGGGACAGCCGCTTCGATGTAGGTGTTCCGTCACGGTGTCATCAATCGGCCGAACGAATCCTGCGGAATGCAGGTGTTCGTTCGGTCTTCTTTTTTTGGGGGGTGGTCTATTTCTGGATCCCGAACCAGGTATGGAGATAATCGAACGTCCGCTGGGCCATGAGCTCGGGATTGTATTCCCGGCGGACCCCCTCCCACGCGAGTTGAGCGTATCGCGCGCGGACGGCGGGGTCACTCAGTTCAATTAGCCCTTGTGCCAGTGCCACGGGATCCCGAGGAGAGACGAGAAGACCTCCCTGAGTGGCTTCGAGCATTTCCGGAAAAGCACCATGCGCCGGTTGAACCACCGGCACACCATTGGCCATGGCTTCAAGGACAGGCATTCCTTTCGGTTCCAGAAACTCAGTTGGCACCGAAAAGACGTCCAGCCCTGTGAAGAACTCAATCTTCTCTTCGAAAGTGTCAGGACTGCCAATGTTTTCGAAACTCAGCCCGCGCTGGCTCAGTGAACGCGTGACCTGCTCCAGATAAGCGTGCGACTCTTTCCCTTGATAACCGCCGATCCTTAAGATGGCACCCGGGACTTTTTCCTTAACAAAGGGGAACGCCTCGGCCAGCAGGTGCAGCCCCTTCTCTCGGGCCATCCGTGCGAAATAGCCAATGATATAGCGACCCGGCTCACCTGCGGACGGACGGCCAGGATGTTCGTCGAGATTGATCCCCAATGGGATGGTCTCCACCTTCTCGATCGGAAGAGACAGGTATCGGGACATGTAGTCCCGATAGAACCGCGAATGTGTCAGGAAACCATCGAACTGCTGAGCTTTCTCTGAAACCAGTTCGATCGCCCGGGAGCGGTGACTGTCCGGAAGACCGTCGAGAAAGACATCGTCTCCCTGCAAGACAGCAATAACCGTCACATCACACTGCCGCTTGATTTCGGTGACGGCCCCGGCGAGCAACACGTTGCTGAATACAATCACGTCGGGACGAAGCTGCTTCAGAAACCCGGCGAGTTCGCAGATGGCCTCGCGATGCGGACCCTGATCTCCAGTCAACATCGAGAGCGTCAGGTCACCCAGTTCTGCAGCATTGTTACTGACCGAAAACGAGGTCGCCCAGCGAATCAAACCGGGACGATCTAGCCAGCGAGTGAATGCGCGCGGCACCGACTGCCACCACGGAAACTTGCCATTGAAGTAGACGTTCAGGCCACCCAGAAAAACCTTGTCGAGACTGGCACTCTTTTCGTCGAGTCTTAACGGCGTATATGTCGGGATCAGTGAAACTTCGGCCCCGGCGTTCATCAGCGATCGCGCCCAGGTGTTGTCATGCATGCAGGAGCCGCAAAACATCCCGGCCCCCCCGGCTGTAATGATGGCGATATGCATGACCAGTCTCGCACTCAGTTGAAAGAAGGGAATCCACCCGGGATCAGAATCACTTTGGGCGCGAAGCGGTCAGCCGTTGTTGAACGCCATCCCAGACCGGAACGAGATCGAAAAGGTCATACTCCATCGACCGGACAACATCACGATCCATTCCGAGAGCACGCAGATTTCGGGCTCCCTGACTGCGGTAGAAGGCCTGCTGGAAAGCTTCCGGTGTCGCACTGTTGGCGGCGAAGTAATCCCGCACCAACTCTGCCTGCAAATTCCCCAGTTCCCAGTGAGAGTCCGGAGCGGATGAAGGGATGTTCAGCAGGTGATGTGCGACGGCCCCAGCGAACAGAATGTCTTCTGCCGTCATCTTCCCGTTCGTTCCGGCACAAATCAGATGGACAGGGTTCCCGGCCCGTTGCAGATGATGAATGACTGACGTGAAGTTCGCGAAGGCCCCAATCACGATCTCCTTCGCACTTCGGCATTCCCACAAGGCGCGGGTTCCATTGGTCGTGGTAAAAATCACAGTCTTGCCGGAAACAACCTCGGGTGAATAGCCGAACGGCGAATTGTCGAGGTCAAACCCGGGAATCAACTGTCCGTGACGTTCGCCCCCCAGCAGGCAGCTCCCAGCGGGAAGTTGGGCCGCGACAGTCTGAGCATCTTCCACTGTCAGGCACGGGATAACGGTCTCTGCACCATTGGCGAGAGCATGGACCATCGTCGTTGACGCTCGAAGAATATCGATGACAACACAGGTTGCGTCGGTCAGCGGGGTCTCTTCCAGCAGGGTCGGAAGCAGATGAGCATGAATCAACGGCATAGGGCGAGTGTCCGCAGACGGTGGGAGTGCTGGCATCGAAGAGAAGGCGAATGACGTCACCCTTGCAAGAGATGCCTGGCGACACATTCTTCAGAGACAGATATCAGATCAGAGGAATGGTTTGCCAGTCACCAGACGATCCTGTACTCAACCGAGGAAAGACCTCCACAGCTTTCTTGGGATAAGTCCCTTCTGGGAAGTGTGATTCCGGCGACGAAGTCATCGTGCTTGTAATATCAAAGAAATCACGCCGCCCCCCGGTGAACCCGGAAGGCAATCTGAGCCTTCACACTCCGATAATGAGACGCGGACGCCTCTTCCGGAAACGCGGTTGGCCACGGACGGAACTGGAGCGGGGCTGGGAGAAGACCGGAGGATGCTCGATCCGCAGGAAGCAGAGAGCGGTCACTCAGGATCAGATGACTTCGATCGAATTCTGGAGGGCTACCGAACTCTGGGCATCCATCGCAATCTGCGAAGCAAGCTGCTTCATATAATAGGTCGTCGTGCGACCGCTCAGGACAATTCCATCGCCGTGGGCCTCAACTCGAAGATCACGGATTCGGCCATCAGTTCTCTCAGCGATTTGCTTTTCCAGTTGGAGGAGCAGCAACTCCTGCTCTGGCAGCATCGTGAGATTGGGATTCCATTCGCTCATGATCGACTCCATTTCATGCCCTTCGAGAATTTGATCTGGACGCATGATTGTGGGCTCGCAGGAAGGATAACTGCCGAAGCACAAATCAGTATACAGGATCTGAGAGCATGGAATTTCTGAAGCTCTCTGGCTCCGGTTTCTAGGAAGAATCCAAGGGATCGAGACCCCCAACAGTGAATACTGATGGGTCTGAATCTTCATTCTGCGCGGCAAATTCTGCCTGTCAATTCCTTCCCGTCGGAAGTTGTCGGAAAAGCCGGAATTGGAAATATCGGACTGCTACCGCTTCTCAGGTCCCGCGTCTTCAAACGCCTTGGACGGACAATTCCGGCAATCCACGGTGCATAAAAAAACTGCGGTGACCCAAAGGATCACCGCAGCAGGAAAATTCAAACCCTTCGCGTGTTGCGCAGTCAGGAACTGCTGCGAGAATGGCGAGGTCAGAGCATGCCTAGCATGTCTCTTTGGCGACCCAAGCCAACGCTATTTTTTGATCCTCTGGCGAACATGTTGCGAAGGGTTTGTTTACCACAATGTTTCCCACGTGAACGTGGGAGCGGGAAAGTCGCGTTTTCAGGCCATTCTGTCAATGGCCAGTGGACGAGAATCCCGACGAAGGCCATTAAACTGGCATAAGAATTAACGAAACAGACGGGGGAAGTTGCGGCTGTCATTGAAGTTGGAGTCGCGGTGGCAGCTGGCTCCCGGGGAATGATTCCGGGTGTGTCCCCCGAACGGACTCGACGCTGATGCTGGAATCGGCGACATTTCTAACATGAAGATCACATTCCTGGGTGCGGCCGGAGAAGTCACCGGAAGTCAGCATCTTATTGAAACATCTCGACGTCGCATTCTGCTGGACTGCGGATTCTTTCAGGGTCCGCGTGCTGAGTCGCGAAAAAAGAATGAGCGACTGCATTGCGATCCGAAACGACTGGATGCGGTTGTCCTCTCCCATGCCCATCTTGATCACTGCGGAAACCTGCCTCGTTTATTCAAACTGGGGTTCCGCGGTCCGATCTTCTGCACGCAATCAACGGCAGAGCTGGCTGAGATCATGCTGATGGATTCGGCCACGATTCAGGTAGAAGATGCCCTTTACCTTTCCCGAAAACTGAAGGGGGACCATCCCCCGATTGAACCGCTTTACACCGCCGAAGACGTCACGCGGGTGATGAAACTCTTCGAGCCCTGCCCCTTCTATGAATGGCAGTCCGTCGGCAGGCGTGATGAAGTTCGCATCCGTTTTACAGCTGCCGGGCACCTCTTGGGCTCTGCCATCGTGGAACTCGAAGTAGACGATGCCGGGGAGCAGAAGCGGATCGTTTACACAGGCGATCTGGGACGACGCAAGATGCCGCTGCTCGTCGATCCGGATCCGGTCCCAGATGGCGCCGATGTGCTGATCTGCGAATCGACCTATGGAGACCAGATCCACGCGACTCCAGAGGATCTGAAGCAGGTCATGCGGCAGATCCTGCACGACACGTTCCAGTCAGGGGGCAAGGTGATCATTCCAGCATTCGCGCTGGGACGCACTCAACAAGTCACTTACCACCTGAATGAACTCTTCAATTCCCGCCAGCTGCCTCCGGTTCCGATCTATGTCGACAGCCCACTCGGAAGCAAAGTAACCAGGCTGTTTCGGGATCACACAGGTGAACTCGACTCAGGCCTCAAGGATGTTCTGACCTATGACGACGATCCGTTTTCGTTCGAAGGCCTGACGTATGTGAAGAATCAGCGAGAAAGCATTGAACTGAACCGGCGGCATGGAAGTTTCGTTGTCATTGCATCCAGCGGGATGTGCGAGAACGGTCGCGTGGTCCATCACCTGAAACACGCGGTCAGCTCCCCGGAGAACACGATTCTGCTGCTGGGATATCAGGCGCCTCACACGCTTGGGCGACAACTGGCTGAGCGGCGTCCCTTCGTTCGGATTTTCAATCAGGACCTTCCACTCAAGGCGAAGGTCTTGCAGATGGATGGGCTTTCAGCTCATGCAGACGCCAACGACTTGAAGTGGTGGTTTGAGGAGTCCACCCGATACGGACATTTCGGGAAAGCGTTTCTCGTGCATGGCGAACCGCGCGCCGCCGAATCACTGGCTCAGCTCGTTCGTGATCACGTCGACGAAGATCCGATCATTCCCCGGTACCGAGAATCGTTCGAAGTGTAAGCTCGCTCGACTATCGGACTTCAGACTGCCTGGAGTTCAGAAAGGGAGTTCACCCCGTCGCCTCGGTTATTGAAGATAAACGAGAGTCGAGAGCGAATAAGGAACAACATCATTGCCGAACATCATCTCTCCAAAGACGGCAACATGTTCATCAGGACGCTGCTGCTTGTGACCGACAAACTTGCCATCCGTTGCCCACAGCAGTTTGTACTCCCATTTGGAATCGCGGAAGTCCTTTGAGTTCGATGTCGCACTCCAGAGTCGGACGTACGTCGGCTTCTGATCGCATTGGATGGACAGCGTGATTCCATCGTCGCTCTGCTGCGGAGTCCACGTCACCTGCGGCATCGACTTGCCTGCGACAACATTCTTGAAGAAGACCGCCAGAGTCTGCATGACCATTCCCTGACTCAGGTTGCCATCGTGAAGGTTGTGCCCGGCGTTGGCGATCCGGCAGGCATACTTTTCGCCGGGGAGGTCATCCCAGTAGAGATTCATGGCATCGGTTGCCCAGTACCGATCATTGGCCCCGACGATCATCAGCTTGGGAATGGATACCTGTGAGCGGTAGGAATAGGGATCCATCATCTTCCACAGTTCGCCTTCGCGACCGGCCTTAGGAATGCCGTCTTCGTGGACGAGCCCTTTAC
This sequence comes from Planctomycetota bacterium, assembly GCA_023417655.1. GTDB lineage: Bacteria > Planctomycetota > Planctomycetia > Planctomycetales > Planctomycetaceae > Planctomicrobium. Next base: position 121,226 of record JAEZFD010000014.1, on the reverse strand, counting down.
TGGTGTAGTCGCGAATCTGCTCGCTGTAGAATCCCCAGGTCGCCTTCTGATGTGGCATCTGCTTCGCAAAGTTCAGCACATCGATCACCATCGGAGCGGTCGCGATCACTCGCTGATCCGCCGCGGCAGTGAGCCAACTCGTCCAGCCGCGCTTCGAACCTCCAGTGACGACAAAGCCTTTTACTTCTTCCTTGAACTGCCGGCGTGAAAACTCCTGCAGCGCGTCCATGGCCTTCACGGCACTTTTCGTCATGGGGAACAGGAGCGGCCATGAGGAATCACCCGTCTTGAGATACCGCAGCCATGTCTCCGAAATGAGGTCATCTTCGCGTCGATTCTCAAGCAGCGGCTGATTGGGAACATGATGAATCATCGCCACCCGGGCGCCTGTGAGTTCCGCGAGCGTGCGGCCGATTTGCGTTTCAAACGGTTTCACCGACTTGCCCGACGTCCCCCCGGTGACGAAGAGAATCATGTGCTGGGTCTCCGTCAGTTGCGAAGGCTCAAAGACCTGCAGCGGATGCGTCCAGACGATGCCTTGCCACTTCTGCGAGGTCAACTCGAGCTGATAGATCTTGCCTGACCCCTGCTCCGAGGCTTCGAGCAGCTTCCATGAATAATCCGGTTCAGGACGGGCGACATAGTCAGCCAGATACGTCGGCAGTTCATTCTGAGAGACCGAAGGTGTCTCTGCGAACAGCGTCCTGTTGCTTCCGCATAATCCCAGCAGCAGGCAGGACCACAGCAGACAAGTTCGGGAATCAGAGGCACGAAGCATTTTCAATTGAGCCATTGCAGATCTTTCGAAGAAACCGCCTGGGTCACGAACAGGGTGCAACCTGAAATTCAGAGAAAACGGCAACTGGAATTGTTCTGAAATACACTGATACTGCAAGTACCTTTGCAGGCTCTGCGCCGTTTCAAGTATCTTCAAGTCCTCTGCCCACAACGTCCCGGCACGATCTCCATTCATTCATACCCTTGCGAATTAATTGAAATTCTCCGCATGACTTCGTCGACTGCTGCTCAGTTTCCACGAACCGTTCAGGTGCTTGAAGAGGGGATCGCACAAGGGCTGCACAGCGGAGCACAGGTCTATGTCTCGCGAGACTTCGTCACGGTCGCCGACTTCGCCATCGGAGAGAACGTCCCCACTGTGCCACTCACCACGGACACTTGGATGCTCTGGCTGAGTGCAGGAAAGCCCATCACTGCTGTTGCAACGATGCAGCAGATTGAACAAGGGCGCTTGAAACTGGATCAGCCGGTTGCCGAAGTTCTGCCGGAATTCACCGGACCGGGGACAGAGAACATCACCATCTGGAATCTGCTGACTCATACGGCCGGACTGAAACCGATCGTTATGGGATTTCCTGATCAACGCTGGTCCGAGATCATTGCGAAGATCTGCTCAGCCGGACTGAAACGCGATCAATCACCCGGTGCGGCTGTTGGTTATGACCCCGGGCGATCATGGTTTCTGCTGGGGGAAATTCTGCAGAGACTTGATGGCCGGCGCATCGATCAACTGGCGCGGGAAGATGTCCTCGAGCCGATCGGCATGCAGCATTCATGGATGGCGGTGCCGGTCGACGAATACGACTCGAACCCAGACAAGATCGGCGTCACCTACACCTCCAAAGACGGCAAGCTGCAGGCCAATCGCAGCAGTCAGCGGCCAACGGCGACGGCTCCGTCCCCCGGTTCGAACATGCGGGGGCCCATCCGCGAGTTAGGAGCGTTCTACGAAATGCTGTTGCGAGGCGGACAGACTTCGTCGGGACAGGCCATCCTCCAGGCTGCCACCGTCCAGGAGATGACTCGCCGTCAGCGGGAGAATCAGCTCGACCATTCCTTCCAGCAGGTGATCGATTTCGGACTGGGGCTGATCATCAACTCCGCCCGGTACGGAGCGGAGATCGTTCCCTACGGCTTTGGAAAGCACGCCAGTGACGCCACCTTTGGGCACGGCGGCTCACAGTCTTCGATTGGTTTCGCTGACCCCGTCAACAAAGTGATCGTCGCTGCCATCGCCAACGGGATGCCCGGCGATGACCTGCATAACCGCCGCTTCCATGATCTGAACACAGCAATCTACGAAGATTTGGGACTGGCGTAAGCCACAATCCATCTTCAACTGGGAGTTTCAAAAGGGGGGTGGGTTCCGCTCCAGAGGATGTTGTCATCCAAATCGAGAAGTTGACTGGTTGGCGCCCTTTTGGTCTCAAGTAATTTCGGGGAAGCCGACTGGATCCCGAGCAGGACAACGGCCATGGGAACTTGTTCCGAAGCCCAGCTGTTCAATGTGACCACACTACGCAAAAGTGAAAACTGATCTGATGGTCCCGAATCGGCAGGATCGGGATGCTGCATTCCAGCTGCCGGGAACGAGGAGCCCGCATGGGTGATCTTTCTCGGGAATTCCCCCGGGTTCGGCGGCGCGGGGGTACGCTCGACCGGTCCTTCCGCAGAAACTACGATACCGGAATTGCTTTCGTCGAAATAGCAACTCCATTGGCGTCGTGGCGAAGCCCCATCGCGATTTCGACGGACTTCAACTTAATTGACATTGGAAAATTGACCTCACAATGCAAAACGACATCGGATTAATTGGTCTGGCCGTGATGGGACAGAACCTCGTTCTGAACATGGCCAATCATGGGTACAACGTTGCGGTCTTCAACCGCACGACCGCCACGACCGACGCCTTCGTCGGGGGCCTGAAGAACGAGCCGGAAGACAAAGTCTGGAAGGGGACAGCCGAGCGGATTCAGGGCTTCCACGAACTCAAGGACTTTGTGCAGTCTCTGAAGCGTCCTCGCCGCGTCATGATCATGGTCAAGGCCGGCAAGCCAGTCGACGCCGTGATCGACGAACTGAAGCCGTTCCTGGAACCAGGTGATATTATCATCGACGGCGGCAACAGCGATTACCGCGACACCAACCGTCGCGCGAAGGAACTGCCAGCAGCTGGATTCGTCTTCCTCGGAACCGGTGTCTCTGGTGGAGAAGAAGGGGCTCTCAAGGGTCCTTCGATTATGCCAGGTGGAAACAAGGCTGGCTGGGAACACGTGAAGCCCATCTTCCAGTCGATCTCCGCCAAAGTCGGTCCAAACAACGACATTCCTTGCTGTGAATGGGTCGGAGAAGACGGCGCCGGTCACTATGTGAAGATGGTTCACAACGGCATCGAGTACGGCGACATGCAGCTGATCTGCGAAGCCTACTTTATCCTGAAGCATGCACTGGGCCTGACCAACCACGAACTGTACGAAGTCTTCAAGGAATGGAACGAAGGTGAACTCGCCAGCTACCTGATCGAGATCACCCGCGACATCTTCACTGTCAAAGATCCAGCGACCGGCAAGGAACTGGTCGACCTGATCCTCGATACGGCCCAGCAGAAGGGAACCGGTAAGTGGATGAGCCAGCACGCACTCGATCTGGGCGTGCCAACGACTCTCATTACCGAAGCCGTGTTCGCTCGTTGCCTGTCCGCCCAGAAGGACGCTCGCGTCCGTGCTTCCAAGGTGCTCGCCGGTCCAGACACCAAGTTCTCTGGCGACAAGAAGCAGTTCATCAACGACGTTCGTCAGGCTCTGTACGCCTCGAAGCTCGTCAGCTATGCACAGGGCTACGTCCAGCTGGATGCCGCTGCCAAGGAATTCGGCTGGAAGCTTAATAACGGTGACATCGCCCTGCTCTGGCGCGGCGGCTGTATCATCCGTTCGGTCTTCCTCGGCGATATCAAGAACGCCTTCGACAAAAACCCGAATCTCGAGAACCTGCTGCTCGATGACTTTTTCAAGACAGCCATCGACAAGGCTCAAGGTGCATGGCGTCGCGTTGTTGCTGCCGCTGTGACCCATGGAATTCCGGTTCCAGCCTTCGCAGCCGCTCTGTCATACTACGACGGCTATCGCTGTGACCGCCTGCCAGCCAACCTGCTGCAGGCTCAGCGTGACTACTTCGGTGCTCACACTTATGAGCGCACCGACAAGCCACGCGGCGAAATGTTCCACACTGACTGGATTCACGAACGCAAGATCTAGAGCCGTTCGGCTGATCATGCGGCCGCTCAACACACGCGGCGAATGACCAGTGATCAATAGAAAAGCCCCGCACTCTGTCTGAGTGTGGGGCTTTTTCTTTTGTGGTTGTTTCAACTTCAAGTCGGGAATCGGTTGTCAGCTCAATCCACGACTTCTTCACGTTCTCTGGCAACAAGTCCGTTGCTGCTTCCGTTGCCATTTGCATTCGCGTTGCTGCTGCCGCTGGCACTTCCGCCGGTGCGGCCTTCCGGAGCGGAGCTGCCATTCTGTGGATAGTTGACGGTGACGGGAATTGCTGTCGGAAGCCGGAGTTCACGTTCAGGGTGAGCAAGCTCAATGTGCTTCTCGAGGAATGCTTGTCTCGCACGGGCATGCACACCGTGTATCGTCTCGGAGCGGAACTCCATCGAGGGAAGGAACACTCCCATTGTGAAGTTCATGGAATTGTCTTTAATTCCGTCACAGAGCACGAACGGAGCGGGATCGGTCATGACGTTCGGCTGCGTGGTCAGGACCTTCAGCAACACTTCTCGGACCTGTTGAGGATCCGCTTCGACCGATGTCGCGATATTGAAGGTCACCCGGTTCACGGTGTCGCTCAGTGTCCAGTTCAGCACCTTGCCGGTAATGATGGCCTTGTTGGGAACGATGTATTCCTTCTTGTCGGCGTCAATAATCGAGGTCGCACGAATGCGTACCCGGTTGACGGTTCCCGTGACCCCGTCGAGCGTGACAACGTCACCGACTCGCACAGGTTGTTCGAAGAGAATGATGATGCCGGAAACAAAATTCGCAAAGATCTCCTGCAACCCGAAGCCGAGGCTGAAGGTCAGAGCCGCGACCAGCCACTGGAGCTGATCCCATTTCATTTCCAGCGTTTTTCCGACCGCCAGCACTCCGATGATGACGATCATGTAGCGAATCAACGTCCCCACGGCGTAGCGGCTCGAACGGTCCAACGGGAGACGTTCCAGCAAGGTGATTTCGATCAAGCCGGGAATGTTTCTGGCGGCCGTCGCGAAAAGAATGAGCTGCAGGATTCCGATCAGAACCTTGTCGAGTGTCCAGGCCAGCCCAGGGACGTGAATCTGATCCAGTCTCTGCAGTGCCGGAAGCACGTCGGTCCAGATGAGCCAGATCCAGCAGAGCGAGAGCGTCACGAAGGTCGTGTTCAACAGACGACGTGATTGGGTACTGACCTCGGCGAGATTGGTTCTTGCTTCCTGTGCTTCGAGCACCGCTGCGTTACTGCCCTCTTCCTGATTCTGAGCGGTCGCCAACGCGGCTCGAACCTCTCGAGCATGAGCAATCGCCAGATTTCGTTGACGGAGTGTCAACCAGCGGAACAGGAGTGAATGAGCAAAGATCGCCCCGGTAATCAGAATCAGGGTCTGTGCCAGTCGAACCGTTAACCGGCTGGCGGCAAACGTGTAACCAGCGATGGTAAGTGATGCCAGAAACACAGGGAGCAAAACAGCCACGAAATGGCCGACTCGCGAGAACAGGGAGGTCCAGCCATTGGGGTGAGCCTGAATCCACTCCTGAAAAATGCCGGTCTTTCTCGACATCAGTTGATGAAGCGAAACAGCGACGAGCAGGAAGAAAAGAACGGTGCAGACCCGTTGGATCGCATCGGTTCCCCCTGGCGTCGACTGGACACGCAACAACAAAATGACCAGCGCGAGCGGAACCCCCAGAACGATGAAAACGGAAACTTGTCGGCTGACCCCTTCATTCATACGGGTCGGCCACTGAAAATGCGACGGCCCGAGGCCGAGCGGACGGCAGGTCAATCGGACTGCTTCGAGCCACCAGAACCAGATGGCGATATTCAGAAGGTAGCCGAAATACTCCTGCATCGGGCTCGGGGTCAGCATTCCCCTCCATGCGAGAAACAGGAGAGGAAACGGAGCAACGAACGTTCGCAGCAGAGTCCACGCCACTGCCCCCCAAGTCGGGGCCATGTTGGTATTCAGGCGGCTACTCGCCTTTTGCCCATATTCACGAATTCTGGCCCGCTGCGTTCCCTGAGTCGCGAGCATGATTGCCCAGATGAGCGCTGCGGCAAGGTACATGAATGGATGTTCCTGCAGGTCAGCACGGAAGGGAGCAATCAACGGTTCCCAGGACTTCAAGCTCAGCATCCGCTGCAGCGAGTAAGAGTCTTCCACGACCTGTGCAAATGTCAGTCGTCGCTGGGTCGGAACCCAGAGAATGCGCTCGTTGATGTAAGCCTGAAAACTGATCTGCTGCTTAATCAGGGCATCCTGCTCGACATCCAACTGATCCAGAGCCGCGACATAGGCTTCGTAGGTACTTTCGAGTTCCGCGAGACTCGTCTGACGCTGCTCGAGAGCATCCTGAACTTCGTTCGCAATCGTCCGACGCTCTTCATCCGTGGCGTCGGAGGGAACGATCTGGTTGAGTGTCTGTTCAATGACCCGATCAAGGCGATCCAGAGTCATTCGAGCTTCACGAGCTTCGATGTAATTGACCTGGGCCTCTTCATTGGTCAGAGCCCGATCCCGAATCTGCTGTCGCAAGCCGGCGCTGTCCTGAAGCAGTCTTCTCTGCTCGCGAAGCCGGTTACCGAATGAAGTGCTGCCGCTCAGATTCTTCTCACGCTGTCGCAACTCGTCCCATTGACGTTGGAGGACTTCGAGCTGATTTCTGGTTGCAGCAATCTGTTCATTCGTCCGGCGGATGTCCTGTCGAACACGGATCTCGGTTTCGATCGTGTTGGCATTGGTGTTGTAGATCTCTTTCAACTGCGGAATCGATGTCTCCGACGCTTCATAGCGTGCGATCCGGGCTCGCGTGGCAGCATCGGAAGTCTTGGCCTGCATCACTTCGCGTTGCAGGACCTCGACCTCATTCTTCAGGCGACCGACCATCAGCGTGAGCGCCTGTCTCCGCAGCGACAACAGGTTGGCCGCCTCTTGTGCTGAAAGAAACGCGGCCTCGGCCTGGAGTGATGCCGGCTCTGCTTCCAGCTGCTTTAACTCAGCGAGAACGGCCAGACGCCGGGCTTCAGCAAGTGTTTCCGGTTCGCCGGCGCCGTCAGGGCGGGAGGCCTGTGATTTCACCTGTTCGACCCGTAACGGAATCGCAGAAAGACGTTCTTTGATTGCCTTCTGTCGGGCGGCCCGGTCGGTGATCCGCTTCTCGGTCTGGGCGAGTTCTGTCTGCGTCTGGACCAGGGCCTGTTGCCGAGTGGCCATTGTCTGTTCGAGCTGCGGCAGCGGAATATACCCGGCCGGCTGTGGTTCCGGTTCGCGTGTGACTTCATCAAGTCGGGTTTGTTCTGCTCGTCTTTCATTGTCCAACTGCTCGGTCCGGGCCTGCCATTCGCGAAGACTTGCAGACAGCTGAGCCTCAAGACTCAGCGAGCCGCGAGCTTTCTCGATGAAGTCCAGTGCCTGTTGCCGCTGGACGTCAGACAAGTCAGTCGCAGCGTCGATTCGACCTTTGAGCTGATCCAATCCCTCTTTGGTGACCTGCGCGGTGACCTGACCCGCGGCCGAGGGAACCGCGTCTTTCGGCATGGGTTGAGGCTGACCAGCGGCAGGTGTCGCTGCCCCGGGGTCAGCTGGTGCTCCCATCCCAGGTGTCGCCGCAGGAGCGGTCCCGGCAGGAGTCGTTCCGGCGGGGGCTGTTCCAGTTGGAGCCGCTCCAGGTGGGGCCGTTCCGACCGGGGCCGTCACAGGAGGGGCAGAGACCGGAGCGGAGCCAGGTTGGCCTGCCGGAACTTGTGCCGAGGAAGCAGCAGGTGCGGCCGCCGGTGCTCCAGTGCCCGGCAAAGGAGGAAACGAAGTCGGCGGGAAGGGACTTGGTGACTGTTGCGCCCCCGCTGGAAGAGCGAGAAAAATCGCACTCAGGCCACAGACCAGTAACACCCATCTCGAAAACGTAAACTGCATGAAACAAGATCCATCTCGTGTGTTCCCTGCCCTGCATCGACGTGCGCCATCACGACGAAGGGACAGATGAACCGTTTATTCCGGAACACGAGGATAATTGATTTGGAGTCGCGTGCGCAGGGTCTGAATGCGAATGAACGACTCAGGACGATTTCCTAACACGGTGTAACTGGGCAAGGATTCATTGGGGTCATGCAACTCGTGCAGCAATTGCCCTGTCCGACGATCATAACAGCGAATGACCACGCCGATGGGATCCGTTTCATTTTTCGCGACAGGTTCATCAGGAACCGCAGATGGTTCGTCAGTGTCCGGCGTCTTCTCTTCTTTTCTGTCTTCAATCGCCTCAGCTGGTGCGAATGGAGGAGGATAATATGCCGCAGTGACGAACACAGGGAGTTCGGCGGGTTGGTCCAGCACCAGCTCGGTAGGAGCAAGCGGGAGATTCCAACGCAGTCCTCCCGTCTCGCGATCAAGGCAGGCGAGCGTCCCGACGACGGCCGGACGACGATATCCGGAGCGAATGCGTTTCTGCATTGCGAAGTCAGATTCAGGCAACTTGTCCGACAGCATGATCAGAACATCGGTTTCGAACACGCAGCTGTAGATATTTTTGACCGCATGATCCAACGGGATGGTGATCGTCGAGATGGTCTCTCCTGTGGACTGATCGATCAGTTCGATCTCGTTCAGTTCGGTCTCGTTCCCGGCTGCAAAGAGTCCCATCCAGCGGGCATCCACTTCAAAGGGAACCGTTCCTGCTCGCCAGCTGCGAGTCCAGAGAGTCTTCCCTGTCACGAGGTCATCACGTTGAATCGTGACGGGAGGGCGAAGGGTCTCCGGCGACTTGTTCGGAACTGCTTCCGGTGTCTCTTCCGACTTCGAGCGGCGGTCACCGGAAGTGACCTCGTCTCCGGTGATGACAATGACGTCGAGGCCGTGCGCCGCGACGATCTCCCTGGGATGGAATCGACGTTCACTCTGCGATAACACCCGGCCATCAACCGCACTACAGATCAGGACTTCTGGGCGATCCGGCGAAATGATGACGATGTGGTCTTCGTCGCCGAAGATTCTCGCATGAGTGGGAAGGTCATAACGTCGCCAGAGCTCTTCCCCCGTCGCGGTTTCGAGTGCGACGAGCATTCCCTGATCACGATAGCAGAGATAGCTCGCACAAACCGGACCGACCTGCTGCAGCGGATTTCCAAGTTCATCAATCTGTTGAAACTGACCTGTCACAAAACCGGGGCGTTGAATGGAGTTCTCAAACCCAACATTCTCCCGGCGATGCGCATGCGGGTGCAGTCGGTCAGGCTCGGATTCCAACCGCTGCCACAAGGGCGCCGCCCGCAGCTTGCCTTGGAGATCGACCGGAGACATCCCATACAGAGCTGCTCCAGTCTGCACGATGAGGAGCTGTTCGTGTCCCCAGGCATTGTCATGGTAGTCATCAAACACATCTCGCTGCTGCTTCGCTGAAAGCGATCCGTACCAGGCGCGGTTCCATGTTGCTCCGCTAAAGCGAATTGCCTGACGGAGGGGATAATCCAGTTCCACGTTCATCCGTTCGAAACCGGATTCCGCCGCATTCGCGACGGCCAGCGGAACCAGAAAAATCTCCTGTGAGGCACGTGGGCGAGCCTCGGTCGTTGGTGTCGTGTGCGGCCAGGGAGCGAAAACCGGATCTGTGTCCAGCAGCATCTGGTGCGATGCGACGCTGTCTGAGCAGACCTGCTCCACAGTGAGATTGTCTGGCAGAACTGTTTCCGGCGGAAACGCAGCCAGAACGTTCAGCCAGCGGGCCGCGTCCAGTGGAGCATGGCGTGTGCGATAAAGTTGAAACAGTCGATAGGCCGCTCCGGCGGCAATCTTCGACTCTGCATGCTGTGTCAGGGATTTCCACTGGAGCTGGCGTCTCACAAGGGACCGCAGCGATTTCCATTCTCCGGGCGACGCCAGAAGGAGTTTCGCCCCCCAAGGTGTCAGCCCCAGCTTCTCCGTGAACTGCATCTGCTCACCGGATTCCGCTTTCGTTATCTGTTTCGCGATGTGCTCCTCGAGCACTTTATCCAGCATCTCGAGATTGGACTGACGGAGGACCAGTGCTTCGGCTTGAAACCACCGATCCAGTCGGCAACGAAGTTGTTCGCTCTCATCCGTGACCACTGTTCGCAGCTCGGCCTCGGGAGCTGTCAACCAAAGTTCCACAAACTTCGCCAGATTGTTCCCTTTGATCGCGAGTCGTGCTGAGAAACGTCGTGCAAGGGCGCGGTCTTTAATAGAGGCCCCCTCATCAATCAGCAGACTCGGGGAAAGGTTGCTTCCGGAACCTGATTGCGGAGCCTCCAGCAGTCGGGCGACGACTCCTCGAACGAACGGACTGATTCCGTGTAATGACTCTTCCGCACCCGTCGCCATCAGCGGGAGGATCTTTTTAAAGTCCGGCATCCCTCCAGACAGTTTCTGCTGGGCGAAGTTCTGGACGACCGGAATCGCCGAGGCGATGACGTCAGGTGAGGTGGAATCCCGAATCGAGCGCGCCCCGTCACTGTCTGTTTCGATCAGATGATCGCCAATCGCAGCCAAATTCCGCACCCGGAGATCCGTCGGCAGGTTCATCTCGCCGCTGAGGAAGGCTGGATGCGACGCCGCGTCTCGAACCACATTTCCATTGGTCAGGTTTAAGCGGGCCAGCCCCTGCGCCAGGATCGGGAAGATGTAGTCATTGCCACGCAGAACGCCTGTGCCGGCGGGTCGGGAAATGGGAGTGGTCCAACGGAGTGTGCCTGTTTTCAGGTCGAAAGCGGTCGCGGACGAAGTCCCAATAACGACAAGACCTGACGTGGCTGAAGCACTGATGACTTTCGCCCCATCAACTCCTGCACGACTCCACAGAGTCTGTCCGCTGTCGGCCTGCAGAACGAGCAGTTCATCGCGTTCTGGACTGACGGAAACGAGTAAGCCATCGGCGGGAATCAGTTGGTTCTGCTGCCAGCCCCGCCAATAACCGAACCCGGAGCGATGCTGCGCCTCTTCTTCCAACTGAGGGAGTTCGACAACGTCGTTTCGAGCAAGGCGATTCGCCCAGAGCACATCCCCAGTCAAGCGATCAACGGCGAACAATCCACCAGCGGCCGTGGGACAGAAAACCTGATCTCCATCGACGATCACCTGACAGTCGATCTCCTGTCGATGCGCATCATTCTGGATCGTCACGGCGGCGCGGGCAACCGGCAACGCATCAATCAATTCCCCGGTCGCACAGTCATACTGGTAGAGGGCTAACATTTGGGATGCCCGCGCTTCTCCGAGGAGGAAAACGGCTCCATCAACGATCTGAGGAGTTCCGGCGAAGAAAATGGCGTGGGCCGGATCCTGAGGTTGTGTCCAGAGAGTCTCTCCGGTGCGGTGATTCACACAGATCAATCGGTTTGCAGGAAATGGGGAGAAGAAATCCTCCTCATCCAGAGCATCTAAAGGGTCATCTCCTTTACCCGATGCAGCAGGGCGAGCGGCTTCAACAGGTTCCAGAAAAAAAGCTCTCTCCTGTTGGATGACAGTTCGGGCAACAACAGCTTCTCCAAATGCTCTTCGAGCGATCGATAATGAGAAGAGTCGTGCCCGCAAGGGATCAACCAGATTACCGGGGTTCCGATATCTGTCCGCTCCATATGTTTCCAGTGGGCGGGTCCAGAGCACCCGACCGGTCGAGAGATCGAGCGCAACACGCGCGGTCGCGAGAGAGATGAGGACTGTCTGCCCCGCAGCCGTGAGATTTGAAGTCAGATAAGGATTCAAACCACCTTGGCGCAGTTTGCGTTGAATCAAAAGAAGGGTCTCATGCGTCGCCTCATCGACCGGAATGGAGACCTGGACATCGGCGGGACTCGAACTGACCTGCGTCGAATCTGAACTCTGAGGCAGCCCGTAGCGGCCCTGATCCCGGAGAATCTGCCGATAGAGATTTCGTGCCTGTTGACCGGTTTGCGTATAACGGAATCGCTGGGTCAACTCCCGGATCGATCCCGTATCCTGATTCCGCACCGCCGTCGCGAGCCGTTCTCTGGCAATCGGTTCGACCAGACGAAGGACAACCGCACGGCCAGTGGCCGGGAGACGATTGAAGACCCGCTCGATCGCGACATCGGTACTGCACACCACTCCATCGAGCTCGACCAGATCGAAACCTTCTGACCGCTTGCGATCATCGGCGATGGTGGAGGTCAGGCGAAACAGGACTTGGGCGATCTGCGGCCAGTTCTCTGACGAAATCGCCCCGACAATTGTTTTCAGATCTCGTTCGGTCGCATGATCCCGGGGAAGAACGATCGACTTTGAGAATGTCCCAGGCTCGGTCTCAGGAGGCGCCGCAGTCGCCGTTCCTGAGACATCTGTTGCCGGTGGTTCCTGCCCCCAAGTTGTGTTGTAAACGCCGAACAGCGTCAGGAGGACGAAAGCCGGAATGACACGCCAGCAGTATCGATCCATCGTATCCGGCCTGGCAGGGATCATCTCCATCTGCGTTCTCCGCGAATTGTCTGAATCGAATGGGTGCCGCGTCTCCGGCTTCACCATTGTCACACGTATTGAACACCGAGGTAAAGCCACTTCGAATTGGCTCGCCTCCGAAGTTCCTTTTTATGCGCCGAGGCTTTGACGCAGCTGGAGCAAGTCTTCTTTCAGGTCTTCAACCTGACGTTTCAGCGAATCGAGTTCGGCTCGCAGTTCATCATTGGAATCTCGCAGCGACTCCAGTTCCGTAGAGAAGGATCCTGACGACCTGGACGGAGTCGAGTTCGATTCTTCTTCTAGGTCTTCTGCTTCGTTAGGCACTCGAGCTGAACTGGAGACTTCTGCCCGAACACTCATCCGTGCATTTTCACTCGCAAGATGGAAGTTGTGATCGATCTCCACTCCACGGCGGTCCAATGGGCCATCGACCTGGACTAGTCCCTGTTGCAGCAGACCTTCAACTTCCTTCTTCAGATCCTGCAATGATTCGATTGGAACCATGCGGCTGGCTCGGGCACGTAATTCGCCGAGTTGCTGACGTCCACGCAGCAACAGTTCGGTCAGGATCGCCAGCTGAGGTTCTGAGAGTGCAAAGCGTTTGCGAATGTAGTGCCGGTAGCGTTCGGTCCTGCCGGACTCTGTATGCACCGACGCAACAAGGCCCATTCCCCGGAGTTCATCCAGAGTCTGGATAAGATTGTCTTCGCTGTAGTTGGTAATCGGAGAACGATTACTCTTCTGATTACACCCAGAAATCAGCGACTTGATTGTGAGAGGGTAACTTTCCGGAACCGTATAGGCCTTTTCAATCAGGACCCCCAGGACACGGCGCTGTGGCTTGCTGAGTTCTTTGACGGGAGGATAGCTCTCGGTGTCCTGCTCGGTCTCGTATCCGTTCACAATCTCAATCCTTCCGATGGGCTCGGCCCGGTTGATCGTTCATTTGCAGAGTCGGCTCTCAGCTATCTCTGCGATGAAACAAGGTAACAGGTCCGCGAATTCCGGTCAAAATCCCATCTGCCGCAAGGTCCGGGAGATGCCACTGAAATGCCGCGGCCAGATGATTTATGACAGCCAGCCGGACCAGTGCATTATGTCTTCTTGCGGCGTTTCGGGATCCGGCTGAGGTCGCAATAAGAACTCGCGGCATCGACCAGAAACCTGTTCCGCAGGGCCTCTCGACCGAGGAGCATGCGAAAACCCATCTGATCACGATTTGCGAGTGTCAGCTGAATCAGGCAGGTCTGGTCATAGATCTGAATCTCTGTCGCAATGACAGGTCGTTCGCTGATATGCCCATTCGAGCTGCGGACGGCACGCATTCCCAATAGAGACGCCTGAGTCTGGACAACTGGTTTTGAGGTCTTCTGTCGCGGGTGAATGAAGAATCGCACGTAATCGCGGCCTTCGCTGCGAAAGCGTTCGATCTGGAAAGCATGAAGGGATGAAGTCAGAGCCCCGGTATCGATCTTGGCCTTGATCGATTTCACTCCCAGTCCTGGCAATCCGATCCATTCCCGCCAGCCGATTGTCAATAATTCTTTCTCGCTACGGCGCATCGTGCCTCATTCATTCTCTGGACAGGTTCACCAGAAATCTGACGCTCATTCCTCGCATTTCGAGCCTCACCCACGGGGCTACTGTATCTCATCTTCGCGTCGCGAGGAAAGTTCTGATTGAGGCGCCCGCGTTTACTCGGAAGCGTTTTTTGCCTGGATTCACCGGCGGCGTCCTCGACGAGATTGCTGCCGGCAGCAATCTCTCGGATGCACTTCGACGGATCAAGAAAGCAGCGAATACCTTGCGGAGAACGAATGCGATAAACTGGGAAAAGGCATGTCACCCGAACTCATTATCGACGGATACAATCTCCTGCACTACGCAGGCCTGGGGGGACTCTGTCGTCGATCAGGAAAGTTCGAACAGGCACGGGACCAGTTGTTGCTGCGTCTGAAACGCTCTCTCCCCGAAAAGGAACTCGCACGGACGCTTGTCGTCTTTGATGCACAACATGCCGCACATGCTGACCGACGCCCCATCGTGGTCCACGGGATGACAATTGTTTTCTCTCCGCGAGGGCGACAGGCGGATGACCTGATCGAAGACTTGCTCTGTGGCACTCGGCAGCCACGCCAGCTGAGAGTCGTCTCGAGCGATCATCGCCTATTAAGAGCCGCGAGGGCGGTGGGAGCAGGGTACATCGACTCGGATTCGTTTCTGGTCGAACTGGACAAAAGACAATCTGCCAGGAAACAGCAGAGCTTCGAAAATACTCCCTTATCTCCCCCGGACAGGATCAAGACCCCTCTGGAGTTAACCGCCGACGACTGGCTGAAAGAGTTCGGGGACATTGATCCGAAGGAGATCGAAAGAAGTCTTCGCGAGGAAGCCCGGCCGCAGCCTGCGCCCACTCCTACTCCCGCTCCTCAGAAGAACCCCTCCCCAAATTCGCCGGCCCCTGATCCTCGAACTCAACAACCCGCTCCACCGCCGACTCGACGCTCGGGTCGTTCAGTTCCTCCACCGCCACCGATCTCGAAATCAGAAGGCGAAGAGAAGACGGTTCTCGCGGATGAACTCGCCTTCTGGGAACAGCGAATTGCGGATCTGAATTTCGAAGAACCTCATCCCGGCTCTCCTGGACAACGACGAGGGCCGCGAAAGCCACCGAGCGAATGAAACGGACATAGAGAACCGGAGCTACTTGGCAGGACCGGGGCCCGGCGCTGGAGCAAGGGGAAGCTCCGCGGAATCCGCAGGCAAAGGAGTCTGGCGGTCGGCCGATTCAGGTTTTTCTGGCTGCCCGGCGGGAGAGGATGTCGGAACGAATGAATCCGAATCTTTCACCACGTCCCCTCGATTGATCGAATGCAACATTGTGATCAGCCAGTGCGGCAGATTCTCGTGTGAGGATTCCAGAGTGGGACCGTCCAGTTCAAGTGGCTCGTCCAGCCAGCGGTTCGAATCCACTCGCAATGCGAGCAGAACCTGACCAGACTTCCCCTGAATCACGCCCTCAAAGAGATGGAACGACTCGCTCGTGCGAGGATCCTGCGCGACATCGAGATCGAACATCACCGGTTCTCCCGCGACCTGAATCGTTTCCTTACGACTCCGGGAGGGGTCAATGACCAGCGTCGTTCCACTGGTGGACTCCTGCAGCAGCGTATCGCGAATGTGACGACGGATATTGTCATCGTTGGCCAGCTTGGTGTTCACTTCCAGCAGCGTCAACACCCCGTCCCCGACGAGCCGCTCATAGTAGACCCCTCGCAACCGCATCAAGAATGCAATGTTCCACTGGATCGTGCCACGGGGAACAAATGTGTCAGGGATCTCGATCGATACGATCTCCTGAGTCACTTTCAATGCGACTTCAGGGTTCTCGCTTGTCAGGGGGCGGAACCACCAGACTGCGACTCCTGCAAAACAACAGGCTCCCAGCATGACCATGGTCAGGAGCCCGAGCAGAAAATAAAGAATGGGACGCGCCTGGCGCGCGGCGTCCTTTTTGGGATTCGCCGCACGCATCTTCTCACTGGGAGTCAGATCTTTTGAAGATGCCATACCGGTCAGGCCAGTTCAGTCAGCGACATTGAGAAGCCTCGGGAAACTCAAAGAGAGGCCCCCGAGCGAAGACCGAATTCTAAAGCATTTTCCGGCGAGATGTGATTCATCCGATTCAACTGGGATGCGGATTCTCGCACACTTGTGCCACCCAATCCCGCATCAGCGCCGGCATCGTCTTCCTGTTTTACCTCTTTCCCCACATCAAGCGACTCTCAGAAGCTCATTGCGAGAGGCCAAAAAGAAACCCGGCTGAAGGCTGGATCAACTCCAGCTTCCAACCGGGAAGCGTTTCGCGTTTTCGACTCACTGGTTCTTTCGACTTCAGGGCGGCCCTGATTTTCGAAAGCTCCAAAGTTCCGATTACTTGAGGTCCAGTGTCAACCAGCCGCCGTCAGCTGCCAGCCCTACCAGAGCCAATTCGACTTGCTTGTTTTCAACTTTCACCTTGAAGACGCCGTCGATTGTCTGTTCCGGCAAAGCGGACTGGATCTTCTGACGCATCACCTGAGCGCGAGTCACCTGAGCGGCAACATTGGGCGGACGGGTAATCGGCTTGACTCCGACATTACCGCGGGTCAGGACAATGTTCTTTCCGCTGAGTGTCGGTGTGAATGGAACCGAGATGATTTGCGGAGGAATGTCCTCGCCGTTCTCGCGTCGCAGACCAGCCCGAATTGTCAGAGTCACAACACCGTCGTCGATTGAGAACCGGACAGGTTCGTGCTCATCGAAGACGAGGGTGTTCATCTGCTGTTCGCTGACAGGAGCAGCGTTCTCTGGCTTTGGAATTTTCACTTCGCGACCGAGAATCTCGGTCAGACGACTTTCGAGCAGTTCACGAACCTGATCTTCCGTGAGGGTCTGTCCCTTCAGTCCGATGCGGTCGAAGGCATGACTGAGAACAGTCTCATGAATCTGAGCGACCATTCCGTTGCGTGGGACCTCTGCAATCGGGGCAGGTTCCGATCCACCCAGCTCAGTGGTGTTCATCAGTCGTGCTGCGAACCGGAGATCCTTGTGGGTCGTGCTCCAGCTCATTGCGTCAGGATACAGATCGTACTTCCGGAGTGGACCATAAGTCTTGGTCTGCAGCTGCTTCGAAGCGTTGGCAAACTGGTCTGCAGTCTGCTGATCAAGCTGTGAAGAGACCTGCTGGCGAATCCGGCTGGCGGTGATCGCATTGCTCTGTGGCATGCGCTCACTGGCTTCCCGGATTGCGACATTGTTCGCTACGTGTCCGAAGATCGGAATTCCGCTGAACTTGGTCCGGGCTCCGACTGCCTGGTTATTGGCGCGAGCGCCGACCATGCTGGGGCCCAGGTAGAATTCCTGGCCGTCAAAAGTGACGTCCTTATATCCGTTGAATGTGTGGTAGCCTACGGTATGGATCGTCGCACGGCTGGCGTAGCCGTTGGCGTTGGATCGGACCGCTCCGCTCAGATTGAGACGGAATCCTGCAGCAAGCGAGTTCGGAACCAGATTGATGGAAGTCGTGACAGTGGTCACCTGATTTCCATAGACATTCGCTTCCGTCATCCGTTCACGAATGGCACTTTGCTCGACCCGGGTTTCAGCAATGAACCGGTTCAGGAGACCTTCGCTCGCGGTAATTCGCAGGTTGTAGTTCAGGAACTGGCTGCCGAGAGCTTCGCCGACAGCAACCCCACCATCCGGAGACTTCACCCGCAGCTGATCGAGAGAACGGCGAATGGCCGCTTCCAGCTCAACACTTGGTTCGGTGCGATACTTTGCGAGGAGATCCAGCAATTCGCTGTATGCCTGTCGCAACCCGGCGGTGTCGAGGATGTTCTTCTCGTCTGAAGCGTTGAGAACTGCTCCAAGAGCGTCTTCCAGGCGGAGGAACGATTCACGGGTCGTGAATGACTGGACTTCCGGCGAGTACTTTTCGCGAGCGGCGAGTTTGTCACGAGCCGCCTGCACGACTTCAATCGCATTGGCGGATTCCGGTGTCAGCCCCTTCAGAGCAGGGAGATTGATCCAAGTCCGCCACTGGGCAGCATTATTGAAACCAGCGAGGTCGGTATCGACCAAATCAACGGCAGCCGAAAGCTGTTCGAAGGATGGCTGCAGTCGCTGTTGACGAGCCGCTTCAGATCCCATGGAGAGGGTCTTCAGCATTGCATCAGCGATTTGAACTTCCGGGTTCAGCTTGGAGTACAAGTCCGCGAGCTGTGGGAAAATCGAAGCGTAGCGGCGATCAGCAAGAGCTGTTTCCAGCGTACCGAGCTTGACTTTCAAGGCGTCGATCGCGGCCTGCTGCGACTCCAGTGTGTCATGTTTTCCCTCGTAGAGCTCTTTCACCAGTTCGCCGGTCTGGCGAGACCAGTCTTTCCAACTCGCATCGATCGATTCCGTCAAATCGGCGAAATCGCCCTCAGTCAGACCATCTGGTGCCGAAGTCGCGAGCAGTCCGGTTAAGCCTGACGCGGGGGCGGCATCATCGGCCCATGAAGGGGAAGCGGCCCACATGGACAGGCAACTGCACACGACAGTCCAGGTCCAAGTCCGTCGCCGTGAGGTCGTGTATCGCATCTGCACTCCGTACTAATTTCTCGACGCACCACTGACGTGGATGCGTACCCGGTTCCATTGTCAATATCGGCTGTAAAGGGTGTCGCAAACGTCAAGGGAGAGTTAATCCACCCTTCTGAGAATCCGTTTCCCTCCATGTTTTAATTGCGACCGGCAAATCCCACAGAGCCACTGTATTGTCCCTATTTCGTCAGTCAAACACCCAGCTTGCCAGATTGGTAAAGTATTTCGGCAATTTCTGCCGTGCCGAATTCGACTTTACCGCGATTTGGGAAATTTGGTATAAATTACACGCCTCCGGGTTTGGGATATGCGTGCGCGAACTATTTTTTCGCATTTTCGCTTCACGTGACGCCGGGACCGCCAATCGCCAGATCGGTCTCTTTCTTCATTCGGGGACAGGCGAATTGTGTCTGACGTAAGGGGGGAGCGCCCCCATTGGGAAAGGATTCCACTGATGCAGAACCTGGTCTTGAAAATCGCGGTTCTGATGGGGGTGATCGGCGGTAGCTGCGTCGTGGTCTGGAAGGCCCACGAGAGCTTGAACTCCGTGGTCTCCTCTCAAATGAGCGCCGACAAATTCGTGGCGTTCGATGAGAAAGTGGGATCCTCGGCCGCTCAGCCGGAAGATTCGAAGAAATCACCAGAAGTAGAGCTTGAGCCGACGCTCGCTGAGCCGGAACCGACTCTGGCCGCGACGTCCCCAGCAACAGCGAGCCTGCTCGCCACACGCGAGAGCACCTCGGCCTCTTCGTCACGACTGTTGTCATCGCCATCGATGGCTTCGCTCGCCCCAGCAGCCGCCAACGAAGGGAAACCGACAGAAGTTCCCTCCGAGACTTCGGCGGTCCCCAACTTTTTCGCCGCTGCTGAAATAGAACGGTCCGCCGCTCCTCTCAATCGCGAAACGCCAGAGGCAGACGATTCCAAATTGATGGCCGCCAGAGCCGCCGCTCCTGCCCAGTCAGAAGAGTCGGCATCGCCAGATCAGGATCCATTTGCGAGTGCTTCCTCTTTAGCAGCGAAAAATGCGAACGCCGACGGATCAACCAGCAACCGTCGCTTCCCTGCACTTCCAGAGCCTGAACCGCTGCCAGAAAACATGGCCGCCCGGGCTGCTCCGCTCGCATCGAATGCAGAAGTGTCCCCAGGAGAAGCAACTCCTGCCGCCTCGACTGGTGAAGTCGATCCATTCGCGGTGCTCGGATTGAATTCTCCGCAGCCAGCAAAGCTCACGACCGAACCCGCGGATTCGCAGGCAACAGCATCAGCGAATTCACTGGAACTGCCAGCCGCCATGCCATTGGCCTCCGCGGCTCCAGAACAGTCTGAAAACGCGCCGCTGGAAAACGCTTCTGCGGAGACCCCGGCAGTCAAAAACCCTTTGGAAGCTGAAACTCCGCTGCTCACCGGGCCATCCGAAACAAAGGATTCCCTCGCAGAATCTGATCCATTCCAGGCGATGCCTGCCCGTGAAAGGGAAGTTCCATCCCGGGACGCTCCAGCTCTCTCTCTTGAAGGGGGCGAACTCGAACCAGCTCCTTCGAAAACTCCTCTGAACTCACCAGCAGGCCTGGCAATGCAGGCGGCACCAGCTGTGCTCCCGGCACAGTCTGAAAGTGAACCTGCTGAGATACAGCCCGCCGATGCATTGAATGTGTCACAGCCTGAGGCACAGACCGAGCCACAGATGACCCCGAAAGAGCTGCCGGCAGAGTTGCTGGCCGTTCAACCGGCGCAGGGCGGTGCTCCTGTCAGTAACACTTCTCCTTCAATGCCTGGTCTACTCCGATTGCCGGTGACCTCTCCAGCGGAAGAAGGAGAAGAAAGCACCCCACGGTCGTTTCGCGCGAATGAACCTGCCCCGGCCCGATCTCGGGTGATGCAGGCCAATGCCGTGGAAGAATTTCGGGGCGATGCGCCGCGGGAAATCCTGCCGACCTCAGCTGCTGAACCTTCTCCGGAACCCGCTCCGTTCCTGGCAATTCGTCCTAAGACTGATGTGCCGACTAATCCGCCGGCGATGCTCCCGGCAGATCTCCCTTCCCGTTCTGCTCCTTCTGCTCTGGCCGATTGGGCCAAGGACGCCTCTGCCGGCCCTGTTCCGACTCCCACATTGTCTCTGCCGCCCGCAGGAGCTGAGGGCGAGAAGGCGATGGAGCGCTCACGAATGAGCTGGAGTGAGAACTTTACGGTCAAAGAAGAAACATCGTCCCAGACAATTCAGTCACACGGCATGCAGATTCAATCGGAGCAGTCTCGCTCCAGCGATCTGCTCGCACTCCAGACTCAGATGGAACCTCTGACGCGCGAAGCTCCGTCGCTCCCCCCCGCGACTCCTGCTCTCGCGTCACGCATGACGAAAGAAGTGCTGCCGTCGCAGAATGAAGAGGAAGGGACCGTTCCCACATCCCTGTTTGCTCCGGAGTTGCCGGAGACTTCAAGATCGGAATCTTCTCGTGCAATGCTCGCTTCCGCGCAGGTGGAAGAAGTGCTGCCCGAATTACCGGAAGTCACGCCGACTCCTGCTGCAAAACCGATGGCGGTGCCTGAGGCTCCTCCACAATCGCCTTCACTTCCTGCGACTCCTCCGGCAGTCCCTGCACTGCCAATGACTCCGTCCATTGCTCCTGCAATGCCCCCCGCGATTCCGGCATTGCCAGCGACACCACCCGCGACGCCGTCGGTCACACCGACCCCGTTGCCGATAACGACGCCAGCTCCGTCTCTTGAAACAACGACTCCGCAGCCGCTGATCCCCGCTCCGGCGATGCCGACAGCAGACCCCGCGAAGCCGACCCCAGTCACAACTCCAACTCTGACGCCGACGGAACCTCCACAGGCCATGCCTGCCCGTAGTTCCTTCCCATCGGAGGCGCTCCCGCAGACACCGGGACTGGAACTCGGAAGGTCCACCACAACCGAGACGGTCGCCGCCGCTCCTGCCAGCCCACTCGCGGCAGAAATGAAGATCGAACGATCAGCTCCCCCAGAGGCTGTTGTCGGGGAACCGGTTATTTACTCCATCCTCATTCGCAATGTGGGCAGTGCCGACGCCAAGGACGTGGTCGTCGAGGACCGGGTTCCGAAAGGGACTCAGCTGGAAGGAACGATTCCGCAGGCCTACCTGAACGACGGCAAACTCAGCTGGCAGCTCGGCACCGTTAAAGTTGGTGAAGAGCGGAAGATTCAATTGAAGGTCATCCCGCTGGAATCCGGCCAGATCGGAAGTGTGGCAACGGTTTCCTTCGCGGCCAGTGCTCCCGCAAAGATGCAGGTGCAGGCTCCTGAACTTTTCATCAGCATGAGCGGTCCGTCTGAAGCCACGCTAGGGGATCATGCAACGTTCCAATTCAAGCTGTCAAACCGTGGCAAAGGGGCAGCCAAATCTGTCTTTCTGAGGGCCGTGCTGCCGCAGGGGATTCGTCACCCCGGTGGAAACGATCTGGAATACGAAGCCGGCACACTCGAACCGGGTTCCGAACGCATTATCAATCTCTCCGTAACTCCGGAGTCTGTCGGTGCGTTCACGATCATGGCTCAGATTTCAAACGAGAATAAAACGGCCGGAGAAACCCGTGCTGACCTGCGGGTCATTCAGTCACGTCTCGAACTGACTCGGACAGGACCAGAGAACCGGTTCGTGGGACGGCCAACGACCTTCGTGACTCGCGTGACGAACCATTCGAGCCAGACACTGAACAACGTGACAATTCAGGAAAAAATCCCTGAAGATGTCGAACTGGCCGCAGTTCCTCGCAGTGGCCGGTGGGATGCAAAGACCCGACTTGTGACATGGACGATCCCGACGATTGAGCCGGGGCAGTCTCTGGAACTGAACTCGCTCTATGTGGTGAACCGCGGCGGAATTCACGAAGGCAAACTGGTTGCCGTTGATGAGTTTGGCAACCGGACCGAGATCATCACGTCAATGAATGCCAAGGGCTTTTCGGAGCTGAAGACTGACGTCACTGCAACTCACCGGACAGTCTTTGTCGGAGAGCGGGTCTCTTATCGTCTGACACTCAAGAACGTCGGGACAGACACGGCCTTCGAGGTTCGGCCTCGGTTTGTGTTCCCGGTCGGCTTCGAATTTGCGAATGCCGCTGGCCCGACCAAGTACAACGTGTCCGGGCAAGTGGTTGAGTTCCAGCCGTTGACCGAGTTGACCGCGACGGGTGAGCGGATCTTTGAACTCTCTCTGATTGCGAACGCACCGGGAACTTCAAAGGTCACTGTCCAGCTGATGACGGCCGACATGGGAGAACCATTGCAGATCGACCAGCCTGTCAGAGTCGTCGCGAACAATCCGTAACTCGGTGCGAGTTTCGAGTCACAGACTTTCTCAAGACCGGTCAGCGAGTCCGACATCCGGATTACTGACCGGTTTCTTCGTTTCTGGGCCGGCGATTTGATATCGGCAGGAACTCTTTTGAAAATCGGCGCGCGATGCGAGAGCATTGTGCCAGAACAATTCAACGCCTGGAGGAACAATGCCGAAGTTTGCCGTCATCCTGGCCGCAGCGGGCCAGAGTTCGCGGTTCGCTGATGATGCCCGTCGAAAGAAGCCGTTCATCGACCTGAAAGGCCGTCCCATCTGGGTTCGGGCGATCGAACCGTTCACTCAAAATGCTGACGTGGCCCAGTCGCTGATTGTGGTCGCCCCCGATGATGTTGACTGGTTCAAGGAGAAGTTTCGCGCGAACTTGGCCTTCCTCAACGTCGAAGTCATCGCCGGTGGAAAGGAACGCGCTGACTCGGTGGAGAATGCACTCAATCAGGTCAGGAACGACATTGATTTTGTCGCTGTCCATGATGCGGCACGACCGTTGATCACCCGCAAGTGGGTCAAGGAGATCTTTGACACCGCGATTCGCTCGCAAGCGGCCATTCCAGCGGCACCGATCTCCAGCACGATCAAACGAGTGCAGAACGGCGTGATCTCAGAGACTGTTCCCCGAGAGCAACTCTGGGCCGCTCAAACTCCTCAGGTCTTCGAGAGACGCTTACTGAAAGAGGCTTATTCCCGGCGCGGGGGCTTCGTCGCGACGGACGAAGCTCAACTCGTGGAACGACTCGGCAAGACGGTCAGCGTTGTTTCCTGTTCGCCTCTGAATCTGAAGATCACGACTCAGGAGGACTTCCGCATGGCAGAGGTTCTGCTCGACGCCCTGCCTCGGGAAAAGACTCTGGCGAATCTGCATCCCTTCGCCGCCGACAATCCGCATCTCTTCAAAGACCTGTGAGACCGATCACTCTCATGCAAGGAGTCCGAGTCTCATCGACATTGGCCGACCCTTGACTCTGTCGGTCAAATGAGTATTCCTTTTCAGTAAATTCCGGCAGTCAGATCCGGTAGCGGCAGAGAGTCGATCAGCGGGGAAGCTGCTGATCGCAGTCCGGTGCTCGGCAGAGTATTCAGTCCGGTGCTGCTCGGCTATGCTGCTTGAGCCATGTTGCCCGACTTTGCACGGGACGGGCAATGAGAGAAACGACGGATAGCGGCGAGGAGGAAGATTCCCGATGACTGAACGTCCGCCACAGGCCATGATCGAGGCCCAAGGGCTCAGCAAGTTCTACGGTCCATTCATCGCCACAAAGGATGTGACCTTCACTGTGCCCGCCGGGCAGGTGGCTGCATTTCTGGGCCCCAACGGCGCCGGGAAGTCAACCACGATGAAATTGCTGACCGGCTTCCTGTCCCCCAGTGAGGGAACAGCCCGGATTGGCGGTTTCGATGTCTCTGAAAATCGAATTGAAGCCAGCAAGCTCGTCGGATACCTGCCGGAGAACGGTCCTCTCTATAATGAGATGACTCCCAGCAGTCTTCTGAAATACCTGGGTCAGGCCCGGGGAATGAGTTCATCACTGCTGAAGACTCGTCTCGAGTATGTTGCTGACCGTTGCTCTCTCCAGAGCGTCTGGGGAAAACAAATCAGCAAGCTGTCCCGCGGTTATCGGCAGCGTGTCGGGATGGCTCATGCTCTGTTACACGACCCGGCCGTCCTGATTCTCGATGAACCGACCAGCGGTCTGGATCCCAATCAGACTTATCAGGTCCGCGAGCTGATTCGGGAACTGAGTCAGACAAAGACCATTCTGTTATCTACCCATATTCTGTCTGAGGTCGAGGCTGTCTGCAGCCGGGTCATCCTGATCAATCGCGGCCGGATCATCCTGGACGGCGATGTGAAACAGATGTGTGGAGCAGATGCCAACATCGAAGAGAATTTCCGGCAGTTGACCGGTGGAGCGGCCTGATTTCCCGCCAGCCAGTTTTCGTCATCAGGGCGGAGGCACTCGGATCAGTGGGATCTGACGCAGATGGTGATCGGGCCGAGATGGCCTGATAGCGGCGGCGAGTGTCTGGATTCATAACGTCAAGCAGATCAGAGTGAGACTCAATGCGTTTACATGTGATTCTCGCGGTGTTCAAACGAAATGTCTCGAGTTACTTCTCAGGCATGATCGGCTATTTGTTCATTGTCGCGTTCGTCGTGGCCGGGGCTTTTCTGGCGTTTAACGACCAGTTCTTTGCTAACAATCTCGCGAATCTCGATCAGCTCAGCGCGCGGTTTCCGCTGCTGCTGCTGTTCATTATCCCAGCCATCACCATGACTGTCTGGGCGGATGAACGGAAGCTCGGAACCGATGAGCTGCTCTTTACTCTGCCTGCTTCCGACTTTGAGATTCTGCTCGGGAAGTATCTGGCAGTCCTGGCGGTCTATACCGTTGCGCTGGCCTTCTCACTGACTCATGCGTTTGTGCTGGCGTTTCTCGGGCAGCCAGACTGGGGCCTGATCGCCACAACGTATCTGGGATACTGGCTGGCAGGAGCGGCGCTCGTGTCCGTGGGGATGTTTGCTTCTGTGTTGACCAGCAGTGCCACCGTGGCCTTCGTGCTGGGAGCAGTCATCTGTGCGATTCCCGTCTTCATCGACGAAGTGCCAGGTGTTCAGCGTTTGCTGAAAGACGGGCTGAATCTGAATGAGCCGTTGAGCGTCGCCGGTCACCTGCGGGGATTCACTTCCGGGAAGGTGACCTATGGTGGAATCTTTTACTTCGTGGGACTCACCGTCTTCTTCCTGTATCTGAACGCCGTGATGATCGCTCGTCGACACTGGGCAGGTGGAAAAGACGCTGCCCAGATGACCGGGCAGTATCTGATTCGCATCGGCTGTCTCGGAGTCGCCCTGCTCTGTCTGACCTACTCGCTGGCAACCGCTGGCTTCAGCATCGACTCGAGCACCGAGCGACTGCACACCCTCTCCCAGACTTCAATCGATGTGCTGAAGAACATTCCGCAGGATAAGCCTGTCACCATTCAGGCGTTTATCTCACCTAAAGTACCGCAGAACTTTGTGGCAATCCGTAAAGATCTGATCAACAAGCTCGTCGAATACGACAAGCGCGGCGGCAATCGTGTCCAACTGCGGATTGTCGATGTCGATCAGTACTCGCATGCGGCGGAACAGGCGGAAGCCCTCGGTATTTCAGCTCGTCCCCTGCAGAGTGAAGAAGGGGGACGGCTGACACAGGACGACGTCTACATGGGCGTTGTGCTGACGAGCGGTTTCGATTCGGTGACGATTCCGTTCTTCGATCGAGGAACTCCAATTGAGTATGAACTAACCAGATCCATCGGAACGATTTCCAGTGAGAAGCGTCGAGTCGTCGGAATTCTTCAGACTGACGTGAAGCCGAGTGGCGGACTCGACATGCAGTCCTTCCGTCAGCTTCCGGAATGGCAGATTGTGACCGAGCTGAAGAAGCAGTACATCGTCAAGGATGTCTCTCCGGACAGCCCGATCACGACGGAAATGGACGTGCTCATTGCGATTCTCCCCTCGTCACTGACCGAACCGCAGGCGAAGCATCTCGTTGATTACATTGAAGCGGGCAAGCCTGTCCTGATCTTTGACGACCCGGCACCGATCTGGGGATCGAACAACGTCTCATCCGGAATTAGCTGGGCACCACTCGAGCCAAAGCCAAGCGCCGGCGGAATGGGAATGATGGGGATGCAGCAGCCATCTGAGCCGAAGGCCGATGGCGGGCGGGCGACTTCGATCCTCAAGGCACTCGGCGTGCAGTGGGATGTCAGCAAGAGCGTCTTCGATGTCTACAGTCCACATCCACGGTTTGCGGACACATATCCGCCTGAGCTGATCTTCCTCGATGGCCGTCAGTGCGTGAACAACAAAGAAGCCATCACTTCCGGGCTGCAGGAATTGATCACTTTTGCCCCAGGTTACATCGCCGGTCGAGACAGCGATGTGGACGTCGACTGGCTACTGCTCAGCCGTCAGGACAGCTCCGGCACGAACAGCTGGGATAAGATCACCCGCCCCGGCTTTCTGGGAGGCCGTCAGTATAACTTTGACGTGCCGCATAATCCTGACGATCAAACGCACATGCTGGCCGCCCGTATCAAGGGAAAAGGCGATCGCAAGACGAACGCGATCTTTGTTGCGGACGTCGACATTGTGCATGACATCATGTTTCAGGTCTGGCAGCAGCAGCTGCTCGACTTCAAAATCGACAACGTGCTGTTCGTACTGAACTGCGTTGACTCGCTCGCCGGTGATGAACAATTCATTGATCTGCGAAAGCGTCGCGCGGTCCACCGAACACTTGTCGAACTGGAGAAGCGGAAACGGCAGTTCGAAGTCAGCCGCCAGGAAGAGATTTCCAAGGCCGACGTCGCTGCGGAGCAGGAACTCGCGGAAGCCAAGACTCGACTTGAAACCATTCTCGCGGACCTCCGCAAGGATCTGGAGAAGGGAAAAGTTGACGTCAGCACTGTGCAGGTTCGCCTGCAGAATGCGACTGAAGCCGAGAACCGGAAACTCGTCCAGCGAGAGAAGGAAATCGAGCGCGAGAAGAATGAAACTGTTCGCCTCGTGAAGATGAAGACCGAGCAGGAAGTTCGGAAGATTGAACGACGGATCTGGGCAATGGCCGTTCTCTTGCCGCCACTGCCTGCGATTCTTCTCGGGATTTTTGTCGCCATTTCACGGGTGACAGATGAGCGAAAGGGAATCGCTGAGAACCGACTCCGATAGACTGATCTCCCCCCGGCGGTGAATGGATCTGTTTCCTGTCGGATCGAGTAAGACGTCGCGGAGTGGAATTTCAACTCTGCATCAGCAGCACGCTTCAAACTGCCCCGTGGTAACGCGGGGCAGTTTCACGTTGGAGGGGAAAGAATGTCAGCAGTATCCGGCAGTAGGGGATCTGAGATGACGCAGAGTTCCGAGGCGATTCTGGCGAACTGGAACGGCGAGTTAATGCCGTTGTCGGAAGTACGGGTCTCTGTTCTCGATCGCAGCTTTCTGTTTGGAGATGCGATCTATGAGGTGTTCCGCGTTTATCGTGGAAATCTATTCCTGTATCAGGAGCATCTGGATCGGCTCGCCCGAAACCTGGAGAAGATGGAACTCCCCGTCGGAATTGAATTGCTCTCGCAGCGGATTCAAGAGACCCTTGCTGCAAGTCAGCTCCAGGAAGCAACGATCTATCTGCAGGTCACACGTGGTGAGGCTCCTCGTTCGCATACATTTCCGGTCCCTGCGCCGAAGCCTAATGTCCTGATTTACGTGCGTCCGTTTCGCGATCCATACTCGGTCCAGCGAGTCGACGGAGGGAAGGCGATTACGATTCCGGACGTGCGCTGGCGACGGTGCGACATCAAAAGCGTCAACCTGCTCGCCAATACCATGGGAGCAGAACAGGCGCGTCGTGCTGGCTGCGATGAGGCCATCTTCGTCGATGACGATGGGACACTGGTCGAAGGAACTCATAGCAGTCTGTTTGGCGTGCGTGATGGAAAAATCATGACCTCGCCACTGGGGCCGCAAGTGCTGCCGGGGATCACCCGCCGGATGGTTGTCCAACTCGCCTCTGAATTACAGATACCGGTGATTGAACAGCGATTGTCGCGTGACAGTCTGTCGACACTCGACGAGCTGTTCTTGACCGGCACGAGTACAGAGGTCCTGCCCGTCGTTGAAGTTGACGGGCAACAGATCGGAAACGGGACCCGTGGCCCAGTGGTCTCCCGACTGCAGGTGGCCTATCAGGGCTTCGTTGAGCGAAAGTGCGGCAAATAGAGGAGTCAGCTCTCCCTCGTACCCGCGCAGCTCGCGTCGGGATTTATGAAAACTCGATTCCGCGTGGCAAGAACTGGCAGATCAAAAAATCAGGATCCTTCAGGGTTCGCCGTCAGCGAACATTCCGCTCAGTGGTCTCGGATTTCTGACACTGAACTGCAGAGTAATGTGAGATCCCCCGGCAGCTGTCCGAGAATCGGCACGCCCCCTTGAGTCGCCTGCGTGCGGTCCCGTTCGGTCACGTCGGGAAGAGACTCTGTCAGCTGCACAGCCCTGTCTCGCAGAGCTTTCAGCAGCGGGACGTGGTCCGCGTGTGCTTCGGCAGTCGCCGTTAAAACAGTTTCAAACAATTGAACAGCCCGGAGGGCATGTCGCTTCGCTCCGAGGGGGTTCCCTGCGAGGCATTTGACTCCACACGCCGCGAGTCGGATGCAGCCTTTCAGGAAGTCCGCCGTGACGCCTGAACGACCTGTGGAGATCCACGCCTGTTCCCAGGCCTCATGTGCTTCCCAATAGAATCCGGCATCAAAAAGTCGTTGTCCGATTCGAACGAGTTCTCCAAGGGTGAGGGACCTTGGGAAATGATTGTCAGGCCGCGTTGTCAGCCCTGGAACGAAGGTCGATTGCGGCAGTTCCTGCCAATGCGGCGGCGGGCTTTGGCTGTCGGGGTTCATCCAGATTGACCCTTGGCAAGGCGAAGAGGTAATTCCCTATGTCCGACAAATCGCGGGAACCGCCTCGGCGGGGACCAGGATTTCAACCATTCAACTGGGTATTGAAAAGCTGGGCGACTTGAACTCTGTCATGATTCGTGAAACTGCATTTCGATCCCGCTGTCTGATTGCCACATCTCTGCTGTGCATGCTGGGATGTGCAAGCGGATCCACATCAAACACGGCGCGCACCGCGACGGAACAGATCCTGCTGTCCAACGCCGTTGACCAGGCGCTGGACAAAGTCAATTTTTCGTACTTCGAAGGGACGCAGGTCTTTCTCCAGGAAAAGTATATCGACTGCGTGGACAAGAACTATGTGATTGCCTCGACTCGCCATCGGCTGCTCGCCGCAGGAGCAAGTCTGGTCGATGCTCCTGACAAAGCGGATGTCGTGATTGAACTGCGTTCAGGGGCGATCGGAACCAGTTCCTCCAACTCGTTTCTCGGAACGCCGGAAATTGCCCTGCCGGGAATGCTGACAATTCCGGAAGTAAAGCTGGCTGAGCGTCGACGCCAGAATGCTGTCGCGAAACTCGGGATGGTCGCTTACGACCCCAAGACGAATACGGTTCTCGGCTCCGGCGGAATCTCGCTGTCTAACTCGATGGACAACAACTGGTTCTTCGCTGGGATGGGTCCTTATCAGACTGGTGCCGTCCGCAACGAAATTCAGGCAGGAACGACAGGGGCCGCCGCGAGCCTTCAGACTTCAGTGCCTCATCAAGTTGCTTTTGCCCGGCCAGCTCCGCCTCAGGAACAGCCCACCCAGATTGCTCAGGAACCCACTGGAAAAGCGACGGTGAATCCGGCGTCGCACTCTGCTCCTGAGACTGCGGAACCCGCTGCGCCGTCTCCGCCCGCGTCTGCGAAAGCTCCATGGACCCAATGGAAAATGCTCCCCTGAGGTCCCGGTGGAAACAATCAGACAGAATCGCTTCCAGACTGAGTCCGCCGAAATGAAAAGAAGGTCATCCCCGAATTGAATGGGATGACCTTCTTGATTTTCAGACCAGCTGATCTGATCACGGGTTCGTGCGCGTGCTGCCGGGCGAGATTGCTCCGTCGGCTTCTGCGATATAAGCCAGCAGACGATCTCTTTCGTTTGTCAGGTGTCGCACCCGCAGCAGACTGCGGACTCGAGTTTTCAATTCCAGCCGATGAACCGGCTTGGTGAGAAAGTCGTCGGCGCCGGCATCAACAGCCTTTTGAATGTCGCCCATCTCTTTCAATGCCGTCACCATCAACACCGGGATGCGATGGGTGCGTTCATCGGCCTTGAGTCGCTGGCAGACCTCGTAGCCGCTCAATTTGGGCATCATGATGTCCAGAAGAATCAGGTCGGGCAATTTTTCAATTGCAACTTCGACCGTCTCCTGACCGTCATTAGCCATCAGAATCTCGTGGCCATCATCGCTCAGATAGGCTTCGAGCAATTCGCGATTCTGTTCATTATCGTCGGCGATCAGAATTCGACTGACCACCGATTCGTTTTTTTCCATATCCGTCTACCTGCCGTGGGAGGACCGTCTGGTTTCCGCATGACGAAACTACGATCGAGATCGGAGGTTCCGGACCGCACCCACGGCACCGAAATCTCCGCAACCATGCAGGATAGGAAAAATGTCCCGGCCAATCGACCCCCCAATGCTCCGATTTCACAGGTGGACTGCCAAATCGAGTTCCCGGGCTCGGACAGCACCCCCCAAACCGGCAGGAGTGAAGGTGGGGGGAGTTCAAAAACGCCACGATCAGGGGGGCTGAGGACGTTTCAGCGGGGCGCAACCTGCCCGGCTGCGTTTGATGGACACCAATTCCGCTTCTCTGATCATTCCGCAACATCAGTTCTCTGAGCTGACGCTTCAAGCTGTTGCAACATTTCGCCAAACGCATGGCAGCGTGGCCGAGATTGTCGTCGTGGATGATGGATCCCGTCCCTGCCGACAATCTTTACTCCAGAAGTCCCGACTCGAAAATCTCACGATCGTTCGTATGCCCCGACGTAAAGGAGTCACGGCCGCCTGGAACCTTGGAGCGGCCGCAGCGCGGGGGAAAATACTTGTCTTCCTCAATAACGACACCCTTTCTGAAGGCACTTGGCTGGAACGGGTTCAGCAACAACTTCAGGAGCCACCCACAAAAATTCTGGGGCCCTGCTGGCGAAATAGCAGTCAGCTGGGACGACGTCTGACGCATCAGCCACGTTTTCTGGAAGGTTGGATGCTCGGACTGACCCGCGAGACGTTCGAGCAGCTCGGCGGGTTTGATGAACGGTTCACGATGTATTTCTCGGATACCGATCTGCAATGGCGTGCCCTCCGCCGGTGGGAAGCTTCTCTGCGGGTCTCCGGGCCACTGGCAATTCACCATGCAGGTCATGCTTCGACCCGTCATTGGAAACAACGCTCGGTGGAATGGTGCCAGGACCGAAACCTCTTCCTGAGGAAATGGAGCTGATTGTGCGTCTGATGCAGGTCTGCAATGTCGGCGACATCTGTGGGGGGACCGCTGCATGTGCCTGGTCGATCGCCCATGCGTTTCCCGAATGGGAGCACGTGGTGTTCTTTCTCTCAAAACCGACAGCGGAAACGCGTCTCGCCTTTGAAGGCTGTGAGCTGAGACAGGGCAGAACGTTGAAGGATCAGGATGTTCGCGATGCAAAGGCGGATCTTGTCCTGCTCCACAATACCTCTTCTCAGAAGACAGAGAAGATTCGAAGTGCATTCACCCTGCAGTATTGCCACTCAGCTGGCGATCACGCGGCAGCGGATGCCACCGTTGCCTGTTCAAATTGGCTGTCTCGAAAAATGAGAGAGCAGCCCGACGTACTGCATCAACCAGTCCTCATTCCGCCCCGACCTGCGGATTTGAGCTTCCGTCATCTGGATGAGGAATTGACTGTCGGGCGGATCTGCACGCCACGGATGCGGAAGTGGCCCCTTGAGGCGCTTCCCCTCTATCGCTCCGTGACGCTGGCATTTCCTGAACTGCATTGGGAGTTTGTTGGATGCCCATCCGAGGTTCAGCCGCAGTGGAGCCAAGCCTGTGAGAATCGGGTCCGCTTTTTACCAGCAGGATGGCAGTCTCGTTCCCATCTCTGGAACTGGCACGCCATGCTTTATCATCATCCCGATCTGACGGAGAGTTTTGGCCGGACTGTCGCCGAGGCTCTCCGTGCGGGATGTCTGCCGATCGTGGATCAGCGAGGCGGCTTCTTTGAGCAGCTGGAAGATTCCCCTGCCGGATTTCTCTGCGGCTCCCCCGAGGAGTTCATTTCCGCCGTCACAAGAATCCGAGAGCCGGCTGCCAGATGGCAGCTCTCGAAAGAGGGACAGAATTTCAGTGAACAACGATGGTCTCTTGCCGCGTTTCGAGAGCGGTTCATTGACCTTCTGAACAACCTGACCGGTTCAGATCACGGAACTGAAGCGTCTGGCTAGACCATGGTGCCTTTTGATCTGCCGGTCCCCGCCATGCGGGATGCAGTGTTTTCCTGTTGAAAGTCACGCTGCGCGAGCACGCGATAGAGCAAACTATTCGAGATTCGCTGCTCATTTATTTTCGAAGGAAGCCAGACGATTTAACAGCGTTCCTGCCGCGGTGATCGCCGCCATGGGAATGGTGTGCGATCCCTCAAAACGGATGAAATTCAGATCGACGCCGTTCGAAACCAGAAGCTCCTGCAGCCATTGGGCAGAGCGGAAGGCGACAATCGGATCTGAACTGCCGTGGCTCTGGATGACTGGCGTCTCTTTCAGGCGTTCCGCGCGAGACGCCCACTCCGTCTCATTGATGAGCGCACCTGACCAGACCACCAGTCCGCCGGGAGCCTCATCAAGATGCAGAGCCACATCCGTTGCCAGCATCGCTCCCTGGGAAAATCCGCCGATCACAAGTTGCGAGGCGGGAAGCTGATACTGCTTGAGAGTTTCCTGAATCAGCTCAATGAGCATTGCTCGGGCGGCAGGGAGCTGATCCGGCGTGTCCTTTCTCATCGATTCGAAATCGCGGCCGTCAAGACCTCGGGATAAGCGATCCAGGTCCAGTGGCCACCAGGCACGGCCATTCGAAATTCCCTGATCGAACAGCGATAACGGTGCTTCCGGGAAGATGATGACGGACTCATCCAGCAGCTGCGGAAACTGTTGCAGAATCTGGGCACCGATCGGAACGAGATCATCACCCGGGGCTCCGAAACCGTGGCAGAAGACTGCTACGACCTGAGGAGCCTGATTCGACGTGATCACGTGCGCGTTCAGTTGACTGATCCGCTGCCGTTCAAGATTTGCCATTGCGTAAATTTTCTACGCAGAACTTCGTGGTCCTGAATGTTGCGGGTTGGAAAGGACTGTGCTTTTGAAACTTGCCCATGCCCGAGTGGACAAGTTTGGAAAATGCATATCGCGAACTCTGAAGACTCGCGTCCGGTCAAGCACAGCATTTTTCATCACTGTGTATCAAAACATCTGCGTCACGATGGAGCAACCCCACTCCGCTTCTTCTGGAGTCAGGGTTGCCAGGATTCGTGGTCGCAGTGCCAACTGCGGGAGTGGTTTCGAACGATCTTATTCCGAGAGGAAAGGCTCGAATCAGCGACCGCAGAGGGCAGAATCTCAGACTATTTCCGATCAGCGAACTTTTCGAGTCGGGGGTGACCACCCAGTGCATTAATTCGCCCAGATCGCAGCGAAGATCCGGTGGAAAAGCTCTCCTCGAATGAGAATTACCCGGAATGAGGGGCCACCATTAGCGATTTTGAGCCTGCCCCCTCAACACAACACGGTCCCCAACCAATGGAGAACTTCCTCATCCAATTGCTCTTACAACAGACAGAATGTCCGCCGTGAAGGGGGCGTTTCAGCAATCGCTCCATGAAGAAAGCGACGTCCCTGAGATGAGCGGGATCTGAATGGCAGGCCGCATTCCACGCTCATCGATGAGTTGATTCCGCGATTTAGATCGCTTCGGCGACCGCTCTCAATCAAATGCGAGTTGAAACGGCGGTAAAATACTTGAAGCCTCCGGAGCGGGAGAGGCAGCTTCACTCACACTCGGAATGGGCCATCGCTCCGGGCTAAAAACCCCAAGGGGCTCTGATCTCCCGAGTGTTCCGTTCTCAATGCGCTCGGCTCAATCGTAGAGCGATTATGGAGCAATGAGCGGAACGGCACGTTGAGGCCGGGCTCCGGTCCAGTTCGAAGTCGGCTGAATCGGAGTCAGTGCGTGGGAGGTGTTCCCTTCCGGCACCTGCTGCAGCGGCGGTGTCAGCTGCGGAGGAGTTTCAGGAATTCGCATCCGGTCCTGCATTGGAGGCGAGTACTGAGCCCCGGGTCCCAGCGGTTTTGGATAATGTTCAAACTGTTTTGGAGGCGGTACGTAAGGGGCCACCGGGCTGTGATCGCCACGGGAGAGGTCTACCATGTTTTCGTAGCGGTGCCAGAACTGCTGTGAGTAGGGCATGGTCGCAGGCATTCCCCAACCGGCCGCAGTCTGAGCCTGAGCAAAGACCTGATGGTAGTTGTACGGTCGGAAATAGTAGAATCCGCCGTAATAGGGCATGTTTTGCAGGTGGCCGTGCTTCCAACGCTCCTGATCGTCGTAGCGGAACAAAGGCTCATTGTTTCCGAACGAACCCGCGCCCTCGTAAGGAGCCCCGTAACCGACATCCTGTGTCGCTTGCGAAATATAGCTGGGATCTTGCGCGTAAAGAGGCCAGGCAGCGAAGACGAGGGACAGGCCAACCCAGGATTTTCCGTTCATGACTTTTCCTCCGGGTGCAGTCGGGGGAGGCTTACAATGAGCCCATTCCCTGTGCTCCGAGCAATACTGCTGAATTGCGAGAATTTTCGCAATTCACGTCCCTTGTGCGGTCCCCTGCCCGCGAGTTGTTGGACTCTGCCGGCTCAGATCACTCGCCTCCCAGTCTGGAAGGGGTCGATTCCGGCATCTCTTGAAACATCGCGCAAGGCCAGCGGATTCATCGGCAGTTTTGAAAGAAGTGGTTCGGTCCGAATGGGAAAACTAGTGAAGGATCCTCGCAACAAGAACTCACAATCGGCACCTCCGCGCAGGTTCGCCGACACGACAGTCTTTTCGCGAACCAACTGAAAATTGGTCTCCACAACGGTATTTGCCGCGCGCTACGGTCGCTGCGGTCATGGAATTTCCCACCCTGCACAACCGCAGACGCCTGAAAATCAAATTCATTCGGCACTCGCGCCCCCATCTCGGAGATCAGGGGCCAGCCGAGAGAAAAAATTGTCCCGGACCGGGACCGAGAAGAGGAGCTCAACCATGTTCAAACACAACGCTTCGGCGCGAACGATTCTGTTCTGTTCTGCACTGTCATTATCATCGTCATTGTCGATGGGAACCCTGTCTGCTTCGGAACCGCTGGTTCCTCCCCCACCGGCTCCGGGTTTGGGGAGCCCCTACCTGAACGTCCCCAGCCAAATGCAGGGCCAAAATCAGGGATCACTTCAGGGGCCAACTCAGGGACCGGGCGCACCGATTCCGGAATCGCCAGGGACACTCCAATCGCACTCACAGTCATCGCAGCCCAGTCTTCCCCCGGTCCCACAGAATTCGACATCCCCGGCAGCGCAGACCCCCATGCTGTCTGCTCCGTCGGTGAGCACTCCATCAATGCCTGCAACGGCCTTCCCGATCCAGTCCCTGCCGATTCAGGAATGGCCCAGTCAGCCGGTTTCTTCGGTCGTTCCTCAGCCGATGAATGCGATGCCGTACGAGTACAATGGATCGCCATATCTCTATCAGCCATCACTGGGGACATATCCGGTCTCGCAGTCCCAGTACAACACCTTCTCCATCACCGGGCAGCCGGTTGCTCCAATCTCTTATTCGCCATACCCTGGCGACCATGAACGGTATCCGTTCTATAGCTATCGTCGGCCGTGGTATTCCCCTGGCCCGGCCAGCCATAACGTGAACATCATCTGGTAGGAACTGCCGCGAAGTACGCCCCCAGAGCGTAACTGAAATGCAGAAGGCCGTCCCTCTGAATGCAGAGAGATGGCCTCCTTTCATTGAATCGGATTCGCGAAGAATCTCACTTCAAGTTGAAGAATTTTGCTTCAATCCCGGAAGACTCTCAGAGCATGGCTGGCGCTGCGATTGTACCAGGAGTTTTCCCGAAACGGTCGAATGTGAACTCCGCAGGGAATGACCTCGCCCTTGCTGTCTTTCACCCCTGCTCCGTGACTGTCGATGATGAGTGGAGTCTGGTCCTCGGATTGTCCGATCGCTCCGACCCAGATCACGACGTGACTGATGTTCCCGCGGTCACTGCGAATGAAAAGCAGGTCGCCGGTCCGCAGCTGCGCGATGCGGTCAGCATAATTCGCAGCCAGTTCGATGCGTTCGACCGGAGTTCGCCGCTCAGGACCGGGTCCCAGTGCGTGTTCCGACTCGGATTGATGGACGACTTCGGTTCCAAACCAGAGTCCGAACCCCTGATTGTAGACAAACCCAGTGAAGTTGCTGCAATCGACGCCGCGTCCATTGTGGCCGACACATGTTTCCAGCCATGGCCACTCTGACGACGGGGACCAGTTGGGGATGTGGTGGTGCTGATAGCCATAACCTAGATAACGGGTTGCGACAGCCACGACGCGTTCACGCAGCATCTGGGTCGACCACGTCTCCAGTCCATGGAACGGCGGGTACTTCCGCGCGACTGGACCCCAGGCTCCCCAGCGTTCGCGAACTCGGCGGGAGTACCATTCCGAATGGGGAATTTCAGCTTCCCGTTCGAAACTCCCTCGCTCCGTTTCGAGCAGGTCACGAATCAACTCCTCGCGGGGAGTCGAGTATTCAATTCGGTAAGGGGTGTGATATCGCCCGGTCTCTGCTTCCTGGGCCGGAACGGAATGATGAGCAACCGACAGGACGGCGAGGGGAATCAGCGCAAATCCAAAGCGGCGCAGAATGGGCGATACAAAAGTCCGCAGCGACATAGGAAAGTTCCGGACAAAGAGAGTCTTTCGGCGAGGACAATGAAATCGTAGCTCGCAGAATGGGCGGTGCCGGAAAAAGCAGCGTGCATGCAGTGCATTCACGCGAGATGTGATTGAAATATGGACCAACTGAAAACATGCCCGGCGATATCGAGAAAGTGGCTTCCTTGCCGATTTCCATCCCTGGTATCCGAGTGTGTGTGGGGCTCGGAGAGTGTTGAGTGAGTCTCTCTCTCAACCGCCGGACATGGTTCTGAGTCCGAATGTGGGGAACGATCCCGGTCTTGCTGGCGAAGAATCAACATCCATGGTCTTGCCGGCGCAGATCGGGCAGGTTCGGTTCCTGACGGGGTCAGCGATTTCGTGGCAGAGATCAGGTTGAACTGGTTCCAAACCGTTCCTGATCTGCGATCCCGGGGTGACACAGCTCCGTCATGTCATTTCCGCCGTGATTCCGTCTTCCTCCATGAAGACCATTGTCCACGTCATTCGTTGAGCCGTGCTCATGTGAACCGTGTTCATACCGTATTCATGCAGTTCAGATTTGCCAGATCGGATCAATCTGACAACTGCATCAACCTGACAACTGCCGGAAGAGTTCTCCGAACTCAGGCATGTCAGATTTGAGATGATCCATCCAGGCTTTTGGCTGCCAGATTTCGACGCAAATCACTGCGCCGACAACAACCACCTCACCTCCCTTGGGGACGTCGAGAAATTCTCGGAATCCTTCGGGAATCAAGAGGCGTGAGCGATTCGCAAGGCTGACATTAGCTGACCGGGTTGAAAGAAGCCGCCCGAGTCGTTGGACGTCGGTCCATCTCTGTTCCATGCGTCCGGCGCGGATCTTCTCGCGAATCAATGACACACCGTCATTCATCCGCTGCCGCCAGTCGCCTGCTTTCCACAGGCTGAGGCATCCATAACGTTCCTTCGCCAGGATGGTCTCACCAGCGCTGTCAGTCACTCCCTCCGAAAATTCGGTGGGGAGAGTTAAGCGAAATCGTTCATCAAGAGCCCGCCGAAACTCACCCGTCAGAAATGATTGAGGAGCTTCGGGCATGGGACTGCTAAACGGTTAGAACCTGATAGATTGTTACAGTCTATTGGGTTCGTTTCCCACTTTCAATCACTTTCAAAAGAGCGTTATGGGCGTTGTTCCCACATCGATGGATATTACTGAGCAATCAGACAGGGTCAATTCGTTTGAAGGAATTCTGACGACTTTGTCGAAAGTTCTTTCAGCGCAGGCGCACACCTCCGCACAGTTGAAGTGTTTACCGCAGGAAACGCGTCATTCCCTGTAAATATGCTGGGTTTGCGGCTCACCGCACTCACCAGCGAGTCGTGGGAAACGGACCCACACCATCGGGAATACGATCCCATCGGATGCAATGTGTAGCGGTCGCACCGAATGGCACATGAAGCGACGTGAATCACCTCGAAGACACG
The DNA here is from genome assembly GCA_023417655.1 of Planctomycetota bacterium. Classification (GTDB taxonomy): domain Bacteria; phylum Planctomycetota; class Planctomycetia; order Planctomycetales; family Planctomycetaceae; genus Planctomicrobium. The sequence continues at coordinate 82,363 of JAEZFD010000014.1, read as the reverse complement.
AGATGGATCTACTGAGTGGGACGCATTCCCACTAAGTAGGCAGTCGGTCCTGAGACCAGTCCTGGGCAGAGGCAAGACCATCGCTCCAAGGCGACGTGCCATCACTCGCAAAAAAGAAGACCGACGGGATGTCGGTCTTGCGGTTCATTCGAGACAAATGAATGAGAGGCTCAGGAGAGCTCAATCACGACAGCGGTGGCGTTGTCACGGCCATCAGCAGCAACCGCTCGCTGGACGATTCGCTTCGCAGGAGGATCTCCGACCAGTTCATTGGGCGGGAAGCGAACGAGATCTTCGAGAGCGTGATCCCAGAGCCCTTCAATTACTCCGTCAGTGCAGAGCAGCAATCGATCCCCCGGGATGAGCTGGAGTTCCCCAATCTGAGGATTTACGAACTGATTACCCGACCCCAGTGCCTGCGAAAGAACATTCTTACGAGGATGCGATCGGTGCTGACGTTCGTTCAATTCCCCTTTTCGACGTAACCACCCGCAGTGCGAGTGATCGTGCGAGATCTGCTCGAGTCCGCCTCCCCGACGAAGAAGGTAGATCCGGCTGTCTCCGATGTGCCCAAAGTAGAACCGGTCCTGAATAAACCAGACGAGACTGAGAGTCGCCCCCATGTTACGACCTTCCTCATAGCTGTTTCCCAGCACCGTCAACTGGCGGTGAATTCCGAGAAACATTTCGCGAATACACTCCCGGACACCAGCACTTTGGTTTTTGACGTTCAGGTGAAAACGCTGAGGCATCAGGCGAGTGATATTGTCGACCGCGAACTTGCTGGCGAACTCGCCGGAGCGTTCTCCCCCCATCCCATCGCTGACCGCAAAGACATAGTCAAACCCATTAACAGGGACCATGCCGTTGGCAGCGAGGTAGACAAATTCCTGTCGGCTGAAAGCGATCCCCAGGAATTCGTCCTCGTTATTGGGACGAACCTTCCCGGCATCACGAAACCCGGACCATTTAATCTGTTTGATTTCCGGGGTCGGCTCCGGCTCCATGAATTCATCGGCGTTGATCGGCCCTTCGAGCTTTGGCGGAGGAGGAGGAGCATCCACTGAGTCATCGAGGATCGTGGCGAACTCAAAATCGATCAGACAGAAGCGGCCATCTTTCGAGCGATAGGTCACATTTCGCAGAAATGGGTCATCGTGGCGGACCCCGTAGGTCTCTAGCTCAGCAAACAGTGACTTCAGTTTTTCATCGTCCATCCGGTCGACGCGGGCACCGCAGTTGGTTGTGACCAGTTCCAGCTTATCGGCATCATACCCGAGGACGCGCGGAACGAAGTCGCAGCCTTTCTCTTCGAGATACTGAAGTACACGCAGTTCGTTTTCGAAGCGTTCACGGGCGTTCTTGTGGCGAAACCACTTGTGTACGGTGCCGTCGTAGCCGATTTTGACGAGAGCCCGAGCTGTGTCTTTCGCTTCTTCCACGAACCTGAATCCTTGATGAACGCCACTCTAAATACAGAGCGTCAGATGACGACTTCGAATTCCAGCACAATGACGGAGCCCATCAACTGGGGCGACGATTGTCGGAAAACCGCGACAGTCGGACAGATGCAACTCCGTCGCGTTCCCCCAGCATGAATTGCAGGACGTGAAGCGGTCAAGCCTTCAGAGACAGCTGATAGAGTGATCCGATTTTATGGACTGGGTAGAGAGACCCGGTCTTCGCCTGGGAGAAATCGGCCTAATTCCGCCCCGGGGCAGGAAAACGCGAGCGGGCAGGCGGGAAAAACGGGATCACAGTCTCGAAATGGGGTCCTCCCCGGGATATGATCACGAATTCGATTTTTGCTCCTCAGAGGGTGGGGTGAGAGCAGACGGCTCTCCCAAGTGCTCGCAACGCACGAGTTTCGAACAACGAAACGCCGCCGGCTGAGCGCGTTCCCCTCAAAAAGTCACGCGAACGAGTCGCGGCTATCCAATTACGTTCACTATGCAACAGCTTCCAATTCTCGGCGAATCCCCTCCACTTCAAGTCATTCAACGGGGTGACGGCGCCAAGGGAACGTATGCGTTCATCAGCCTCGGTTGCCCGAAGAACCTCGTCGACAGCGAGAAGATGCTCGGCAATCTCGCAATGGACGGCTACACACTGGTTTCACAGCCGGAAGATGCAGACTTCGTCATTGTGAACACTTGCGGGTTCATCGATGAATCCCGGAAAGAGTCCAAGGCCGTCATTCAGGAAATGCTGGACCTGAAGAAGCAAGGCCGCACCAAGGGCGTGATCGTCGCCGGCTGTCTGCCGGAGCGTGTCGGCGGCAGTCTTCTCGAAGAGATGCCTGACATCGACCACATTGTCGGCGTTTTCGGGCGGGATGAAATCACTCAGGTAGCCCAGCGCCTCGTGGGCGGAGTCCGAGAGCAGCGGGAACTCTTCCGTCCTGCAGCCGTCCGCGCTCTCGACGATCGGGCACGACTCCGAATTACACCGGGACACTATGCCTACTTGAAGATTTCGGAAGGCTGCGACCGGACCTGTACGTTCTGCTCGATTCCGAAGATGCGTGGCAAGCACGTCACAAAGCCGATTGAAATGGTTCTCGAAGAAGCCCGCGAACTCGTGAATGACGGCGTGCGAGAGCTGATTCTGGTGGCTCAGGACACCACGTACTACGGAATGGATTACTACGGCGAAGTCCGGTTGGCCGAACTCCTCCGACAGCTTGATCAGGTCGACGGCATCGACTGGATTCGGTTGATGTACCTGTACCCGGTCAACTTCACCGATGAGTTGATCGATACCATCGCCGGGGCACGCCGCATCCTGCCGTACCTCGACATGCCGCTGCAGCACATCAACAGCACGATGCTCAAGCGGATGCAGCGTCGCGTGAATCGTGAGAAGACAGTTGAACTCGTGACGAAGCTCCGGGACCGCGTTCCGAATCTGGTGCTGCGAACGACGTTCGTTGTGGGCTTCCCCGGCGAAACACAGGAACAGTTCCAGGAACTGAGCGACTTTGTTGAAGAAACCCGATTCGAGAGAATGGGTGTCTTCCCATACTCGCTGGAGCCGGGCACACCTGCTGTGAAGCTGCCAGATCATCTGCCTGAAGAAGTGAAGCTCGAGCGACGCGATGCCCTGATGGAAGTCCAGCAGGAGATCGCCTTCGACTGGGGTCGGCGGATGGTCGACTATGAACTCGACTGTATCATCGATGGTCCTTCGGATGAAGAAGGTGTCTTCGTCGGACGAACGTTTGCGGACGCTCCTGAGATTGACGGGACCGTGCTTGTGCAGGGTGAAGGGCTCGAGCCCGGCCAGCTGATTCCGGTCACGATCGTGGATTCACAGGAGTATGATCTGATTGCCGTTGTCTCTGATGGATCAGACGACGAAGAGTAATCGCAGTCAGGCAGGACGCATCGCCTGACCGGAAACATTCCTCTTTCGAATCGCTGAATCTGATGGAAGACTCCAAGACACCGCGCGTGATTGTGGAAGCCGCTCCGACAGGGATTGCCCCTGAATTGACGGTCCCGCAGACGTGGAACATTCCTAATCTGATCACACTGTCACGACTGATCCTGACGTTTGTGATTCTGATCATGATCAGCCTGCAGACAGCCTGGCTGATCACGGCCTGCCTGTTCGTCGTAGCCGTGGCGACTGACTTCGTCGATGGTTACCTGGCACGCAAATGGAATCAGATCACTCCGCTCGGCCGGATTATGGATCCATTCGTCGACAAGATCATCATCGGTGGAACGATGATCTTTTTGACGGCGATCCCGGCAAGTGGCGTGACCGACTGGATGACCTTCACGGTCATCGCTCGCGAGATGCTGATCACTGCCCTTCGCTCGGTTCTGGAAGGACATGGGGTCGACTTCTCGGCCAAGTGGAGCGGGAAAATGAAGATGCTGCTGCAGTCGAGCGTGATTCCATTCGCACTATTGTCACTGAGTCCCTGGTTCATGCAGCAAGTCGGCGATAGTGCCGGTGCGTTCCTCATGGCGCGGGACATCCTGTTGTGGGCGATGGTCGTCGTCACCGTGTATTCCGGAGTGGAATACATGTTCCGTGGGTGGAAACTCATCCAAGGTAAAATCTAGAGCCCCTGCTCTCCTTATCATTCCATTTTCTTTGACTCGTCGGTCTTCTGATTTTTCCATGTCAGCGGCGGCGATTGTGATGTCGGAAAGTCATCTGTGCCCAAGCCATTTCATCATCGCCGCGATTCAGAACGGGACGATCAACGCCCTCAACGTCGTGAAGGGTTTCGCAGCGGACAGCGTCGATTGCATGGCCGTCCGCAGGAACGCACGGACAATCGTCATCCGAACGCAAAACGACGCGACAAAGACCCGAAGTTTCCGCTGGATCCATCGCTGCTGGTGCAACGCGGACTGAACCATGAAGGTGCTGGTGACTTCCCGGTCGTTCGCCTTCGCTCTGAAACGCGTCATCCGACTGTGTTCCGGAAGCGGATTGCCGAAGTTTCCCCACAGGCCCGGCACGGTGATCTCGTCAAAGTTGAGACCGTCGATGGGATCAAACTTGGCTATGGAACCTGGAATCCGCGAGCAGAGGCGACGGTCCGGATTCTCAGCTGGGACGCTCCGCCGTCGAGTACGGACTGGTGGAAAGACCAGCTGGAGTTTGCAGTCCGTTCGCGGAAACAACTGCAGCTCGATCGCGTGACAAATGCCTACCGCATCGTCAACGCCGAAGGGGATTTCCTCCCCGGCCTCGTCGTTGACCGCTATGACGACGTGCTGTCTCTGGAAACTTTCACACTCGGGATGTACCAGCGTGGTGAAGCCATCGCCCAGACGATTGCTTCATCGCTCGGCCTGAAGCACTGGATTGTCCGACCTGGTCCGGCGGTCATGGAGCAGGAAGGCTTCATGGCAGATGGGTTCGCCTCCCCGAAATGCCCTGAGAAGATCACGATTCGGGAACACGGGGTGAACTATGAAGTGACCCCGTCGGAAGGACACAAGACGGGCTTCTTCTGTGACCAGCGGGAGAACCGCCTGCGATTGCGGGATTTCTGCAAAGGGAAATCAGTTCTCGATCTCTGCTGCTACAACGGCGGTTTCGCGATCAATGCCGCCCTGGCGGGGGCCTCGGAAGTGACGGCCGTCGACCTCGATGAAGAGGCGATCAAAGTTGCCCGACGGAACGCCCAGCTAAACAAAGCGAATCAGATCCGATTCGTGCACGCCGATGCGTTCAGCTATCTGCGCGATATTCAGCGAAACGGCAAGACGTTTGACGTGGTCATTCTCGACCCGCCGAAGTTCATTCGCAGCCGTGATGAAGAAGTCATCGGTCAGGGAAAATACTACGACCTGAACAAGCTGGCTGCTCCACTTGTGGAGCGCGGCGGGTTGCTGCTGACCTGCAGTTGTTCCGGGCTGTTCAGCATGGATGATCTGACCCGGACCGTGAGAGCGGCCTGCGGAGAACGGAAACCGCAGATTCTGATGCGGACCGGAGCGGGCATGGATCACCCGGTGGCGATGAACTGCCTGGAATCCGAGTACCTGAAATGTCTGTGGCTGCGGATGGATTGACCGCTGCTCCGCGCACTGCACGGTTTCGGGAAAACTTGAGCCATTTTTCGACGGGAACGCAAAAAGGCGTGAAATCCTCCCCGATCGGTATTTTCCCAGAGAAACTCAAGGATCCGTTGCCGAAAAGAACCTTTGTCAATACCGGAATTGGGACGATTGAACCGGCGTCCTTGTCACTCCCGTCGCGCCCGATATGATGCGGGAACACGATCACCATCGTGCAACACTCCTGATTTTCCGGCCTCTCGCCGACCTCCCTTCAAGTCAAAGTAGATCATGCAGCATCGCTCGAACCACGGCCCCCGGCCGCACGCGTTTCAGCCGCCGCAGGGCGAACTGGCCCTGCTGGCTGGTTCAGCCAACAAGCTGCTCTCTCAACGCATCGCCGATGAACTCGGAGTTCGACTGACTCCCTGTGAGGCCCATTACTTCAGCGAAGGGAATGTCTTCGTCCGCATTCTGGAGAATGTGCGGGGTCGCGATTGCTACATCATCCAGGGGACACATCACCCTGTGAATGACAATTTCATGGAGCTGATGTTCTGGATCGACGCTCTGAAGCGCGCCAGTGCTCAGCAGGTGACGGCTGTTGTGCCGTTCTTCAGCTATGCGAAGGGAGACAAGAAGGACGAGCCCCGTGTCTCCATTCGAGCCCGTGTCTGTGCCGACGCAATTGAAGCCGCAGGTGCTGACCGCTGCCTGATGATGGATTTGCACACCCCGCAGATTCAGGGCTTCTTCCACATTCCTGTCGATCATCTCTATGCACGCTATGTGCTGTGCGATCACATTCGCACGCTGAATATTCCGGATCTGGTCGTCTGCAGTCCGGACATTGGTTTTGCGAAAAGTGCTTCGGCCTACGCTTACTATCTGGGTGTCCCAGTTGTGATCGGAAACAAGACCCGACATGACCACAGCGAGACGGCACACGTCCTCGAGCTGATCGGCGATGTGCGGAACAAGAACGTGCTGATTGTCGATGACTTCACCATCTCCGGCGGCACCATGTTCGCGATGGCAGAAGTTCTCAAACAGCGCGGGGCGAACGACATCTATGCAGCGGTTTCGCATGGAGCCCTGTCCAAAGGCGTCGCCCAGAAGTTTGCGAACAGCCGGATCAAGCAGCTGTTTATTACAGACACCATTGAGCCGCAGAACGACCCGTTGACGCACAACATCACCGTTGTGTCGGTGGCCCGACTGTTTGCGGAAGCGATTCAGTCGATCCATGATCGAACCAGCGTGTCTCAGCTGTTTCCGGAATCGACTCCGGAAGGCTAAGTCTGAACGACTGGTGGAGCTCGACTTCGTGCTCACGTCGCTGGCTGTCAGTCTGCGACGTGAAACGGATCAGTCAATCGTTTCTGTCACGCTTTGAAGTTTCCCATGCCGCAATTTGAACGTGCCGCTGATCTCGACGAGATTCCCAATTTGGGACGCAAGGAATTCATCATTGACGGTGAGATCCCTGCGCTGATCCTACGAGTCGATGACACGTACTATTGCGTTGAAGATGTCTGCTCACATGACGGGCAGCCGCTGACGACAGGCAAGTTCACGGGGACGGAGATCATCTGCCCTCGTCACGGAGCCCGATTCGACGTCGCCACCGGAAAGGCTCTCTGCATGCCTGCCCGTCGTCCGATTCGTGTCTTCCCGGTTGAAGTTCGCGCCGACGGCATCTACGTCGGCGGTGAGGACTAAGACGGTCTTCTCTCGTCCGAAGCAGCTGGGCTCTGAGCTGCAATTGATCGGGCCGCGTGATCGCTGCTACAAGGTTGTCTGTCCCACCTTGTAAACACAGGCGATTTTTCAACGAGGCACCGATGACCGATGCCGCATCCCCCATCGCTCCAGCCTTATCAGCTGACAGTGGGGATCAAGAATTGAAGACCGAAGAACGGGCTCCAGTTTCACTCCCGCGATGGTGGTGGATCGGGCTTAGCTTGATCGTCGTCGCAGTGCTGGCAGCGCGGCTCCGGCTGATCGATCTGCCCATCGAACGTGATGAAGGGGAGTACGCGTACGGGGCCCAGATCCTCATTCACGGCGGGCGTCTCTACGACGACATTCACAGCATGAAATGGCCCGGGCTTTACGCGGCCTATGCCCTGATTTTCTCCATCGGCGGCGAGACCGTTCGCGCAATCCATGGGGGGCTGCTCGTACTGAATCTGATGACCGCCGGTGCAGTCTATCTGCTGGCGCGGCAATTTTATTCTCAGGCAGCGGCCGGCTTCGCGACCGTCAGTTTTCTCGTTCTTTCTGTCCTCCCGGTCATGCATGGCTTCGTGGCGAACGCTGAGCACTTCGCCGTGGTTCCACCGCTGTTAGGACTCTGGTGTCTGAACCACAGTCTGCGTGAGAGACAGTGGTTCGGCCTGCTCATCGCAGGGGCATTGATCGGACTCGGCCCGGTGATGAAGCAGCATGCGCACGCGTTCGTCATTCTCGGAGGGATCATCACTCTATTGCTGCCATACCCACAATCGACGCGAGTCCTGCTGCGAAACATCGGTCAGGCGGCGGTCTACAGTGCAGGCGTTCTCCTGACTTGGGGCTTGATGTGCGTCGCCGTCTGGCAGCGTGGAGACTGGGATGAGTTCATCACCTGGACGGTGATCTATCCCCGGGACTACACGGCACAGCTTTCCATTTTGAATGCACCGGCCAACTTTTTGCGGGGCTTCCTTCCCATCCTCACTGTGGCCTGGCCGACCGTTCTGCTGGCGCTCATTGGTGCCGTGCATGCGGTTCGTCAGCGTAACTGGGAACAGCGTGTCTGGGTTTGTGCGTTTCTGTTCTTAAGCCTTCTGTCGCTCTGCCCGGGGTATTACTTTCGGGAACACTACTTCCTAATGGCGATTCCGGTCGTCGCCTGGCTGTCAGGCTGGGGATTTGTCGCTTTGTCGCAGCACCTCGAACGGCGACAGCCGAAAGGGGGCACCTTGCTAGCAGGTACTCTGTGCCTTGCTGCAGCCGGGCTGCCGCTGCTGATGCAGGGACGCCTGTTGTACGTCATGTCGCCGACTCAGGTGTGTCGTACCCTCTTCGGGCAGAATCCGTTTGTGGAATCCCCAAGGATCGCGGAGTTCCTGAAGGAACGCATGGCACCTGAGGACCGCATGGTCATCTTTGGTTCTGAGCCGCAGTTGTGCTTTTATTCCGGCCGTCGACTGGTGAGCGGTGATATCTACATGTATCCGCTGACAGAGATCCACCCGTTGGCTCTCCCGATGCAGGAAGAAATGATTCGCAAGGTGAAGGAAGGGAAGCCGAAGATCGCGGTCTATGTCTCGGCACCGACCGCCTGGCTGTTGAAGGAAAACAGCAACCGGCTTGTGATCGATTTCATGTCGGAGTTCCTGAAGGACTATCGTCTCATCGGCATGGTGAAGACGGAATCCTTCACGCACTCGGACTATCAGTTCGCTCCTCCGGGTGAGGTGCTGCGAGGGATGGTGACGCAGGTTCCGCACGGCATGAATTACGTGGCCATCTTCTGTCGGAAGGATGCTCTGTAGAGCATGCTTCGCTGATCTCATCCATTGAAGTTCGGGAACGCCGCGCAACCGGGGGTGATCGGTTGAAGTCGTTCCCAGACTCTCACTTCCAGCGGGTGACTGCAACAGAGTCGGCCTGCGATGAGAGCTTTCTTCAATCTGCGCTCGAGATCACCACGATGCAATTTGCCGGTCGACCATTGACGAATTCCGCAATGACGGTTGTCTCCCTGCGGAGGGGAGCTGATGACCCGTTGCAGGTCAAACTGGTGCCGTTGCCGTTGGGCTTCCATCAGCGATTGCGGAATCGGGGAATTCTTCCTCCGACGGCTCCGGTGAAGGTGGCGCGGGATTCCGCCGGAAAGCCGCTGCGTGACGCGCAGGGTTTGGCCGTGACACTAGCCGACACCAGTGCTGCGGACTATGTCACGGCACTCGACCAGTACCATCAGATTGTGGCGGTGCTGACCGTGGTCGAGGGCCTGCGTGGCGATGAGAACATTGCATTCGATGCGGTGCCGCCGGGTGAACAGGCCGGCGCAGAGCCTTGGAAGAACTATGCCCTGTCGGTCTTTTCCGAACTGGAGCAGGCGGGCTTCGCGGCCGGTGATCTGGTTGTGCTCTGTCGCCAGATCTGTCGGTTGAGCAATCTGCTGGAAGATCATCTGACCACGGCACAGGCGTCTTTTTCTGGCGGCCCGGCAGCCCATTCCGATTGAAAGAATCGCTGTCTCTCGCGCGGACGCTGGACTACCAGATTCTGAGAACCTGCGAACGGATGCGGCTTACGGAACGTGAGTTCTCTGAGCTGGACTATGACCAGCAACTGCGGCTGCTCGCTTACGCCCAGATCCGCGATCACGAAGACGGGCTGTGGTCACACTCTGGCAACGGGCATTCATTCACGCGCTGAACTCACCATGCGAGTCGCCATTCACTCTCCAGAAGGAACACCATGTCGGATCTCACTGATTTGAACGGCGTCACCGGATCCGAACTTTCCGAAGAACAGATCCGCGGGATTCTCGCCCAGATCGATCTTGATCTGATGAATCTGGTTCGAGACGGCAAGCTCTCGGCCCTGAAATACAGCGTGGGTGGAGCGGCGGGTCAATCGACTGATCGGGCGGCAAACCTCAACGCATTGCTGGCTGCTCGCGACATGTATCAGAAGCTGCTGGACCAGAAACCGCGATGGTCCGTCAATCGGGCCGATGTGTGAAATGAATTCAACCGCAGCCCACTCGGTCAAGGAGGAACGCATGTCAGATTCATCGGCAGATCGCTGGCGGCTGGAGGAATCGGTGGACCGCATCCTCGAATCGCTCATACGAATCAATGTCACGCTCGAGAGTCTGCGAGTCTCGCTCTCTGTGGTGTCAGAAGTGAGCAGCGACCATGAAGGACGATTGAGGGCGATTGAACGCTGGAAGTACGGCTTGACCCCGTTGCTGACAGGGGTCGCATTCATACTCGGAAACGTTGTGAATCTGATCTTCGCTCACGTCTGGTGATGGTCAGCACGCGACTGACATGTCTGCCTCCATCTCGACCTTCTCTGCGTGAACAGACAGGACCACTGAAATGACTTTTCTTCCTCAGCTCGCGAGTCAGGACTGGCAGCAGAGTCTGAACGACTGGGGACGGCCGGTGACTCTGCAGGAAGTCCGACAGGACTACGATCCGACATCAGGGCAGCTGCGAGAGTCGACATTCTCAACGACGCTGCAGGCAATCCGTCAGAGCGAACAGGTTCGGACGACCTCCAGTACGGCGACGATGAATCTCACGCGACGCTGGTTTCTAGTGCGGGCAGAGGACGTCCCCTGCGGGATGGTCCTGACGTCGGCGCGGCTCATGGCGGAAGAGACTCGATTTGAAATTGCGACCGTCACCGAGTCGGCGATCCCCGGCGTGCTGCGACTGGAGTGCGTGGCCCACTCCGATTCGCGGCGGTGATGTGAGTGCCCGTCAATTCGCAGTGTCCCGATTGCATCCTCTTCGAAGACTGAGTCATGAATATCGAGTTTCAGGTTGAAGGCGATGCAGCCGAACGGATCCGGGACCTCGCGAGTGCGCCGCTGGCAAGTGCACGTCGCGAGCTGATCCATCAGGCCGGGATTCAGTGCCTGCAGGCGATCGTCGAAGCGAATCCTGTTGAGACCGGCCGATCTCGTTCCGCCTGGGTCGCCGCGTTGGAACAGCTGGGCGGTTCGGCCCCGGCGGGGGGGGAAGCGGATGGCACGGTCGGTGTCAGTGAAGGACGGGGACAGGGCCAGGCGGAACTCGCGGACGACGGTCAGATCAGTCACGTGAAGGCCAGCAATCAGGTCAGTTACGTCCCCTACCTCGAATACGGCACTTCAAAGATGGCCCCCTTCGCCATGGTGCGAAAGAGCCTGTTACAGCTGAGAACGACTCTCGCGAGCCTGTTCCGCCTGAGGTAAAGCGGGACTGAACTCTCTTCGCTGTCGACCGCAAATCACCAGTGCCGCCATCGCCACATCCGGCATTCTCCCTGAAGGATTCTTCATTCATGATCAGCCTCGCAGATCTCACTGCCGATGTGCAGCAATACTGGCAGGCCGCCTTGGGAGGACAAATTCCCACACAGTTCCCCGGCGTCCCGCTGGATGCAACCGGCCTGCCTGCGTGGATGGAATTCTGGCTGACGCAAGGGAGAGAACCTGCCCGCCGCCAGCACGCTGCCGATGAGCTGATCGTCCTGCTGGATGTTCACTGCTTCTCCCGGCGGACGGACAAACGGGCGGTCTTCCGGATGGCGGACTCATGCCGGTCCAATCTCGCTCAACAGCTGATCCCGCTGCGACGACTGGAAACCCCAGACGCCACGGCAGGCTACCTGCGTCTCTTCGAAGCAACCACGCGTGATCTCACTCGCGATGCACAACAGCTGCCTCGGCTCCCGCTGCAGCATGTCGTGGTTTCGCTGGCAGGCCGCGTTGAAATGCCAATCTTACCTGCAATCGATTCCTGATTCTTCCAGAAGCTCAAGTCTTCGGGGAACTCAGAGAACTCGAGCTTTCCTCTTTTGAAACTCCCTGAGCCGGTCCACATTGCGATATAGACCGCGATGAACCTTGCTCATGGGAAGTCATATCTGTTCATCCACCTCAACAGGGAGTCTGTACAAGATGGCAGTCACAAATCTGGTCCGAAATCTGCGTGATGGCGAACTGGTGATCAAGGACGGCGACAGCAAGTCGCTGACCGTACTGCTCGATCAGGGTGACCTCAGCTGGACGCAGCGACAGCAGACCATTGAGATCAAAGATCGTGGTTCAATCTCTGCAGGGCATCTCCGAAAAGGGGATGACGAAGCGGTCGAGATCTCGTTCTCCGCACGCTGGACTCAGTTGATCGGCGCGACCAGCGACCCGCTTCAGCTCTATGAAATGCTGACCTTTCGGAGCGGACTCGGCCTCACCAGCACTTCGTCTGCCGGTGAGCAGGAGACACTCACTTTCGAGTTCACTGTCACCGACCCTGCGGGAGTCGCCAGCGAGAAGATTACCTTCGTCAAAACCTTCCGGGAAACGCTGACGATGTCAGAAGGGGAGGATGCGAACACGATTGCTTTCACCGGCAAGTCGTTCGCCACGGCCCCGACGATTACGCGGGTGTAGCCATTCGATTGCTGCTCGCGCCCGTGCTGCTGACCCGATCGGGAGAGGTCGGGGACAAATCCTGTACCTCACACTGGAGCTTCGCTGATGTCGCTGACGGAAAGTTTGACAGTCCTGATTCTGGGGGACAGTTCCGGGCTCCAACAGGAACTCGGCCAGGTCGCGGACTCCCTCAGCGGGCTCCAGCAGCAGTTGGGCGATCTCTCAGGAAGCACGAGTCAGTTCGGGGAGGCTCTGCAAGGGCTGGGGTCAACGGCGCGTCCGTTACAGGGGATTTCGACACAACTGACGTCGATCAGCGAGCAGTTGCAGTCCATTAGCCAGCAACCTGTGTCGATCGATGTCGGCTCGGCTGTCATGTCCTTGCAGCAGCTTCTTCAGGCCGCGCAAGCTGTCGCACAGCAACTCGCCGCACTCAGCATGGGGGCGGCACTCGGCGGGATGATCACGACGACAACGCTGGGAGGCAGCGATATCCCCGCTCGGGGTTACGCGACGGGGGGACTCGTCTCCGGCCCGACCGGAATCGATCAGGTCAGGGCACGTCTGACCGCTGGAGAATACGTTCTCAATCAGGATGCCGTGGCTGCAATTGGCGTCAGAACTCTGGATCGATTGAATGATTCGGGAGCGGCTTCCGAAGCACTTCTTCCGGGACAAGCCGGTCCGATCCCGTCGGTGTTGAACGTCCAGGTCCCGACTCCCGCTGCGTCTCAGCAATTCCCTCCCTTTCCGATACCGAGCCCTTGGCCGACACAGGGGCGGCGGTGGGACGGGGCAAATCAACTCTCCAGCCAGAGCCCTCCCCGGTCTCGCAATACCGCGGCCGCTCAAACCAACAACCACTTCGGTGGGATCGAAATCAAAATTCAGGAAACCGCCGACGTGGACCAGTTGCTCCGCAGTCTGCGTCTCGAAGGAATCGGGCTGCGGCATCGTCGCGGCTAACACGGTGGAACAGACAATGCCGCCTGATCCGGCCGTGACTCATTCTTGAATCTTACTGTCAGTCCTGAAGACCAGGAGTCCCTGCATGTGGGCGTTTGCACCCGCTGTCATTCGAGGCGACGCCTCGTTCGAATTTCCACGTCCGATTCTTGCCTGCCGTCTGCATGACAGCTGGGATTACCTCAAGCTGAAGGTTCCCCGACAGGAGGGGGATCAGATCACCGGCATGTCGCGTGATGGGGTCGACATCTCCATTGAAGGGCAGTTCGGCAGCATGGGCGGGAGCATCACACTCAGTGAAGAGGAGATGCTGGAAGCCGTCGACCAATTGCGTCAGGCACTGCATGTCGAAGGGGACGACGATTTCGAACTGGCACTGTTTCAGGATGCCAACGGAAATGTCCGCTCGTTCCGACAGTGCGTCACCACTCGACTCGATGTCGATTTCTCAAACCCGAGTCTCTTTACGTATTCCGCCGTGATTCATGCTGCCGATCCGGTGCTGCTGGGGAGTTCGCCGGAAGAGACGTGATACTTGTGACTGGCCTGCGTGATCCCACTTCGGTTCCTTCTTTCTGCAGAGTCTCTGATGTCATTCCAACGCCGAATCCTGCTGCATGGTCCTGATCCTGAAGGAACGCCGCAGCTCCTGTCTCTCTCGGCAGTGAAATCCTGCTGGTTCGATCTGCATCGCCAGGGAGGCTGTGGACGCGGGCAACTTGTCCTCTCTGACGACTTCGACCAACGAGACAGCGTGCAGGTCGGCGACTGGATCAGCTTTGAGCCTGAGAACGGCGAACGCTGGTATCTGGGGCAGGTGCAGGAGCGACGTGCGAATGTCCCCGCCGGTCTGCAGTTGAGACTGGAAGGCATGGCCGTCGAGCTGAATCAGGTCTTCCCCGGCGGATTTGGAAGTGAAGCGGACGGAACCCGTCCGCGACTCTTCGGAGCGACCGACCTCTTTCCGGACGATCCTGATCAGGCGCAGCAGTCAATCGATTTGACATCGACCGCCGACGAACTGATTCGACTTCTAATCGGTTCGTCTCTCCCCTCGACCTGTCATATTCAGCATGACCCTGACCTCATCGAGACGCCAGAGTTCCCTGCTCCTGTCGTCAGCCTGAAAGTTCGAGGGGAAGAATCGATCCGGGCGCTGATGAAGGATCTTGCGTTGCGCGCTCAGGGGGCGAACTGGGGCGTGGATGAACAAGGAACATTCTTCTTTCTGCGGCCACGCAATGAAGTCATCGCGACGTTCGAAGAACGCAAGAATCTCACCACACTCTCTGAAACGCAGGATTTGGAATTCGTTTTCAATCGCATCCTGCTGACCGGTGATTATGTCTATGACCGGCTGGATCAGTCGGAGAATGTGGCGAGGCGCTCTTTCCGCTGGCGGGCAAACTTTCTCGAGCCGCTAAGTCGCGGCCAGTTCGGTGACCGACGCATCCGCATCTGGCTTCCCTGGATTCGCACCCGCGCAGATGGCGTCGCCTTTGCACGGGAATTCTTCCGCATGTACTCGCGACCGAAACACCGCTACTTCATCGAAACTCTGGCGGGGGAATCATTGCCACGTCCCTGGCTGGGACAGATTCAGATCAACGATCACACAGGTGCTCCGCTGATCATCGCGCGACCGGAGACGATTCGCGTGTTCTTCGATCACATTCCCCGGTTTCGCATGGAGCTGGGCCCCGCTGACCCGCGCGAACTCTGGCCGGAGCCGCCGCAGGATGAACGGTGGGAACTTCCCAATCATCGGCAGTCGAATGGAGGCGATGTCACGTTGCCGTCCGACGATGACGACGGGGGAGGAGGCGACGGAGGCGGTGGCGGAAATGGCGGCGGCAACGGTCGATCGAGCGGGAGTGAGACGCGGCCGCCGATTTCCTTGTCGGCGCCATCCGAATCCGAACACCTTTCCAGCGAGCACTCTTCGGATTCCTCCGAGTCATCGGCGCTCGACTCATCTTCCGCGTTCTGGCTGTCCGGGAGTGACGATTCAATGAACTGGCCGTCCTTCGAGTCAGGTCAATCAAGCCTGCAGAGCTCGCGCTTGAGCGAGCACTCCGAGCCGGGCTCGACCGAAGAATCATCTGGTTTATACGACGTGTCTTCGTCCACTGGATTTGGCAGCGGGGGCACGGACGACGGGGAGAATTCCCACCCAGACATGAGCTCTCGGAAATCAGTGGCATCCAGCTCGGAGTGGCTCTCCAGCAACTTGTCACTCGCATCCAGTTCCGTGACCAGTTCATGGGCAGGCGAAACGAGTGAACAGGATTCAAACGACGAACCAGGTTCCGAAGCATCGTTCGAGGAGAGCATTGAAGCTCCTCCGTCTCAGTCCGGCGAACCTGAAGACTCTGAGGAGTTGACCGATTCATCGGAAGAAGAGATGTCGACGAGCGAGGACGATGCCATCACCTATGTCATCGATAACTAGCGCAGTCGTTTTGCAAGTCGTTCGAAAGAGAAAGCGTTCTCACAATCCGGCTTGCCCAACCTGTTTGACGGGCGACTCAAATGACTCTTCAGCATTCCTGCCAATGGAGCGCGTATGTTTTTCCGGAAGTCGACGGACGGCACCCAAGTCTCCATTCCGCTTGAAAACCAGTTTGCAGGTCCGGCAGCGACTCCCTGCTGGATCATCGGCGGTGGTCCGTCTCTCTCACAACTCGCGATTGCTGATATCGTGAACTCTCCCTGTCCCCGATTCGCCGTGAACCTGGCAGGTGCGGGACTGGTTCGCCCACAGTTCTGGACGAGCTATGACCCGACGAACCGATTCCATCGCTCTGTATATCTCGATCCTTCCATTACCAAGTTCGTGCATGCCGGACGGGCGATGGATCTCGTTCCGGAGACGACCTATAAAGTCTGCGAATGCCCTTCCCTGTATTTCATCGATCGCGAACAGCAGAACGGCTTTCAGCAGTTCCCCGGTCAGGGAACAGCCCCGATCACAGACTGGCAGGACTCCCTGATCCAGGCCATCGACATTGCTTATCGCCTCGGATTCCGGCAGCTCTACCTGGCTGGATGTGACATGCGAATTCGGCCTTCGCAGACATTGCGACGGGCCGCCGCCAAGTTGGGAGTCGAGTCGATTGCCGGCGAGCCGCTCGGCCATTTTCTGCGCCGCTGCGAGCGGTCAGGCATGAGCCGGGAGCAGATCACTTCGCATGCACTGGGAAAGCAGTATCATTTCGAAGAATCGAAATCGCTGACCGCCGCCGTCCAAACCGACCTTCATTACTACCGGGTCGTCCAGTATCTCAGGCTCGCTCGCCGCAGTCTGGGGCTAGCTGGACTGCAGATCTCCAGCGTGACTCCAGGCAGTCGGCTGAACGACCACTTCCCCTCTCTGAGTGTCACCGAGGCCTGTCGGCAAATCGCGAAGACGATTGGAGACCCGGCACGGGAGTCGACATTGGGGCTTTACACCGGGAAGCGCGACCGGCGTCCTCGAAAGCTCGGTGCGATGACAGACCTGCGTCCCCACTTCTGGAATGAAAAGGAGGAAGCCGCATCGAAGCCCGGCATGCAGATCCAGCGACGGGATGAAGTCGGGCCACGCAAAATTGCCCGGCCACGTTTACGTCAGGCTCTTGAAGATGCAATCGAGATCAACGTTGACCTGAATGAGCAGGGCTGAATGATGAGGGCTGACGCACTCTGGCGGGTTCGAGTGAGTGCATGAACGTTGCCTGCTGAATGCCTGCTCGATGACTGATTGATGCCTGCGGCGAACTCATGCCCCGGGGAGCGACTGGTTCCGGGCCTGTTCCAGCTGCTGTGAGGTGAGCGGCATGACAAAGTTTCCTCCCTGAGAAGGAATCTGTGCCTGAGAGGGAGCAACAGGATTGCTGTGTCCTGCCGGGAGCACCTTCGAATTAAAGATATCAATCGGAGGCGGTGCGGATGGCGACCTGTCACCAGACTGCTGATGACGGACGTGTGCTAGCCAATCCTGAGCGGCGACGAGATCAGGTTTCTTCGTGACGGCCAGCAGGAACTGACGCTCAGCGTCCTGCAGCTTGCCTTCTTCCTGCAGGATCAGCCCGACGTTGTAGTGGGCTTCAGCATCTCCCACTGTGCGAATGAAGTGCGGCAGCGCGGAGTCAACATCTCCGAGATGAACCAGCGAGACCGCCAGTGCATAGCGATACTGCGACTCATCCGGAGCTGCGAGCATCGCTTTCGTGAGGACCTCAGAAGCCTCTTTCCAGCGTTTCTGAGCCGAGTGACACTGACCCAGTCCGAACTGAGCTGAGGCGTTGGAAGTATCGACTTTCAGCACCCGGCGATAGGCCTGTTCCGCGGAATCATAGTTCGCGCTGGCATAGTCGAGTCGGGCGATTCCGAGCAGTGCATCGACATTCTTCGGATGCTTCTCGACAACAGACGCATAGGATTTCCGGGCTTCATCCGGATGTCCGTTCTGCTCCATCATCTTGCCATAGGCGAGCTTGAGCTTTGCCGGATCTTTCGGATCCCCAGGGGCGTCATCGACCGCCTGCTGATAACTGGCCTGATCGACTTTGGATTTGCCGAATGATTTCCAGGAGACCCCAGGCGTATTGCTGGGAGCAATGGTGATGCAGCCGGAAGTCATTAAGCCCAATACCGATCCCAAGGCAATTCGCCGGTATTTCGGTGTCATGTTGAGCACTCTTACCTCCCGAATCCGTTCCTCATCACCGCAGAGCACTTTGCTCTAAGCGACAGCCCGCCCGTTTCCGACGCACTCCTGAAATGCCTCAGCGATTAAAGACTCGCTGAGATGGGCCTGTATTCCTCTGAATCGGCAGATTGCCTCAACAACATCCAGCAAATCGCGTGAATCGCTTGCCTTCGGCAGATTCTGCGAGTTGTATTGCGTTGCCAGCAGCCGCGATACGATCCAATCGTCGTATCTGATGTTTCGTTCCTCACAGCAGCGACGGAACATCTCGCGGAACTGACTTTCTGTCGGAGGTCCGATCTCGACTTTATGCCGGATCCGGCGAACCAACGGGGACTCTGTGAAGTGGGCCGCCTTATGACTCGTGGTCAGGACCGCCAGCATCTCGAAGGGAACATCGACCGTACGACCAGATGGAATCGACCACCGGTCGACCCGATCTTCGAGCGAAAGGATCCAGCGATCCACAGTCGCGCGGGTCGGCGGTGTGTGCGAGTTGAAGTCATCGAGAATCAGAACTCCTCCGTTCGCTTTCAGCTGCAGCGGAGCGGCGGTCAATCCGTTCTCTCCTCCTGATTGATAGCAAAGCTTCTGATCGTCGAGACCTCCGCGATGCTCAATCACAGGACGCCGGACTCGGCGCCAACGGCGGTCGATTCCTGCAATCTCGCCTGGTGTCTGGTCGGGAAGCGACTGATGAATGCGGGCGTCGAAGACGGAGATAATCTGGTTTTCGACCGAAATCGCATACGGAACATAAATTGATCCGCCATGATCCCGGACGAGCTGCCCTAGCAGGCGCGCGATCGCCGTTTTGCCACTGCCAGTTGGTCCCGACAGCAGGATCGCCTGGCCGCTGCAGGTGGCTGGACCCAGACGGGCCAGCATCTCGTCAGACAGCACCAGCGACGAGAAGACACGTGACAGCTGTTCCTGTGTGACCCGTAATCGCGAGACCGACTGCAGGCGACACTGCAGAAGATACTGTTCAAGGGAGACCGGGGCTGGCCCGACGTAGCGACACTGCTTGAAGACATCCCGTGCGCGATTCCGTCCTGACTCCGTCAGCTGATACCGTATCGTTGAGAGTTCGGCCGACTCACCCGATTCGAGCTCCAGATCATCCGCGAGCAGCAAGGAACGCAGTCCTTCCGCCACCAGAGGAACTGGAAGTTTCAGCTGCTGGCTGATGCTCTGGCACGTTGCATTGCCGGACAGATAGAGAAACTTCAGGGTCAGCTCAGTCAGCGAAAGTAGTGAAACGCCAGCTTCCTCAAGCCGGTTGGGCTCGCGCGGAACAGGGATTTCAACGGGAAGATCGACGATCCGATTCAATTCACTCACTCGCGAATGCGAATGGTCGGCACGGTTGATCTTTCCGTCGGATGAAGCCGGAGGCTGTGCCCCTGAGGCAGCAGCCAGTGAATTCTGGATCTGTTGCACCTGTTCGACGATGCGGGCGTAAACTTCCTCCGACAACTCGAATGCTTCTGAATCAGGAGGATTCAGTTCTTCTGACGGTTCGGAATGATCCTGTTCATCGGAGTGATGAAAATCGGCGGACATATGCGGCAAGCCTTTCCCTGGCTCGATCGTGGGCTGACTGAGGAGTTCGATGCGGTCGCGAACTCTGAACTTCAACTCAACATCATTTGATGTCAGTTCGTCGTCTCGGTCACACCGGTAGTAATTTTGGAAAGGATTGGAGGCGGCATATTCTCTTGGGCGCTCTTGAAGATCGCCTGCACTTCGACTGCGGGACGCCCCTCGGGGTCTGCAATCCGCGTCGTCACTGCCATCGACGGATCATAACCCGGCAGTCGGGTCAAATACTGTTCGACGCTACGTGTTCGCTCTGAGTTCAGGCGTGGTTCCATACTGGTCGCAATATGGACTTGCCGGAACTGCTCTGGCACGTGATGGACGATCCAGGTGAGCTGCTGCTTTCCATAGGTATTCAGATCGCCTGAATCCGCGTCGAAATGGTAGTCATAGAGTGTCGTGGAGGTTCGCCAGCCGTTTGCCGTCTGCGTGTCAAGAATGGCGTTTGTCACCGCCCGATCCTCACAGACATACGGCATCGGCCAGTAATGGCTGTGATGATACTTGTGAATGAACGTCTGGTGAGGTCCCGTCGGCCGTGGATACGGAGGCCAGAGCTTTCCTGCCTTGTAATGCTGTCGCGAACCTGGCGGGTCAGAGGCCTTGGCCTCGTAATATTCTTTTGACCCCCGGCGCAGACCATCATTGGCCCAGAATGGCCAGTCGGCCAGTGACCATGACGGCAGTGCTGCAATAAGAACGACCGCGACCACAACGGGTTTCAGAAGACTCATGGAATTTCCCCCCTCGCGCAATGGAACCTTGGCCATTGCTGGCATGACTCGCATCTTCTTATCGGCGATCAGTTGTAGGGATCGTGATGGCAATTCCGGCCGCATCGAAGAAATCGTCCCGCCCTGACCGCGAAACTCTGCGGAGTTTACGGAATTCCTGAGAACTGAAGTCCCGGTGTCGCAAGCAGTTGGAAAAAGGGGAGAGGATTGGCGAGAATCGAATTTCAATTCAATCTGATCGAATCCCGTAATCGCGATGAGTCCGCCCCGCCGTCGTTCCTGCAGCGACTCTGAAGAATGCAATGTCGAGTTCGAACCGCATCTATCTTGATCACGCCGCCACCAGTTTTCCCAAACCGGCAGCTGTCGGTCGCGCGATGTTACATTGTCTGGAAGAGTTGGGGGTCTCTCCCGGCAGGTCAGCAACCCGTCGGGGATCGGAAGTGCAACGGACGATCGACCGTTGCCGTCAGCGGATCGCGACCCTGTTTGGAGCAGAGGCGGCCAGTTACGTGATCTTCACGCTGAATGGCACCGACTCGCTCCACTTGGCGATCAATGGTTTATTGAGAGCAGGGGACAGGGTTGTCACCACGGTCTGGGAACACAATTCCGTCCTTCGTCCTTTGCATGAGGCTGCGGAATCGCGGCAGGTTTCGCTGACGATTGTCCCGCATGACGGTCAGGGCCGCACCGACCTCAACGCTTTCAGAGATGCCTTGAGGAAATCTGCTCCCCGACTGGTGGTGCTGAATCACGTTTCGAATGTGACGGGGATAATCCAACCAGTTGAAGAGATGGCTCGACTCGCGAAAGAAGCAGGTGCGTTCGTCATTCTAGATGCGGCACAGAGTGCCGGGATGATCCCGGTCTCGCTGAATTCGATCGCGGCGGACATCATCGCCTGCCCCGGCCACAAAGGACTGCAGGGACCGCTTGGGACCGGACTGCTGATACTCCGCTCAGGAATTGAAAAGGAACTTCGCCCTGTCCGGTTGGGGGGAACCGGAACCCGGTCCGAATCCCTCTCACAACCATTGTCGTTACCGGACCGCTATGAATCCGGAAATCTGAACGCACCGGGGATTTACGGACTGGAAGCGGCGCTGGCTCAATTGAGTGCACCGACCGAAGTTCCTCGCTTCCCATTGATGGAGGAACTGATCTCTGGGCTGCAGAGTCTTCCCGGCGTGGAGGTGATGATCCCTGATCTGACTCTGCCTCGCGTTCCGGTCGTCAGCATTCATCACCACCGAATCGAATCGCAGGTGCTCGCGACTCTGCTGGACGAACATTACGGGATCGAGGTTCGTGCAGGGCTGCATTGTGCGCCGCTGGCTCATCAGGCCCTTGGAACACTGGAGTCCGGGGGAACAGTCCGCTTCAGTCTGGGAGAAACAACCTCCGCGGGGGACATCGATCAAACGCTCGCGGCACTCGCTGAAATTAACGCAGCCCTGTAGAGCGATGCTTGGTTCCCGTCTCCGCTCTGTGAGAGGAGACTTCGACGCGAGCAAACTGCTCCGAACAGGGCTGTGTAAACTTCCTTCGCATCGGCGATTTAACCAATGCCTACTGAACCGAAGTGTTGTTGATCAACAGTGTCCCCTTCGCTCCAGTCGCCGGGAGAGTGTAGAGCACATTGGCTCCATTGATCGTGTTGGACTGAGTGGAAACGAAGGTGACAAACGGGTCGGCGACACTTCCGCTATTCAACACGTTGCCGAGGACGATGCCGCGGTCCAGGTGGGCACTCGGGCCGAGCAAATCGATCAGGTTCCCATTTACGACCAGTGTCGAAAGGTGTTCAGCACTCTCAAAGTGAATCCCGGTGGCACCCCCAGCGTTGTCAACAATCTTGTTGCCGCTGACGTTGGCTCCTGAGGCCTTTCGCAGATTCATCTTCACGCCCGTTCCTCCCAGTCCGTTGAAGGTAATCAGGTTGGAAGTCGTGAGAATGGTAGAGGTCGCCCGGGTATCGACATCGACGCCAATCGCATTGGCACCTGCGAAGGTAAATGAGTTCTGAGTGATCAGGAACTGCGTCTGATCTCCAGAGGCTCCCGTGTAAAGCTGGAAGCCGGTCTGACCCATTCCGGTTCCTGAGACCACGTTGTTCTGGAAGTAGCCCAGGATTGGCCCCGTCCAGCTAATCGCGGCAGCAGCCGAGTTGGCAGCACTCAGTTCAACATCGTTGCCCTGGAAGTTGTAAGTGAGAGTCGAGCCTTCAGCTCCGGCTAACATCTGTGTCCGGAAGAAGGTCCCCGGCAGTGCATTCACGTCGTTGAACGTTACGCTGGCTGTATAAGTCCCTTTCTCATCCGCTTTGAAGAGGATTCCATTGCCGGAGGAGATCGTGTTGTTCGTAAATTGGCTCTGGCTGACCTGGAGCACTTTCAGATTGTTGGCGTCGATAATGGTGTCTGCTGTCTGAGCGATATTCGCTCCGACGAGAATCAAAGACTCGCCGCCATCAACCACAGCAACCTTCTGGTTTGCCGTGAAGTTCACAGTCTGGAATCCGACAGTCGGGCCGTTTTCCATGTAGATCGCGGTGTTCGTGTTCTTGATCTCTCCACCAGACCCCATGTTACCGGTCCCGTAAACCATGAAGGATCCCGTCGTGTCGACGAACCGGGCACCATAAGTCCCGCCATCGACTTTCATCTGTGTCAAACGGACATCCATTCCCGTATCTTCGACATCGATCGCCGCAGCGTTCGTCGAACTCAGATATCCATTGAAGATGCGGAATGCTTCAGTGTTTTCGGCCACGACTGCGGAGGCATTGGCGGTCTGAATGTCGACGCTTCCGAAGGCGGTTCCACCTTCGTTATCCGTCAGCAGAATCCCCTCGCCCCCGGTGGTGTTCCGAACAACCAGTTGCTCGACCAGAACGACTCCTCGAGTTTCGGTCGTCACGTCGTCAGCAGTGCTGGGCGTCCCTTTGTCGTCGACGACGACCAGTTTCTCCTGATTTCGCACCTGAAACGCCGCTTCGTCCGCATCCCGGACCACAAGCGGTCCCTTGAAGTTGATGGTCCCATAACCGCCGTCAATCAGGACACCATTCTCGGACAGGTCATCGAGAATCAGATTCGAGAAGACCAGATTGGTGTCATTGAAGTCGGTGATGTGAATCGCATTGACCGCACCGTTCACCTTGATATCTGAAACTGTTCCATTCGAAGAGTCGTTAATGCGGATACCGTCCCCGGTCGCACTTTCAATGACGATGTCACTGATTTTGAAGCGATCGACTCCGTCAACCAGAATCGCGTTCTCATCTGCATTCTTGATCATAAAGCCTGCGACCAGAGAACGGTCGGCCATGATGATGGAGTTGCCGGGAGCCCCGTCAATAATCGGTCGTGAGGACGTTCCGGTGGTGTCACGCCCCGGCACATAGAACGAACCATAGCGTGAGTCCTGGAACTGGACTGTTGCTCCTTCCCCAATCAGTGACTGACCATCCTGC
This sequence comes from Planctomycetota bacterium, assembly GCA_023417655.1. Taxonomy (GTDB): domain Bacteria; phylum Planctomycetota; class Planctomycetia; order Planctomycetales; family Planctomycetaceae; genus Planctomicrobium. Next base: position 58,212 of record JAEZFD010000014.1, on the reverse strand, counting down.
AACACGATTCCGTCGGTCAGGGTTGTCCCTTCATGGACATAGATGATGTCGGCGCCTGCATTCTGTGCATCGTCAACATTGTCGAACGGGTTATCGAAGTCGCCGTTCGGTGTTGTTCCAGCGGATCCCACATGTCGGACGACATAGGCATTGCCGGTTTCCGGATTAATGGCCTCGAGACCGACTTCATTCACGTTCTTCGTCGACACGATCACGTTGTAATTACGATGGATGAAGCGTCGCAGTTGTCCATTCAGAGTCGTATCCGGGCGTTCGCGTGTTCCAAAACGGAACATCCCGCCGACTGCAATGTTCGACCCGAATGTCTTGTCATTGGTATAGGAGGCCAGCAGTCGCACGCTGGGAATCACGTCACCCTGCAACTGCAGGTGGAAACCATTAATATCATCCACGCCGTCGCCGTTAAATGTGTACCAGCCTGCGATCGCCTGAATCTGGTGATCACGGGCGAAGTCACCCGGCAGATAAGACTGAATGTTCAGATCGAGTCCGGCCATGGATTGTCCGGTACGGCTCGCCACGTCAAACAGAATTCGGTTCTCGCTGAACCGTTCGTTATAGACGGACTGACTCAGCGTCTGATGTCGCTTCCCGACCGGCAGATAAACGTTACCGAACGTCCCGAACATCTCCATACGGGCTTCCCAGCCGAAACCAAGCTGGTGGAATGTTTTGCCGGTTGTCGCGTCCACATCATAAAAGCCGTTGACCCCGAACAGGGCGACGTCATTCGGCTCGATAAACCGGTAACCCAGTCCGATGTTGGCCCCGACGCGACCGCGTGTCGAAAGGAATCCCCGGATGTCCCCGAAGAGAATCGTGTTATCGGTCATCACATACGGGAACAGCTCGAGCGGAACAATGCTGTCTTCGCGTCCCAAGGTCGGCAAACCGATGAAACCGATTCTGGCATCGAGCCCTGCTCCGGGTTCATTGCCCCCTTTCAGCGGACGGGTCAGATTTCGCTGAGGAGTTCCATTCGGCATCACTGAATCCGCTTCCAGATCCGGGAAGACGAGTTCGCCAGACTCAGCAGCCTGAATCGTTCTCGGTCCCCAGACCCCGAACAGGACAAGGGCGAGCCATGCGAGAATATGAACGCTGGCGGATCGAGTTCGACAGACAATCGAAGTCAGCCGAACGATTGCGCAAGTTTGCTGAGTCATAGTCGAGTGCAGTTGAAAAAGGGTCTGATCGCCTCTCCGCACCGACTTCCCCGGTATTCATGGTCAAGTGATGACCAATGCAGGGAACTCGAAGCGGATGAGAGTCCGATCGCTGGCAGGTTCCGGAGTCGACTGCCGACAAAGGAACCACGCGGGCGATGGGCTGTCTAACGATGCCCCTTTCCATGCGACAAGACGTCGCTGCGAATCCTGGACGATTTCGCATACTTATTGGACGAACTCACAAAAAACAGATTGAAGAACGGCAGATCACGCCGTCACTGCTTCTTGTAGACCCCGCCGCACCGGCAGAAACTGCCGCTTAAATCCCTGCAAAATCCCGGTCATTTGCCTGTTGCGGAGGGCTTCTGGCGAGGATTTCGAACGAGATAAAATCGCCCGTCTTCGGCCCCGATCACGAGATCAGGAATACCCGTCCCACTCCAGTTCACAGGTGTCGGCGAAGTGTCATGGCCGGCGAGCACCATCGATGAGACTGGCCCTTTCAACTCAAAGACACAGACCTCATTAGAAGTCGACTGATTCTTCCAGAAGTCGACATTCTTTCCGTTGATCAGCAGATCGACTTTGCCGTCACCATCCCAGTCAGTGAGGCAGAGCTTACGACGGCCACTCTTCCCGGCGTAACCAGGGTTGAGTCGCAACGGTTCACCATCTGTCCCGACAAAGATCCGTTTCCCCGGTTTCAGAATGAGCCCAGTGTCGGTCTTCTTACGTTCAAAGTAGGTCAGATATCCCTCGTGATCGAGCATGATCAGGTCAGGCAGGCCATCCCGATTCCAGTCGAAGACAACTGGCGTCGTTCTCCATTGAGTAACGAGTTCTTTGCCTTGGGGATTCCACCAGTTCCACGCCGGCTTGAGAGCAGTCGACCCTTCAGGCCAGTCAACTTCCACGCTTTGAGCAGGGCCTAGAACCGGTTGCTGCCGGGTCCCGACATTCTTGTACCACAGAACCTTTCCCCAGATGGAATTGACGACGAGATCCGGGAGACCGTCGGCATCCCAGTCAGTCGCACTCAGAGTCGTATAGCCCCACTTTGCCTCACATGGTCCCTGAATCGAACCATTCGGTCCGGCCATGATTCGCAGGATCTCGCCATCGCTTTCCAAGAGCTTCGGCTCCGCCCAGCGCGGAGGATTGCCACCATCAAGGTTTTCGATGAATGCGACATAGCCTGCCGTGTTGCCACTGATCAGGTCTTCATCTCCATCACCGTCCCAGTCCACGGCATAGGGGCTCGCGAGTGCGCCAAACTTCAGGTCATCTGCTTCCTGACGGAAGTAGCGGGGGGGAAGAAAAACAGGCATCTGATCCACGACCTGCCCAGTGTGCTCCATGAATGCCACCCGACCGTCTTCGTCTCCCACAATCAGATCGAGATCGCCGTCGCCATCCCAGTCAATTGCGACAGGGATAATCATCTCAAGATCCATGTGCAGCTCTTGCCCCTGCGACTTCAGACGACGCGGTGAGACATACTGAGGCTGCGTTCGGGTGCCGATGTTTTCGAAGTAACTGAACCCATCGAGGAATTCACCGCAGATCAGGTCGAGATCGCCGTCACCGTCGAAGTCACCGACGTTGGGACTGGGGGCCCCGAATACGTCGATCGGAGCACCTGCCGCCGTCAGCTTAACCGGCTCTGCGTACTTGGGCTTCTCCGTCGTCCCCGTATTCTTCACAAAGTAGACATATCCGTGCAGTGGTCCGCGAGTCCAGATGCCGAGTCGGTTGAAACCATCATCCCATCCATAGTCAGTCCAGTCACCGACTCCAACAACCAGATCGACAGCGCCATCTCCGTCATAGTCAACGGCTCGCCATTGGTTGGCCCGCACCTTGTTAGGATGAATGTTTGTCGTTGGGAGCAGCGTCACAGTTTTCGAGAACCCATTCTTGCGGAAGTCGACGTACTCCTTCCCCGGGGAACGCACGCTGACTTTTCCATCGATGAAAGAAGACGTCGCATTCGAGAGCTTCGGCCCGACTTTGACGGCCTTCTTCATCACCGGCATTTTTCCAGCAGCAGTCGACAGTCCCGGATTCTCGAAGAAGTACGTTCCGGCATTGGGATAGTCAGGACAGGAAACGACGAGATCAATGTCTCCGTCACCATCCCAATCCATCGGAAGCGGCCAGGCCCAGAGTCCGACGCCCAGATCCACGACGAGGTTGGGGTCCCCAAACTTGAGACGCTCCGCTACGGGCAGATCTGCGGCTGTCGGCTCCGCCTTCTTCTCAGGTTCAGCAGCGGAACACAGAGGGGAAATGAGCCCCAGCGTCAGTCCGAGAGACAGACTGAGCGACGCCTTCGCTGCAACGGAAAGAGAGTTCGTGCGCCGCGAAATCCACGTGAAGATCATCGTTCATTCTCCGCCGGAGTGCCGTTGACTGATCCTCATCCCCTGTGACTTGGTCCCGATTCCCTCGATATTCAGGCCGCCATCCGGAATGCGTTCAAACGCACGGAACGGCGTCGACAACTTTCAGAGAACGGACCGAAGATGCTCAGCTCAGGGATGAGAGTCGAAGTTTAGCAGGCGGCCTGTGACAGCACATCGCATCAGCGGCCACGCATCCGACTTCATCGAAAAAATGAACGTCTCAACGACCTGTTCCCTCTTTCGCAGCATGAAGAAGGAACACACACCCTTAAGCCAGTTCGCCTGACGAGTTCACAGGGAGCAAACGGTTCAGCGTCGGTCGGCAACGGGCACCCCGTTTGATTCTGCCAGAATCCGGGGAACGAGATCGGTCAACTCAGCGGGATCCTCGAAGATCGTCCAGCGATCGGACGGCAGGTGCTCAAGCCGCGCAGAGACGTTACCCAAGGACGCATGTTTCCCCCCGCAATTACGGATCGCAATATAGGCCACCTGATTACCGAAATGCCGGGCGATTTCTCCATAGAGTTCGGCGTCGCGTTCACCTGAGTCTCCACAGAACACGAAGCGCCGTTCGGGGTAGAGACGCAAGAGATTCTCAACTGCATGGCGCTTGGATCGGAACGCCGCTTCACGCGTGCGGTCGCCGCGAAGATCACGTAAACGCACATGCCGGAGATGCAGCGTTCCCATTGGGAATGCATCTGTATCCAGCCAGTCGATCAACGGGCGATACAGCGGCCAGGGACTGGCTGACACATAGTGAAAGCTGGTCTGATGCCGGGCCCAGTGCTGATAGAGATTCCGCATTCCTTCAACGCCGCGGAATTCCCGGGTGAACGTATTCGCCAGCAGTTCCTTGCGGTCCTGTACATTCGACACTTTGATCGTGTCATCGACGTCAGAAACGATCGAGACCCCGCGCGGCGGCACCAGTTCAATCTCACCAGTAAACAGGCGTGGGTCTTCTTCAGGCAGCCGGGAGCAGAACTGAACAAACTTGCGACCGAAATCATCCGTTTGAATGCTCGATTCCAGTTCGCTCACCGGGATCGTAATCGTTGCCTCGAACTGGCCGTTCGGCAATGTATCCGGCAGCTGAAACGCCTTTTCAGCAATGGCAATCGGAAGTGATTTTCCCTTACGACCATCCTGCAAAAAGAGGCGAGCCCGATCATGAAAACGCTGTCGCACATCGACTGCGTTCTCTGGCTTGACCACTCTTTTGAAGAGTTGCAGCAGAATCCCTTTGCGGATCCGGCTGTTAGAAGCGGTGAAGACACTTCCACGCACCTGCAGGTGCCAGCAGTCACCCAGCGGACTATAGGTGCCGCAACCGCGATAGAATACGACCAACTCACGGGGCAGAACCCTGCGTGAGGCGTTTACTCGCGATTTTGAGTCTGCCTGCTTGGCCATGATCTGAAACTGCTCGTCGCCGCTTCTGTTGTCCAGACTCCCGCACCTGCCGGTCGCCAGACCTCCGTGAAGCCGATCGTCCCTGAAGCTCATTTCCGTAAAGTCAGTCATCCAGTCGGGGACGACGTCGCGTCTGTTTGACTTCGGCCCTCTTCTGTTTATTTTTTAACCGATTCTCGACGATTCCTCGCGGGATTCGGGTTTTCTTCCGTTTCTTCGGAGGACGTAGAACCTCGGTGACCATCTCCCGTAACCGGTTCAGACAGTCTTCCCGGTTCTTTTCCCGGTCCCGATACCGATCACCGTGAATTCTCAGATTTCCCGCTTTGGAAATCCGTCCCTGTTGAGCAGCGACCAGACGTTCGCGGACATCATCAGGGAGGGCCTGCGACTCGTGAACTTTCCACGACAGCTGGACCTGGGAATTCACCTTATTGACATTCTGGCCGCCCGGTCCCGAACTTCGCACATACGTAAAAGCGACTTCCGAAAGCGGAATCTGTATGCCCTCAACGATTTGCAGATAGGGATCGCGGCTGGCCATAGGTTCGATAACTTTCAGGACTATCATCGCCAATTCCGGACACCGGTTCAATCCTGTACCGTTGGCTGTTTCCTATGCTGGACCGGAAATCTCCGGGTCGCCCGACCTCCCGCTTCTCCCGTCGCAAATCACCTCAAAAAACAAAATCCGGCGAGAAGCAGAAATCGGCCCCGATATCTCACCTTGAGATTTGTTTCTGCGGTTCCCGTAAAAGTGCGGAAAGAATCGATTGCCGGACTGACGGGGAGTTGCTGCAATCTAAATTACAGAATCAGAAAACATCCGTATTTCCGAGTCGATCCGCTCTTTCTCGGTCGAGCTGATAGCGAAACTCACGCGCTCCCATGACAACCGAAACTCCCGAACAACCGCGACCTCCCCAGCACAAATCCCGGCTGAGGGACTTGGCGGAATGCTGGGTCCGCTGGCTCGGAGGTCGCGAGCCAGCCGTGCTGGTCACGGTATTCGCACTCCTCGCCGCCCTGCTCGCCTTTGCGAAAATCGCCGACAGCGTCGCGGACGGAGACACCGCGAACTTCGACAATCGCATCCTGCGAATGCTTCGATCAGCCGATGATCCTGCTGTACCGATTGGGCCTCGGTGGTTCACTGAAGTCGCCCGGGACATCACCTCCCTGGGGGGCTATGGCTGTCTCATCTTTTTCACCGCAACTGTGGCCGGATATCTCTGGATCGACAAGAAAAGGCATCTCTCCGAGGTACTGATCCTTTCCACGGTCAGTGGATATCTTTTCAGCACACTGCTGAAAGAAATCTTCCAGCGGCCGCGTCCGGATGTAGTGCCCCACTTGCATTATGTGGTCTCGACGAGCTTCCCCAGCGGCCACAGCATGAATTCCGCAGTCGTGTATCTGACGCTGGGAACCCTCGTCGCCGCCTCGGTGCAGCGCAAAAGACTGAAAATCTATGTGATCTCCGTCGCCTTATTTCTGACGTTTGCCGTCGGAATCAGCCGCATCTATCTGGGAGTCCATTATCCCACGGACGTCGCCGCTGGCTGGATGGCAGGGATCGGCTGGGCCTTGCTCTGCTGGCTGATCGCCCGTTTCCTGCAGCGACACGGGCAGGTTGAGCCCCCAGGACCTGTCGACGATGAGGACTCATCTCCGGGCACGTCGGCACCCACTCCACCAACGCCGTCGCTTTGACTGCGAATACGATTCGAAGGAATACCGCGTAGAATAATCCCGCCTGAATGATGATAGGCGAATCTGAGCCTGACGCTTGTCTTTAGCAGGGCTCTCACTCGTCGTCGCTCAGTAGCCCAATGAGGGAGCCGTCCCACTGTCCAGCGAGGGGAGTCCGAGTCGGTCACGCCATTCATTGAGCAGTGACGCCGTCTTGCTGGTGCCGATCCGGGTTGCTCCGGCCTCTTTCATCGTGAGCAGTTCATCCAGCGTCCGCACACCGCCTGCAGCCTTCACCTGAACATGGGCCGGAGACGACTGTCGCATCAGGATCACATCTTCAAGCGTGGCCCCACGTGTGCCGAAACCGGTCGATGTCTTCACCCAGTCGGCCTTCAAATCCCCGCAGATCGCGCAGAGACGGCGTTTGTGATCGGCCTGAAGATAGCAGTTCTCGAAGATGACTTTGACTTTTCGGTTAGCCTGATGGGCTGGCTCGATGATTCCCTTCAATTCGGTCTCAACGGCGTTCCATTCGCCACTCAAGACCTGTGAAATGTTGACGACCACGTCCAGTTCCTCGCAGCCGTCTTCAATCGCCTGCAGTGCTTCGGCCCGTTTCGCCGCAGCCGCTTGCCCTCCATGTGGAAACCCGATCGTCGTGCTCGGTGCGATCCCGGTACCGGCGAGCCGCTCCGCGCAGCGCTTCACGTAGTATGGAAGCAGACAGACGCTCGCCACTTCATACCGGATCGCCAGATCGATTCCCGCCTCCAGATCCCTGGTCGTCATGGTTGGAGTCAGCAGAGCATGGTCAATCATGCGGGAGATGTCAGCGTAATTCATATCAGACGAGGGCTCTGCAAAAGTCGGAAATCGTTTCGATTCTTTCGAAACAACCGGACAGGGGAAATGATTTTTCACAGTCGGTCCGATGAATCATGATGAATACTGGAATCGATGACGAGCCTCCCGAACAAAATGGGGTGTCCCCCCGCAGGCAGCCTGAATGACTACCGATTACGATCCAATCTCCGAACTCTACCGACGTTCCAAATTCGCCCCTTGGCGGACGTATGTTGAGTGCCACTCGCTGCACAAACTGGTTGGGGACGTCACAGGGTTGCACGTGCTGGATGTGGCCTGCGGAGAAGGGTTCTATTCGCGGTTTATGAAATTGCAGGGGGCAGCGAGCGTCACTGGCATCGATCTCTCGACCGGAATGGTAGAACTTGCCCAGCAACAGGAGACCGAGCACCCGCTCGGAATCCAGTACCGACAGGGGGATGCTCGAGATCTGACCTGCGAGATCCCTGCTGATCTTGTGGTCTCGGCATATCTCTTGAACTATGCGACATCAGAGCAGGAGCTGACCGCCATGCTCTGCGGGATCGCACGCTGCCTGAAGCCCGGCGGGCGTTTTGTGACTGTCAATTGCAGTCAGACGCTCGATTTCCGTGAATGCCCCTCTTATCGGCAATACGGGTTCGAGACCAGCGCCAGTGATCCGTGGGAAGATGGAACCCCAATTACCTGGACGTTCTTTTTGACTGATTCGGAATTCTCGATTGAGAACTATCACCTCTCGCCAGAGGCTCACGAGCGGGCCTTTAAAACAGCGGGCTTCGATCAGTTTCGCTGGGTCGCTCCGGAAGTCGCCCCAAAGGGAATCGACGATCACGGTGACACGTTCTGGAAAACCTTTCTCAACCACCCGCCGATCACACTGATCGATTGCACCAAGTCAACCACGGTCTGAACTTGAGCCGATTGTGAAAATTCGACAGCTCAGGCGGTGCATTTCGGCGAGGGACAATTGATTCCGGTCTCAAATCTAAGGACTTGGATCTTCGCATAACTGACAGGCAGTCGTTGCGCGCCGATTAAGCACATCGCGCACAGAACGAAGAACTATTGCGCGCAGACGATAAGTTCGTTGTTGCATTGTGACCGCATGTTTCCGGGAGAGCGGGCATTTTGGCGGAGACTGCTGCCAGAAATGGCACAGTCATTGCTTTCGGCCATTTCCGTTGGCCATGTGGGGTCACGGACGAAGTTGTTCGATCCCCCCATACGTAATGGACTGTCAGCAGGGATGATCCACGTGGCGCGGCGCTCACAATCCCACGGAACAAAGTCAGGTCTATGAAGAAACACATCAGATGTGGAACTCTGTTTGCGACGATGTTCGCCTTGTTAATGATCCCCTGCCTCGCTCTGGCGCAAGACACGGCACCTGAAGCCGGCGCCAGTGCCGCAAAGGTCGAAGCGGAAAAAGCCGCTGCCGAGCCAGCTCCTTCGACTGAAGAACCGGTCACTCTTGACACCGGGAACATCGCGTGGATGCTCACTTCTTCTGCTCTCGTGCTGATGATGACCGCTCCTGGTCTCGCTCTGTTCTACGGCGGGCTGGTCCGCAAGAAGAACATCCTCGGCGTGATGATGCAGTGCTTCTTCCTGATGGGCATGATGTCAGTCCTCTGGGGAGTGGTCGGCTACAGCTGGGCCTTCGGTGGAACCAGTGAATGGGTCGGAAACTTTGATCACGTTCTGCTCAAGGGAATCATCCCCAGTGCCGAACTGTCGCTCGACGCTTCCGTTGAAGGCATGATCTTCTGCATGTTCCAAGGGATGTTCTTCATCATTACCCCAGCTCTCATCTGCGGTGCATTCGCTGAACGGATGAAGTTCAGCACCATGGCCGTCTTCTGTGCCCTTTGGGGTCTGCTCGTGTACTGCCCAATCGCCCACTGGGTCTGGTCAGGACCAGGCTGGTTGAGCATCGCGAACGAAACCGCGAAGTTCCCAGGTCTCGATTTCGCTGGCGGAACCGTTGTGCATATCAGCTCCGGTGTTTCAGCTCTCATCTGTGCTTTGCTCATCGGCAAGCGTCATGGCTACGGCACTGAGCCAATGCCTCCACACAACCTGACCTATACTTGCATCGGTGCTGCTCTTCTCTGGGTGGGTTGGTTCGGCTTCAACGGTGGATCGGCTCTCGCTGCGAACGGTGCTGCTGTCAATGCGTTCTTCGCCACCAACATGTGTGCCGCTGCCGGCGTCCTCGGCTGGGTCATCGCTGAATGGATCGGTCACGGCAAGCCAACGACTCTCGGTGCCTGCTCAGGCGCTGTCGCCGGTCTGGTCTGCATCACTCCAGCAGCCGGTGCAGTTGATCCGATTCAGGCCATCATTCTCGGTCTGATCGCCGGTGTCGTTTGTTACTTTGCCTGCACCACTGTCAAACGGACATTTGGCTACGACGACTCTCTGGACGCCTTCGGTGTTCATGGTGTCGGTGGAACCGTCGGGGCAGTCCTGACAGGGGTCTTCGCGAACAAGTACATCACCGGTGGTGTCAGCGGACTGCTTGAAGGCAATCCTCAGCAGCTCGTCAATCAGGTTGTCGGTGTCGGGGCCAGCATCGGTCTCGCAGTGGTTGGAACCTTCATCATCCTGAAGGTTCTGGATGTGGTCATGGGTCTGCGAGTCAGCCAGGACGATGAACAGCAGGGTCTGGATCTCAGCCAGCACGGGGAAGAAGGTTACATCTTCCTGTAAGTCATGCTGATCTGAAAGACCAGCAAAAGGTTGAACCGCTTGTTCCCGGCTCAACAGACAGAATGAGGACTTCGCCGCGAGTGACCTGCCTGCGGCGAAGTCCCTTTCCGCCGGGAAGTTTCATCTCCTCCCTGACAACAGACGCCGCGTTCGATAATTGCTGACTTGACGGGTTTCGCCCTGTGAGCCACAGTGAACGCCGCGCTCGTTTATCGCACAAGGACAGATTCATGAAGAAAATCGAAGCAATCATCCGGCACTTCAAGCTCGAGGAAGTCAAAGACGCCCTCACCGCTGCCGGAATCTCCGGGATGACCGTCTCGGAAGTGCGAGGCTTTGGGCGCCAGAAAGGCCACAAGGAACAGTACCGCGGAGCGGAATACACCGTGGACTTCCTTCCAAAAGTCAAAATCGAAGTCGTCGTGTCGACCGAAGAACTTCAGACCGCAGTTGATGCAATCCTGAAAACCGCCCGGACCGGACAAATCGGCGACGGCAAGATCTTCATCAGCGACCTGCAGGAAGCTATCCGCATCCGCACCGGTGAAACCGGCAGTGAATCCCTGTAGTCCGACCTGTCAGTCGATGTCGTGATCCGTCTTCAGGAATGAGAAGCAGCGTCGACTCCGGCCAGTCGACGCATCCGATGAGAGGTCAATTCTCTTTCACCTGCCGTGCAGGTGCGCGGGAAGAGTCTTTTCAGGATCGGACCCTCTCGGAGGAGAGGCTGTCAGTCATTCGAGACGGTTGACTTCTCCTGCGTCGAACTGCATCCGATCAGCAGAACACTGGTCGGCGACAGATCGCGGACACGAGATCCCGAGCATTTGGTGCTGCCCGTTTCGCGGCATCGTCGTGATCCCCAGTCCGATATCGTTTCAGAACTCCAAGTGATTTCCCCCCAACATTTGAGCGGGTCAGGCTGCGTCCATGAAGAAGATTGAAGCGATTATTCGCCACTACAAACTGGAAGATGTAAAGAACGCCCTGAATGCCGCCGGGGTCGTCGGCATGACCGTCGGCGAAGTCCGTGGATTCGGTCGCCAGCGCGGACACAAAGAGCATTATCGCGGTGCTGAGTACACCGTCGATTTCCTCCCCAAGCTGAAGATTGAACTCGTTGTCGCTGACGAAGACCTCACGAAAGCGATCAGTGCCATTACCGATTCCGCCCGGACCGGCAAGGTCGGAGACGGGAAACTGTTCGTTTCCAACATCTCCGAAGTCATCCGCATTCGCACCGGCGAAACCGGAGCCGACGCGATCTAGCCGGGGTGCTCTCCGGAGTACCGGCAGCTTGCGTTGACTCTTTGCAATTGAGACAAAGGCCTGTATCCCTGTTTGGGATCAGGCCTTTGCTTTTTTCTGCGCTCAGGAATTCGTCTGTTCACAGGGACTCGGTTTCCCATCGGTCAGCGACACTCTACGATGTCTGCAGGATTCTGCCTGCTGCCGTTGCTGATTGACTCTGTATGCACGCCACCGAATTTTCGCGAAAGCCGTCCGCCGCCGATTCCGTCGCGTTGATCGTGCTGCATGGCGGTGAACGTCATCTCAAGCAGTCGACCCTCGCTCTGATTTCGCAACGAATTCTCGGAACCAACGCGGATGACTCGCTCGGGATGACCCGATTTCCGCCTCGTGATCTCGACTTCAAAACCGTCCGCGATGAATTGCAGATGGTCTCAATGTTCTCGAACCGAAAGCTGGTCGTCGTTGAAGATGCCGATGACTTCGTCACGAACTTCCGCAGCCAACTTGAGAGTTACGCCGAGAAGCCATCGAAGCGGGCGGTCCTTATTCTGGATTTAAAGAGCTGGCGGAAGAACACTCGGCTTGCCAAGAAAATCGAAGCCGATGGCCTCGAGCTCGAATGCACGGAGCTGGATGGAGCCCGGCTTGAGAAGTGGATGATCCAGCAGGCGAAAGAGGTCTACGACAAAAAGCTGCTCCCGGACGCGGCCCGACTCCTACCGACCTTGGCTGGAAACGGGCTGGGACTGCTGGATCAGGAATTGAGCAAGCTCTCGTCGTACGTCGGCGATCGGGAACAAATCGACGCTGAGGATGTCCGCAAACTCGTTGGGGGATGGAAGGCGGAAACGACCTGGTCCATGGTCGATGCCATCCGTGACGGCAAGCCCGGTGAGGCCGTCGCCTGCCTGAACAAACTGCTCTACTCCGGCGAGCCGGGGCCGAAGATTCTCGGGGGACTGAACTATGTCTTCCGTAAGGTGGCACTGGCGACCGAACAGTCACGACGGGGAACCCCGCTTCCTCAGGCACTGAAGGATTGCGGTGTCTTTCCCCGGGATGTGAGTGCGATGGAGGCCTATCTGCGCCGGATTCGTCGTCCCCGCGCCGAGGCCATTCTGGAGACACTCGCCAAAGCCGACTATGGACTGAAAGGAGGAAGCCGTCTCCCCGAGGCACTGCAACTCGAGCAGTTGGTGCTCTGGCTGTCAGGCGTTCCGATCGAAATCGAACACGCCCGACTGTGAAATTCTGCGCCTCCTGCTTTCTAATGTCAGACGCGGCGACTAAAACTTCCTCATGACTCAAGTTCGCCTGACGATTGAAGGCCCCAAAAAGGCCAAGACCTGCGTAGTACTGACCCACGGTTCAGGGGAAAGTTCCGCGTCGACATTTCTGTCCTACTTCGCGGACGGACTGGTCGCAAATAAGCGACGGGTCGTTCGTTTCGACTTCCCGTATATGGCGGAACGATCCACGACGGGACGACGCCGCCCGCCTGACCCTGAAGAAGTCCTGATGGAGACTTGGCGACAAGTCGTTCAGGAACTCCCGAACGAACGAATCATCATCGGTGGCAAGTCGCTGGGAGGCCGCATCGCTACCATGGTCGCTGATGAATTGGGCGTCGACGGCGTGCTCTGCTTAGGTTACCCATTCCATCCGAGCGGACGTCCCGAGAAGCTCCGCGACGAACACCTCAAGGAACTGCAGACGCCGACCTTGATCATTCAGGGGGAACTGGACCAGTTCGGATCACAGGCAGAAGTCTCCGGGTATTCACTTTCGGAAGCGATTCAGGTGCACTGGGTCCCGGAAGGGGATCACAGCTACAACCTCCCGCGTGGCAGTGACCGGGCTCACCAGCAGAACCTGAAGAACGCCCTCCGCGCCGCCGAGTCCTTCCTCTTTGAACGCTGGGGAATGTAAGCCGGAAACCTTTCCGAAAAGAGACTCATGCTCTGGCCTGTTGTCCTTCCTGCGGAGATCACGTTCTGGTTGCTTGCCATCATCGTCGTGCTGCTGACCGCTCTCGCCCCGAGATGGAAGTGGAAACGGGGCCCAACTCTGGCAGTTTCGATGTTACTGTCGATGCCGCTGTTCATCCCGGCCTGCATCGTTGTCATGGCGGTCGTGGACTCTCAGCGGTTCGGCATTTTCCGTTACGGCAATGCGTCGGAGATCGACGACTTCCGGATCTTGAGGTATCTGCCGCCCGCTGCCACGAACATCACGTTGGAGAAGCGAGAGGGTGGGCACCGAGCCCGCTACTCGATTTCCGAGAAAGATCTGCAGAGCTTTCTGGATGAAGTCTGGCGGATGTACGGCAAGGACTCGACGATTCCTCGCGAAAAAGCAGATGAAGATTCTCCACCCCTCTCACGTCAAGCTGACCGTTCGCGACGGGAAGCAATTCAAGACGAATTCACGTCTCGCTTCGAAGGCCTCGGATGGCAGGTGCCGGAAGAACTCAAAGTGATACGTGCCCCTGTCTTCAATAATGGCGCAGGAGCGACTTACTTCTACGACGCATCGACCGGAACCGCGTATCATCGAGGTTCATACTGGTGATTCCCAGCGATTAAAAATGGGGCGTTCGATCAACCGGGAAGGCGACACCACCGCCGAGCCGCAATCTCGCGACTCGTGAATGAAGCCGGCGCTATCGGATCGTCGGGTTGCCTGGCTGTTCGGCGTATTTCCCTTGTCCGGCCTGTGTGCGGACGTGCTCTTTCGCGAGGGAGATGAACGTCTCCAGCCAGATCTCGGATGGGCGGTTCGTCATGCACCAGTCGAGTTCACGGATGGCATCCGAATAGAACCCGTTTCGATAGAGCCACATCCCGAAGACCTGGTGCGGCTGATAGAGTTCCGGTGCTGAGGTGACGGCCTCTTTAGCCGTGTGATAAGCGTTCTTTCGGTCGTTGAGTTCGGCATAGCACTCGTGGGCCAGCATCCACTCATTCGCGGCAGCTTCGCCCCGTTGCAGAATTGCTTTCTTAACTGCCGCACGTGCGAGATTGTCGAGGATCAGCTGATACCCGAGCGTGTCATCAGACAGTTTGTAGGCACTGCGGAGTTGCTTCAGCGCGGCGAGATCAGGCTCGAACTGATCCAGGAAGAACCGAGCGGGAACGTATTCCGCCAGCACCCCGATCAGCTGACTGCGATAATCCGGATCGACCCGGAAGGCATTCTGCCAATAAACCGCTGCTTCTTTCTGAGAACCTTCCAGCCAAAGCAGACGTCCCATCGCGAAATGAGATCGGGCGTCACCCGGTCGGACGACGACGGCCTGTTCGACGAGATCACGTTCATCGGCTTCGGTCCCGCCGTCCAGCCAGACGAGTTCCGCGAGTTCGAGATATGGACGCGGCTGCAGCGGGCAGGCCTCCAGTGACGCCTGAAAATGTTCCATCGCTTCATTCAACAGCTGGCGATCTTCACCTAGAACACCGGGACGATCCAGCCATTGATTCATTTCTTCTGCGGACTCAAACAGCGTTCGCGCTGCATCGCGAATCTGCGACAACGGCATGTGCCGTTGCGAGGACTCCTGACGCAGCGTGAATTCCTTCAGACAGGCCAACCCTGCATGCAGTTGAACTTCATGCGAACGGGGATTCTTGACCGAAGCGGCTTTTGCCAGCTCGATTCGTTTTTCGATGACGGACCGACTGAGTTCTTTCTCTGGCTGTCCTGACTGCCGTTGGGCATGAGTCAGTCGCAGATAATCATTCCAGATGGGCTGGGCCGCCAGTTCCGGAAGATTCTCACGAACCATCCACTGCCCCAGTAACAGAACGCACGGGATAGCAACGATCCAACCGATGCGTTTGCCTTGCTTCCTTGCGACCAGTTGATCGACCGGCTCGAAGAATCGCATCAGGCTGATTCTCCAGGCGACGACACCGTAGAGCAGAACAATGTTCACGCACGCGGGAACATACCAGACCGGCTCAAATCCCGATTGCACCAGACTCATGAATAAACCGCTGGTAACAACGGCCATCAATCCGCCTGAACGAGCGGAAATCGAATTCCACAAACCTTGAGCACACCAAAGAAGTGAGGTCAACCAGAGCAGAATGACCAGCCCCAGTCCTGTGAGACCTGTCTCCAGTGCCAGCTGCATATACCCGTTTTTGAGTTCCTTCCGGAAGCCGTTCTCAGTCGTCTGAAACCAGAGCCCGAAGACTTCCTCGTGACTGCCCAGTCCGGTCCCGGCGAGTGGAAACTCGCTGATGCCGCCGAAGTTGGCTTTCCAGTGATCCATCTGCAAAGACGATGACGCCGCGACGGTCCCGAGATGCGGCACGTTTCCTGTCGGCAACGGCACCGGGGCAACCGGTCGATTCACCGCCGGAATCACAAGGAGAACGGCGATCATTCCCACTGTGCTGAGCATTGCCTGACGAAACGACAACAACGATTTTCGCCAGAAAATAAGCAGGCACAACAGCATTCCGAGAACGGCTGAAGTCAGGCCTGCTGACGACCGGGAGAAGACAATTCCTGCGGCGGTCACCGCCAGACAGAGTGACCAGCCGATCAATGACCAGTCAATGCGACGACGCGCAGGACGCAGTGTGGAGTTGAAAGGAAGCGCGCTTTCCCGAGTGACGACTCCATCAATCAATGCCAGCAGTTGAGCAGGCAGGAGCAGTGCCAGATAGCAGGCAAAGTTATCAGGGTTCAAAAACGGTCCCTGAGCCACATGCGAGGTGGTGATCAACGGATGTTCGTAGAACCAGTAGAACTTCCCGTTTCCCCAGACCAGCTGGACCAAGCCGAACGCCGCCATCACAGTTCCACCGGCGGCCACGAGCCGGACGAACTTCAGACTGTCGTCAATCGTTCGCAGTCGTTGGGAAAGGACGACGAAAAACTGAATCGACGCAACCAGGGAAACAAAGCTGCTCCACGTTTCAAACGGCGTGAAACTGATTCGTTTCCAGGAGCTTGAGAACAAAATGGAATCGCTGTTCCATTCCGAGAGCAATCGGGAAACGCTGGGGGAAAGTGCCCGAATCAGTTCAGGCGTCAGTTCCCAGCATTGCAAAAGTACCAGTCCGAGCCCCAGCAACATAATGGGCTCAATGCCAGTGGCACGCCAGCGTCGGTCTCTCTGACAACACTGGTAGAGACACCAGAACAGCGCAGCGGTCGTCGACAGGACGCACAATGCCAACTGCCCCACCGGCTCCTGTCCGCCCATCAAAAATGGGGTGACAATGAGCGTGGCGCCGAGTGCCAGATCCACGATCGACAGCAACAGCGGCTGCCATCCGGGGGCACGGCTCAACGGAGTTTGTACTGCAGGGGGATGAGACATGACATTCGCGCCGGCTGGAATGAAATCGAACCAGCAATGCTGAGCAGTTTCGCTGAATCAGCCATTCGGAAGCGGTCGTCCTTGGAGGGAATCCTGCAGGCGATGCCGATCGGAAGAACTGACCAGTTCAACTCCTCGAGACTTGATGACGGGATGGGAAAATCGCGGCAGTCGTCTTCGAGACGTGGATGTGCCTTGTCAGGCTCGAACTTCAGCCCCTGTTTTATCAACAGGGGGAGTCCAATCCCGGTGGCGTCACAGACGCTCCTGAGACCATCGACTCACGAGCGGATCTGTACCGCGTTTCGCGAATTACCGATAGGCCAGTTTCTGCCATGAAGAGTTGCCGAAGCAGAGGCAATCCCCTTCCTGCAAAGGTGCTCTCCGGGCGAACCCGTCCTCCCGAACATTTGCCCTGCAAATGAGTTAGAATCTCAACCAGCGACAGAGGGATCAGCATCCCCCGCAGCCTGATAGCTGCGATCCAGAAGTTCCACCGGATGGAGGACCGGGATCTCCGGATGCCCTGCTGCCTTCAACATCGCCTGAATCTGTAATGTGCAGCCAGCATTGGCACTCACAACAGCGCTAGCCCCTGTGTCGAGAATGTTGCGGACCTTGCGATTTCCCAGCCGGTCAGCCATCTCGGGTTCGGTCAGATTGTAAGAACCTGCGGCTCCGCAACAGATTTCGGACTCCGCGAGCGGAACCATTGTCAGCCCGGGAATCAGAGAGAGCAGGTGTCGGGGCTGTGAACGGATCTGCTGTGCATGACACAGGTGACAGGCATCATGATAAGTCACCGTCTGTCGTATTGCCGTCGGAGGAGCCACAGGTCCCAATTTGACCAGAAATTCGCTGACATCCTGACAGCGGCTGGCAAGCAGCTTGAGTCGTTCAATCAGATCAGGGCGATCAGGAGCAACTTCTTCCGCAAGATGTCCGTAGTCCTTCAGCATCGAACCGCAGCCAGCGACATTGACGATGACGGCATCAATTCCTTCATCACAGAACGCCTGCTCATTCGCGAGCGCCAGCATGAGTGCCGGGAACCCTGCTCCGGTGTGATAATGAATCGCTCCACAGCACTTCTGGCTGCGGGGAACCACAACTTCGCAGCCATTCTGTTGCAGCACCCGAGCGGTTGCTCGATTCACCTCTGCGAACATCCCTTCGGCGACGCAACCTGTAAACAGTGCGACGCGGGCACGTTTCGGCCCGACTGCAGGCAGGACTTCCGGCAGATCTGCGGGAATCGGCTGGAGCTTGGGGAGAAGTCGCTGCATCCGCTGCAGACGCTGCGGCAAGAGATGGTTCAATCCGAGTGTTTCAACAACAACATCGAGTTTCGTGAGCTGCATCAGCCGGGCTGGCCAGAGAGCCCATTTCAGCCGCTGAGCAAACGGAAACAGGCCATACAGGATCCAGTCCCGGAACCAGTCGCGCGGGACTGGTTCACCCGGCGCGGGTCGGTGCATCGCCACGCGGAACGGTTCAATCAGACGACCGTACTGCACGCCCGACGGGCAGGCGGTCTCACAGCTGCGACAATCCAGACACAGGTCAAGATGCCGCGTGACAGCCGGAGTCAGATCGAGCCGTCCATCAGTCACCGCCCGCATCAGATAAATGCGGCCGCGAGGACTGTTGTTCTCGTCCCCAGTTTCCAGATAGGTCGGACAAGCGGCAGTGCACAGCCCGCAGTGGACGCAGTCCAGAAACCGCTCATACGGAATATTGGCGCCGGTCACAGAAGGTGCAGCGGCCGGAGGGGGCAGGTGAGCGGAGGAGGAGGACATGGTTCACACGATTTGAGTGAGCAAAAGCTCAGCAGGATGGAATGTCACACATGAACTGGGGCCGCGAATGACCGGTCGACGGCAGCCTGTTCCAGTTGCTCTCGCCGTTCAAAAATCTGACTGACGCTGGCCGTGATCGTGTTGCATAAACCGTCCAGATCGAGATCGTCTTCATCTAGACCAAACGGTTCCTCAACATGCTCGGCCACGGTCTCCAGCCCCAGCATAAAATAGGCGATGATGGTCGTCATCGGGATCGTCCACCAGTTGAAATCGTCGGCAATCCCCCACGGAAACGTCAACAGATACAATAGCACGCATTGCCGCGCAAATATCCGGTAGGAGCGGACAATTCGCGTATTTCGGATTCGCTCGCAGCCGCCGCAGATATTCAGAAGTTCGCGGCTCTCGAGATCGAGCAGTCGAAGAGACTCACCGTCGATCTTCCCACTCTGCTTCCATCGCCCAAAGATTTGATACATCCGCTCAACAAGCTCGCTCGGCACATGCGGCAGACACGCCACATCCGGAGTGAGAAACTCGTCGTCCGGCTCCACTGACTTTCTGCGGAGGTGATCTCGCAGCAATCGTGGAAATCGCAACATCATCTTCCGCACCGAGGACAGTTCCTCGGAGTCCACCTGAATCAGCATATTCACTTTAACGGCCAGGTTCCGGGAAACGTTGACCAGTGCTCCCCAGAGAGTGCGTGCTTCCCACCAGCGTGCATAGGCTGCATTGGTTCGGAAAACCAGCAGAACCCCGAGGAACAGGGTGAATGCTGCATGCATACTGCTCGGCAGGTCACCGAAATCCCGGAATGCAGTTGCTTCTTTCACAGCGGGAATGGCCGAATAAAGGCCAATCAGCAATGCATAAAGCGTCACTCGCCGCAGTGTGCGACTCTGAGTCAGCAGAGAGAACAGCCCTTCATACGGAAAAGGATGCCGTGGGTCAGTTGTCGAGGACAGGAGTGTCTCCTTTAAAGAAAACGTGACCGGCCCCTGGGAGAGAGCCTCACATGACCACCGAGTCGAACCTTGACGGTCGATCCAACGTTTGACGCAATTTCTGAAGTCACGATTTGCTCGCGACTTCACGCCTCCGCTGCGGGAGCGGGATTCCAGCCGTCAGCCCCGGGAAGACGCAACCAATACCACCAGCCGAGCGTTCCTCTGGCCGTTCAGGTTCTAATCCGAAGGGATGACATGGTAAATAGCCCGCCCCTCTTTTTGAAACGGCTGCGGGTCAGATCAGGGTGTCCAGCCGGTTTAACCCAAACGCTGTTCGCACGATTGAGGCGGAAAGACAACGTTTTCCGATTCCCCCGCGATGCCGGACACTGGGTGAAAGCACCAAATCGAAAGACGGACGAAAACCTCCCTTCAATCGATTGCCCAAACTCCTCTAGAATTCCGGAGAACGACCATGGTCCTTCTGGAAAATACGAGGCCCTGTGGAACAGCAATCGATTCTCATTGCCCTGACTTCGCTGATTGTCTTCGGAACGAGCGCCCAATGGCTCGCTTCATGGCTTCGTCTTCCGTCAATTCTTCTGCTGCTCGGATGCGGGTTCCTGGCCGGTCCTGTCTTTCAGATCGTGCAACCTGACAAGATGTTCGGAGAACTGCTGTTCCCGTTCATTTCCTTGTGCGTGGCGGTGATTCTGTTTGAAGGCAGTCTGTCGCTGCACTTCGCGGAATTGAAGCAGATGGGGTCGGTGCTGCTCTGGTTATTAACACTGGGGATGCTCATCACCTGGATTCTGGGCACCTTGGGTGCTCACTACATCCTTGAAATGCCCTGGCTTCCTTCACTGCTTCTGGGAGCCATACTGACGGTGACCGGCCCCACTGTGATCGGCCCGATCCTCCGACAGATTCGTCCCATCGGCGTGGTTGGCCCCATTGCCCGATGGGAAGGAATTGTGATTGACCCAATCGGTGCAGTGCTGGCGGTGCTGGTCTTTGAAGCCTATTCCTTCACGGTGTCCGAAGACAGCGAGCACAGCTTGCTGCAGATTGGTGAAAGCCTGCTGTTCTCGCTGCTCTCAGGAATCGTCTGCGGGATCGTCGCCGCGTTCACTCTGATTCGGCTGCTCCGAAGTCATCGGATCCCGGACCATCTTGAATGTCTCGTGACTCTGATGTTTGTCGTGCTGTCATTCACCGCAGCCAATCTCTTTCAAAGTGAATCGGGCCTGATTGCCGTCACCTTGATGGGGATCCTTGTCGCGAACTCCGGGGTGTCACTGAAGCAGATCCTGGAGTTCAAAGAAAGCCTGAGTCTCCTTCTGATTTCAGGATTGTTTATCCTGCTGGCCGCTCGCATCAACCCGGCAGCGTTCTCGGAACTTGGCTGGCGCGGCCCGGCGTATGTGGCATTCATGATGCTGATTGTCCGACCGCTTTCCATCTTCGCGTCGACCTGGACCTCGCGACTGAAATGGCAGGAGAAAGTCTTCCTCTCCTGGCTCGCTCCGCGTGGGATTGTTGCCGCCGCAGTGGCGTCAATTTTCGCGATCCGGCTCGGTCCTGAAGACGGAGCCGGACTGGTCCCGGCCGTGTTCTCCATCATTATCGGGACCGTTGTGATCTATGGGCTGACCACCTACCCACTCGCCCGCCGGTTGGGGCTGGCGAGTGCCGATCCACAGGGATTGCTGATTGTCGGTGCGCATCCCTTCGCGCAGGAAGTCGGTCGCCAGATTCAAGACGCCGGTTTCCCGGTACTTCTGGTCGACACCAACAGCCGTAATATTCGCGAAGCGAGAATGGCAGGTCTGCGAACGGCAGAAGCCAATATCCTGCAGGATGAAATTGCCGAACGGCTCGACCTCGGTGGAATTGGACGCCTGCTCGCCATGACGTCAAACGACGAGGTCAACACGCTGGCCTCGATGAACCTCGCTGAATTGTTTGGACGGTCGAACGTCTTTCAGCTCGCCCCTTGGCGGCAAGTCGAGAAGAACGAACAGACGCCAGTACATCTGCGCGGGCGTTATCTTTTCGCACCAAGCCTGACCTATGAACGACTTGAAAGCCGCATGGAAGCCGGAGATCAAGTGAAAGCGACTCGATTAACAAAAGAGTTCGATCTTCCGAAATTCATGAGTATGCAACGCGGCTCCTGCATTCCGCTGATGGTCATTTCAGGCTCACGACTGACCATCGTCGATGCAGAGGGAAAACTCGATGCCCGTCCCGGAGATACGTTGATTTCACTCTGCGAGAAAATTGAAGAGACTGCCCCGCTCTCCACAGAGCCAGTAACCGCTGCAACCGGACCGAACTGATGATGTACCCCCGACGTTCCTGCACGATCTTCCTGGCATTCATCGCGGCATTCACCACGGCGTTCTGTCTCTGCGCCATCGGGCACGCGGCAAATCCTCCCCAATACAAAGTCAGCATCGACAATCAGCCGATCTCTGAGGACGAACTGGCTTTCCAGTTCTTCCTGAACCAATTGCCAGAGACAGCCACCGAAGCGGACCGCCTGCGACTGATCAACAAAGCAGTGGATCGAATCCTCGTCAAACGGTTTCTTCAGTTTGCTGCGATTGAGCCAAGCCAGGCCGCACTCGATCAGGAAGTCTCGACTCTCCTGAAAGCGACTCAGGCCAAAGGTCAGACGACGCAGGAAGTTTTAAATCAGCTGGGACTGGACGAACAGAAACTTCGCGGCCTGCTGTGGACTGACGCAGCCTGGAAAACTTATGCCTCGACTGTCGTTTCCCGTGGAGCCCTGCTCGCTGAGTGGGATATGTATCGAAACCGCTATGACGGAACGCGGGTCAAAGCTTCACAGATCATTCTCCGACTCCCGCCTGACGCCAAGACCGAAAAGATTCAGTCTGCCCTGTCAGAACTCCATGGGATTCATGAAAAAATCGCGAATGGGGAACTGACGTTTGCGGAGGCAGCGCGTCAGTACTCGCAAAGCCCTTCAGGCCAGAAAGGCGGAGACCTCGGCGAATTTGAGTATTACGGACGGGTGGCCGAGGAGATCAGCAGCGTTGCCTTTCAACTCTCACCTGGTCAAATCAGCGATCCATTCCGCACGCGGTTCGGAGTACACCTGCTGCTTCTGACAGACAAGCTCGAAGGGCAGTTCAGCATCGAAGATGCGAAGCCGGAAATCTACTCCCGCCTGAGCAATCGCATGTGGGATGAGATCGTCATGCAGCAGCGGGAAAAGCA
Source organism: Planctomycetota bacterium (assembly GCA_023417655.1). Classification (GTDB taxonomy): domain Bacteria; phylum Planctomycetota; class Planctomycetia; order Planctomycetales; family Planctomycetaceae; genus Planctomicrobium. The sequence continues at coordinate 35,355 of JAEZFD010000014.1, read as the reverse complement.
CCTCATCAGCGTTCAGCGATAATTTGGCGTAGCTGTGAAGTCGAGAGACCGCGTCATTCCTGCGCAATCGGCGTGCAGAATCTTTAATCCCCTGTCGAAAGTCTGACAGGGGACCAAAAACGGGGATACTTCGACTCCAGCTGCAAAACCTGCGGAGTGCGCGCACTCGGTAAAGCAACGCGTCTACGACAGAGCTTACAACAGGACAGAATCCATCTCACATAATCGTCGCACGGTCTGGACGAGCCCAAGACCATTGATCGGTTTCGGAAGATGCTCGTTACAGCCTGCATCAAGGCACTCCTGACGATCGTGCTCCATTGCCCCCGCCGTTAGAGCGAGGACAGGCACTTTGCATCCCGATTTCCGCAAACGGCGTGTGGCCGTCAGCCCATCGAGCACAGGCATATTCACATCCATCACAACGACGTCGTACGGCCGTGGACCGCCGCCGTCGCAGCAGGACTCAATCATTTCCAGAGCTTCCTGCCCATTCTGGGCCAGAGTCACGACTGCTCCCGCATCGCGTAAAATGTGATCCACAACAAACCGCGCATCCCTGCGATCATCGACAAAAAGCACGCTTAATCCATCCAGCCTGACAGCTTCCATCGTTTCTCCTATCCCATCATTTACCGTTCCGTGGGGATTTCGCCCCATTCAAGTTCGGTCGACGACTTCAGGTTGATCACAGAGGATCACCCTAAGGCAGCGCAGACTGCCTGAATTCAGCGATTGTCGGCAGCAACTTGGAAACTGTAAAGATGGGACTTTGGAAAGTGACGGAAGTTACGTCGGGTCGGTGTTTTGCACGCGATCAATTGAATTCAGTTTTTGCCAGACGCGTCTGAAACAGACGTTTCTGGCCACCGATTCAGAGGATTCAGCATCAGAGCAAACTGACGATGGCGATGTAGTGCGCCGTGCTTCCAAGAACGACAAAGAGATGCCAAACAGCGTGGAAATACTTGACGGTGTGATCACGCCACAGGAAGTACGTGCCAGCTGTGTAGAGCAGCCCTCCTGCAACGATCCACCCGACTGTCGCTGCTGGTGCCTGATTGATAATGGCCGGCATTCCAATGGCTGGCAGCCATCCCATTGCGACGTACAGTCTCTGAGCGCCCCCCGAGAGATAACCCCAGTAGAAGACCAGGTAAGCACCGATCAGGGCGAGAGCCCACATCACGACGATCAGACCAACCCCAAAACCTCCTGCCATATATGCGGCAGCGAAAGGAGTGAACGATCCGCTGATGAGCAAAAAGATACAGGCCTGATCCACTGTCCGGTAGAAGCGACGCCGCTTCGGATCGCTATACGCATGGGACAGCGTTGAAGCCGCATAGAGTGACACGAGCGACAACGAGTAAACCAGACAGGCGACGCTCAGACCCCAATCTGGCTGATTCCAGGCCAGATTGAGCAGACCGATCGCGCCGAACAAACTCAGCACGAACCCGAAACCATGGGTCAGAAAATTTGCGTGTTCATCCTCTGGGGCGATCTCCCAGGGGCGGAGCGGAATCTCACAAGACGCACCGTCAGGGTAATTTTCGCGAACCGCGACCGGCGTCAACCGGGAGTCATATCGATGTCCTGTCAGCATGATTGAGTCCTTCTTTTCAAGCGAGACAGACACTGTCTGCAAGGCTCATGCAAGATTGTTCGCAACAATCAGACCAATGTGAACCCGGATTCCGTCTGGAATGCCTTGGTTCAATCGTAAACACCACAGGTGAGGCGATTTGCAGGAGAGCCACCTCTCTCAACTCAAGGGGCTAGGTATTGCTTGGGAGTCCATCTCCCGCCAGCTGGAGGCGGTTCTTATCTGGTTCAATATCGACTTGTCGGCGCGCAGAGATGAATTTCCTTGAGCAATGTCGCTAAGATCACGCATCAACGAATTCCGTTTCATCTATTTGGAGCTCCGCAATGGCCTGGACTGATTCAAATCGCCCTATTGCCTGCCAGTCAGCTCTTCCAAAATCCAGACTCATCCGGCGAGCACTGCCAGTGTTGAACCGGCGGCAATTTTCGCTGGTGATGGCTGGATGGGTGACATCGGTCGGTTTATTGAGAGCAGCGGAAGCGCAGAAGTTCGGCCTGAAATACCTCGTTGGCTCAAGCATCTATGGCGAAACAGCGCTCACTGAAATCCTCCCTGAGATGAAGGCGCTCGGCTCCACAGCGATCGACATCTGGCCCCGCGTTCATGGGAACCAGCGGGAGCAGTTGGATGAGATGGGAGAGGAAGCTTTCTCTGCTTTGCTGAAGAAGTATGGAATCACCTTAGGCTGCATCACTCAGTACAAACTGGGTCCCTTCCAGCTGCAAAAAGAAATGCAGTTGGCACAGCGGCTTGGATGCAAAACAATCGTCACCGGGGCCTCAGGTCCGAAGGGGTTGAAAGGCTCTGAACTCAAGGCAGCCGTCGGCGTTTTTGCGGAACAGATGAAGCCTCACCTCGAGGTCGCGGAACAGACGGGAGTCGTCATCGCGATTGAGAATCACGCCAATGGCCTCCTGGAGACCGCTGATTCCGTGAAGTGGCTGGCTGAACTCACCCCTTCCCGTCATCTCGGTATCGCACTCGCTCCTTATCACTTGCCGCAAAATGCGGATGAGCTGGCGAGCTTGATCACCGCATTAGGTGATCGACTGGAAGTCTTCTATGCCTGGCAGCACGGACACGGCAGTTCAAAGGCGCAAGACAAAGATTTGGAACTGCAGCAGTTGCCCGGCCGCGGGCCACTCGATTTCAAACCGCTTCTACAGGCCCTCAAGACGATCCATTTCAAGGGCTGGACCGAGATCTTCATGCACCCCTTCCCTCGAGGGATTGCGGCCATGCCGACGACCGCCGAGACAACGCAGGTGCTGAACCAGTCACGCGAGTATCTCGAGAAGATTCTGGCAACGCTGTAAGGGGGCGTGACTCCTGAAATTCAAAATTCGAAGCACCAAATTCGAAACGACTGCAGAAACTCGATAGCCAGTACGGACGGGCAATCTGAACGTTTCGAATTTGGGATTTTTCAACCTGTTTTGAATTTCCCGCTTTGTGCTTCGAGTTTCGTTCGTGGTCACCATCGCGCAGAGGTTCACGCCTCTCAGCCAGTCACGTTGTTCGAGAACGTCACTCCAGCATGAGGCAGGCCTGTAACTGGGGATCCGGTGGCCCGACGGATCTGGCAACCAGAGACCATCACATGTTCGAGATTCCCACGGAACTCGATCCCCTTCTCCATAAGTGAGTTGGAACGCTGATCAATCACCTGCGTCTGGCTGATCAGGGTCTCGCGACAGTCTTCCAGCAGCAGACCGGTCCCGATGGCATCGAGAATCTGACATCCGCTCAGGTTCACCCGATCGCATTTCACCAGTTCGACAAGTGCCTCACGCGATTCAGGAACAGGGATGTTCGTGACATTCTCTGTTGTCTGCGGATCCTGAATCTGCAGGCCGGAAATGGTGCAGTCGATTGACTCTTCAATCCGGATTCCATTCATCAGATTGGTCCGGTTGAAGTCCGGCATCTGACCGAACATGTTTCCGCTCATGACGACATTCCGCGAACCCTCGATCTGGACATTTCGCTTCGAGGCCCCGTAGATGTTGTTCCCGGAAATCACAACGCCCCAGCCATTGGTGAGGTGAATGTTGTGTTCCTCATTACCGATGAGGTTCCCGGTAATTGACCAGAGCCCGAGCTTCCCTTCATCACGCTCAGAGCCAATCAATCGAATGTTGCTTCCGCCAGGGACAATCGTCCCCTGAATCGTGTTGCTCGCGACGGTCCCTTCCCGGACCGACCCATCCTGAATATCGATGTAAATTTCCCCTGTTGGCAGGGGCTCTTCGACGTCACTCGGAAACTTCTCGCGATGCGCTCGGAAGTTGTTGTATTCGATATCGTTTCCGGTGATCTCAAAATTCCGGACCTCTCCCCCGTCGACGCGAATGCCACCCAATCGGCAATAACTGATATGGGATGACGAGATGATGATCTGGTGGAGATTGACGTGATCAAGATGCACGCCGATCCCGGTGTTGAAATAGAAGTGACAGGCGTCGATCAGCACGTTGCGGTTCCGCTTGAACACATGAACGGCCGTGTGAACCTTTCGAATCAGCAGCCGAGTCAGCGTCGCCTGTACGGTCCCTTCCAGACGAATGCCGTCTGCTTCCGGATGCGTCCCTTCGATCTCCAGACCGTCGATCATGGGACAGCGTTCATCATCCCAGACACCCGGCATGAACGAGTTCGGATCGGCCGAGCCTGTATGGTTCCCCAGAAAGTGGATTGCCGGCCCTGGGCCCTCCATGATCAGTTTGGCCTTGCCACCCGAGCCTGAGAGCGAGGTACGACCGATCTTTCCAAGATCAACCTTCAGAGAACGGGTGATACGATAGTTCCCTTTGGGAAGCAGAATGTCGCCTCCGCCGTCATCAATGGCATGCTGAATGGCGTCGGTATCATCAGTTTGCCCATCTCCGACGGCGCCGAAATCCAGGACAGTTGTCATCAGTGAACCTGTTTGCTGAGATTCTGAGAGCGAATTCTGTGATCAAGCCGGATGCCAATTCACGTCATGCGTGAGAGCCTGCCGAGTTCCATAAATAACGTTTCCAGGCAGAGTGGAACAGGCATGGTCTGCTTCAGGTGCTGCTCCGCCAGAAAACAACGGTCGAGCATCTCGCCGAGCCGATCCAGTTCGTTGAGATCGTCGGTTGCCCGCAACTTCTTCCGGAAGACCTCAATCGTAAATCGGACCGCCCAGTTCATGTTTTCCCGCTGAACACTCGACTCGCTGCCGATTTCTTCGAGTGCTCCCTGCACCGCTTTAATGGTGCTCATTGGATCAACAGGCCAGCTGCGCAGCTGTTTCTGAATCGTCTGCCACAGCTGGCTTAAGCCAGGTTCCAGCAGTTTCTTCGCTGTCTCCAGACTGCCATCTGACAGATCCACGACGCTGTCAATTTGTGCTGCGTCGAGTCCATGTGACTGCAGCAACGTTCTCAGATGGTCAGTCGAGAGCGAATGGAAATGCAACGGCTGACAACGCGATCGAATCGTAGGCAGGACCGCTTCGGTATCTGGAGTCAGCAGAATCAGCATCGCCCCCGGGGGTGGTTCCTCAAGAGTTTTGAGAAGTGCGTTCGCCGCCTCTTCGTTCATTGCTTCGGCGTCATCGATGATAGCAATTCGCCGGGTCGCTGACAGTGGAGCATGAGCCAGTTCATAACAGAGTCCTGCTCGCCCGCGATGAGCGTCGTCCCCAACCAGCAAGCTGATCGGAAGGATTTTCTTTCCCTCCGGCAGACCGATCTGCAACAGGTCTGGATGGTGACCTGCTTGAATCTGGCGGCAGCTGGCACAGTCCCCGCAGGCGTCCAGCAGTTCATCGGCGCGGTTCTGGCAGAACAGACACTGCGCGAGCAATTCTGCGAACTTCCGTTTGCCAATTCCTTTAGGCCCAATAAACAGAAAGCCGTGAGCCAGCCGTCCCCGCTCGATGGCACGACGCAGCATGCTGACCTGAACGTCATGCCCCAGCAGTGTATCCCAGATCATCGTCCGCTTGACTCCCGAACCCTGGCGGTGTTTTGACGTTTCCGCCTGACCAGTTTTTCCCTGATCACCCTCTCATGAAATGCTTCGATTGAGCCGGAATGGCAGGATGCCTATTCTGACGGTTTGCACTCTTCCCGTCGAGGAGGCACCTGAGGCGGCATGGACGATCCCCGCCGGTTTTTTCCGATGAAATCTGAAATTCGAAGCACCAAATCCGAAACAATTGAGAAATCTCAATGACCGAAACGGACTGGCATTCTGTGCGTTTCGAATTTTAAAATTTCGAAACAGTTTTGAATTTTCGGACCTCGTTCTTCGAGCGACTTCGGTAGCGACCATCACAAAAACCGCGGCCCTCTTCTCATCCTGAACGTCACTGGAGACGCCGCATGAACCCGCTCGACTTCGCACAGCACGAATTCTGGATGCGCCAGGCACTCGATCTCGCTCAGCAGGCGTTTGAACAGGAAGAAGTGCCAGTCGGTGCCATTGTCGTGTTCGAAGACCGCATCATCGGCGCCGGCTTCAATCAGCGAGAGACTCTGAACGATCCGACTGCGCATGCGGAGATGCTTGCGATTACGCAGGCGGCAACAGCCCTGCAGTCATGGCGATTGCTGGACTGCACGCTGTATGTGACGCTTGAGCCCTGCCCCATGTGCGCCGGTGCCATCGTGCAGGCTCGCATTCCTCGGGTGATCTATGGGACGACTGACCCCAAAGGGGGAGCCTGTCACACTCTGTTTCAGATCACGTCCGATACCCGACTGAATCACCGTGCCGCCACGATGGGCGGGGTTCTGCAGCCTGAGTGCAAAGAAATTCTCCAACGGTTCTTTGCGAGACAGCGTGCCGCTGGGAAGAAGTGAAAGGGTTCAGTATCAAGGCCCTGTTACTGGGTCCTCGGGTTCGTATCGCCTCAGCCAGAATTCGATTCCGGACAGGGAAAGTGCCGGAGAACCAGTTCTCGAACGGCGTTGAGTTCCTCTGTGGTTCGGCCGTCAGTGTCGAGTACCGACATTCCATAGAGAATCGAACAGACGTAGAGTGTCAGGGACTCCGGTGCCACAGTCGAAGGCAAATCCCCTTCTTCAGCGGCGCGCCGAAAGCGTTCCGTCAGCTGGTCCTGAAATGCTTTCCGCCTCTCGGATAATGCCTTCTGAACCGAATGCGCTGAGTCACCGCAGGCGAGTGCACTCTGAACCATGAGACAACCGCGCGGGCGATCCGCTCCCTGTGTCGAACAGGTCTGCTGCTGGAATAATGCTTCTACAACCTTTCGGGCCGTCGGCTGAGCAATGGCCCGCTCCAGATTCCGCCCCGGTCCGTCACAGTACCGGTTAATTACCTTCTGGAAAAGCTCTTCCTTATTACCAAAGGCGGCATAGAGGCTGGGACGGTTAATACCCATCGCCTCTGTCAAATCGGGGAGCGTCGTCCCCTCATACCCTTTGCGCCAAAAGACTTCCATCGCCTGATCTAGCGCCTGTTCACAATCGAATTGTCGCGGCCGACCAGCTTTCATCACCATTCCAGACAAAATTATACCGTCGAGTACAAATTACCGTTGACACCAACCCGCCTCGTTCGATTATATACCAGTCAGTACACTTCTCCTTCGAAATTCCACTGAGAGTTGAATCATGTCAGGAAAACTCGCCAATCAGGTTGCGGTCGTCACAGGATCGAGCAAAGGAATCGGGGCCGAAATCGCCCGTGAGCTGGCCCGGCAGGGCGCGGCAGTGGTTGTCCATTATTCCAGCGATTCGGCGGGAGCAGACAAAGTCGTTAGAGAAATACAGGCGTCCGCCGGGGCGGCCGTGGCCGTGAAGGCCGACCTGTCGATTCCTGATCAGTCCGAGACCTTGATCGCAGCCGCCGTGAAGGCCTTCGGTCGAGTCGACATTCTCGTCAATAATGCCGGGGCCTACGAATTCTCCCCACTGTCGGAACTGTCGCTCGACCATTACCACAAGCTGTTCAATCTGAATGTTCTCGGACTCTTGCTGACAACCAAAGCGGCCGTAAAGGCGATGGGCCCGCAAGGAGGCTCGATTATTAACATCAGCTCCATGATTACTCAGGTCGCCTTTGCAAACGCTTCCGTGTACTCCGCCACCAAAGGAGCGGTAGACGCAATTACTCGCTCACTCTCGGCGGAACTCGGGCCGCAGAAGATTCGTATCAACGGGATCGGACCGGGGATGGTCGAAACCGAAGGGACGCAAACGCAGGGAATCTCAGGCAGCGACATGCAACGGGAGGTTGCCGCAAAAACTCCACTGGGCCGGACCGGACAGCCGAAGGACATCGCTCCCCTTGCCGCTTTTCTGGCCTCTCCGGACTCCTCCTGGATGACAGGCGAAACGATCTATATCTCTGGCGGTTACCGCTAATCGAGCACCGCCGGACCCTCTTCAAACGAAGTGGCTGCTGAATCGGTCAAGGACTGATGCTCTTTGGTCCTCATCAGAGAGCATCAGCACGATCAATCAACTCAGCGCCTGCAGCAGATGTCAGGAAGCACTGGACTTCGAGTTTTCCTGAATCCAGGCCTGCGCTGCTGCCAGTTCCGTCGTGTCGAAGTATTTGATCTTGGCGGTGGTGAAGGGCTTACAGAAGGCCGCCATCCCAGCTTCCCATTTCGAATCACCGACGATCGCCAGACGATCCAGTGAAGAGAAGTTCTTCAGATCGAACTTGATGTCCTGCCAAAGCGCACCGGCGGTCCACCCGTGAAAGTCATGTAATTGGACCAGCAGGCGGACCTTTCCCTGATCCTTAATTAACCCCTCAATGAATGGGACAAAGTGCTGATAATCTTCCTTAGTCAGCTTTCCGCTGAGATGAACTTCTTCGTAAATCCCCGTCTCACTCTGCTTAATTTCGACCGCCATCGGATCTCCTTGTGACTTGGTTCGCGAACGGTTCGCCGATCAGGCGCAGTCTGTTACTTATACCCGCTGCTCAGGGCGGGTGAACTGGAAGCGTGAACACTGACTGAAAAATTCCAGTGGATTCTCGTAAACCACTTTGGAAATCTGAGCGTCAGAATGACCGCGTTTCTTCATTTCCTGAATGAAATCCGGCACCGCAAGTGGGTTGCTTGGCCCCCAGTCCCCGGCGGAGTTCACCATGATTCGATCAGCACCATAACGCTCAATAATGTCAGCAGCACGCGCCGGGGTACATTTCGTCGTGGGATATAAAGTCATCCCGCACCAGAAGCCGTTATCTTTCGCATACCTGACAGTATGTTCTTCGACGTGATCGATGCAGACCCGCTCTGGGGGAAGATCCGTTCGCTCATTCAGCATATCAACGATCATGCGGGTCCCTTTGTACTTGTCCTGCAGGTGCGGGGTGTGGATCAGAACCAGTTCCTGCAGTCGGCAAGCCAAGTCGAGATGTTCGCGGAAGACGGTTGACTCATTCGGTGTGTTCTTGTTTAACCCGATTTCCCCGATCCCGAGGACACCTGGAGCGTTGATGAATTCCGGAATCATCGCAATCACTTCGCGCGCCAGCGAGACGTTCTCGGCCTCTTTCGCGTTGATGCACAGCCAGGTGTAATGCTGAATGCCTGACCAGCCGGCGCGCTTCGGCTCAAAGCCCGTCAGTTGATGAAAATAGTCACGGAACCCGTCAACGGTTCCACGATCAAACCCGGCCCAGAACGCCGGTTCGCTGACCGCCACGCAGCCCATCCGGGCCATCCGTTCATAATCATCCGTCGTCCGGGAAACCATATGAACGTGCGGGTCGATGTAGTACATATCAGGCGTGTCCCAATGCCGTCCGCTGGCGCATGTCTCTCGCAATACCCAACACGATATCGCAGGATATGACGAAAGGCTCATCCTGGGGATTCATGATAACCTGTCCGGGTTCACAACAGTCGAACAGGAGAAATTGCAGGATATCACAAATCCCATGCTGCCCGAAGCCCGTGGCATGATCTCATGAACGGCTTTCGTTCGACCCAGAGCTGCGATGCTTGCGGGTGTACTTCTTCGCAGGAGCGTGGAGTAATTCCCCCTCCAGTTCCCGAGCAAGCCCCAGTCTTCGCAACCCGATTTTCAGGTACTCTCGCTCCTGTTCGATTCCGACGGACCTTCTTCCCAGACGTTGAGCGACTGCACACGTGGTGAATGTCCCGGCGAATGGATCCAGAACGAGATCTCCCGGGTTACTGCTCGCGAGAATGATGCGTTCCAGCAACGCTTCCGGTTTCTGAGACGGATGAGATTCGTATTCATTCATCCGGTATCGCACCCGCGGAATCGTCCACACATTCCCCGGGACCTTTCGGGACTGATACGGAGTCGGAATTCTCTTCCGGTAATCAACCAGCTTTCGCACAGCACCTGTCCGCGCTTCGACCTGAATCGCCTCAGCATTGAAGGTATAGGCCCTGGGGTCCTTCACGCAGAACAGAATCGGCTCAAACAGGGAACCATAATAGTTTCGAGCCTGAACCCCTGAACTGTCATAATGCCAGACGATCCGCGACAGAATGGTGCAGCGTTCTCGAAGCCAGATGTCGAGAAAAGGCATCGCCTGTGTGCTGGTCATCACATACAGACTGCCGCTGCTTTTCATCTTGCGGAGACAGATCTCAAGCCAGTGCTGACACCAGTGAATATAGTCATCTTCAGAGGGCCACCGGTCCCGAAACTTCCCGAATGACTTCCCAATGTTGTAGGGAGGATCGGCGAAGATCAGATCAACACTCTCATCCCTCAACTCTTGAAGTGCCGTCTCGCACGATCCATACAAAATCGTCGTCGCCCCGTCGGAAAATCTCATGGCCCGCCCCGACTCAGAATAAAGTCGAAAGGGAACGCTGTAGCCCCAGCCCCTCTCCGACTCATCCCATCATCCATGTCTGATGCGACGTCGCCAAGGGCAGAATTGGATTTCCACCTAAGATCTTGTGCCCAAGATCACCTGCCGAAGATCAGGCGGACGGGGTGATTTGAAGAGACAGAAACTCGTCGTCAGATTTGGGGACGAGCAGAGAATAGATCGCGCGGGACAGTCGCATCAGCAGGAATGAAAGCGGGCATTTCTGGCTGCCTGACATCGACAAAAAGACGGCCGCAGTCAGGACATTGATACGCCAGCCGGACCGCATCGTTCAAAAGGGTTCGCAACTTCATCGACGCGGCTTCTTCAGTCAGTTTCTGTTGAGAGAGAGGCAGCAGAATACTTGCATCAATCTGCTCCCAGAGACTGTTCCACAACTGATCAGGAATCAAATGTGCCTTGTGCGGCAGATCGTCGGTCTGATCAGGAATGACTCGACCGCAGTCACATGAAAACTTCATGCTGATTCCTCGTCCCTGATCCGTGTGCACATCTGAACTGAAAGCGAGAGTCAGTTTTTCAAGTGACTCTCGCTCTGTTCCACAGGCTATGCCAATTTGAGATGGGCGGCAATTTCCTCAGCGGTTTTCACATATCCGATATAGAACGGACCGAACTCCGCATAGCGGGCGCTCGCCTCATCAAACCGCATCGTGTACACGATTTCCTTGATGTAGGCCGGGGTGCGTCCCCAGAGAGTGACGCCCCATTCCCAGTCGTCGAATCCTGTCGACGCCGTAATCAGCTGTGACACCTTTCCGGCGAACTTGATGCCGGAGGTCGCATGCTCGGCCATCAGCGCACTGCGTTCAGCGAAGGAAAGCTGATACCAGTTCGCATTCGGGTGCCGAATCTTGTTCATCGGGTAAAAGCAGATGACCGGCCATGGCGGAGCATCTGGATAAAGCCGCTGCTGATTCATCATCGGCAGGCGTTGCTCATAGGCCTTCACTTTTGCCTGATAGGATGGATCTTCAGGGCTTGAACCCGTCGCCTGCAACTTCTCTGCGTACTGCTGAACGGTGGGAACGTATTCCGAAACCTCGGTGATCGAGACGAAGGAATACGTCGGAGTCAGAGCCGGTCCCAGCTTGGAGGCACGCAGTGCCTGCTTCACCTGATCGATCTTCAGTGGATTCGGATCCAGCAGCATCAGTCCGAAATCTGCCCTGTGCCCCGAAGTCACGAACGACTGTAGTCGGGCGGGAGCCCCTTCCGCTTCGGGATTCAGGATCTCTTTGAACTGGTTGACGCCGTACTGCCGGTCCTCAACGCTCAACCCGCACAGGACTGATTGGTCAATCGAATAGTAGATGTGAAGACAGTGCCAGCCTTCACTCAGTTCAACAGTCGGTTCTGGCAGTGGTTCCGCAGGTGCGCCGGGACGACTCATCACACTGTCCATTTCTTTTCAGGACTATATTTCGTTGCAGGATCTCAGAGGCCCGGAACGCGGGAGGCTCTCTCACAAACGGCGACAGTAACCGTCGTCACTATAGGCGCCCAAGCTGTGATCAATTCTGGCCGACCAGGGCATGAGATTCTTCAAGCCGCTGAAAGCCTCCGCGCGGAAGCCAGTCGCAAAGTCGAATTCCCAGCTCATACAGGACGATCAGCGGGAACATCATCATCAGCATACTGGCCGGATCGGCAGGTGTCAGGATCGCGGAAAGGATCGCAATCGCCAGAATCGCCATCCGCCGCTGTTCACGATAAACAGTGACGCTGAAGATCGAAATTCGTTCGAGAAAAAGCATGACCAGCGGCAACTGAAAACTGATCCCAAACATCACCGGCAGCATCACAGCAAAGCTGATCCACTCTGACAGGCGAATCTGAGGATGAATCTGCAGCTCTTTGTTGAAGTTCAACAGGAAGTGCAGCACAAACGGGAAAACTCCATAGAAGCAGAACACTGCTCCGAGTAGAAACAGCCCCAGACTCATCGCTCCATAAACGTGAACGTACTTCCGTTCATGGGGATAGAGTCCGGCCGACACGAACAGCCAAGCCTGATAGAAAATCCATGGACTCGCCAGCAATACGCCCCCAATCAGAGACACCTTCAAATAAGTCATGAAGGCTTCCTGCACATTGAACGTCACTGGCCGTCGCGACTGCTCCACAGTTTCATTGAACTGGGCGAACTGGGGAGCAATCAGTGTCAGCTGAACTGTCTTTTGAGCTTCTTCGCTGGTTGTGGCAGGTGCCGCTGTTCCGCCATCACCTGCTGCAGGCGGCGAAGTCACGGCAACTTCCTCGGCCTTTTCCGGAGCCTTCTTTTCCTCACTCGCGACTGGAGCGGCTGGTTCTCGGAACTGGTCGGGAGCAATCTCACGCAATGCAACGATCAGGTCATTAACTGGGACCGCGACCTTGACCTGTTCTGGATGTCGGTGCTCAATTTCCGCTTCAATTTGCTCAGGAGTCTTCACTCCGCGCCACCAGTTCGCCGTCCCCTCGAAATAGTGATAGGCGACATTCAGGCCCCAATCCTGCTTCATCTGTTCCCAACTGGTGCGACCACCGACAGGAGCAGGTTTCGCGTACTCTCTCAGGGCATTATCAATGGGAGCCCGGACGAAATCGACGAGCCGCTCTCCCTGATAAAGACAGATGACAACGGAAACAGTCAGCCCAGCGAGTGCCAGAATCAGATGCTTCCGCAGGACTTCGAGGTGCTCCCCGAACGTCATCGTGGAATCATCGAAGAGGTCTTTTGTCGGCTTAATCATCGCGAATACCCGTGGATACCGGTCTGGGACTGTCTGTCGCCACCCTGTTTCGTCACCCAGTCAAAAGCCAGGAACTCGCGTTCATGGATCCCAGTCGAGTCCAATCCCGACGATCAGACCCAGCGACTGTGATCATGAGAAAATCGGTCGAACTGGTGGTCAAAACAGAGCAGGAAGGCACGTCGAAACATTGCTGACGGGCAGAAGAAACGGCATCCACTCGGATTGCCCGCAGCATGCAGGCGTTTTGAGCGGAACAGCTTGATCACATCAGTTTATGCCTGCTGACAGGCGGATGCAAACGGGACTGGGGGCCCTCCGGAACACATTTCCGAACCGCGTCGGCAGAATCTGCCGGATCCTGCAATTTTGACGAGTTCCGTTGCGTTGCAGGATTGCGTTCCGTCTGCCATAATCTTCGCTTCCCAAAAATTACAGCGACCCCTCAATCAGGTCAGTTATGGCGACGTTGAACAAAGTTGACATTCGAAAAATCCGCAAGAAACGAGCACGCCTGAAGCGCAAGCTGAAGTGCCGATTCTGTCCGGATGGTGTCATTCCACGTCCAGTATACGTGGACTACAAGGACATGAAGACGCTGAAGCAGCTGATCGACCGGGAAGGTCGGATCCTGCCACGCCGTCGGACTGGCACCAGTGCCATCTACCAGCGTGCTGTTCGCCAGGCCATCCTGCGAGCCCGCTTCATCGGTCTGCTCCCATACGTCGCAGACGAGTGATCAACTCCTGAGGTAACGCTCGCCCAGACCGCTCGCGGTCCCGGGTTGACGCGCATTGACATTGCCTCAGTAGCGGTAATCAAAAATTCGAGGAGTGCGCAGTTCTAATTGCGCACTCCTTAATCATGCGCGGTGAACTGCGGAAGCCTCCCCCGTGCCTCGCGACGCTCTCATTCGTGGCTTTGTGGCACCGGGTTCTTCGAACAGACTCTCGTTCCCTAACTCGAACCGATTTGCGCACTCCGCCCGGGGCAATGAAACTTTTAATGGCGCTTTAATGAGCACGTTTGAGGGAGGTCGTTCGTCGAGTTCCTGAAAACAGGCGAGCCTTTCTCGTGCGGCCAGACGTAGCAAACGGGAACGGACTGCTGCTCAAACGCCGGATCAACCTCTGAGGGATCGGTCGAATACACTCGTCTACCGGTAATGAAATGCCGGAACTCATAGAGTGGAACAGTTTGAGGCCGCCCGGGAGGAGACTCTGACCGCCGGGCATAGAACGCGACCACTTCAGACGACTTCATGTGCTCGCACAGTTTGAGTTCTATGCCATTCCAGACGACAGGCCACGTTTCCTCCATCGCTCCCAGGCACGCATAAAATTTGGGGTCGTCCCCTGGTTGCTCCGTGAATGGCGGCAAATCCTGTGACTGGTTCTGTGAGTAAATCAAAATCGGCATCTGCAACGCATGGTGGTTGCGCCGCAGCCGGTACATAATCTGGTTGTACTCATACCGGGGAGTCGCAACGGGATTTCCTGAAAAGGACGTGGTATAGGTTCCCTCGAAGTAGATGTAATCCCCCATGCCCAGGAACGGATGCTGCTTCGGGTTATAAAAGGTCATCTGTTTATGGGTGACGATTCGTCGGGCGAACTTCCAAGGGCCAGTGGGACTGATCGATTTCGCAAACCAGACTTCGCCGAGATGTGAAGTTTCACCGTTCACCTGACTGACGATCAGCGTCCATTCGTTCGCCGAGTGAGTCCAATAGACAGAACCGTTGTGTGTTTCGACGACCTTTCCAGTCTCAATGTCCTCCAGCCTCATTCGGCATTCGTTCGGCTTCAGGACTCCCGACTCGACGAAATTCGCTTCCTGCTCTCTTGTCAGTGGAGGTGTCTTCATCTTCCAGCCATAGACGACTCGGCCTCGGTCATCACGCTCAACCTGCTGATCTTCCGGGACCGTGCCCTGCTTCAAACACGTGAACCCTTCATATTGATCCGGATCGACGAACGCCGCACCGGTCGGCTTCACCCGCGTCAGGGCAAGTGGATTTCCGAAGTAATGGAACCAGCTGTTCCCCTCTCCGTGCATGAACGTGTGTGACTGGGAGTCTGGAAACATCAGCGGCTTCTCGTCCGTACTGCTGATGTGCTCAAAAACCTCCTGCTCGTCATTCCAGACAACGAAGCCCCAGCGATAGGCCTCCAGACCGTTTCTGATCTTCACATAATTTGCATAAATCCGGGGCTGCCCGTCTTCGTCAGGAAGGACGGAGACTGCTGAAATCCAAGTGGGACCTTCTCCGGGCATCTCCGCGAGCTTTTTCACTCGGCCGGTGTCGTCAGTAATAAATGTGAGATTGATCCCATCATCCGGAGCGAGTTGATGGTCTGGCTGCAGTGGAGAAGTTGCCCCGGTGATATGAAAATTCACTCCAAGCGGGTACCCGGGACCGAGCGTGTCTCCCCAAAACCAGTAGTGCTTTCCTTGATGCTCGGCGGTCATCACGCTGTCGCAACCAAACACTCCTGCGTTCAAAACGGGCTGGGGAATCCTGGGCCGCTTTCCCAGAAGAACCGAGTCCATCTCGATTCCACTGCCGGTCGTTCGATAGAGACGTTCGGCGATGCTTCGACGTTTGATGCGAAGGATTTCAGTCTGGCCGGGAATCGTTTCGACGGCTTTCCCATGGAAGCCGAAGCCGTCCTTGGGGTATTCATACCCGTGACTGCGAACTGTGAAGAACACCTTCCTGTTTAGCAGGTCAGGGTCATTGATGGCCGCATAACCCTGACTGTCAGTGACGAATCGGATGTGGTTGACGGTTTCCAGTTCGACGAGTGGAACTCCGCGCCTCGTCTCTTCATCAACCACACGAATTCCGAAGTACTCCGACGGGGGCGCTCCAAAGCAACGGGATCGATGGTCCTGAGCTACGATGCCGATGGCGATCGCAGACAGAAACGCCGTCGCCTGGAGAAGTGCATGAGTGCGGTTCATTCCAGCATCATGTGCAAATCTCGAGGCTCACCGCAACTCTGCTCGAACACCGCAGAAGAAACCGTGCCACATTCCGAGACCGGCTCCAAAGGGCCGCGAAATTCTGATCCTGCTCAGGCGAGAATACCTTTGACCACTTTGCCGGGCTGGCCGTCCGTCAGCGACTGCTCGCGGCGGGCCCATTCGAAAGTCAGCTTCTCGTGATCCAGACCGAATTGGTGCAACAGCGTCGCGTGATAGTCATAATGGTTCACCACGTCTTCGATGGCGTGGTGTCCCCATTCGTCGGTTGCGCCATGAACGTGGCCGGCTTTGAAGCCTCCGCCAGCCAGCCACATGCTGAACCCGTAAGTGTTATGGTCCCGGCCGACTTTGTCTCGTCCGGCGTCGTTCTGAATGACTGGCAGACGGCCCATCTCTCCCCCCCAGTGAACGATGGTGGAGTCCAGGAGGCCCCGCTGCTTCAAGTCACGGACCAGTGCGGCAGACCCCTGATCGACCTTCTCACAGGCTGCCGGCAGACGTGTGATAATGCTGCCATGGCTGTCCCAGAGCTGATCTGAAGTCAGAACCTGAACGAACCGGACACCCCGCTCGATCAATCGACGAGCCAGCAGACACCGGGCTCCGTACTCACGAGTCGCCGGATTCGCGGAGTGCATTCCATACATCTCCTGCGTGCTCTTAGTTTCCTTCGACAGTTCAAGCGCCTCAGTGGCCGCAATCTGCATTTTCGCCGCGAGTTCATAGGACGCGATTCGTGCTTCGAGATCTGTCTGCCGCGGCCGCTCGGAGAGGTGTCGAGCGTTGAGTTCCTTCAGGAATTCCAGCGATCGGGCCTGCGGACTTCCGGCGAGATGTGTCGCTGGAGTCAGATCCAGAATCCGGGGTTCCTGTGGGCGAACGACGGTTCCCTGAAACAGGGACGGAAGAAATCCACACTGCCAGTTGTCGACACCGAGCACCGGGAGCCTGCCGGGATCGATCAGAACGAGATAAGCAGGAAGATTGTCTGCTTCACAACCAAGACCATAAGTCAGCCAGCTGCCGAGACTGGGGCGCCCCGGAGCGACGCGGCCGTTCTGCAATGCCTGAATCGACTGGCCGTGATTGTTCACCCCTGTGTGCATCGAACGGATCAGGCAGATATCGTCGGCGACCTGAGCGGTGTATGGAATGAGATCCGAGAGTTCCATCCCGCATTCGCCACGTGGAGAGAACTTCCACGGCGAAGCGAGGACCTTTGAGCTCGCCTGCGCGGCGTTATCATATTTGATCTCGCCGGGGAACGGCTTGCCGTCGTACTCATCGAGCAGCGGCTTGGGATCGAACATGTCGTGATGGCTCGGGCCTCCCTGCATCCACAGAGAAATCATCGCCTTCGCCTGAGGCTCCTTCCGGGGAACCTTGGGCTTATTGTCATACGACGTCGGTTCAAGCTCTGGCTTGGCTGGAGCCCCGAATGCCTGATCATGGTTCAGCAGCCAGTTCAGAGCGACTGAACTGATTCCGAGTGCGCTTCCGGCCAGAAAATGTCGACGGCTGTTGCAGGCGGGATTTCTCATCGCGTGTATCGCTTTCATGACGTGTGATTGAAACTCGTTCGGCTCATCGCTTCACGAAATTCAGTCGACGTACAGAAATTCATTTGAACTCAGCAGCATTTGGCAAAGGCAGTCCAAGGCCAGTTGCTTTGGAGTCGGAGCCTTTGACTTGTCCTTTGGAGCCGGCAGAGTTTTCACCCGTTCGGCCATCAATTGCTCCTGTTCCTCCAGGAAGGCTTTCGCAGTGCTGCGTTCCGACTCGTCAGGAGCCCGCAAAAATGTGAGCTGCCAGGCCGTATCGATTTGTGCGGCGACATCGTCCCCGGCCACTGATTCAATCCTGCGGGCAAACTTCGCGGAATGTTCCAGTACGAAGTCGCTGTTCATCAGCATCAGCGACTGCGGGGTATTCGTCGAAGTCCGGCGGATCTCACAGTTGGGTGACATGATCGGCCAGTCGAAGGTATCGAGCACAGCCAGGGGGCGACTGCGTCGAACTTCGACATAGACGCTCCGGAGATTCTCACGACCTTCCAGAGGAATGATCGGTCCGGGCCGTCCCGTTACAAGATTCTCAACTCCCAAAATCCATCGCCCGGAATCATCGCTCATGATCGGCACCGGCGGCCCATACATGTCCGTATTCAGGATGCCGCTGACACTCAAAACTGAGTCGCGAATCGTTTCGGCATCGAGTCGGACCAGTCGGGCTCCCCCGTAAAGGCGATTCTCAGGATCCACCTGATCCTGCTCAGGACTGGAACGCAAAGCCTGACGGTAAGCATGTGAATTCACCATCAGACGATGCAGGTGCTTCATACTCCAGCCAGAATCCATGAACTCGGAGGCCAGCCAGTCCAGCAACTCCGGATGCGTTGGTGGAATGCCGAGAATTCCGAAATCGGCCGGTGATTCCACCAGTCCGCGACCGAAGTGATGCAGCCAGATCCGATTCACCAAGACACGGGAGGTGAGAGGATGCTTCCGGTCAGTCAATTGCTTTGCAAAAGCCCGTCGGCGGCCTGTTGTCGGCAGTGAGGCGTCCTTGACCGGAATCGGCGGGACCTGAGACGCCTGTTCGATGACAGTCAGTCCCCCCGGCGAGACCTGATCCTTCGGCTGGTCACAATCCCCACGATAGAATACGAATGTTGCAGGAGGAGCTGCCTTCGGTTCAACGAGGGCATGAATGAACTCTTCCTTCGGCTTTGTCTCGCGGACCTTCTTGGCCTCTTCGAGCATCGCCTTGAGTTCCTTATCGACCTGTGGGTTATACAGGTAGAGCGACCCGGCGCTGATGTTCAGGGCGGGATACGTCTTGACCAGAGCTTTCTGCTCCGGCGTGCGATCCTTGACCGGCACTTTATGAAGTCCCCGAGCAGAGTCCCGAATCTCTTCTGGCAGTTTTAACAACTGCTTCTCGAACTCAGCATCAATCGCGGCCTGTTGCTTTTCCAGTCGGGCCGCATCGATCACCTTAGCCTGAGCCTCAATTTCGGCGGCCTTCTTCCGATCCTCATCGTTATACAGCGAGACCAGTCGCTGCTGCGGAGTCCGCCACTGCTTCCAGTTGAGAGCCGGCTCAAAGACCGCTCGCAATCGGTAGTAATCAACTGTCGGAATCGGGTCGTATCGATGGTCGTGACACTGAGCACAGCCGACCGTCAATCCCATCAATGATGAGGTCACGATCTTGATTGTCTCGGCGACAACATCATTCTTTGCGACGTTCTGATCATCGACGGTGCCGCTGGTTCCATCTGGAGCCATCCGCAGGAATCCGGTTGCCGCCAGCAGTTCTGCATCCTCTGGAGAGAGGTTATTCAATGGTGAGGTGATGAGTTCATCACCGGCCAATTGTTCCAGAATGAACTGATCGAAAGGCTTGTCGGCGTTGAATGACTTGATGACATAATCACGATAGCGCCAGGCAAACTTCCGTTGCGGGTCCTGATTGCTGTAACCATCCGAGTCAGCGTACCCGGCCACATCGAGCCAGTGTCGTCCCCAGCGTTCGCCGTAGTGAGGCGAGGCCAGCAGCTGTTCGACGAGTTGCTCCCACGCGTCAGGTCGGGTGTCTTCTTCAAATGCTTTCAGCTGCTCCGGAGTCGGAGGCAATCCCAGCAGATCGATGTAGACACGACGGACGAGATTTCTCTTGGAAGCAGACTCAGAGAACGCGAATCCCTTCTCTTCCAGTTTTTGAAGCAGGAAGGCATCAACTGGAGTGCTGACCTGATCCTGATGAGCGACCTTGGGCACCGCTGGCTTTGTGATCGGCTGGAACGACCAGTGAGAGCGTTCTTCCTCGGTGATCACGACAGTGTCGAGGGACTCAGGTTCCGGACGCAGCGTCGGGGCTCCGGCTTCGATCCATTTCCCGAGCAATTCAACTTGTTCAGGCGTGAAGCGATGAGCCTTATCCGGTGGCATCTCTCCATCGCGGACGCGCTGATAGAGAAGACTCTTTTCACGGTCTCCAGCGACAAGAGATGGTCCGGTCTCCCCGCCTTTGATTGTGAATCGGGCGAGACGCAAATCCAGGCCGCCTTCCACTACCCCGGCTTCGCCGTGGCAATGAAAGCACGCCGCCTTAAAGAGCGGACGGATGTCCTGCTCAAAAGTGACGCCGGGCCGGGAGTTTGTCCGGGAGGCTGAGTTCGACGCGAATTCGGCGGCGAGTGCGGTCGTGCTGATGGCCGCAGCCATCAGACAAGCTAGTCCAGGAAGGATTCGCATAGTCGGTCGGCAGGCAGGAGGGTATGGGAGGGTGTTCGAGCAGCGTACCAGAATTCTGATCGGACTAAAGATAATTCCAGATGATTCATTGGCAAATTTTCCAAGTCTATTTCGCGAGATATCAGAGCTGTTTGCATGAAAAGCCGGTTGATCGGCTCCCCTTACAGCCTCTGCACACCACCAGGCAATCCGCGCGAACCAAAAGGAGATTTCACCATGCTCCCGGCTGAATCCATCAGATAAAAGCGATAAACTGCGAAGAAGCTTTCTGTTGATGCCAGAACCAATTCCCGCTGGTCTTACGAATCCCTTCTATTGCTACGGTCGCCCCACGTGACAAACCCAGCTCCGTCTCAGGTCAAACTTCCCCCACAACCCGATCAGATTGGCCCCTATCGGATTGAGCGGCTTCTTGGTGCCGGGGGAATGGGGACGGTCTATCTCGGCACCCACATCGAAACTGGGCGTCAGGCCGCTGTCAAAATGCTGCCGGCTTCCATGGCACACGAAGAAGGCTTCGTCGCTCGCTTTGCCAGAGAGATTGCGGCAATGGAGCAGCTGAAGAGTCCCCATATCGTGGAACTCTACGACAGCGGAGAAGACCACAACACTTACTACTACGCTATGGAATATGTTCCTGGCGAAACGCTGACAGATCGCCTCAAGCGGGAAAAGCGGCTCCCCTGGAAGGAAGCCGTGCAGATCGGAATTCAGGTCTGTCAGGCCCTAAAGTCGGCACACAATTGCGGCATCGTCCATCGAGACCTCAAGCCATCGAATCTGCTGATCGCGCCTGATGGAACCGTCAAGCTCTCCGACTTCGGCGTCGCTCAGATGTTTGCCACCTCGAAGTTGACTGTCACCGGTGGCATCCTGGGGACTGCCGAATACATGTCGCCTGAGCAGGCTCAGGGGCGTCGAGTCACTCGCCAGAGCGATCTCTACTCTCTGGGGGCAGTCATGTATGTCATGCTGACCGGACGTCCGCCGTTCTCCGGAAAATCGACGCTCGATGTCATTCAAAAGCACAAATTTTCCCAGTTCGACAGCCCCAAACGGATTGTCCCAGAGATCCCGTTCTGGCTCGATGAAGTCGTCTGTCAGTGCCTTGAGAAGAAACCTGAGGACCGCTTCCCTGATGCCTATGTGCTGATGCTGCGGTTAAAAGAAATCGAGAAGAAGCTGGAGCTGAAGAATTCAGATGACAACGAAGGGACTCTGAGTGCTGAAGCCGCCACCTCTGCTGATTCCGAGAGCGGGCTGGAGCATGGTATGAGCGGGACGCTCGCACGAGACCTGTTTCGCATTCAGACCGAAGCCAGCAGTGCATCAGCGAGTTTCATGCGATGGTTTGACAACATCTGGGTACTGCTGGGATTGCTTATCGTGCTCATCGTCAGCACAGCATTCCTCATGCAATGGGTTCGCATGACACCTGAGAAGCACTTTGCGAAGGGTGAACAGATCATGCAGGCTCCAGAAAATCCGGAATGGCTCGCGGCTCGGGAAAAGCACTTCGTCCCGTTGCTCGAACAGGATCCCGAGAAATGGGAACCTCTGGTGCAGCCCTACATGGATCGAATCAATGTCTATGAAATGAAGAGGAAATATCTTGGTCGGAACGGACTCCGTGAAGCTCCTGCCCGTTCCGAACCGGAACTGCAACTCCGGAAGATTCTGGAACTTCGAGATCAGGGACTCACGATTCAGGCGGCCGAACAGTTGCAGGCACTGGAAACACTTCTTCAGGAACAACCGGAATACGCGTCGCTCATTCCATTTCTTCAGGAACTCCACAAAAGCCTGATCGCCCACACTCCGAGTACTCGTCTCGACTATGTGAATCAAGCACTCGCTCGCGCGGCGGCGCTTCAGTCATCAGGGAAGCTCGCAGAGGCTCGGGGGATTTGGCGCAGCGTCATCACCCTGTATGATTCCGATCCTGAAGCCAGGGGGCTCGTGGAAAGCGCGCGTCGTCAGCTCGCCGAATCGCCATCTGTCTCCATCGAAAACCCGGCAGCGAACAAGAAAGAGTGAAATGGACCTGCGGCAACATATTCGCGATGTCCCGAATTTTCCCAAACCAGGCATCCTCTTCCGCGACATTACTCCACTGCTGGCGCACCCCGGTGCGTTCCGCGAATCAGTTCGCCAACTCGCCGACCATTATCGTGGGCAGAACGTCACGGCGATTGCCGCTGCCGAAGCTCGCGGGTTCATCTTTGCCGCTCCATTGTCACTCGAACTGAATGCGGGATTCGTCCCGGTCCGGAAGCCAGGCAAGCTCCCCTTCGAGAAGCAATCATTTCATTATGACCTCGAGTACGGCACCGATACACTCGAAATTCACACCGATGCGTTTTCAAAGGGGGATCGGGTTCTGCTGGTCGATGACCTCCTCGCCACCGGGGGTACGATGAACGCCTGTGCCCGACTCGTCGAGCAGTCAGGCGCCGAAGTCGTTGGCTGTGCATTCATCGTTGAACTGTCGTTCCTGAACGGGCGAAGTAAGCTGGAACAATACGACGTCTTCAGTCTGCTTCAGTATGATGGCGAATAGCTGTTTCCCTTCAGATCGTGTCCGTCCAAGAATTTATCTGGCAAAGTGCTGTGGCTGAACTGACTGAACGGGAGATCCTCTGCGAAGACGGACCCGTCATTGCTGTGAACAAACCTCACGGCGTGATTGCGCAGGGGGCTCCGCACGGAGTCGACAGTCTCGTCGACATGGTCAAACGCTATCTGGCGAAGAAGTACGACAAGCCCGGCAACGTCTATCTCGGTGTTCCTCATCGGATCGATCGCCCCGTGTCGGGCGTCGTCGTCTTTTCCCGGAATTCGAAGGGGGCTGCGCGCTTGTCCGAGCAGTTCGCCAAACGTCAGGTCGAGAAGATCTACTACGCGGTTCTCGAACGACCGCCAGAACTCCCTGAAGGCGAGTTGATCGACTGGATTTATCGCATTCCCGATCAATCTCGGGTCGAGATCTCTTCAGAACGAAACCCTGACGCCAAGCTCTCTAACCTGCATTACCGAACCCTGCAGGTGAAGCAGGGAAAAGCACTCGTAGAAATCCGACTCGGGACCGGCCGAATGCATCAGATTCGCATTCAGTTTGGGAGCCGTGGCTGCCCCATTGTCGGAGATGAACAATACGGAGGCCGGCTCACGTTTCCGGGATTCTCCGGTCGCGACCGGACCGAGTCACCTATTGCTCTGCACGCACGCCAGCTGACGCTTCAGCATCCGATTCGCTATGAACCCCTGGCCATTGTTGCGCCGATTCCTCGAATCTGGAACCGGCTGGGATTCACGGACGAGATCTCCTCTCCGGGAAGCTGATCGAACATCTGGCAAGATGTTCCCTCCTGCACATGCATTCACATGTCGTTTACACTCGTTGACGACATTTCGTTGAGTTGCTGCGATTTTTCCTCTCCCCTGCAAGCTCCCTAATTATCGCATTCTCAGACTGATTTGAACGATTTCTTTGCAACTCGTCTCCTTGACCCCGCTGATATCAGTTGCCTACGATCTTATATGAGGCGATCTGTCGTTTGCGTATTCTTATTGTGTCTGATCGCCTGAACGGCTGACCACGTCGGCCACCGAAGCAAGAAGGTCTCCCTCGGGGGAAAGGCAAGGAATCAAGAATGTTGAAGAAAATCAGGGCTCGTCGAAGCGGGTTCACATTGATCGAACTTCTGGTCGTGATCGCAATCATCGCGGTCCTGATCGCACTGCTGTTGCCAGCTGTTCAACAGGCCCGGGAAGCGGCTCGCCGCTCTCAGTGCAAGAACAACCTCAAGCAATTGGGGCTGGCTCTCCACAACTACCATGATGTGTTCAATACCTTCCCATACCGTGAAGGGGGCACCTCGCTGGTTCCAGACAACGCCAACAACGGTCAGAATTCGAACTGGGGTCGCGGCAGCGGCATGATCGGCCTGCTTCCTTACATCGAACAGCAGGCTCTCTTCAATCAGATTGCCAGCCCGCTGACAATCAATGGAACCACTTATCCAGCATTCGGCCCTGGACCATGGCAGTCCGCCTACGATCCATGGAAAGCCAAGATCCCGGCTCTCCTCTGCCCAAGCGACGGAAATCACTACAACTCAACGCTCGGTCTCACGAACTATGCGTTCAGTGCAGGCGACAGTGTTAACGTCAATACAGATAGCCCTCGCGGAATCTTCGGCAAGCGTAGCCGTGCTCGCATGGGGGACATCACCGACGGCAGCAGCAATACCATCATGATGGCAGAGCGCGTCTTCCCGATGGGGGCCAACGACATTGGCGCTGTGAAATTCACTTCGTCTGTTCCGACGATCCCGAATGATTGCCGGAATGCGTTCAACACCTCCACCCGACAGTACACTTCAGCGAGCGATCTGGGCTACTACGCCGGCTCACGCTGGGCTGACGGGGGGGTCGCCGTGAGTGGGTTTACCACAATTCTGCCAATGAATTCCCCTTCCTGCCAAGGTGGATCCAGCTTGCACGAATCACGTGACGGTATGTACTCAGCTGGCAGTAAGCACACCGGCGGAGCTCAGGCGCTCATGGGCGATGGCTCCGTCCGCTTCATCAGCGAAAACATCAACACCGGAAACCAGTCAGCCAGTGCGAACAATGTTTCTGGCCAGAGCCCATTCGGCGTCTGGGGTGCATTGGGATCGAAGAATGGCGGCGAAATCGTGGGCGAATTCTAAACAATGGTCTTTTGAACTCCCCGTACGTGCCACGCCGAGCTGAGTCTTCATTAAACAAGACTCGCTCTGAGCGGCCACGAGGGAGAGCAAACGAACCTCTCAGCCATGTCAGCGACGTCGGAGTTCTCTCCGGCGTCGCTTTTTCTGTGCTTTTGCCTCTGTCGGCTGCCGCGAATCAATCCAGCAAACTGAATCAGACCGCATCCGAATAATGCGCATCCGTTTTGCTGTACATCGTACTGCAAAGTCACCCGCCAACTCCGCCTATGAGTCTTTCAAAATAAGTTACTTGGATTTCAAACGAGCCGCCAGAATGCCCATGATTTGGAAATTCGTTCAAACTGGCATTTCGCTTGCACATACTTCGCATGCGAACGCTTCACATCCAAATCACTTCTTGCCATTCGGCGCTGTTCACTTCTGAAAAGTCATACTTTGCAAGCCGGGTCCCCTGAGAACCCTACCGGAGGAAACCACTGATGTCATTTTCAAAGCGAACCCATCTGCGTGGGTTCACGCTCATCGAACTGCTGGTTGTTATCGCGATTATCGCCGTTCTGATTGCTCTCCTGTTGCCGGCCGTCCAGCAGGCTCGAGAAGCCGCTAGACGATCACAGTGCAAGAACAACCTGAAGCAACTTGGCCTGGCTCTCCACAACTACCACGACGTCCACAACACCTTTCCGTATCGCGAAGGGGGAACAAACTTCTCTGGGACCGACGGAATGAACTCCAACTGGGGACGCGGGAGCGGCATGATCGGCATGCTGCCCTATCTCGAGCAGTCAGCGCTGTTCAACCAGATCGCCAGCCCGCTGACAATCGGTGGGACCACTTTTCCCGCATTCGGACCTGGCCCGTGGCAATCGGCTTACGAACCTTGGAAGGCCAAGATTCCGGTCCTTCTCTGTCCTAGCGATGGAGTTCACTACAACTCGCAACTTGGACTGACGAATTATGCCTTCAGCGCAGGCGACAGCGTGAATGCCAATTCCACAAATCCCCGCGGTGTCTTCGGCCTGCGAAGTCGGACACGCATCGGTGACATCGTCGATGGCACCAGTAACACGATCATGATGGCAGAGCGAGCCTTTCCTTCGAGCACCAACGACATCGGAGTCGTTAAATACACTTCGTCTGTCCCCACCATCCCGAACGACTGCAAAAACGCCTTCAACTCATCGACCCGGCGATACGAACCGGCCGACGGCCTCTACTACAACGGGGGAGCACGCTGGGCCGATGGGGGAGTGGCTGTCTCAGGCTTTACCACGATTCTGCCTGCGAATTCCCCCAGTTGTCAGGGTGGAGGAGACGGATCCCACGAATCACGTGAAGGGATGTATTCTGCCACAAGCAAACACACCGGCGGCGTTCAGGCAGTGATGGGCGATGGATCGGTCCGCTTCATCAGCGATAACATCAATACCGGCAACCAAAGTGCTTCTGCGACGAACGTTAGCGGACAAAGTCCCTTTGGAGTCTGGGGAGCCCTTGGAACTCGGAACTCAGGAGAAGTCGTCGGCGAATTCTAACGTAGCGTGAATTCCCCGATACCGGGTATCAGAAAAGCAAACTTGATCCCAGCTGGGGCGGCTTGAGAAATCTCAAAGCCGCCCTTTCCTATTTGGAGTCATTACTCAGGCACGAACTGAGCTGTCCTAACTGTGGTTGACCATCATTCATCCTGTTTGTTGAGATGCCAGCCTGCGTCTTAAGATGCCAGTCATCTTGCAGGGTGTTCGACGTCACTTGAAAAAATCTATTTTGGAAAGCGAAGCAGCTTCCTGGTGAGAGACTGAAGACGCATTGATGCCGCTTCCCGGGACTCGTGACTGATTTGCGAATTCATCCAACGTGAGACCCAGGTCATTCCGCTCAAAACCACTCCGCTGTGCTCCATCGCCTGTATCAAATTGCGTTCAGTGTCAGACAGAGGGCGAAGTTCCTCGTACAGAGCGAGGGCGGCCGTTCTCTTTCGTTCATCATCGTAAAAGTAGCCGCTCAGCAATCGCGAAAGGTCGGAGGAAACATGATCGACTCGTGTCGAGTGTGGGTCGATCAGACCGGTGACTTGATCCCCTTTGAACAGAATGTTGGATTGCCAAAGATCACGAAAACAGGGATGCAGCGGAACAGAGACGTGGCAGTATGATTCCAATTCACGTCTGATCTGTTCATGGAATCTCAGGAAAGCGGCAAGACAGGCATCGAGCTGCTCGCGAAGTTCAAGGGGAGCGTCGCTCAGAGATTGGAACGCTTTCCCGATCCGTTCAGGCGTCCATGTATGAATCAGGTTGAGTCGTGATCGTACTGACGGGGAAACACCGACTCCCGTGCTGGTGAAGATCGGATCCTGCTGGTGCAAGGAGGCCGAAGCGAGGTGCAGCTTGGCGACTGTCTGCATCAGATTCTGAATCTGCACCGTGGAAAGCTGATCGCCATCCAGCGAGGCTCCCGACAAACAGGGCTCCATTTGCCAGATCCGCCCCCGATGCTCCCAGGTTGTGCAGCCAGACTGTCGACAGGGGATGGGAACGGCCACAGGAAGGCCACTTTCGTGCAGTTGAGCCAACCAGCGATGGAGGCGTTGCAGGGCTTCTGCATCGGTCTCATGCAACGACATCCCCCGAAGAATGAAAACGGCGAAATCCGTATCAATCTTCAGGACGAGAGCCCCGCTGAATCCCCCTGACATCCTCTGCACCGCAAGCACACGCGTCTCAGTCGGGAGAAACGCCTTGGCCGCCGCTTGCCACTCACCGGGCACAGTTTCAGGCATTCTGATGTCTGCCACAGATGATTCACTCTTCGACGACATTCTCAAAGGTCATTCATAAGACCTGTGATCCACCTGACTCAAGCCGGAATTGATTTTCATTCTCCTGCAACCACCTGTCCAGAATGCACTGACCAAACCCTACCCCCCGTCTCCCTCGAGGCGTTGAATGGAGATGAATTTCAAATGAAACCTGAGCAGTTCGACTTCCCGGTGCATTGACGCGAATTGATAGGAAAGCTGGAATGCCTGAGAGGTTCCGGCCTGCTTCAAGGCCGCTGTGATCAGTGTCAAGAATGGGAGGAATGCAGATGCGCAACAGAGGTTGGGGAATTCTGGTCGCGGCAGCCGGACTGATGGCGTTACTCGCGCCGCAGGCTCAGGCTGAAATCAAACTGCCATCCATCTTCGGAACCTCGATGGTTCTGCAGCGCGGGATGCCGGTTCCAGTCTGGGGATGGGCCACGCCGGGCGAAAAAATCTCGGTCTCTTTCCGTGATCAGGTGAAGTCGACGACGGCCGATCCACAAGGGAACTGGCAGATCAAACTCGATTCTCTCGATGTCGGCCCGGCCAGTCAGCTCAGCGTACGTGGGCAAAATGAGAGTAAGACGTTCGACAATGTGCTCGTCGGCGAGGTCTGGGTCTGCAGCGGGCAGTCCAACATGGGATGGACGGTCGATCGATCGCTCGACGCCGACCTCGAAAAGAAGACTGCCAACTTCCCTGAAATCCGTCTGTTTCGGGTGCCCAATGTCACCGCGACCGAACCACAGAAGGACGTTAACGCACAGTGGCTGCCCTGTACTCCGCAGACTGTCGGGCCTCATACCGCCGTCGGCTATTTCTTCGGGCGGGAATTGCACCGCGCACTGGGAGTGCCTGTTGGCGTCGTGCAGACAGCTTGGGGCGGAACGCGGGCAGAAGCTTGGACCTCGCCGGAGAAAATGGCCGCGACCAAAGAACTTCAGCCGATTCTGGACAGCTGGAATGAACTCGTCGACTCACCCCGTGCCGCAGAGCTCTTGAAGAATTACGAGAAGGCACTCGAAAAGTGGAAGACCGCTTCTGCCGCTGCAAAGGCAGCGGGAAAACCGCAGCCAAAACCTCCGACGATGCCGGAAGTGAAGCGGGATTCCCGTCATCATCCGAGCACCTTGTATAACGCCATGGTCTCACCGTTGATTCCTTACGCGATTCGCGGAGCCATCTGGTATCAGGGCGAATCCAACGCCAGCAGGGCCTATCAGTATCGCACGCTGATGCCCGCTTTGATCGAAAGCTGGCGCGAAGCCTGGGGACAGGGAGACTTCCCGTTCTATCAGGTCCAGCTCGCCAACTTCAAAGCCATCCAGTCCGAACCGGGCGAAAGCGACTGGGCTGAGCTTCGCGAAGCACAGGCACTCGTCAAAGAGAAACTGCCGAACGTCGATTGCGTCTGCATCACCGACATTGGCGCGGCAAAAGATATCCATCCCAAAGACAAGCAGAACGTCGCCAAGCGCCTCGCACGGATGGCACTGCATGATCTCTATGGCATGAACGACCTCGTTCGACAGGGACCTAAATTCCAGAAAGTGACCTTTGAAGGAAACAAGGCCATCATCACATTCGAGACCTTTGGATCGCCGCTGACGAGCTATTACAACGAACCACTGAGCGGATTCGCTGTGGCAGGTGAGAACCGAAAATGGGTCTGGGGACAAGCGAAGATCGTCGGCCCGAACACCGTCGAAGTCGTCGGCCCGGAAGGCATCACTCCCGTCGCCGTGCGATACAACTGGTCGGACAACCCGCAAGGCAACCTGTACAGCGAGAGTTATCTGCCTGCCTGCCCCTTCCGTTCTGACGACTGGGAAGGCGTGACCGCAACCAACGTCAAACCATAATGCGGATTCGCTCACTCGCCCCGTGTGAGTGATAGGTGTTATTTACAAATGCAGGCCGTCGCAACAATCGGTTGTTGCGACGGCTTGCTTCATTGATGTTTCAATCCCGGGCAATTGTTCATTATCCCTCTGTCCTCAGCCGGCCTTCCGCAATTCCACTTTCTGTGCTTTCTCGACTTTGACTTTCGGGGCTGTCTTCCAGCGGCGATGCACCCAGAAATACTGTTCCGGCGAACGGCGAATGGCACGCTCTAACGCCTGACTGTACCGCTCTGTGATTTCACGGACTTCATCATCAGACGTGATCTGCGTCGTATCGATCACATCCTCACAGCCGATTTCAAAACGGTTCCAGCGACAGTTGTCAAAATCATCGGAAACACGGCGACCATAGCCGACGACGATGATGGCCTGATGCTCCAGTGCCATCAGTGCGAGTGAACGATAGGTCGAAGCCGGGCGGCCAAAGAAATCAACAAAGATTCCCCTCCGCCCTGCATCCTGATCGCAGAGAAGCGCCAGATTTCCGTTCGCCTGGACGATATCGACCATGCCATCCCAGCCGCCATCTTTGAGCAGCAGACGATGGCCACATTTTTCTCGCGACTTCACAAACCAGTGATGCAGATAGGGATTGTCGAGCTTTCGCGCGACGACCCCCAGTGGAATTCCAAACTCGCCGAACGTAGAAGTTGTGACTTCCCAGTTTCCGAAGTGACCGCCCACCAGAAAAATGGGACGTCCGGTCATCAGGGCCTGAACACAGGTCGCACGATTGCGAAACACAAGCACGTCCCGACAATTCTCTCTGCGGAACTTTCTTGGGAACTGGATGATCTCCGCAACCATTCGGAAGAGATGCACCCACATCTTGTAAATCAGCTGATCGATCTCAGCGGAAGTCATCTCCTTGCCAAAGGAGCGCTCGATGTTCTCCCGGGCGACGTAATAACGGCTCATCTTGCGAGGCGCGAGATTCATGATGCCCCAGGCCAGTGCATGAGCCAGCCGCAGAGTCTGACGAGGATTCAATACCTCAATCACACAGGCAATCGTCCTGAACAGGACGTACTCGATCAGACGGCGGATGTTCTTCAACGACATGACTGTCTTACCCCGGTTCTCAGCGCTCAGCCAGTCCGCAGAACCGATCTTTCTGACTGGTCGCCTGCGTTCCCGCATCACCGCGAAGTGTCGTCTTGATCACCAGATCAGGTCAACAGAGATTCTCCGAAGTCGCCCCGGACTGTGGTGCCATTAAAGCGACTTGCTTCCCCCCGGCGCTGCGCATCCCAACTGATAAAAGACTTCATTCCGTGTGGCGGAGACGGGCTGACCGCAACCGAAATGATCCGGGATCAAACCGCTCGACGTCCCACACATAAAAAGAGCGTCGGACAGAGTCTCCTCCGGCCGACGCTCTTGAACTTCAGAACGAATCCTGCATGCCCGCTGATCTGACAGCGAGCCGGAATCCCTGATTACTTGGAACGGTTTCTGGTCGCCTTCTTTGCGGGTACCTTCTTCGTCACCTTGCGGTTGGCCGAAGCAGCGACTTTGGCATTCGCCGGCCGGGACGGAGCCGTTTTCTTCGGTTTCTTCAGGCTCACAGCCTTGGTCGCCGTACTTGCTTTGCTGGCTGTTGCCGTCGGTTTCGCGGCGGGTGCAGGCTTCGCTGGCGGGGCAGCCTTAACCGGCTTCCGCTTCTTCTTGGGATTCTTGAACAGCTCTGCGAGTCGGGTGGATGCCGTCATCGGATCCACTTCCTCTTTGCTGGTTGCGGCCTCTTCGAAGTGCTCGATCAATTCAGGATCGATCGCGGTGAGCTTCAGCAGATAACAGAGCAGCGGGGCCTCTGTTTTCTTGATACCTGATTTCAGTTCCTCCGCGGCGGCTTCAGCATCTGTCTTCGCATCGGCGAGGCCAAGCCAGATCAACAGGTGACGAATCGTTTCATCAACCGGAATGACATGGGCTCCGAGCGCATGCTGGAGAACGTAGTTCCGGATGAAACTGGTCTGATGCGGGATCTGTGCCAGATCTTTCTGAGCCTGCTCCTGGGTCTTCCGCTTCAGGCCTTCCAGATCGAAGGCATAGTGCTTTTCGAAGACAAACTGCAGCGATTCACGAATCCGCATCGCTTTCCAGTTTGCGGCACGGATTTCTCCCAGAGTCTGCTGAATCTCGCCGACTGAACTGACCCGGATCTCGTTCAGGTCGAAGAATCCGTCGAGCAATTGACTGAAGGAATTTTCAGCCGTCTCATAATCGGTGTCTTCCAGACAAGCAGCGAACAGGAGCGTTTCGAAGGCAGATCGGCTTTGCTTGGGAATGGCCCCGCCGTACCGCTTCTTCATCTCCGTCACGAGCTTCTTGAGGATTGTCTGTTTATCAGCTGCCTTGATGGATTTGGCAGGCATCAATGCCTCCGCGGCGTGAATTCCGGTGGATAGTGAACTCTCCCGTCCGGGAGCGGATCGGGAGCAGCAAGCAGGACATGAACTCGTGAGTATGCTCTACTCTTTTTCGTGACTCTCGCCGGGATCTTCGTCAGGGCTGGACTCTTCGCTGATCACGTCCGGTGAGCTGGCGGATTCTTCATCCAATTCCTCGCCTTCCGGTTCCGTCTCCTCAGGGGGAGGCTGGATTTCTCGCAGCAGCTTCGCAACCTCAATACTCTTCTTAATCCCCGGGTCGACCACAAAGCTCAATACTGGAGTCAGACGCAACTGAAGTTCGTCGACGATTCTCGATTGAATCCATCCACGGGCCGCGTCCAACCCCATTAAGGTCAATCGGGCCTTTTTCTCGTCAGCCAGAATGCTGATGTAGACCTTGGCCGTGCGGAGATCAGGAGCAACCTCCACATTCAGGACAGTCACACCAGTCACGCGGGGGTCACGCAGGCCGAACAGAATCGCGTTGCTCACGACCTGACGAATGGCCGAGCCCACCCTTGCTGTCCGTCGTGTTGTCATACTCAAAAATTTCCAGACAGTAAGGAGATCGAATCGCAGACCTGAAATCTGGCGATCAGGGAATCGTTCGACGCCCCGTACACCTTCTTGCGAATCGTGCCCGACGCAGGTCACATCGGGCATCGAAGAACAAGTTTTCTGCCATCTTCAGGGTGTCATCAGCGGCGGCAGTAACCTTTCAGGAAAGATTCTGCCGCCACCTTGAGATGAAACCAGTCCGACAGCTTTACAGTGAGCGTTTTCGCTCTTCAATCCGATAGGCTTCGAGCAAATCCCCTTCCTTAACGTCATTAAAGCCGTCAAGACGAATCCCGCACTCGTAACCTTCGCGGACTTCGCGGGCATCATCTTTTTCCCGCTTCAGTGACGCGATGCCATAGTTGTTGAGAATGGTCTGATCGCGGATGACGTGCACCCGGTTAGATCGATCGATTGCTCCATTCAACACACGACACCCGGCAACGGTTCCAGTCTTGCTGATACTGAATGTCCGCAGAACCAGAGCCCGACCCGTCGTGACTTCGACTTTTTCTGGTTCCAGCAGACCTTCGAGGGCCTGACGGATATCCGTAGTCACGTTGTAGATGATCTTATAGCGTCGAATTTCGATGCCTTCCTGACCGGCGAGTGCTTCGGCCCGGTCTTCGGCGATCACATGGAAAGCGATCACAATCGCTCCTGATGACGCCGCAAGGTACACATCGCTTTCGTTCACGCCACCGACACCCTGGTGGAGCACTTTAATCCGCACTTCAGGATGCTCGAACTTATCGAGTTCGCCTCGAATCGCCTCAAGCGATCCCGGTGTGTCCGCCTTAATGATCAACGGCAGATCTTTGATCGCCCCATCGCGTCCGGCGAAGAACTCTTCGAGGGACTTTGGTCCACCGCGACCAGCCAGAGCGGCAGTGCGGCCACGGACACGACGCTGCTCAGCGATCTCGCGGGCTTCTTCAATGTCGTCCATTACGAACAGGTGGTCACCTGCTCCTGGAACATCGTTCAGACCCGCAATCTTCACTGGCATACTCGGACCGGCTTCAGAAATCTCCTCGTTCCGGTCGTTGTAAATCGCACGGACTCGACCATAGGCCGGTCCACACAGCACCAGATCTCCCACTTTCAGGGTTCCTTGGCGGATGATTGCCCAGGCGATTGGTCCGCGACCTTCATCACGGAAGGCTTCCAGGCAAACCCCGTCGGCCGGTGCATTGACAGGAGCCTTGAGGTCAGCCAGTTCAGCCGTCAGCAGCAGCGTTTCGAGCAAGTCGTCGACGCCTGCTCCAGTGAGACCCGAAACGCGAACGACTTCCACATCACCGCCCCATTCCGAGGGGAGAATGCCGTGCTGAGAGAGTTCTGTCAGCACCTTCTGTTCGTTGATGTTTGGAAGGTCAGTCTTGTTCATCGCCACCACGATCGGCACACCGGCCGCTTTCGCGTGGCTGATACACTCGACTGTCTGCGGCATCACTCCGTCATTGGCAGCAACGACGAGCACGATGATATCGGTCACGTTGGCACCACGGGCACGCATTTCGCCGAACGCGGCGTGACCCGGTGTATCGACGAAGGTCAGGTTGTGACCGTTATGCGAGACCTGATAGGCGGCAATGTGCTGAGTGATTCCGCCGGATTCGCCTGCGGCGACATTCGACGACCGAATCCGGTCGACGAGAGTCGTCTTACCATGGTCGACGTGGCCGAGGACTGTGATGATTGGAGATCGGGTCACGGTTTCCACGTCACTGCCTGCCTCTTCCCCGGAGAGTCGTCCAGCCAGCACGTCTTCGAAATCAGCCTCTTGCTGAATCTGGAGATCAACCCCCAGCTCCATCGCGATTTCGACGGCGGTTTCATGGTCAAGCTGGTCGTTAATCGTGACCATCTGTCCCTGCTGGAACAGAAGTGTCAGCAGATCACGAGCTGGTCGGCCCATCGCCTCAGACAGACTACGAACGGTGATTGGCGACTCGAGAACGGCCGTCGTTTTGCGGTCAACGTGGTGGCTGGCACGACGTTGACGTTTAACGGTCTTGTGGATGACGTTTTCATCATCCTCGCTCCCCTTGGTCTTCTGCCGGCGACGACGACGGGCTTCCCGAGATTCCTCGAGACCGAGCGTCCGGCCGGTTTTGACCTTACTGGCCGCGACCTTTTCTTCTTCTTCAACAACCGGACGGCGTGTCGCGTCGTCACGATTCTTCTTCAGAATGTCGGCGAGCTTATTCTTCTTGAGAACGTCACCCGTCAGCGCGAGATCCGGCTTCTGCACCGGCTCGTCAGACTTCTTAATGACAGGCGGTTTGAAGTTGGGAGTGGCCAGACTCGGCAGCACGGGTCCGCGTTTTTTACTCCGCGTGACTGGAGGAGCTGCAGGTCGTTCTTCCGGAGCTCGGGCAACCGGTGATGCGCTGGCGGGCGCTCGTTCTTCCTGCATCCGGATCGAACCATGTGGTCGCATCTCGCGGATGGTCGAACTGCCACCGGTTGGGTTAATGTAATCTGATCGGCTCAGCGGAGCCGGCCGTGCAACTGGCGTCATAGGGGGAAGGGTCGGGG
>JAEZFD010000044.1 GCA_023417655.1 Planctomycetota bacterium | reverse complement strand
ACCCCGTTTGCCGCTCCTCCAGTACCGAAGTACCTTGTCGCTCGACTTGCATGCCTAATCCACGCTGCCAACGTTCATTCTGAGCCAGGATCAAACCCTTCAATTGATTTCACGTGTAAGGAACCGAAGTTCTTCGCACGATTTAAAACAAAATCCAGCTTTGATCGCGTCAGCTCAATTGCGCAAACGCATTCCAATCGCAAGACTCTCACTAACCAATTTGTCAAAGATCATTTCAACTGCCGGAGACAGTTGAGCACCAATTCTTAATCAGGTCGATTAAGTTGTCAGTCGTTTGTGTGACCGGCTTGGTGAGGCGAAATATAGCGGTAGATTTTTGGCGTTCAAGCGTCCGACGCAAGAAAATCGGTTTTGAATTCGAATTCGTCACGCCAATTGACGCAACGTACTTGCAAATAGACGGATACGAATTTCCATTTCTCTCGAACGAGTTCCTGGACGGCCCCTCGAGAGGCCGAAACCGACAATCATCTTGACCGTTTCGGCCTGTTTCCCGTGTAATCAGCCACTCCCCTTATCTGTCCTTTGACGTCTGGGATTCAGTGACCACCTTTGACCGATATCTTCTGGCGAGGTACTTCCATGTCGTGATGGTGTTCTGCATCGCGGCACTGGGACTCTTCGCGGTGGTAGACGGCTTCACGAATCTCGACGCCTTTCAGGCGAAGGTCGACAAGGAGAACGGAGGGACTCTCGACCTCTTCATCCGGATCGGGCAGTACTATCTCTTCCAGTCTGCTCTCCTGATGGACACCGCCGGGCCATCGATCTTTGTGATCTCCGCGATGTCTGCACTGGCACTGATGCTGCGGCACGGAGAGATCCATCCTGTTCTCGCAGCAGGGATTCCGACGTACCGGGCAACCCTATCACTGGCCGGAGCCATTCTTTTCGGCAACATCCTTCTTGGAATCAACCAGGAGTTGATTCTGCCTGCCATCGCTCCCCATCTTCAAGGGCGACATGGAGATCTGGCTGATGATGTCCAGAGAGCCGAGACGCAGTACGACTATAAATCAAAGATCCTAGTCAGCGGTTCAGGCATCGTTCCGGGGGAGCAGAAGCTCAATGATCCCGAGTTCGTGCTCCCCACCCCACTCATGGCGACCAGCTTCTCAGTCCTGAAAGGGAGCGCCGCCTTCTATTACCCCCCCGCCGGGGACGACAAGCCGCCGGGCTGGCTGGTTGAGAACATCTCCCCTTCTTTCGCAGAGCTTCCTCTCACCGACCTCGGTCACCAGACCATTATTCCTCAACCAGACGGGACCAGTGTCTTTGTTGTGATGGGACTTCCCTTCGAACAACTGAACAAACATGCATCCAATCCCCGACTCGTCTCCACGCTGGGGTTAATCCAGAAACTCCAGCAACCTTCAGGGACAGCCCTGAGCCGTCGGCGTCTGGAAGTCAAACTCCATGAACGACTCACTCGGCCGATCATGATGCTGGTCGGTCTGTACATCATTATTCCGCTGATCGTCCGCCGGGACCGAATGAGTGTGATGCAGCAGGTCACAAACATCGCTACCTGCGTCTTTGCACTGGGACTCGTCTCTGGTCTTTCGATGGGAACTCAGATGCTGGGAGAAGCAGGGATTCTGCGCCCCGACCAATCGATCTGGGGACCGATCATCGCAGGAGGAGGGTTCGCAGCCTGGCTCAGCGGCGTCGTGCGAACCTGACCACATCCGGTCTCACACATGATCACTGCGACCTTCATCCATTCAGTTCTTCGAAACGCACTGGCGGATGACGTCTCTTCCGCCGTAAAATCGCTTCGGGTCGCCTGCTGACTCATTGACCTGCCGGAAATTCAATCCGGCACCTGCATGACTTGAGGTCTCGATGAAAGTTCTTCTGGCCAATCCCCGCGGTTTCTGTGCCGGCGTCAACATGGCAATTGAATGCCTGGAAGCCTGCGTCAAGGAGTTCGGCCCGAACATCTATGTCTATCACGAAATCGTCCACAACCGGTACGTCGTCGACCGCTTCACAAAAGAAGGCGTCACCTTTGTCGACCGCATCGACGAGGTGCCACCTGGCTCCATTCTTCTCTACAGTGCACATGGAGTCTCTCCAGAGATCCGCCAGCAGGCATATTCCCGGCAGCTGCGAGCGATTGACGCCACCTGCCCGCTCGTCACGAAAGTCCATCTGGAAGCAGTGAAGTACGCGAGAGCCGGGTACAACATCGTGCTGATCGGTCATGAAGGTCATGACGAAGTGATCGGAACGATGGGGGAAGCACCGGAGAGCATTACCCTGGTCGAGACCCCGGACGATGTCGATCGGCTCAAGTTCACTCAAAAGGACAAGCTGGCCTACCTCACACAGACGACATTGAGCGTTGAGGAAGCCAATCTCGTCATCCGTCGCTTGCGAGAACGGTTCCCGCAGATCGAGGCCCCGCCGAAAGAGGACATCTGCTACGCGACCACCAATCGACAGCATGCCGTACGTCAGCTGATCCCGCAGGTCGATCTGTTGCTCGTGCTGGGCAGTCAGAACAGTTCCAACAGCCGGCGTCTGATGGAAATCGGTCACGCCGAAGGCAAGGCCGCCTATCTGATCGACGGAGCCCATGAACTGCAGGAGTCATGGTTCAACGGAGTGGAAAAGGTTCTCGTCACCGCCGGAGCCAGTGCACCGGAAGTCGTCGTGCAGGGTTGCCTTGATTATCTGTCGACTCACTTCAATGCAGAGATTGAAGAAGTGACGACCCGGGAAGAACACGTCACCTTCCCTCTCCCGAAAGAACTGCGACAGATCATGCAGGCAAGCGCCGGCGGGAAGTAGTGGGCCCTTCTCACAAGTGATGAGGATTCTGGAACTGCGGTCGCCACCATGGGAGTCTTTGCTCAAGCGGCAAATGCAGTTTGAGACATGGCATCGCCCGCCGCTGACAAACCCGCTCTGCTTTGTACAGTTTGTCTCCAAAACTCTTGGTCCGTGGAGACGGCGTGCACTCGCGCCGCGGATGGAAACCACGGTGATATGAGAATTCCTCCTTGACCCCCACAATTACACTGCCTAGTGTTGTTGTGTCACTGAAGGAGTTCGAATGAAAGCAAAGCGAGGCAAACAATCGGGCCCGTGCTGTGAACAGCTGGCCCTGAAAGACCGCCCTCTGCTCTCTCCTATCGAGGCCGGAGGGCTGGCTGCTGTCTTCAAGGTGCTGGCCAATGACACGCGACTGCGGTTGCTCCATGCTCTCGTGCGTGCAGACGAACTCTGCGTCACCGATCTAGCCGACAGCATCGGTATGAAGCCGCAGGGGGTCTCGAATCAACTTCAGCGACTCTCCGATCTCGGGATCCTCGCATCCCGTCGAGACGGTAACAACATCTGCTATCGGGTCGTCGACCTCTGCGTTCGCTCCCTGTTAGACCAGGCATTGTGCCTGATGGAAGAAGTCAGAGTTCGGAAGCCCGGTCTGGACTCGTACGAGAATTCAGCCAGTGAGTCTGTAAAGAGACAGAGACCATGACCCTCAAAGACTTTCTTTCCGTATTGATTGACCATCCTCAGTCTGCACTTCAGATCCAGCTGCCAGACGGAACCTTCGTTCCTGCTCACTTTCACGTCACTGAGGTCGGGCGAGTCCGGAAGGACTTCATCGACTGTGGCGGAACTGTCCGCCGAACAGAGACGTCCGTTCTACAAGTCTGGGTCGCAAACGACTTCGACCATCGACTGGAGACCGCCAAACTGGTTGGCATCATCCAGAAAGGGGCGAGCTTGTTTGAGACCACCGACATTCCACTCGAGATTGAATATGACACCGGCGTGATCTCGCAGTATCCCGTTCGTCGAGTCGAGAACACTCCGGCTGGGATTCTCATTCAATTGGAGTCGAAGCACACGGCCTGCCTTGCGCCAGAGCTATGCAAAGTGGACCTACTCCAACTGCAAACGCCCTCGGCAACTGCCTGCTGTGGTCCAGGTTGCTGCTGAAAGAGCCGCTTCTATTTGCCCCCGCCTGAGACGCATCAATGAAACGAATCCTGTTTGTGTGCATTGAGAATTCGAATCGGAGTCAGATGGCCCAGGCCTTCGCCGTCATTCACGGGGAGGGTCAAGTTCAGGCGGACAGCGCAGGCTCACGGCCGTCAGGACGCGTGAATCCAAGGGCGATCGAAGCAATGCGGGAAGTCGGGTATGACCTGACCACTCACCAGTCGAAAAGCCTGCAGGAGTTCAACTGTCAGGAGGTCGATGTGGCCGTCACGATGGGCTGCGGCGATGAGTGTCCGCTCGTTCTGGCAAAACAACGCGTGAGCTGGGAAATCCCCGACCCGCGCGAGATGCCTCCGGAGGAGTTTCGAGTCGTCCGCGACCTGATCGAAACAAAGGTCAAAGACCTCATTGCCACGCTTACCAAGAGCAGTTGAGACAGGAGCTACATGTTGGTCTTCGCGTCAATGGCATCGCCCAGAACCGAGTTCAAAGCGGCATTCAGATCTGCGTCGTGAACGTGCGTCTGACAATAGATGCGGAAGATCAGGAAGCTGACCGGAATCGCGCGGAACAGCTCATCATCGTGCAGTTCATGAATTCCCGCCCCTGGGTCAAACAGGAAGTTCTGGCCTCCTGCCGGAAGACGTCCACTCGGACGATGGTAATGCTTGGCTACGTCGATGTTCAGCGGCAGATCACGGATCGCTCGCGGCAATCGCTCACGCACCCGTTTCAAAATCAAGTCCGGCTCAGAGAAGATTGACATCCGCTCGCCGTGTGCCGAGTGAAAATTCAGCGTTCGCTCACAAGCCATCTTCCAGCCTGTTTGCCGACAGAGAATGGCCTTCCACCGTTCTCCCAGCGCCCGCTTCTCCGCATTCTCTGACTTCGGCCACCGAGCAACATCGACGAGAAACGAGGACTCATTGAAGTCGAGATACTCTTCAAGATGGTCGATCGGATTCCCGTTAAAGAGATGCTGCATCGTCTCAGCAAAGATCTCCTCAATCGACAGGTCAAGTGCCCGAACGGTGCGATGAAAATAAATCATCCGGAACAGGTTAGCACGCGTCTCGATGAAATGAATGAGCGTCGGCAATCCTCGCAGATGGATTGTCAGTCCCTGTTCTGTAAAGAAGCTATAGTGAATCAGTCGAGCGATATCGAACGCCTTCGTATTCACGCCAGTCATATAGGCGTCACGCAATACGAAATCCATATTGTCGACGGTATAAATCCCACTAAACAGTGATCGCATCTTCCGCAGCCATTCCGGGTGCCCTGTCTCGACTCCCCGAGGCCGACGAATCAGCCATGCCACCTGTTTGGGATCCAGTTCTTCCAGCGGCTGCAGCTTCGCATTCGGGCTGCGGCGGATCCCGCGAATCAGATCTCCAAGTTCGCGCTCGATGATCGCTGCGCCGATGTCTTCATGCGTGACATCGAACTGATCGAGATAGTGATCGTCAAAGAAGTGCCCGAACGGACCATGTCCCACGTCATGGAGCAGTGCCGCCAGTCGGGCGAGACATTCGACGTATCCTCGCGACGGGGTATTTGGGCATGACTCACACAGCGAGTCATACCATTCATCCATCACTTTCGACGCAAGATGCATCGCCCCCAGAATGTGCTGGAAGCGACGATGCTCTGCTGAGGGGAAGACCCACCATGCTGTCTGCAGCTGGTGGATGTGCCGCATTCGCTGCACCCAGGGATGGTCGATGATGTCCTGTTCAGAGATTTCATCGGCCGGTAAACCAGCTCGCGACACAAACGGGATGTACCCATGAATGGGGTCGTAAGCCAGACTTTCCGTTGAGAAATCACGCGACATTTCGATCGATCCTTCAGACTCGGCTGCAATTTCGCTCGCTCTGTCGATTCGCAATGCCTTCCACAAACCGATTCAGAGCGGAAACAGGCAGTGTCAAAACTCGACTGGATTGTGTCCAGTGAAGTCGACGCGGATTCTGTGGACTCACTCGCCGCCTTGAGCAGACAGGCTCGGGCAGGTTTAGAGCCGGGCAGCACGTTCCGGGAAGGTGAGCCACACTCCTGAAAGCGGGACCGCGCGATCCCCACACGTAGCAGACGGACGTTATACTGAGATCCTGACACGCGATTCTGACACGCAGCGACACGATAACGTTACGACAACGTCACCCGCACGACCGGCGAAAGGGCCCGCGATGCTTTCCTCCAAGGCCTCATTGGGAGAACTGGCTTTCGTCTGTCGGAATCTCGGAGTTTCACTGCACTCCGGCATCAGCATTGTCAAAGCATTCGAGCTCGCGAGTCGCAAAGCCACTGGGCCTTTGAAGCAGGCGCTGTCTGATGTTGTTCAGGAATTGAAATCCGGCACAGACCTGACCACATCACTGGAACAGCACTCAGACGTCTTTCCGTCACTTCTCATCGATATGATTCGAGTTGGGGAAACGACCGGTCATCTCCCGGAAGTTCTCAAGTCACTCGCCGAACATTACGACAGCTCGCTGCGACTTCGGCGTGACTTTATCGGCCAGATCATGATGCCGGTGATTCAACTGGTGGCAGCCATTCTGATCATCGCCCTGCTCATCTACGTTCTCGGAGAACTCGGCAAAACAACCGGCATGACCTTCGATGTCCTGGGCTGGGGACTGCTCGGAAAAAGCGGAGCAGCTGTCTGGCTGGGAGGCTGGGTCATGGCCGCAGTCGCCGTGTTCATCTCGGCCCGAATGATGAGCACTTCTCTCTCCGGTCAACGGGCCTTCCATCAGTTTCTAATGTCCATCCCTGTGCTGGGAGATTGTCTGCGAGCGTTCGCGATTGCCAGATTTTCCTGGGCATTCTCACTCACTCAGGGAGCCGGAATGGCCATTGAAGACAGCATTGATGCCAGCCTGCGTGCGACCTCCAACGGTGCCTTCATCGCTGCCGCGTCTGGCATGATTTCAGACATCACTTCCGGTTCGTCCCTGCACGAGGCCTTTGAAAACAGCGGTCTCTTTCCGCGCGAATTTCTCGAGTTCGTCCTTGTTGCCGAGCAGTCAGGAACGGTTCCCGAAGCCCTGGAACGTCTGAGCCCTCAATTTGAAGAAGACGCCCGTCGCAGCCTGAGAGGACTGACCACCGCACTGGGCTGGGCCATCTGGACGGCCGTCGCCCTGATGATCATCTTCCTGATCTTCACAATCGCCAGCTGGTACGTCGGCGAAATCAACAAGTTGCTTTGAACCTCGGGGCTTGTCACCTCGACCGCTGGTCTTTTCCGAAAAGGTGTCCTCCCAACAATTTGATGGCGAGCAACAGAAACACCACGGTTGCACAGATTCCGGCCACCCCCGCGGAGAGAGTTGACCGCGTGGCATAGGCCCTGGCAGCACCCATTCCTCGCATCGCAGGGCCGAATGCACGACGACGGTCATCTTCATTCTGAATCGAGAGATCCCAGACCGGATCGAACCGCTCCAGATTGACGTCGTCAAACTCTGCACGCACAAGCCGATAAGTGACCAGATCCTCAACGTTTCCGCGAATCGCAAGTCGGGTGTCATCCTCCGGGAGGACCTTCACCGAGAGCTCATAAACAGAAGGAGTCATTTTCAGCTTGTCGACCCGTTCCTCGGCGAGCTTGATGTACTCTTGAACCTCAACTCGAGCATAGGACTTGTCGAGCGATAGCAACAGATTCGACATCCCCCAGAACGCCAGGCAACCCGCCACGGTCGCGACACCCAGCGCCACAATCAGCCGGATCACAACAGATCCGAACGGAAAAGAATCTTTGACCGGTGGCTTGATCTTCTCGGATGACATTTGCGTTCCGTTAGAGACTCGAGATCAAGTCAGCATAACTCATTGCAACCAGACATGATCAGCCTGCACTGCCTAAAACTCAGTGGTTCTTCACAATCTTAACCTGTGCCCTGCCTGACAAAAGCATTTCGGCAGATGATTCGGGATGATTGCGACGGAGACGAAACCCCTGCGTGTACCGATGTCGGCGCCCCGTCCTCGTGCGGCATGTCCACTGCGAGAACGAGAAAAGAACCCTGCCAGATCGCCATAAAATCAAACAAAATTGATGCCAGAAAGTTCCCGAATTCTCTGACCCGGATTTCTTGACAGAGACAATTGCTCGCACTACTCTCCCCACCCCGTTGCCCGCCAAAGGCAGCGGACGTCTTCTCCCGGGATTCCGGCGATGAATACGAATTGCAATTGACTTGCTCGTTTTGGTAATCAGAATGAGCATTGCCAATTCAAATTCAAGTTTCAGGGTGGCAAACACCGAAACTTGATACATCCTCTTCGGACGCCCAAATCTGAAGAGAACAATCCAATCGGGGGATTAGCTCAGCTGGGAGAGCGCTTGCATGGCATGCAAGAGGTCAGCGGTTCGAGCCCGCTATCCTCCATTTTTTAAAGCCAAGCTGTGACGCGACTTGCGTCAACCTGTCTTGAAACAGTGCAGCACACTTCTACCACCCAACTACCATCTTGGGAGGTGCTGCAATGCCAAGAAAGACAGTTCCAAGCTATTTGCTTCATCGCTCCAGCGGACAAGCTCGTGTCCGCTTAGACGGAAAAGACCACTATCTCGGGGTCTACGGTTCCAAGGAAAGCCGGCAAGAATATGCCCGACTGATTTCCGATTGGAGCAGCCGTCAGGAACACGCCCTCAAAGCGGTCGACGTTTCCAGACTCACCCTGCTCTATCTGGAACACGCAAAGCGTCGGTACGTCAAACATGGAACGCAGACGTCCGAAGTCAGCGCGATCCGCGCCGCTCTCAAGTTCCTGAATCAGCGGGCACGCTCCCTTCCCGTTGAGGATGTCAGCCCCCGCGTTCTCAAGGCCGTCCGATCTGACATGATCGCAGCTGGCCTCGCCCGGACGACGGTCAATTCTCTCGTTACCCGGATCCGGCGACTCTTCCGCTGGGCCGTCTCTGAAGAATTCATCTCTCCGACCGTCCTCGATGCCCTCCGTGCGGTCCCCGATCTGCGTGCAGACACCGGAGAGGCTCGTGAAACCGAACCGGTCAGACCGGTTCCCGATCAGGACATTGAAGCGATCCGGGATCATGTGCCAGATCCCGTCTGGTCAATGATCGAGCTTCAACGCTGGACCGGAATGCGTCCCGGCGAAGTGATCATCATGCGGGGACGTGATCTGAAGATGTCGGGAGAGGTCTGGGAGTACCGCCCTTCTCGCCACAAAACGGAGCATCGCCGGAAGGAACGCGTTGTCTTCATCAACGCGCGGGCTCAGGGGATCCTGCGTCCATACCTCCGCACCGACCTCGAGTCGTTCCTCTTCTCGCCTGTCGAAGACAGAAGCCGCGGATACCGGCGAGACTCATACACCACCGCCATTGCGCGGGGATGTCGGAAAGCGACTGAAGCCAGAAGAGAGCAGGCAAAGAAAGAGGGGATTGATCCGGACACGGTTTCTGAGATTCCGGTCTGGTCTCCCAATCAGCTGCGGCACAACTTTGCCACGCTCGCCCGCAAAGAGTTCGGCATTGAAGCCGCTCGGGTTCTTTTGGGGCATTCCTCAGCCGTCACGTCTGAGATCTACGCTGAACGCGACTTCGACGCGGCGCGAGCCATTGTCGCCAAGATTGGCTGATTGCCGTCCGGCGCTCTCTCTTT
Organism: Planctomycetota bacterium; assembly: GCA_023417655.1. GTDB lineage: Bacteria > Planctomycetota > Planctomycetia > Planctomycetales > Planctomycetaceae > Planctomicrobium. The sequence continues at coordinate 105,699 of JAEZFD010000044.1, read as the reverse complement.
CTCGTCTGAGAACTCTCATCAAATCACCATCCCTGGAGGATGATCTCATGAATAATACGACTGTCATCAATGCGTCAGAAGCTGTCCCGAGCCCCGAAGTCGAGTCGCATCCCATGGCCTTCCCGCTGAACCGTCGCGAATTCCATTTCGTGACCGACAGTGACCAGATTCGGAATCACGATGCGGTCATCCTGACCGTGACCGGAGCTGCAAACCGAGCGGAGGCGAAGCAGTTGATCCGCGAGTTTCTGGAGGATGTTGAACGAAACGGGCTGCGGATTTCGTAGGATGTTCCTGCGATGGGAACAACTGGTAGGCTTTCAGATGAGGGGATAGGCCGACGGGCCGAAAAGCGGTTAGCCGACTGCCTTCCCCTCGCCTCTTTTCTTTCGGCGGGATTGGCAATCCAATATGCGGGAAGTTCCTCTCAATACCGTTGCGTGGACGAGGGTCGGTCGCCGAAGTGTGAAAACATTTCCTCCCACAAGCAAATCCCTGCGGGAGATCAAGAAGATCCTAGATTCAGCTCCCGAATCGGAACTTGATCTTCTGGCTGTGAAGGCAACTATTGCGGCATGCACGGACACCGAACTCGAAGGTTTGCACTACAGTGAAGTCGCATGGCTCGTCGCATGTATCCTGAGGTCAAGCTGGGCAGATAGTCACCCTGAACTAAAAGAGCAAATCACAAACGCAGCCAACCGGCACATTCACATTCAAGCTCTGTTCGAAGCACAAATCAATCCCGTAGTTCAGGCTGCAAACGAGCATCAAAAGAAGAATGAAAGCCTGCGGATCGGTCCACTTTCGCGGCTCACTGCCACCGCAATATCTCCCGAGATGTGGAAACAACTGAAATCAGCGGCAGCAGAAGGTGACTCAGCTCTTCAGATTCTCAGGACAGTTGTTGCCAATTGCACGAGCGCAAACCCAGAGCACCTAGATGGGATTTCTGAAGTCTTCGTCGCTGTTGCTGCAGCTCTCGGGAAATCACAAGCAACTGATGAACAAGTACGTTTCATCTCCGAGTTGATCCCGGCTGCGAGAAAAGAACTCCTCCAGATGCAACTCCAAAAGAATCCACTTGCGATTCAGGAGAGATCCCGATTTGAAAAAGAAAGTGGGCAACTCCGGCTTGAAAACGAGAATCTACGCCTGAAACTTCAACAATCTAAACCCGGACACCTGGGGCTGATCCTCAGCCATGAGAATCGGACCCTCCGTCGGGCTGTACCAGAATATCAACTTGTCAAGCCGGCCCGATTCGAGGAAAGGGGCGACAAGCAAGGGGGCGAATGGGCAATGATTCTTGTTGCGTTCGAAGCCGGAGAGAGAGGAGCTTCAAGAGCGCAATTGCTGGCTAGATATCCGGTTAGCCTTGGCCGAGACTCCGAAGCACTCAAGCAAACAAAGAAACGAGTCAACGACAAGATACGACCTTTAGGCGTCAGGCTGGCTGATAGAAAGCTGAAACTAATCGATATTCGGAAGCGCTGAAAAGGTGTCTCACAGAAAACACCTTTTCGTGTCTCACTCTCGACACCACTGCTCCATAACCTCGCTCCCATCACTGGCAATCACGCCAGCACACAGGGAAGCGAGGTTTTTTCATGATTGCACCGACAAAAGTCCTGCCTGACGTTCTCGCGGGAGAACTCAAACACGTCGCCACAATCGCCAACCAGCGAACCGGAAAGCGGCCGAGCCCATTCACCATCATGCGATGGTGCAAGAAGGGGCTTCAGGGCGGGAAGATCAAGCTGATCGCCGTCTGGACCGGATCGTATTGGGCGACAACTCCGGCCGCTTTTGATCAGTTTCTCGCTGAGCAAACCGCAGTGCGTCTCCAGGAGTCACTGCCTGACTCCGCTTCTGACGACGATCTTCGCGCGGCTGGCCTGCTCTAAACGCGACAACCCCGGCTGCAACCGGGGCTGTGCTGTTGATTCATCCTCTCTCACAAGGACGTTCCCATGCTATCGCCGCATGCTACGGAATCAACTCCTGAAGTTGATAAATCGGACTGGGGCCCTGTTTCTCACGCAATCGGACGTAAATACACCGGGCTCCCGGCCCCTGCAGCTGACGCCGTGCCTTTCGAACCAGTGCGTCCCGCTTTTGATCCGACAAAGTATCAACCGCCCTTTGTCATTGACCCCTTCACGAAAACCCGACGACCGAATCCGCAGGCTCCTGAAGCGATTCGGGGCCCGATGGAACCGACTCTCATCCCCTTCGCTCCGCAGCATCGCCTGGTGGAGTCGATCAAGAAGGATGCGGCCTTTCGTCGTGAGTTGATCCAAGCCCTCAATACAAACGGCGATCTGGTGCGGGCCATCGTCACTGAAATGCGGGGGGATGGGCACAACGTATGATTGACTCCGTCCGGGAAGTTGACGGCTGGCTTGCCAACGTCGCGGCCGCTGGTGATTCAGGGATGGCGATCGAGCCGGAAGAGCTCGAGCCATACCTGCCACCCAGTGAACGCTTCGGAGAGCCTGCCCCCGTTCAAAGTGAAGCGGCGGAACAAGACTCTGTCGTTAACGAGTATCGCCCGCTCTCGATCGCTGAACTCGCGACCTCCTACCCTTGTCTCAAGCCGCCCATCATCAATGGATTGCTTCGAGAGGGGGAAACAGGCGGAATTCACGCGAAGTCGAAGCTGGGAAAAAGCTGGCTGGCGTACTACATCGGGCTGAATGTCGCATCAGGCTTTTGGCTCTGGGGAAAGTACGAATGCACTCAAGGCCGGGTTCTGCTCATTGACTACGAACTCCATCCGGAGAACCTAGCCAGTCGAATCCCAAACGTCGCCAACGCGATGCACCTGCAGCCAGAGGACTATCAGGACCTCTTTCACGTCCTCCCCATGCGGGGACGAATCAGGAGCCTTCTCGATCTGGCACCGGTCCTCGATGCGTTCGAGAAAGATGCCTACAAGCTGATCATCCTCGATCCCCTCTATCGAATGATCCCAGCCGGGACTTCAGAGAACGACAACGCGGCAATGGCCCAGGTGTTCAATCTCATGGACTCCTACGCCGCTTCGACCGGCGCCGCTTTCCTGTTCATTCACCATCAGTCGAAGGGCTCTCAGACTGAAAAGGATGTCGTTGACGTCGGTTCCGGAGCGGGAAGCATCGCCCGGGCCGTCGACAGTCACATCGTCTTGAGGCCACACGAGGAAGAGGGCTGCGTTGTCATGGACGCGGCACTCCGGTCATTCGCCCCGATTGATCCCATCGTTCTCCGCTGGGACTTCCCGCTCTGGACACTGGCGGACGGTCTCGATCCGGCTCTGTTGAAGAAAGCCAAACCGGGGGGAGATCAGCGTCAGCAACAGAAGGATCAGGAGGGAAAAGGCAAGATCCTCGCCGTGCTTGCTGGTGGCCCACGAACACGCAGGTCATTACGAACCCTCGCCGGCATGGGAGCAGATCGACTGAACAAGCTGGCAAGTCAGCTCATCGAAGAGGGAGCGATTGAGACAATTTTCATCGAAACGGAGTCGCAGGAATGCCTTCGATTAGTACCCGGTCTGTAGCTCATAGACCATCAGACCAGACCGGCAGACCACACGTTCCCGGGCTGGTACGGTCCGCCCCTAAAGGGGGCAGACCAGACCACCCTGTCCGGAACGTTCCCTGCGAACCAGGAGAGAGAGTGGTCCGTGAGACAGACCAGACCAGTGGGGAATGGGGTAACGAGACGAGGGGACCCCTCCCGGAACTTCCCCGATCGAGATCAAAAATTCAGCGTCTTTTTGTGAGCGCTTGCTGAACTAGCAAAACGTCAAACCCGCAACGCCTTAATCGATAAACACTTGCAGAGTTTCCACTGCCACAACCTACCAGAAACACGCCGTTTTCATCCTGAATCAGCCACTTCGGCAGGCGGTCTAAACCATGAGTAAACAACAGGGCCCAAACCATCGCGGTGCCCCGTCGGGGAATCGCAACAGTCTCAGGCACGGACTACGAGCCGGACGACTTCCTCCCGGTTGCAATTCGATCCGACACGCCATCGACGAACTTCGGCGCCAACTGGAAGACGCGGTCCTGAGTGTTCACGGCCAGATCGACATCGTGGCGGCAGCCCAGATCCAGAGCGCGGTCCGCTGGGAACGGCATGCGATGCTGGCTCAGCGCTGGCTGCGTCTCCGTGCGGATCTTCTCCAGCCAGCGGAACTCCTGGCCTTCTCCCGCGACATCGCCCGGGCGTCGAGTGAGCGAGACAAGGTGATCAACGCTCTGAACCTTACCTCCCGCAAGAACGAGTTTGACCCCGAGGCTCAATTGCGTGCCCGCGCTCTCCAGAATCGCCCCTCTCGCATTGAACAAGCTGTCCCCGAACCAGACGTCATCCTCGATCGCCATCTCGCGGACGGGGCCATTTTCGACGTCTCAGCAACAGGCAATGAACCATGATGAACCCGCACGAGTACCGCAACGCGATCTGCATCGATTCAAATGGCGAGCTGCAGCTGCTGGCTGATCTGATCGAGCCCTGGCAGGAGCAGGACTTCACGGCGATGGACGGGGGCTGGTCACAGCTTGCTGGCATTCAGGTGGACAGTCCCTGTCGACGTGCCTGGCTGGAGCGGTCTCGCGGTCACAGCAAGACGTCCGATATCGCCCTGATGGTTCTCTGGGCCCTCGTCTTCTCCCCGGACAAGCTCACCGGCATTGCCGCTGCCGCGGACAAGGATCAGGGGAAGATCCTGCGGGATGCGATTGAACGACTGGTCGCGTCCAACGGCTGGAGTCAGATCATCGATGTGCAGCAACTGCGTGTCGTGAACAAGAAGACCGGTTCCACGCTGGAGATCATCAGCTCCGATGCGATGTCCTCCTATGGCCTGCTGGTCGACTTCATCGTCTGTGACGAGCTGACACACTGGCCGCGCCGGGACCTCTGGGATTCCCTGCTCTCCACGGCTGCGAAGAAAGCCCGCTGCCTGCTGCTGGTGATTACGAACGCCGGCTGGACCGACAGCTGGCAATATGAGACACGGGAACTGATCCGGGAGAGCGGCGACTGGTACTTCTCCCGGCAGGAAGGCCCGGTTGCTTCGTGGATCACTCCTGATCGACTGGCAGAACAGCAACTCCTGCTCCCGGATATTGCCTTCCGTCGGCTCTGGCTGAATCAGTGGTCGAGCGGCTGCGGTGACGCACTCACCGGGGAAGCGATCGACAGCGCCGTCTGTGCCGATCATGCTCCGATGATGGGAAGCGAAGAGGGCTTTGCATTCGCTGCCGGTCTGGATCTGGGCATCCGTCGCGACAAGTCCGCCCTCTGCGTCCTGGGAAAAGATCGAGCCGGCAAGCTGAAGCTGGCCTACACGCGGACCTGGGCTCCGACGGTCTCCGGCACCGTTGATCTCATGGAAGTGGAAGACTGCGTCCGGACGACCGCAGCCCGATTCCGCTGTGGGGTGGCCTATGATCCGTGGCAGAGTGAGCTGATGAGGCAGCGTCTCCGGGACCGAGTGCCCATGCGGGAGGTGACCTTCAGCGGCTCCAACCTGCAGGCGATGGCAACGGCCACCCTCGAAGCGTTCAACTCCCGGAACATCACCCTCTATCCGGATGGGGAACTCCTGGCAGACCTGCGGAAACTTCGCGTCATCGAAAAGAGCTACGGCTTCCGGCTGGAGTCACCGCGAGACGGAGCGGGACACGGTGACCTAGCGACAGCATTTCAGCTGGCGCTGCTGGCGATCAAGACGATTCAGCCGGCAAAACGCAGCGGATCCCTCCCGGCGAGTTCCCCTGCTCTCGTTCCCGGTGACCGGGGCTATCGTCGTCCGCCATTGAAGCGAGTCTTCTGAGCGAGCCCCGACCGTCTCGACTGGGAAATGATCCCCTCTGAAATTTTGCGGTCATCGCCGCATGGTCGCGAAATGAGAATCTGACCGCCGACAGCGGATAACGAGTGAGCCGCCATGATCAAGATCACCCTGACCAGCTCCGATGCTCGCAACCTCAGTGAGATTGCAGACTCTCTCTCGCAGGGGCTGGAGGATGTGCTTCTCGCTGTCGGAACAGAAATGACCGGATACGTCATGGAAGACTTCGAAGCGAAGTCACGTGGCGGGTCCGGTGCGGATGGGACGCAGTGGAAGCCACTCGACCCGAAGACGATCAAACGCAAGGCGAAGCGAGCGAAGGGCGGCAACACTCAGACGCAGATCGGGGTTGATACCGGTCTGATGCGGGCGTCGGCGATGCCGGGTCTCGCCTCTCAGGCTGCGGAGAATGCCGCCCCGATCGAGATTCAGGGCAACGAAGTCACCGTCGGCTTTCGACGTCGCTATTCCAAATACTTCGACAAGTCCCGCACGCTCATCCCCGACCCGATCCCTCAGGAGTGGGTCGACGCAGCCGAGGAGATTGTTGAGCAATGGGTGACGGACCTCTGGAACCAAAGAATCAAACCATGACTGAAACAATTGACGGTACCTTCCTCCTGCGATTCGCACCGATGAGCGCCAAGAAGCTTCTGCGAGTCGCTCTGGATGCGGCCGAGGAGAGCCGACCGCTCGACATGCAAGACATGTACGTCGTGGCGCTGGACCACGTCGAAGGCTGGGAGGGAATTCTCGACGGGGATCAACAACCGATTCCGTTCTCCCGGATGACTTTCCTGAACGCAGTTCAGGACAACCCGGAATTCGCCCTCTCAGTGTCTGACAAGCTCACCCAATACATCACGGAGACGGCGCTTGGCTACTTTGCTTAACGTCCGCACGGACATCGCAGCCGCGCAGCGCGGCCTGAAGCAGCTCTCTCGAGACCTGGAAGGCATCGGGACCACAGCCACGGCCATGGGACGGGATTCTGATCGGGCCGTTGATCAGCTCTCCGAATCCCTCGACACTGCCGAGAAGCAGGCAATCGAAGCCGCGGAAGCGGTCCAGAGCATCGGCGACAAGGAGGCCGTTGCAGCCCTCGACTCAATCAAGGAGGCGGCCAAGGATCTGGCATCACAGCACAGCAATACCGCAACCGCTTCAGGTGCCGCGAAGAAGGCGACTCAGGAGCTGGAAGCACAGAACCGGCGAGCGGGGGAAGCGACAAAACAGCTAACCGAAACGCTCTACGACCTGACGCGAGGTCTCGGGGCCGGAGGGGTGACGGGAGGAGTTCAAGCCGCACTCCCAAAACTGACGGGCCTTGTGAATCTGCTGGGCGGGCCGTGGGGAGCCGCATTGACCGTCAGCGCTGGCCTGCTCGCGACGCTGATCACAGGCCTGATGGATTCGGCCGAGGCGGAGAAGGAAGCAGAGGCCGCCACAAAGCGGCATCTGGAAGCCATGGAGGCCTACATCCAGAAACTGAAGGAACGCCTGGAATGGGAGCAGAAGCTGAAAGGCGCCGATTCTCAAAGCGCGACGCAGACCGTGGAGGATCTGAAGGACCAGATCGCCATCCAGGAGCAGATGACTGATCAGATTGTCAAAGATCGGGAAGAACGTGAATCCCGCCTGGAAACGCTGAAGAAGGAAATTCAGGAAGCCCAGAAAGACCTCCCGGTTCCCGGGAAAGGTCTGATCACCATTCACGACAAAGAAACGCGAGCGCTGATTGCCCGACTGAAGAAGGAGCAGCAAGAGCTGGAAGCCGCCAACGCGGAATCCCATCGCCAGCAGGTCGAGCGGTTTCAGGAGATCGCAGGCCTGCGAACAAAGTTGTCAGCGGCGCAGCAAGTGGCTGAGCGGAAGCGACGCGAAGAAGAGAAGCGAGCTCATCAGGAGAGGTTGAAAGAGCTCGAAGAGCAGAAGCGGAAACAGGAAGAAAAGAAGCCGGCCGACAGGAAACGGCTGTCTGATCTGGAAAACGAGATCACCGTCGAGATCGATCCCGAGAAAGCGTCCCGTGATCAGGTCGAGCTGAACCGGACCGAGCGGCTCAAGCAGGCAGAAGAGCTTCGCAAGACGTTGAACATGAGCTGGGAGGACTATGGCCGACTTGTGACCCGGATCAATCAGGCCTACATGAGCGAACTGCAGAAGCTCATGGAATTGCAGACCAGGAAGCAGGCGGAGGCAGCGGAGAAAGCTGCGGTTCCTCAGCAGGCGGGACCACAGAATCCAGCCGCTCAGCCCGCCCGACAAGCGGCTGCCGCTGGAAGTGCCATCGATACAGCAGCCCGCAAGATCGCCGACGACATTGAAAAGCAGGTCGCGGATGCCCGGGAATCAGGAGAGATTCCGCGAGCCACCCGGCAGGAACTCAACCAGGCAGCTGAAGCCCTCGCGAATCGTCGAAAAACAGCGGAGTTCCAGCAGCAGCGTCAGGAGCTCGAAGCGCGTCAGAAGGCCGAGGCCGAGCGACGGGCGGTCCAGATTGCGGAAGAAGACCCCCGGACCGCTGAGATCCAGTCGGAAAAGTTGCGACAGCAGCAGGAGCGGGAACGGACCCGACTGGCAGACCAGCAAAAGCGAGCCCGCCAAGCCGAAGAAGCCAGAGCACGCCGGGAACTCGTCCAGGGGACTGTCAACCCGAAGGAACTGCAGGCGGCTCAGGAGAGTCACATCAAGTCGACTCTGGACGCCGCACAGGCCAACGGCCAACTCAATCAACAGGTCGTACAGGCGCTCCACAAGACCACTGACCTGCTCCTGCAAAGCCAGCAGGAAACCGCGGACCTTCAGGCGAAAGTACGACACCTCGACAAATTCATTCAGCAGGCATCCAGTAATCAACGCCGCCGCGCACAAATGGGCGGCGGACGGTAACGAATCCCGCAGTGTTCACCCTCTTCAATTGAAAGCAAATACCCATGTCCGACGTGATCGTTCCCGATATCCGGCAAGAACTCTTCTCCGAGCCGATCCTCGAGCAGAACTATGTTCCCCCCAACGGGGATCCTTCCCTGATCTACGAGCGCATCGTTTACTTCGTTCCTGCAACGCGAGCGCACTTCGAGTCGATCGTCGTTCCGGTCGGTGAACGTAGCAGAAACGGGAGGGGCGGAGTTGAGTACGGTATGAGCGCCTCGCGATATCGAAGCCTTCCCGCAGACGAACGGCGCCGGGCTGCCAAAGAAAGCTCCCATAGCGTGCGGAATCTGAACAACGTGGAAGCCGCGGAACTGGTCGCGCGGGAGCGAATGCGACGAAAGCTCTGGGCGGATCTCTCCGATCACCTGTTCGGCGTTCAGCAGCACAACCCAAAGGAGATCCAGGCGGCTCTCAATCTCTCGGACGAGGATCTCCAGCGGGCGGAACGTGCCGTCCGGGAAGTGGTGGAACTCACCGGAACGGTCTCTGACGCAGATCTCGAAGCAGCTGAGAGGCGGCTGCAGAAGTTTCAGGAGGAAAACACGCCTGAAGACATCGAAGACTCACGATTCCTCACTCAGCGTTTCAAAGAACTGCAGAAGGGAGTCCAGAAGATCAAACGCGGCCGACAAGAACTTCAGCGGATCAAAACCGGCAATCCGCTGCTCTTTCAGACTCCCGAGGACAAGGCCCGGCTCCACCCTCAGGACCTGAAAGTTTCCAAGAAGATTTTCATTGAGCCCGACGACTCAGAGCCGGCCAAGAATTAAGAAGGTTTGCCCATGCCCGCGAAAGTGCGTCTCCGAAAAGATGTCCTCAAGGTCGGTCGATGGCTCACCGGCTACACGCCGGACGGGAAACCGACGTTCTGGACCGTCACCCGGGAAACTCTCGACCGGCTGGCTCGTAACTTCGCGAGTCAGCTGGCGGCGGGCTATCGGCATCCCCTGCAATGGGGGCACTGTGCCAACGTTCCCTTCGGAGATGCCGCCACGGCCGGAATCACCGACATCAAACGGATCTGGCGGGAAGAAGATGCCCTCTTCGCTGAATTCGAAGTCAGCCCAGAGGTCGCCCGAACCCTCACCGCGATGAACCGGCAAGTTTCCGTAAGTGTGGTTCCCCGCTGGCAGACTCAGGCCGGAAAGTCCTGGGACGAATCGCTGACGCATATCGCGATCGTTGATCACGGTGCCGTTCCGGGACAGGCCCCCTTCGTTCAGCTCTCGGCGATGAAGAACCAGACACGGTCGACAATCGTTTCCAACCAACGTTCCTTTCAGCAGCTTTCAGCAAAGGTTCCCACATTGAACATCGACACCCTCGCCCGCGAGTTCAATCGCCTCCTGGATCACGTCTCCCCGGGAACACAGGTCGAAGTCGAACCCGGCGACACCCTGGAATCCTACGCGATCCGACTCGCCCTGAAGGTGAACTCGATTCTTCCACCCGATACCGGGGAAAGCAGGCAGCTCTCCGCGTCACTGAGGAATCGGGGAGGCCGTCAGCTCTCACCGAGTGAGCGAGCAAATCAACTCTTGGGCCTGTCAGCTTCTCCAGCCGTGACAAGGCAGCTGGCGGCACCTGCCGCGCCCCAGCGAGCTGCGATCAAGTCAGCGGACCAGCGAGCGCGAGAGCTTCTGGGACTCGATTAGGACTCGCATTCCAACACGTTGAAAGAAAGGCGGAGAGAGATGATTTCGACCTGTTTGACAGCGACGAAACGGAACGAGCAGCTGGACAGCGAGGCCGCGGAATGGTGGGCTCTGCGTCCGGACCCGGATGCAATCCAGAAGCTGGGGAATCACTACAGGCAGTTCGCGGACCGCTGCGCGAATAGCGCCAGCAAGCGGCTCACGCATCACACCATGACGCTCGAAGAAATTACGTCTGCGGCTTACCTGGGATTAATGGAGGCGATCCATCGTTACCGGCCGGAAGTTCATTCCAAATTCACGTCGTTCGCGTTCCTGCGTGTCCAAGGAGCCTGCGTTGACGCGGCAAGGGATCATGACTGGGTGCCTCACACGGCGAGAACGGAGGACAGGGAGCTCAGCCGAATCCCCGCGATGCTCGCTCTGAGCGACTTAGAATGGGACAGGATGGGGGGATTCGAATCAAAAGGGAGTCGCATCCCGAACCTGGAGGCCGTCCTGCCGGAAGTCCCAGAGCAGCATCGACGCATTGTCAGGGGGCTTCTGGAGCACAGCCCGGAGGAAGTCGCCGAGCGTGAGCACACCTGCCCCGCGGCAGTCCTGTCGATCGCAGGGCGGTACTTCCGCAAGGCTCTTCAGAACTGACGTTCTCCGCGTTCAGGAAATCGGTAAGATGGTTGAGTCACAAGAGATTGATATTCATCCCCAAAGCAACCATCCCAGCTCAGTCCATGAGGGGGGATTGGGGGGGATTCCAGTTGTCGACGACCGCACCCCCGGACAGGATCTCCGATTGATTCGGCGGGCTGTCCGAAACGATTGGCCGATCACTGAAGAGATGAGAGAGTTGATCCTGAAGCGAATGCGTCGCGTGATGAAAGAATCGCCCGATCCTCAAGTTCAGGTGGCCGCTGCAAAGGTTGTGATCTCTGCTGACGAAGTGAATGTGAAGCGAGAGACCCTCGATGTTCGTGACGAACACAAGCGGTTCCCTAATTTGCACCTTCACCAGCACAGCGCCCAGACAGCTCAGGTTGTGATTATGCTGCCTCACAACGGGAGGGATCCGATTCCCCCCGAGGTGATGGTTTGCTCGCCGGAAGTTTGAGGGAGGTTGATTTCCAGTGGATAGAAAGCCCTCTCCCCAGGGGGTCAGGGGGGCGGTCCAGAAACAAGCGTCTCGCGGCGATTACGTGAAGTAAATCGCAACCCCCTGAATCAAGGCCGTGACCATGACAACCCGCGCTCAAAGCTTCCTGCAGAACGCAACCGAATGGCTGTTCCAGCAGGGAGTCGCGACGGTCCTGCTTGCTGCGATTGTCGCGGGCGTCTGGATTGGCGGGCCGCGATTTCTGTCAGAGGTGAAGCAATATGTCACTGAGTCGAGCGCGAAGCACGAGCTGCAGGTCACACGCCTGGCTGAATCATTCGACGCGGATCAAGAGCGTGACGCTCGCGTGATTGAACGCCTGCTGCAGTCGCACGGCATTCGCTCAGGGGACATTCCTGACTCGCACGGATTCCTTGACCGACCAGCTCTGTCGGCCAGACCTCAATAGTCGGCACGTGGACGTCGCCAGATTCCAAGTGGCGGACTGTCGGGGCAGTCTCTTCGCCCGGGGAAGTTCGTCGCCAATGAAGGTGGAGACGTTGTCAGCATCCGTTTGAGAAGTCGAGCAGAACCCGGGAGTCGCTCAAAATGGCGAAGCGCCGGGGTGTCGATATGACATCCGAGAGCGTTTGGAATGGTCCATTGTCGGACCAAGGGAAGGGATCGCGCATAAAGAAGCCCGCGAGATCGTTGCGGGCTGTAAGATCAATTCGGATTGGAAGTGGAGTGTCACTTTCCATTGTTGAAAGCGATCTGCGGGTTCTTCTCTACCAAACCGAATTCAATCAAAGAAAAGCCGCCATCGATTTTCTCGAGCTCCCAAATCGCTCGAAACGACCGACCGTGATAGGAGACGCTTTGAGCATACTCGAAGTTTGTGTTTCGTAGTCGCATCAGCTTCTCTTGAGAATTCGCGGATAGGTCGAATTCAGCATCACGAGTCCAACTCAAGAACTGACTCGGAGAAATTCGACTCTTCTCCATGACGCTCTTCGCCTGATTCCTTGTGGCGAGACTCATCTTGATAGAAACCTGTGGCCCGGGCATCGAGTCGCTTTACTTCATGAGTTCGAGCAGTTCATCGTCGGTGCAATATCCGTTATGCTCCACATCCACCCGAACTCGCTCCCGATGATCAGGATCGCTCTTTGGCCAGCAATCGAGCCAGGTTTGGATATTCTCCATTTCGTGAATGGCAATCCGAAGATCTTCTAAGCCTTCAGCCTGCATGCTCTTGGCCAAACCGAGCACAGCCTCAAAAAGGGACTGTGACTGCTTCGCCTGCACCCGAAGGGTGGTTCCCATGCTTCGATAGTCAATATCGTCGCAATCACCAATAAGAGCGATGAGACTCCGCCACTCAGCAGAAAGGCTCTTACAGTCCCACACCAATGATTGCGTCAATTCCGTCCGCTGATTGGTGGACTCCTGCAACTCGACAGCCAGCCCACTGTTTCGAGTCTCGATTTCCTTGGTTTTCTGTTCTCTCTTGTTTTCAATGGTCATCATCATCTTTACGTTCTCCAGCAGTTTTCCGGACACGCCGGAATGGACCATCGAGAATTGTAGAGCGAACTAAGTGTCGAAAACGCAGACGCTGCCGAACTTGTCCGCAATTCCTGCCGAAGCGCAGCAATATTCCATACAACCCTCATTCTGGCGGGCGGCGGAGTACCACTTTTCAGTCTAAGCGGTCAATGCAATTTGCCTTCAACCGAACATGGTTGTCAACCAATTTGAAAAAATGCTCAGAAATGGGCTTGTCAGAATGGTGTACTTGCGTACCCAACAATGCCGGTGCGATTGCGCGGGAGACACTCTGGCTTCGAAGAGACTCACTTCCGCCTTTGCTTGTCATTAGGCGGCTGCTCCTCGAGCTCTTGATCAGCCGCATCATCCAACCGCAGCCGGATCCAGTCCGTCAGAGAACGTCGATCCGCAGCCGCCGCGCGTTCCCAACGTTCACGCTGCTCAGCGGTTGCACGAATCCCAATGTATTCACCCTTGGTTGCCATGCTGTGCGTTGTACCGAATTTGGTACAGCAGAAACAACACGATTGAAAAACAATTGACAACAACGAAAACGTTTGTTTAACATCCACCCATCAGCATCTATTCGGGCAAGGAATCGACGCTGAGCTCAAATTAATATTCCCGGGACTTCCCGGTTTTACGCCTGGTCTGACAGCTTGCCCCTGTTGGATTCAGGCGTTTTCTTTTGGCTGAAAGGACCGCCAGACCGGGACGCACAAACGCAAAGAGCCGGCGACGTGTGTCACCGGCTCCTCAATCCAACCAGCCTGCCGGAAGTTTCTCAGGCCAACGGCAGGCCAATCGTGAGGCATTCTGGCATGTCGCATCCGCTCATTCAATCCCCTGCGGTTCCCCTCCCGATTTCTTCTCGGGAGATCGTTCTCCGTCCGACGCTGCGCGTCGTGCAGACTCGCGATCGAGTCGTGACCATCGGGGGTATTCCCGACGTCTGTTTCGTCGTCAGTAACTCCCGGAATGACGAGGCCGCCTTCGCCCGCATTCAGGAAGTGATCGCTCTGCTGGTCGACTGATCTCTTATGTCCTCCCTGGGCTCCTCTGCCGCCAGGGTCTGCGCTGATTTCCATCTCAAGGATTCGCCATGAACCGCATCCTGATTCATCTGGATTGCGCGAGGACGCGCAAGGAACGTATTCGCAAGGATGTGAAAGACCGTTGCCAGCCACTCATCGACATCGTCAACGGAGAGGCCGATTTCTTCGCGGTATTCGTCACCGACGAAGGTCAGCCGATCGTCAGCCTATGTGCTGAAGAGTGGTTCAACGGGTTCGATCTGAACTCTGCTCCAGAAGCTTTCCTCGCCCAGCGTCTGCGCGACCTGTGCGCTCACCTGTCCAACGCCGTCATCCAACTCGAAGGACGTACCCAATGAACCGAATGAATATTGAAGAACACCTGAAGGCGATCTCACAATCTGCAGGGAATTCGCAGATCCATCTCGCGGCTGTCATCGTCGCGTATTTCACCGCCCTGAAAAGCTCCGATCTGATGAATCTGAAATGGGAGAACATCGACTTCGACAACGCGAAGCTGACCGTCCAGATGCAGAATTCCGGCCGCGTCGCCTGCCTGCCGCTGCACCCTGTCGCGATCCAGCATCTTCAGGCATTGCCCAAGAGGTCGGAAACGGATCACGTGTTCGATGGGGTGGACTTCCTGTCGTTAAGTCGTCGCTTGAAGACACCGGCAGGCCTGGTGCGCGGTATGCATTTTCTCCGATGGCTCGCGGCCAGTGCGGTCGATCGAGTCTCTCACGGGCTCGGAGCCGCCCTCCTGTGTCACGTGGGGCAAGAGGTTGAGTTCCCCCAGCTCCGGGAGGCCGTGTCAGCCATGCCCTTCCCAGCCGCCTGGAAAGGGGGTGCCGCATGACAACTGACGTCATCAGGCTTCGCCGTGCATTCGAAGAGTTCTACCACTGGAAGGAACTGGGGAAGAGGACGCAGGACACCATGCGTCTCGCCATTGGAGCGTGGGAGCGGTTCACTGAAGATCCCGATATCCGGCAAATCTCAAATTTGACGTTGGAGCAATTTCGAACGGCAGCACTCGCGGGAGGGCTCGCCCCGCGGACAGTCAACGGCTACTGGACAACGCTCCGATCCATTCTGCGGAAGATGGGCCCGCAGGAATATGGAAATCCATGGGGGCTTGGAATCATCCCCCGCGTACCCGCGATGCGACTGTGCCAAGTGCCATTCAAGCGACCGCGGCGTTTGTCGATGGAAGAACTGGACAAGATCTATATCGCCTGCCGACACATGCAGCTTCCCGCAAGACGGATTGTCGATCCGGCCGGCTGGTGGCAATGCCTGCTCGTGTTCACCTACTTCACGGCCCTAAGATCGGCCGACATCTTCAAAGCAAAATGGTCCGATCTCGACCTCAAGAATCAGACTTTATTCGTCAAGCTGAACAAGACCGGCGTGGAAGCGGATCTTCCGTTGCATCCTGTGCTTGTCAATCACCTGGAGCGATTACGGAAAACATCCGACTCAGAGCTGATCTTCTCGTTGGCCCGATACTGGATCTATGAAAAACTCCTGCAGCAACTTCGCGAGCATGCCGGGGTGCAGTTCGGCCTTCATGATCTGCGGCGAACGGCATGCAGTGAAATCGATGCGGTTGCTCCAGGCATGGGGAAGGTCATGCTGTTGCACGCCCCGACGAATGTCACCGAACGCAGCTACCTGAATGCCCTTCCAGAACTGCGTCCGGCGATCGAGAAGATGGCTTCACCTCTGACGTTCCGACACGGCATCAAACAGGCGTCGCGAATGTTGCAGGAGGTCCGAAAGCAGATTCTCGTTCCAACTGATTTCGTGGTTCCAGTGAATCCCCCTCGAGAAGCATTTCAGTTTGCGCCTCACGGGGTCGTCATCGCTGAGCGTATGGTTGCCTTGCAGCCCGGAGCCCTCAAGGTTGTTCGGGCCTTGGTAGAGAATGACTGCGTCGCCTCCGTTGAGATGTTGCTGGACGTGCTGGGGAAATCACAGCATCACACGCCAGAACAACAGAAATGGTCAATTAAAACTCACGTGAGAACCGCGAGAAAGAATCTCCGCAATCAGCTCCACCTTCCCAAGGGGTTCAATCCGATTGCGGCGAGATTCTTTCCCCATAAGCGATGTAACCCTGGCTCGACCATCATCGAGAAGTATGAACTGATTCTCCCGCCCGAGCTGTGGCGAAAGCTGGAAGACAAGAAAGCCAGCTGATCTAGGTCCTACCGCCCCCGGTCGCTTTCGCTGCCGGGGAAGCCGTCGAGAGAAGAAGCCAACCATTCATCTGAAGCCATAGGAAACGAGAAATGTCCATTGCCGAAGAGAACGCCCGAATTTTTGATCAGCATCACAACAGCTTTCCGGTGCGATTGGAAATCACCCCAAATGTGGGGGACCTGATTGAACTCCACTCTTTCAATCTGGGTGACATTGGTGAGCCGCCCGTGCGACGCTTTGCCGTTAAGAAAGTGGTCCACTACATCAACGATATCTCCCCGAAGACTCAAGCCGGGAAGCGAGGCGGACACAGCGTCGTTATCCACGTCGAGGATTCAGAAGACTCCGCTTTCGAGACTTCATATGGCCTCGACGATCTGAAGTAACCCTGCCCCGGAGCCCCCTCCATAGTGAGGGGGCCTTTTCGTTTGGACATCGTGCTCCGCATTTCGGTGACTACCACCGACTACCACAATACTGCCACGACCTACCACGATTCCCAGTGTTTTGGCGATTCGCCGAAGTGTGGTAGTGAGTGGTATTGCACCGAAGGCAAAGTTTCCTAAACTGCAGGAATTATGCGGTAGAAGTGTTCTCAGCTGATTCAAATCAAGCTGCATGGCATGCAAGAGGTCAGCGGTTCGAGCCCGCTATCCTCCACTCAAACGGTCATCACCTGCACTGGTGGTGACCGTTTTCTTTTTGAGGCGTGCCTTCTCGGTATGTCGGCATGCTGATCCCGCACGACAGCCGCGGCAGATTTCTCCCGCCTCATCGACCGCCCCTCAGTTCGAACTCTGGCGGAGTGCCTCGTCGACTGCCCGTCTTTTCTTAAGCGTGACTTGCCGTCGCCAGCCTGACGAGGCCGTCCATCATTTTCTGACGGATTTCTTTCGAGCTGGATCCAATGGGGACGGAATGGACTCGACCAGCTGGCTGATCACATCATCCACCGAGACCCCATCGCTGTCGGCCTGGAAGGTGGTCAGGATGCGGTGACGCAGTACGGGGCGGACGATTGCTCGAATGTCTTCTGTCGAGACATGAAATCGCCCTTCCAGGATCGCCCGGGCCTTTGCTCCAACAATGAGATACTGCCCCGCCCGGGGACCTGCCCCCCAGGAGAGATACTTCTTGACCATCGGCGAAGCATCGGCCTCTCCCGGTCGGGTGGCCCGAACAATGTCGCGCGCGTATTCGAAAACATGATCCGCGACAGGAACGCGGCGAACCACCTCCTGCAGAGCAATGATCTGCTCCCCGGTCAGGGCGGGTTCGAGCTTCGGCTTCTGATTGCCCGTCGTCCGCTTGAGAATCTGTAATTCCTCGTCCGCAGTCGGGTAGCGGACAACCGTATTGAACATGAAGCGGTCCAGCTGCGCTTCCGGCAACGGGTAGGTCCCTTCCTGTTCAATCGGATTCTGAGTGGCCAGAACAAAGAAGGGATTTGGTAGCCCGTAGGTCTGGGCTCCCACCGTCACGTGACGCTCCTGCATCGCCTCCAGCAAAGCCGCCTGTGTCTTGGGCGGGGTGCGGTTGATTTCATCCGCTAGGAGAATGTGAGTGAAGATCGGTCCCGGCATGAACTGGAAGACCTTCCGCCCGGTCTCTGCGTCATCCTGGAGAATATCAGTGCCGGTGATATCTGATGGCATCAGGTCTGGCGTGAACTGAATCCGCCGGAAAGAGAGCTGCAGAATGCGAGCGACCGTACTAACGAGCAGCGTCTTCGCGAGCCCGGGAACGCCCACCAGCAGGCAGTGTCCTCGACTGAACAAGGCAATGAGGAGCTGATCAACAACCTCATCCTGCCCAATAATGACTTTGCCAATCTCCTCGCGCATCTTGCGATAGGCGACGGACAGGCTCTGAATTGCCTGAGCCTCCGCTTCGGCCTGTTGACTTCGGGACGCATCGACTTTGCCTGCCGTTGGCTGACCGCGATCTTGCATTGTCATCGAATCCAACAAACCCCGAATACCAGCGGACCAGTGTCTGGTTCTGAAATTCCGGGAGACTTTCGCGAACCTGAGCGCTCGGTGTCTCACCGTCACAGTTGAGCTACGAGAGCCGGAGTGAATTCAGGAATCGAAGATTTCGGACTGCAGAACTGAGTCAGTCTCCTCCCCTGAGGTCACTGCTGCTCCACCACGCACCATCATGGTGGGGTGGTGCAGCAGGTTCCAATCAGATGATTTGAGGACGACTCTCTGCCAGCATCACTTTGCAGCGACTCCGATTCCGGAATACTGGATTCCGAGCTTTCGCATCCGAGCCGCATCATAGAGGTTTCGGCCGTCAAAGATCACTGCCGCCTTCATTTTATGCTTGAGATAGTCGAAGTCGGGATTCCGGTACTCGTTCCATTCCGTGACAATGGCTAGCGCATCGGCCCCGGAGAGCGTGTCGTATTGATGATCGTGATAGGTGACGGCATCTCCCATCACTCGCTTCACATTTTCCGTCGCGACCGGGTCATGCACATGAACCTCTGCTCCAGCGGCGACCAGTTTCCTCAGCAACTCGAGCGACGGGGCATCCCGGATGTCGTCCGTCTTCGGCTTGAACGCGAGTCCCCAGACGGCGATTTTCCGACCGGCAAGTTCATGATTGAAGTGTTTTGAGAGCTTGTTGAACAGAACCTGCTTTTGCGCGAGGTTGACCTCATCGACGGCATGCAGCAGTGAGGTCTCGAAGCCCAGATTCCTGGCCGTTGCGCGGAGGGCTCGCACGTCCTTCGGAAAGCAGGAACCGCCATAGCCCACGCCGGGAAACAGGAAGGCGAAGCCGATTCGCTGATCGTGCCCGATACCGCGCCGGACATCGTTAATATCCGCTCCGACCAGTTCGCACAGATTGGCCATTTCGTTGATGAAGCTGATTTTGGTTGCGAGCATGCAGTTGGCGACATACTTGGTCATCTCTGCACTTTCGAGCCCCATCTTCAGGAGGGGCTTTTCGGTTCGCAGAAACGGCGCATACAACTGCTGGAGAACCTCTGCGGCCTCGGCATTGGTCGTGCCGATCACCACGCGATCCGGCTTCATGAAGTCGTCGATCGCACAGCCTTCTTTGAGGAACTCGGGATTCGACGCCACATTCACATCCCGCCCGGTCAATTCATCAAGCCGAGCCTTCACTGCCCGGTTGGTTCCGACGGGAACAGTACTCTTGATGACGACGACGGCATCTTCCTTCAAATATGGAGCAATCGACTCGGCGGCGGCCATGACGTATTTCACATCAGCCGAGCCATCTTCATCCTGGGGAGTGCCGACAGCAATGAAAATGCAATGCGCCGAAGGAACACAGTCGGCCGCCTGCGTCGTGAATTTTAGTCGGCCGGCTTCGACATTCCGTTGAATCAGCTCGTCCAGACCGGGTTCGAAGATGGGGATATCCCCCTCCTGCAGCCGCTGGATCTTGCCTGCATCGATATCGACACAAGTCACGTTGTTCCCACTATCTGCGAGACAAGTTCCCGACACCAGCCCGACATACCCCGTGCCAATCACAACGACATTCATGGAGCTTGAACTTCCCGTTGGCGAACAAACAAAATCAGACAACAACCGGGAGAGCCACGCCTTCTCCCCCCTTCGATACTATTGCAATCAACAGCTCATAGAGGGATTGTTCCTCCGAAAAAGGGGTAAGTTCATATACAAAACGCAATTCGGTGTCAGATCACCGTAGGCCGACCGGCAGACACTGCGACTCGAAGCGGTCATGCGACGAATGCTGATTATCCACGCAAACCGGATTAATCAGCCTTCGCGTCCTGTGCGAGCCAAAGTTCGCCCCACTGCGCGTCCACCCGATTGAATGTGGATGGGTCGCTCCAGCCGACGTAGACCATTTTGCTTTTTAATTTGCCCGTCTTCCCCACGCAGAATCGAGTCTTTCAACAGTCGAGACGCGCGCAGCCGGGCACGGGGGAGAGCGAACTGCCCTGCCGGACGCTGTAGCGGAGTCTCCACTTGAACTCAGCGCAGCCGCTCGCCCTGATCGTCGCTTTCTGCTCCGCATCAGAAGAGTCACCTGCTCACAGAAGGAAACCGCAAACTGGTACTCCCCAAAGGAATTATTGCGGGGACGAAGGCGGGGGGGGAGGGGCAGAACCATTTTCCCCAGAGATCTCTGGGCGATCCGGAACCCAGACCGGAGAACGTCCCTGATCAGCCGGCTGACGCATTCGTCGGGCTTTAATCCGGACGTAAGGCGCAACGAACATACCGCGATGGCGGAAGTGCCCAGGCTTGGCTGTGGGATCTCCACGGCGGGGCTCAACAAGATCTTCAATGACAAAGCCGCAACGACACAGGTCGCCGACGAGCTGTTCCCAACGATGGAGATATTCGACGGCGCCCGGTTCTCGATAGGCGCGATCTTTTACCAAAGGTAACGGGTCGGCGTGATAATAAGAGATTCCAAGCAAATAACGATTCCGCTCATCGCGATCAACCAGTTGCAGACTCGTTGGCTGCTTATGCTGACTGATATAGAGTCCGCGATCTTTCAGTACACGTGCGATCTGTAGATAAACATCTCGAATTCGAGGGACATAGCATGAGCTGACCGGCTGGTGCACAATATCAAAGCCTGCCTCCGGCAATTCAAGCAGATCATCCATAGAGCCCTGAATCACACGGATCTGCAGTCCTCGCTTGGCGGCTTCTTCGCGATCCCGCTTGAGCATCTCAGGACTCAGATCGAGAACAGTGACGCGTGCCCCTGCACTCGCATAAAGAATCGACTGCCAACCTCCGCCGGCCGCAAGACATAAGACGTCGAGCCCCGCGACCGAACCCGGGAGCCACCCGCGACTATCGAGCGTCAGGAGCGGTTGTGCACACTCCTGATCGGTCGCGACCGCAGCAAACTGGCTGTTCGCACGAGCAAGTTGATCCCAAGCATGCCGATTTGCGTCTTGATGACTCATAGCCGAGCGTCTCTATTTCATGCGGTCAAGGATGGTCATTCAACACGAAACATCAAAGTTTCAGAAGCAAACGTGATAACGCAGAAACCGGCAGTCCCGGTTGAACAAATTTCTGAATTTGTCCATGTCGGCGAAAGATATTTTCCGCCGCAAGATACCCGCTGATCACGGCCCCTTCCATCGTGGCAGGCCAGGCCGTTTGAGACCAATCGCCTGCGACCTGAATGTTCGGAGCATTTGTCTGCTGCACAGGACGGAATTGATCGACTCCCGGCAATGCGGAGAAGACGGCCCTTTTTTCCGTGATCATCCGCGAGTGAATCAGCCGCGCCCCTGCCCCCGGCCAGATTTCCTGCAACTCACCATCGAGAATCTGAATCACTTCGTCTTGTGAAAGCTGGCGTAACTGCCTGCTAGCGCTGATGACGACTTGATAGTAATAAGTTTCTCTGCCAGATAGCAGACGAATTCCTCGATTAAATAACCATTGTCCACACCTCCCGACAAGGACTGCGTGCTGAAGATCCGTCAACGGGCGGTCATACCAGAGATGAACACTGGTGATTGGTGCTGATTCCAACTGCTGACTTTGAGTGACAAGCCCTTTCAGGGAATCGACACCTTCGACCAGACTGGCGACCTGATGCTGCGGGACCGCAAGAACAACATCGCAAGCGAGCAGAATAGAGCCGTCTGCCAGTGTCACTTCCGCCCCGTGGTCCGTTGGGACGACTCGCGAAACCCGACTCTGGGTGTGAACCGTGACTCCGTGGTTGCGTAAGGAGGAACTGACGCGGATTGAGTACAACTCATCGAGATTGAAGCGGGGAATCTCGACCTTCCAACCTTGGGAGTTTGCGAGAAAGCCATCGACGAAGACTTTGCGAGCATAGAGCGCATCGATCCGATCGAGTGACTCACTGAGAGCACTGACAAGGACGACCTCCCAGACATTCTGCATCAATGCGTCAGTCTGATGATGCTCCCGCAGCCATTCCGCAAAGCTCTTCCCTTGAAGTTGCTCAGGTCTTGCAGCAGCGAGCGCTCGCACCCCCAATGCAAACCGCCACTTCTCTTTCCAGGAGAGATAAGGGAGTCGCAAAAAAGATCGGGTCAGATGAAACGGAGCGGGAAGTGAATCTGCAGTGAATGGGGTGCAGGTGCCGTCTGGGCCAATAAAATCGAGACGTGACTCCGTCTGAAAGGCGTCATTCAGGCCCAGAGACTCGCAGAGATGCCTGAGGTTTGTGCAGCAGCCCATGCTGACATGCTGGCAATTGTCGATGGTTTCCCCCGACTCCCGATCGACATAAGACGTCGCTCTCCCTCCGAGTTGCGGACGCGACTCCAGCAGAGTGACAGGAATGTGCCCGGAGGCCAGAGCGGTCGCAGCAGCGATTCCGGCGAGACCGCCCCCAATCACCACAACCGGGTAACGCACAGAATCCTTGATCGCGTTGTCCATGACCATCCGCTGAAACGCCGGGTTCATTCCTCAAAGGCCAGCGCAGCGTAACAACGAATGCAAGCGGTTGAAATGAACGCAGCCCGCGAAGAATCGCAGGCTGCATCAGTGGCAACAGACATTTCGAAATCAGTGGAGAGCAGACGAGAGAATCTCCATCTCTCTCAGCGGGATCGCCCGGGAAGAGATCCTGCCTGCTCTCGATCGAATCGAGATCAATGTTCAGCGAGAAAGGTTCTCGAAAGTTGTCGAAGGGGCGGCGACCTTGCGGTATCCAAGATCGCGGATCACCTCGAGGACTTCGCTCCAGGTGGGGAACTGCCGACCGCTCCGTCGTTTGTAGTCATCCATGGCACGCATAAACTCGACTTCGTCCGGCTTGTAGTCGCGTTCGCAAGTGGTCGGGTCAATCTGGCGGCGGCGTTCCACTTTTCGCCGTTCGCTGACGCGACGCTCCGGAGCTTCAAATTCGTTCTTGAGTTGCTGACGACGATCAGTGCCGACACGCCGGGGGCTGATGCGCTGCCTTGAGCCGCGCTCTGTCGTGGTGACAAATTCATCCTTCATAGATCTTCTCCTGTTTTTCTCAAAGCTTCGGGGAGGGGACCCTGCAGCCACCGGAGAAATTCTCACTCATTGGGAATTTCTGCCTCAAATCAGGGATACATCCGTACCCCTTACCTGTGAGCGATCTCATCGCACCGGCGGCAAATCTGTTCGAGACTCCATCGCAGTAACAATGCGCCGAAAACAGAAGGCAGGCGGTCTGAGGCCAGTAAAAGTTTCAGAAAAGAGGCGTGGATAGCGAAAACCTTTCGCTTCATGCCAGAAAATCCGGTCGCAAGGGCGCTCCCGACAAAATCAGAAGAGTTTGAGGGAAATTAGGGCTGAGTACGGAAACTTGCTCAGAAAGATGCACCGGAATCACTCCGTGAGCTCTCTGGTCGCCGACTGTTCTGCTCCGCAATTTCAACGGACCATGGAACTTGAGTGTCTTCTTCGATTTTTGACTGAAAAAGCGAAATCGACCCTCCAGGCAACCTGAAGGTCAATGGTGCAAATCGCTGCAGCCAGTCAGGCCCCACCCAGCCTCAAATATCGACATAATCCACAAAGTCCACAGATTCAATGCAGGTCTGAATGGTTCAATTCCGAATCATTTGAGGAGAGAAACAACTCTTCCTCGGACTGTCTTGTGATGTACATCCCGCCCGATCTCCCCTCCGGTCAAAGCTGGCTCGGCTCCTGGAACCAGCTTTCCCGCAAACTCCGCAAGCATCTCACGGATCGCTACGCGGAATCAGGATTAAGCGAAGTGCGAGTCAACATTCTGGAAGCGCTGGGGGGCGGGCGCCGCAACTCCACCCAGTCAGAGCTGGCAGAACTGCTGTCCATCTCCGAGTCGAATCTGTGCTGCGTTGTAGAACGGATGAGAGCGGAGGGCCTGATCATGCGAGAGCGATCTCCGATCGACCGCCGCAAAACCGTCCTGACTCTGACCGAACAGGGTGAGCGTCAATGCGATCGGATTCAGCAGATTCATCGTGAGGTGGAACAGTTGGTCAGCGGGTCTCCTGAAGACCAGCTCACCCCATCTATTCACCAGGAGATTGACGCCATTCGCACTGTCCTCGGACGCCTGACTGCTCGCCTCGCCGAAGAAAGGAGCATCGCCTGATGTCTCTCTTTGGAAATCTCAGACGTCGCTATCTCTGGTCCTGTTTTTCGCTCGGCACCTTTGCCTCACTGATGATGCCAGGATGTTCACGGACATTCTGGCGCGAACAGGCCGATCGCGACACCTATCAGTCGATTACGGAGAAGCTGAACGATCCCCGGTGGGCGTTGCCGCGAATGGACGTTAATGCGGATCCTCGCAGCCGCTTCTATTCGCCATACAATCCTGACTGCGAACCGCTTCCTCCGGACGACGGTGCTGCCCATGTCTATATGAACTGGGTCGATGGATGGCAGGGCTACAAAGGCTGGCACAAGTTCGGCGACAGCATGACTGTCGAGAATCCGCAGTGGCTCGCGAATTTCGGTTGGAGCACGGATAACGTTGATCCATTGACGGGCGAAATCGTCCCTCCCCTGCCGGAATTGCCCAATGTCACACTTCCGCAGGCAGTCGAACTCGCCCAGCTGAATAATCGCGACTATCAGTACGGCATCGAAAACGTCTATCTCGCCGCGCTGGCCGTCACCTTCCAGCGGTTCCAGTTCGGTGTTCGCTATCTCGGCGCCAACGGCATCGAGCCCGTCGCAGACGCGACCGTGACAGGAGTTCCGCGCGGACCTGGGGACAATGTCGCGGCCGGTGTCGCCGGCGGAGTCAGTCAGCTGCTTCCCGCTGGAACGCAGTGGGCCGTCGAATTCGCGAACAACACACTGTGGCTGTTCAGTGGCGGCAATCAGACTCAGACCGTCTCGAATCTGTCATTCTCACTCGTTCAGCCCCTTCTCTTCGGAGCCGGCCGAAAGGTGGGTCTCGAAGGATTAACCCAGACCGAACGAAATCTTCTTTACGAAGCACGCATCCTGGCCCGATTGCGTCAGGAGATTTTTACCGATGTGGTGGGCGGAACTCGTGGATATCTCGCCCTGATGCAGCAGATGCAGGTGATCCGCAACCTCCGCGGGAACATCGCCCAGTTCGAAGAACAGGTTGAACGTCTTCTGGCACAGGCCTCACTGGGGAAACTGTACAACAGTGTTGACCTTGCCGCATGGCCCGGCGGACCATTCGTCAGAGAGAACCTCCCCGCCGAACTCAGAGGAAAACTGGTCTACTACCCCGAGACTCACCTGCTCCGCTGGAGTTCCCGACAGGAGGTGACTGATCGCGAAATCGAATTACTGCAGAACATTAGCGACGATCCGGTGTTTCAAGTTGCAGTGCAGAACCTGATCTCGGCCCTGCAGAGCGAAGTTGCGACTCTCGACGTTCTGAAACTGCAGTCCAGTCTGGCGTCCAACGTCGTGAACCTGAGAAATCAGGAACTGAACCTCCAGAACGATCTCGACAGTTTCAAGATCCTGCTGGGGATTCGCACTGACATCAAGATGACCCTCGATGACAGTATGCTCGAGCAGTTCGAGATCATCGCCCCGGAAGTCAGTGATCTGGAACGGGAAACGAAAGCCTTCGTTCTCCGTTACGGCTCTCTGGATGAAGAGAACCTGACCAACGAAAACGTCCGTCAACTTTATGCCGAATTCCTGGCGTTGATTGATCAGGTCGAACGACGAGGAATGGCAGTTGTCCTCAATGACGTCGCTCGCGTACAGGAGCGACTTCCCCGGCGACGACTGGAACTGGGAGAGGCGGCCAGCGAATCGCTGAATGCGGAACTGGAAAGAGCCCGATTTGCTCTTTCCCGAGCTGAAGCCGATCTCGAAGGAGTTCGGAAGTCGGTCTTTGAGGCAGCGAAAACGCTTCAGAGAACGGACTTAGGCCCCAAAGAACTCGCCCGAGTTTTTGAAGACCTGAATATTCTGCGAGAAAGACTGGTCAAAGTCACGCAGAACATGATGGTCATTCAGGTGATCGTCCGGGTGGAACTCATTGAGCTGCAACCATTTGAGATGGCAATGCAGGATTCGGTCGCCATCGCACTGGACAATCGAGTCGATCTGATGAACGCCCGTGCACAGGTTATGGATGCACGGCGTAAAATGGAAATTGCCGCCAACGCACTTCTGGCGGGGCTGAGCGTCGTCGTCGATGGAGACATCGCCACGCCGATCGGGAACAAACCTCTGGATTTCAGAGGGAGTCAGAGCCGTCTGAGAGCGGGTGTCGCCTTTACAGCCCCACTCGATCAGATTGATGAAAGAAACGTGTATCGAACCACTCAAATCAACTACCAGCGAGCCCGCCGGGCCTATATGCTGGCAGAAGATGAAGTGAAGCAGGAAGTGCGAAACGCCTGGCGTCAGCTGTTCGTGCTGCGTCAGAATATGGAAACGTCCCGTAGAGCCGTGCGTCTGGCCGCTTTACAGTACGACTCTGCTGTCGAGCAGAGCAATGCCCCGGTCGCTGCGGGTTCCAGCAGCAGCCGCGGAAGCGGGCTCTCAGGGACAAACTTGCAAACAGCCCTGTCGACGTTGTTGAATTCGCAGAACCAGCTGATCCAGACATGGACCAACTACGAGCGAAATCGGCTGAACATTTATCGAGACATGGGTATTATGGAGATTGGTGAGGACGGCATGTGGGTCGATCCTTACTATCGGAGTCTGTTCAATGCCAAAAATTCCATCGAAAACTTCCCGAACAGGCCGGATCAGTATCTGGATCCTGCTGGTGATCGTACTGACGGGAGCGGGAGGAGTCGCTTGGGCGAAGGGACTGCTGAAGCCGGAGTGGTGGTCATCCCTGGGTCAGAACGGATCCGAAAAGCCGGTGCCAAAGAATCTGATCATCGAAACGGCACGACGCGGACCGTTTCTCATCAGTCTGAACGTTCAGGGATTTCTCGATAGCCGCAAGAACGCCACGCTGACCAGTCTGGTAGAAGGCACAACAACCATCATCAGCATTGTTCCGGAAGGGACATGGGTCACGACCGGCGAAGTCGTCTGTGAACTCGATTCCTCGGCGCTAAAAGAAAGCGCCAAGCAGCAGGAAATCACGACGACTCAGGCCGAAGCGGCGATGGCGACTGCCCGGGAAAAGCTGGAAATTCAAAAAACGCAGAACGACAGCGATATCGCTGCCGCCAACCTGCGAGCTGAACTGGCGATTCTCGATCTCGAAAAATACGAGAAAGGCGAATACCCCCAGCAGGAGCAACAGTTGAAGGGTGACGTCGCACTCGCCAACGAGGAACGGATTCGTGCAAAAGACACAATGGAGTTCACCGCTGGTCAGGTGAAAAAAGGGTATGCCAGCCAGAACGAACTGGAAGCCTCACGGATTGCCTATCAGCAGTCACAACTGAAGCTCCAGGGAGCGGAAGAACTGCTGAATGTGCTGCAAAACTTCACCTACAAGCGAATGATTGCGGAGCTCAAGGCAAACGCCAAGGAATCGGAACGAGAACTCGCCCGAGTCCGTTTGAAGGCATCCTCAGCACAAACCCAGTGTGAGAAGGAAGCTGACGCCACGCGCCTGACCTATGACGTCGAGCGGGAAAAGCTCGTCCGTCTGCAGAACCAGATTGATGCCTGTACCATCCGCGCCCCGCAGGACGGGGAAGTGGTGTATGCCAGCATGTCAAGCGGCGGAGGAAGAAGCTCGAACCAGATTGTGATTGAAGCAGGTGCCACAGTCCGCGAGCGTCAGGCCATCATCAACCTGCCTGACGTCACGCAGATGAAAGTCGACTGCCGAATCCATGAGTCTCTCATCGGTTCCATCCGTCGAGGCCTGCAGGCACGCGTTCGAGTGGATGCTTACCCTGACGAGATCTACAACGGCGAAATCGCACATGTTTCCTCGGTGCCGATGTCAGGCAGCTGGCCAAACACCGACCTGCGTGAATACCAGACAGAGGTCAAGCTCACTGATGCTCCGGAAAAAATTCGTCGTCTTCGGCCGGGCCTGACCTCACAGGTAGAGATCCTCGTCGACAGCCGGACGGATGTCTTGCTGGTTCCGATTCAGGCTATCGTGAATGTGTCCGACAAGCAGGTCGCTTTTGTCTACAACGGTGGAGCCCCTGAGCGTCGATTTGTGAGAGTCGGAGCCGCCAATCAGTCCCACCTGGAAATTCTGGAGGGGATTCAGGAAGGCGAACGGATCATCATGAATCCGCGGTCTCAGTATGCCAATGAGATCGCTGCCCTCGAATCTGAACTCAACGCTGCTCATTCCAAAGCCCAGTCGGCACTGGACGCGGCACGGTTGAAAGAGGGAGCTGACGGCGCCGTTGGCATCCCCGCAGCAGGGGGCCCGCCAGCCGCCGGAGGTCCGGGACGTCGACCTGAAGGTGCAGTTGCTCCTCCAAGCGTTGGTGGACCCGGCGGCGCAGCAGCTCAGCCGGCCGCAGGTGGTCCCCCGGGAGCGGGTGGCGCCGAATCATTTTTCGCCCGATTTGATAAAAACTCAGACGGCGTCATCAGCCAGGACGAAGCACCAGACGGGATGAAAGAGCGTTTTGCGACTTTGGATAAAAACGGCGATGGAAAGTTGAGTCCTGCAGAACTGGCCGCGGGACGGCCTCCCCGTCAATAATCTCAACGCCAATAATATTGTGAATGTCGCTTCGATCTGGTGATGATTCTAACAGTGAGCCATCGCCGGATCCTATTCCTTGATCCCCTGCCGGAGAGGTCACCTCGCCTCTCCACCAGAAATGGGTCGGTCCTTATTACCGGCCGACCTCCAATTGTTTCTCGCCTGCGAATGTCATTGTTTAGAAGTCGTTGTTCATTTGAGCGACGGCGAGTTAGCAAGCGAAAAACAGCCCCCCAATACGGAAGCCTTTCCTGAAATCCCACTCCCGGGACTTCGATTCCGAAACCAGCCGCGCCGACGTGGCTATTGTTTGAAAACTGCTATGGAACTTGCCGCCGAACTTGTGGATTTGCACAAGTACTATGATCTGGGCGCTGTCCAGGTGAAAGCGCTGCGTGGAGTCTCCATGGAGATCCCGCAGGGGGACTTCCTGTCGATCATGGGCTCATCAGGAAGTGGGAAGAGTACCCTGCTGAACCTGCTGGGGGGGCTCGACCGTCCGACCAAGGGCAAATACATTCTGCGAGGAAAAGATGTCGCCCAGCTGGACGACAATGAACTCTCCTCCATCCGCAATAGCCTCATCGGATTCATCTTCCAGTCGTTCAACCTGATCCCCCAGTACACAGTGCTGGAGAACATCGAGGTCCCGCTGCTCTATCGGCCGGGTTATCCGCCGATCAGCGCTCAAGACCGGAATCGGGTTCTCGATGTGGCGGCGAAAGTCGGACTGGCAGAGCGACTCGATCACCGACCGTTTCAACTTTCCGGGGGTCAACAGCAACGTGTCGCGATTGCCCGGGCGTTGATCAATGATCCTGCCATCATTATGGCCGATGAACCGACCGGGAACCTCGATTCGAAAACCGGCGATGAGATCATGGCCATGCTCAAGGCATTGAATGCCGAAGGCCGGACAATCATCATGGTGACCCACGAACCAGACGTTGCCGAACAGACCAAACGACAGATCTTCATGAAAGACGGCGTCATCGCCGGACATGGAATCTTCAAGGAACGTCTGGTCCCCTGATTCCTCCCTTCTTCCACTGCATCCCACCTTAATCTATGTCCCAGTTTATTCGCACCATTCGACTGGCCTTCAAAAGCCTGCTGCTGCACAAGCTGCGGTCAGGGCTGACGATGCTGGGGATCGTGTTCGGAGTGTTTTCCGTTATCGCGATGCTCGCGATCGGAGAAGGCGCGAGCAAACAGGCGCAGGAACAGGTGCTGCAGCTCGGGGCGACCAACATCATCGTCCGCAGCGTTAAGCCACCTGAAGAAGCCGCCACTTCCGGCTCCGGGGGAGCCCGCGTCCTGCGATACGGTCTGAACCGGGACGACCATCGCGTCCTCGCCCGGACTCTGCCGACGGTCACCGGGTTGGTGCCGGTTCGTGAAGTCGCGCTGGATGTCCGTTATCTCGAATGGACTCTTTACGCCCGAATCGTGGGCTGCACTCCCGAATATCTCGACATGAACCACCTCACAGTGGCGTCAGGTCGATTTCTCTCTGACCACGATGAACGGACTCGTGCCAACAACGTCGTGCTCGGGCATGAGACCGCTCAACTCCTTTTTCCCCGTGAAGATCCACTCGGAAAATCAATTCAGATTCTCAGTCGAGCATATACCGTTATCGGCATTATGCAGGAACGAACGGCCTCGGCCGCAGTGGGAGGCAGTCTCTCCGGCCAGGACTACAACAAAGACGTTTATATTCCCCTGTCGACCTTCCAGAGTCGCATCAACACGAACGACTTGATCGTTAAGCGGACCTCCGGTTCGTTCTCGGCTGAATCTGTGATCTATGACCAGATTACTCTCAAGGTCGCCAATGTCGATGATGTGATTCCCACCGCGGAGGTTGTCCGGGAAACTCTGCAGCGCACCCATGCCGTGAAGCGGGATGTCGCTGTCGTAGTTCCACTCGAACTGCTGAAGCAGGCCGACCAGCTGCGGAACATCTTCAATGTCGTGCTCGGGTCCATCGCCGGCATCAGTCTGCTGGTGGGGGGGATCGGCATCATGAACATCATGCTGGCGACAGTCACCGAGCGCACCCGGGAAATCGGAATTCGACGTGCTCTGGGAGCCCGACGTCGGGACATTACCCAGCAGTTTATTGTCGAAACCGTGGTGCTGTCAGGAACCGGCGGATTGATCGGGATGGGAGCCGGATTATGTACTCCGATTGCCTTCACCGGCATTAAGTACATCGTCACCAACTATGTCATGGAAAGCCCCGGGGCAGCGACCTCGGACATGAGCAAGATGTTCCTGGAGATGACTCCGCAAATCGCCATCTGGAGCCTGCCGGTCGCCTTCGGCTTCTCGGTGTTTACCGGTCTCGTCTTCGGCGTGTACCCCGCCCGATCAGCTGCCAGACTCGATCCAATTGAAGCACTCCGCCACGTCTGATCCGGGACCTGAGACACAAAAGAGCCTCGACAGATCCTCGACGCAAGTTGCCCTCACAACGGATCGCTCAAAACAGTCAGGGGAAAGCCGATTCCGAAATCGGCTTTCCCCTTTTTCTTTTTTGAGTCGCCAGAGTGAACTCGTGAGTTTGCCGATCTGCCCCGTTACTTTGTCGCCGCAGGCTCTTGAGGCGTCTCGACTTGAGGGACAGGAGTTGCCAGTGGGGCTGACTCCTGCGTTGAATCGACTTTCGCTGTCGTTTGCGAAGCATCTGGAGAGGCTGCGGTCGGCGGCGTCTTCCCCAGATACGGCTTCAGCAATCCTTCAATTCCCTCATACCAGACCATCCCCTGTTCAGCCGCGACGACCTTCCCCTGATGATAGACCATCACGAAGGGAATTCCGTCGACCTGAAACATTGAGGCGAGGTCCGGATGCTCATCCACATCGATCTTCACCACTTCAAACTGGCCGCCGTATTTCTGTTCCAGTTCCGCCAGAGTCTGGTTCAGCATCTTGCAGGGACCGCACCATGTGGCGGTGAAGTCGACCAGAACCGGTTTGGGATTATTGAAAACCCGTTCCTGATACCAACCCTGCGTTGGGCGGATCTGTGAGAGCTTTTCGAGGTCGTGTGATGAGCCCTGCGGCCGGGGAGAAACAATCGTCAGCAGAGAAATCGCCAGAACGACGATGGCTGCGATCGCAATTAAAAGACGACTCATTTCAATCCCTGACCTGTCCGAATTCCACAAGAAAAGATGTCAAACCTCTCGGCGATATCAAATCTAATTATAGTCGTCGCGAGAGAAGTCAGCACTCCCCCGATCTCTCAGGAACTCAACAAATGACGTTGATTTCTTCCTGACTTTTCACTCGGGCAAAGATTGCGACGGACTCCGGCATCCTTCCCCTGAGCCTGATGATTTTCGCAAAAGAACAAGTACACGGGCGATCAGAGAACAGGTAACATCCGGATCGACAAAAGCGTTATTTTCGAGTTTTCATGAACCGGGACGTGTTGGTTCTCGATCAGCCAGGAGTTACTCATGCCGGCCGAAACTGTACTGATCACAGGGGCTTCCTCAGGAATCGGTCTGGAATTCGCAAAGCAATTTGCGAAGGATGGATCAGAATTGATTTTGGTGGCCAGGCGTCGGGACCGACTCGAACTCCTCGCTGCCGAACTCAAGGCGATCTATGGAACGACCAGTACGATCATTACCAGCGACCTGTCGTTGCCAGAAGCTCCTCAGCAGTTGATGGATCAGATCCATCAGGCTGGCAAACAGGTCGATGTGCTGGTCAACAACGCCGGGTTCGGGCAGCTCGGTGAATTCGATGAAATCCCGCTTCAGCGTCAGCTCAACATGATTCAGCTGAATGTTTCGGCGGTTGTGGCGTTGTCGCATTTGTGCCTTCCAGGAATGCGCAGCCGTCGCCGCGGAGCGATCCTGAATATCGGATCAACGGCATCGTTTCAGCCGGGGCCAAATGTCGCTGTCTATTATGCAACGAAGGCATTCGTCCTCTCGTTTTCCGAAGCATTGTGGAAGGAGTTGCGAGGCACGGGAGTGACCGTGACCTGCCTTTGCCCGGGACCGACGAAAACCGAATTCGGCGATGAATCAGCGATGCATGACACACCAGTGTTCAAGCACAACGCCATGAACGTGAGCGATGTCGTGAAAGCCGGATATCGGGCTCTGCGGCGAGGAAAACGACTCGTGATCCCCGGTGTGGTGAACAACCTCCTGGCAACGAGCGTGCGATTCACTCCCCGCGGCACCCTTCTCGACGTGATGACGATGCTGCAACCGCTTAAGAAGAAGAATCAGACGGTTTAAAAGTTGGTTCCGTCCAGCGCCCTCGCCACGCGGATCTCCGCGTGGCGGGAACAGGCGAATCCGTTTGCAGAAGGTCAAACCGCTCGTGTGAATAGAGACCATCGTTTCGCCAGCCTTGACCGCACTAGAAAAATCTCATTTCCTGATCTCATGCCCAAATCCCACATTCCTAGATCCTGCGGTGTCGTGATTGTTTATGGCGAGCCGGTTCAGTCGTTCCTGCTGATGCGACACGCCGACAGATGGGACCTTCCTAAAGGACATGTCGATCCCGGCGAGACCGATCTCGAATGTGCCCTGCGCGAGATGGAGGAGGAGACGGGAATCCCGCGATCTGCGGTCCTCGTCGATCCTGATTTCCACTTTGAAGAGCAGTATCTTGTCAGCGCAAATCGTTACGGCGGTAAAAAGGACGACACCGTATTGAAGACACTCGTTCTCTTTCTCGTTCGCGTTGATCAGGAACATGCACTGACCGTTACCGAACATCAGGGTGGCCGTTGGTTTCCCTGGTCGCCGCCTCATCAGATTCAATCGAAAACGATTGATCCAGTGCTTCGTCAGATCGAGTTCCATCTGATTTCGGGCCGTCCCAATCTGCCAGATTCCGCGTGAGAGGGATGCGAGAGCAAACGGCTCTCGTCCGGCGCGATTGTCGATTCCATTTGATTCTCAAGGGAAACTCACATGCGTCTCTGCCGCTTCCAGCGACATGGTCATCCTGAAAATGGATTCCTGCTTGATGAAACACGGATCCTACCGGTGATCGATGCCGCGCATGCGCTGGGGGAATTCCAGCCGCCAGCGGCATCGCTTTTGGGTTTGCTGCCCGGCGGAGAAGGACATCATCTCACCAAGAAGCTCAGATCACGGATCTCAGACAGCATCATCGACGAACATGCGATCCCTGCTGCAGGCCTGACGATTTTGCCCCCGGTCCCCACTCCCGGAAAGATTCTGCTTCTGGCAGGAAACTACGCAGACCACGTTCGCGAAGGCGGCGGTCAACCGGAAGACGCGGCGAAGACATTTCCCTACGTTTTCATGAAGCCTTCAACGACCATCACTGCTCCCGGGGCTCCGATTCGCATTCCGAAATGCTCCCCTGACCAGATCGACTGGGAACTCGAACTCGCAGTCATCATTGGGAAAACAAGCTTCGGCCTGACGCCGGAGAACGCATTGGATGCCGTCGCAGGCTACACAATCGTGAACGATGTCTCCGATCGGGGATTCCGTCCGAATCCTGAGCGAACGCCACGTCCTCGCGATGCGTTCTTCGACTGGCTGCATGGGAAATGGCATGACACGTTTCTTCCGATGGGCCCTTGCGTCCTGTCAGCGGACGAATGTCCTGACCCACAGGCTCTGAAGATGACGCTGTCGGTGAATGACCGGGTTGAACAGGACAGTTCGACCGCAGAAATGATTTTCCCTGTCCGGGAGATTCTGGCCTTCATCAGCAACATCATGACGCTGCATCCCGGCGACATCATCTGCACGGGGACTCCGGCTGGGGTAGGCAAAGCAAAAGGCCGCTTCCTGAAACCCGGCGATGTCGTGACGGGTTCCATTGAAGGAATCGGCGTTCTGCAGAACCCTGTTGAAGCGGGCTGAGCAGAACTGAAGGTCCTCGTTTCAAAGACCCAATCAATGACCGCGCATGAGACCATTTTGACTTTTGCTCTCATTGGCACAGGTTGATCTACCGCAGGGGATGCCTCCAGACAGGAGACATCCCCTGCTTCGTTTTCATCCTCCAGATTTGTGAATTCTGTTCGATTTGATTCCTGAAAAGTTCGGGAAACAGAGAGCATCCTCGGAAATTCGTCGGTCAGGGGACCCGCTCCTCGTATCAACGGGAACAGAGGGATATCGCATCTACATGCATTTTTCTGCCGTGAGGATGCGCCAAATGCACATATGCGATCAATTTGAACCTCCAAGGTCGGCAGAAAGTGCCGCCAACGGGGGTGAAAAGAGGAATTAGTGAGGCCCGGAAGAATTCCAATTGACCTCAAATCAAAGAATTGAGAGATTTCCGCTCACCACCGGGCTGGGTCGCCCGACGGGTCAAAAAAGAAAATGAATCATCTTCGTCTTCGGCCGGCGCAAGAGTGTCCAATCGGACGCGCGGGCGATACGGAATCGCAAAGGAGTGCAGTGACCGTGAAGAAGTGCAACCCATTGGTAGTCGCCCTGGCGGCGGTTGGACTGTTTGTGACGCAAGCGACCGTTCGCGCCGAAGGACCGGCTGCGGGTGCTGCGCCTCATCAGATTGGTCTGATCGACATGGCCCACATTTTCCAGAACTACGACAAGTTCAAGGATCAGACCGCGAGCCTGAAGAAAGCTGCTGAAGAAGCAGAAGCCAAGGCTCAGGCGATGATGGAAAAGGGAAAGCAGGGCCAGACCGCGCTCCAGAACCTGCAGCCAGGTAGCGCTGACTACAACAAAATCGAGTCAGAACTGATCAAGCTGAAGACCGAACTGGAAACTTTCCGCCAGGTCGAACAGCAGAAGATCGTTCGCCAGCAGGCCGAAGTTTACAAGACGATCTACCTGGAAGTTCAGGACGTGGTCAACCGCTATGCCGGTTACTACAAGTACACGCTGGTCATCCGCTTCAACCGCGGTGAAGTTGCCGACGCTGGCAATCCACAGGCCATCCTGCAGAACATGAACCGCCAGGTTGTGTACTACCAGCCACAGGACGACATCACTGATCCGATCCTGAACCACCTGAACGAGCAGTACAAGAAGACCGCCAAGAAGTAGTCGACTCCCGCCTGTCCTCCCCCACCACCTTCGGACAGGTGCCTGCCAGAAATCCTGAAATCGATTTCCGGCCCGACAGCTCCCAATTGAATTCGCGATGAGGTGACGACGCAGGTTGATGGCGTCGTCACCTCATTTTATTTGATCCAATAGATCGCTTACGACGTTCTCACTTGCATGCCAGCTCATTGTGGCCAAGAATCGTAATGTTTTCGTCAGTTTTCCCCTCTTCGCGAGAGCGCAGGGGGCGTATAAAATTGGCGAGATCAGCCAGCATTAATGGCTGTTGATTCAACTGACACCTTCACAGATTCGCGGGAAGGTTCAGCAGGAAACATCTGAACCTCCTCACGAGACGAAACTCAGAGAGCCATGTTCCCAATCTTTGACCCTTGGTATTTCATCATCCTGTCACCAGCGATGCTGTTGATGCTGTGGGCGCAGTGGAGAATCAAATCCACTTACGCTCAGGCGATGGAAGTTCCAACACGCATCAGTGGGGCTCAGGCTGCGCGCCAGATCCTGGATGACGCCGGGCTCGACTATGTGGAAATCGAACAGGTGCCAGGACAGTTGTCTGATCACTACGACCCCAGCCAGAAAGTGCTGCGTCTCAGCAGCGATGTGTATAGCGGACATACGGCTGCTGCGGTCGGGATTGCGGCCCATGAGGCAGGTCATGCGCTTCAGGATGCACAGCGGTATGCCCCGCTCGTGGTCCGGAACCTGGCGGTACCGGCGGCTCAGTTCGGACCGATCTGGTTCATGGTCTTTCTGGTGCTCGGCATGTTGCTGCCTGCCTTTTCAATTGAACTTGCGAAGTCCGGGTTCAGCCAATTGTTCTTCTGGGTCGCCATCGGTGGGTTCGCCGCCGCTGCGGTATTCCAGTTGATTAACTTGCCTGTCGAATTCGATGCCAGCAATCGGGCGAAACGCCTGCTCTATGACATGGGAGTCGTCGACGCCTATGGCGGTCAGGCGGTCGCAGGCGTTCTGAACGCTGCGGCGTGGACCTATGTCGCGGCTACCCTGCAGTCCATTCTCGTCGTGCTGTACTGGGTGATCCGACTGGGGCTGCTGTCCGGAAATCGTGACGAACGCTGATCAGCGAGCCGCGCAACCGCTCCAGATTCTCCGAAGACTCGAGGAACCTGCTTCCAACCTGATGGATGGAAGCAGGTTCCGTCGTTTCAGGACACCGGCAATCGTTGCCGATGAGGGTGTGTCTGTCCCCGGATTCACGTTGACCTGTTTTCAGCCCCCCGGGTAGACTCCCCCGCACTTTCAATCGGGAGATTCCGCTCTTTTTGCAGCGTGCGAACCGATTTCTGACAAGTGCCTTCCGAAGGCAGGCGAGACAGCAGACGGCTCTCGACTGAGAAAGAATTGTCCCAGCTCCAGCGCAGGATGCCGACAGGTGAGTTTAGCT
Source organism: Planctomycetota bacterium (assembly GCA_023417655.1). GTDB lineage: Bacteria > Planctomycetota > Planctomycetia > Planctomycetales > Planctomycetaceae > Planctomicrobium. The sequence continues at coordinate 68,310 of JAEZFD010000044.1, read as the reverse complement.
GCCCAGCGACTGATTCCGTTCTCGCACTTTGAACGCTTGCGCGCAGGCCGCGAGATCCTCCGGCTCGAAGCGGATGCGATTCAGGAGCAGATCAAACGGCTCGATACCAGTTTCTGTATGGCCGTCGAAGCGCTTCTGAACTGCTCGGGCAGTGTCGTTGTCTCCGGCATGGGCAAAGCGGGACTGATTGGTCAGAAACTGACCGCCACTCTCTCATCAACCGGCACACGATCCCATTTTCTGCACCCCGCTGAGGCCGTGCATGGGGACCTTGGAAAACTTCATGCGAATGATGTCCTCATCGCCCTGTCGAACAGTGGTGAGACACATGAACTTCTCCAGATCCTCCCCAGCGTGCGGGATATGGGATTGAAGATCATTGCCATCACGGCGACCCGACAGAATTCACTTGCCACAAAGTCAGATATCGTTCTCGAGATCGGTCGCGTTCGCGAGGCCTGTCCTTGGGGACTTGCCCCCAGCAGCACGACAACTGCGATGCTCGCACTCGGCGATGCTCTCGCCTTGGTCGTGGCTGAAGCCCGTGGCTTCAGTGCGTCCCAATTTGGTCGGTTTCACCCCGGTGGCAGCCTGGGACAGAAGCTCAAACCTGTTACCGAAGTCATGCGTCCGCTCGAACAGGTGCGGATCGCCTCGTCAGCTTCCACTGTCCGGGAAGTGATTACCACCACCGCCCGGCCCGGCCGTCGAACAGGTGCCGTGCTTCTGACTGATGAAAACGGTGTGCTGTGCGGAATCTTCACCGATAGCGATTTGGCACGATTGCTGGAAGCACGTCGGGATCATGGTCTTGATGAAGCCATTTCAGAAGTCATGACCCGCGACCCGATGACTGTTCGAGCGACCGCGATGCTGTCCGACGTCGTGGACATGCTTGCCTCACGGCGAATCAGTGAGGTTCCCGTCGTTGATGACGCTGGCCAGCCCATTGGACTCATCGACATTACCGATGTGATTGGCTGGCTTCCCAAGGAATGCGGGGAATAGTCCCCTGCTCCTCGCAACGACATGTTCCCAGTAAGACACTGTTCCCCCTTTCAAGATTGATCCTCCACTCGCCGGCATTTCGAGCCATTCCCAGATCCACTCGCGAACAGTTCCTGTCGTCATTCGTTGAAGTCCACCTCCATGTCACGCTTCCTGATCTGTCTGACGATCGTCGCGGGACTGGCGGTGGCATCACGCCTGTATTCAGCAATTCTGAATCCGCTGACGTCCGTCGTCGTCTCGACCGGCCCTGAACTCCACGCGGCAGAGACATCGATTCGTGCCCCGGCTCTGTTTGAACAACAGGCGATGGACGTCTTTCCGGATGCCCCCTGGACGCACCACGCCGAACACACCTGGCAGATTGCTCAGTCTGTCTCGCTCTATTTTCGTGAGCTGCATCGGATCGCTGAGACCGGCAACACTGTGAAGATTTCACCGGTCGCGATTCTGTGGAGAGACCCCAAACGGCCAGACGCACCGCCGTACCGCATGATGGCGGAGCGAGCTCAGGTCAAGTTCCAGAACTCGTTCTTCGATGATGCGATCTCACTGACAGACGCCAAGCCGGGACGCATCGTCTGGGCCTCGCTTGAAGGAGCCGTGCATATCGATGGGCCAGACGGTCTGCGGATCGAAGGCCAGAACTTCAAGTTCGAAGAAGAAGCCCTGCAGCTTTACAGCGATTATCCCATCGAATTTGCATTCGGTCCGACGCCGACCGACCAGCGCACCATCGCCGGAACCGCTCATCAGATCGAACTCAAGTTTCAACCATCGACCGACCCAAATCTCAATCGTGATATGCCCCGAATCGGTGGGCTTGCTCAAGTGCAGTTGCGTCGCAATGTGACGCTCGATTCCTCCTTTCAACAGCAGAATGAACCTCGTCACATCCGCCTGACCAGCGAGGGATCGTTGCGTTACGACGTGGTCAAAGCGGAATGCGTGATCGACGATCAGGTGCATATCGTGCATCAAGCTCTGAAGAATCAGGTGAAACTCACCGACGTCATTGATTGCGACTGGTTGCGGCTGCAGTTCGTCCCCAAAACTCCGGTCATCGCAGCCGATGGCATGTCACTTCCACCGCAAGAAACATCGCCGCAGGAAGCCTTTGATAACCTCCAGCTGAAAGCGATCCAGGCAAAGGGGACACTACAGGGAAAAGGGGGACGGCTGAAAATCACCTCCGAAGACCAGCAGATGTCTGCCACGATGCAGGATCTGTTCTATGACGCCGTCTCACGACATGCCGTGCTGATCGATCAGGAGCAGGTGTCGATCCAGCGTGGAGACATGACTTTCAAGTCGCCGTTCATCGACTTTCAGCACACGGAAACCAATGAACTCGCCGCCCTCGAATGCCGTGGTGCCGGACAGCTTGAGATTCGACAGGAAAGTCTTGGACCGCTCCCCCTGCGTGCGAGTTGGGCTCAGCGATTGCGAGTCTTGCCTGACCCCGCCGCCCGGTGTCATGCTATTTCACTGGAACGGGATACGCAGGTTGAAGTTCCCAATCGCGGACGCCTGAAAGCCGATCTGTTCACGCTCTGGGTCGATCTGGCCCAGGCATCAACTCATGGCCCGCGCAGTCCTCAGATCACCCAGACGAAAGCAACCAACGGCGGATCGTTACATCGTCCATTGGCATTGAAACGGGTACGGGCACAGGGAAATCTCACCCTCGACTCAACTGTTCTGCAGATCACACGAGCCAATCTCGTGGACGCGGTGATCACCCCCGGCATCATCGAGGCAACTCAGATGAATCGGGGATCGAATTCGATGATGGACCCGAATGGCGGCCAGTCCCGCTCCGATTCCGCTGAGGCCGATCCATGGATTGTTGAAGCCGATCAGCTGCAACTCGATCTCGTTCACGACACCGTGGCAGGGGCTCTCGACTTCCGTCAGGTCGTGGGAGAAGGTTCTGTTCAGTTGAAGCATCAGCCACGTAACTCCATGGCCGTCGGCAGTCGTGACATGCAGGGGCCGCTGGTCATTTCCGGCAGGAAACTCATTGCCGAAAATGGAGGCGGGTTCCGGCAGTACGTCACCGTGCTGGGCGAATCCGGCCCTGCAGAACAGGAACCGGCTCAGGCCGTCGTTTCCTTCGGGCCCGCCAAGCTCTGGGGAGGCAAGATCACGCTTTCGCGGCATGAAAATCTGTTACGGGTCCCGGGGCCAGGAGGCTTGAGTTCTCCAATCCCCGATCGAGCCACTGGCCAGGCAGGCAGCAATGCTTCGAAGCTGGATGTCATCTGGTCTGAAGGAATGCAGTTTGACGGTCTCGCAATGCGGTGCTGGGGGAAGATCACCGCCTCAATGCCACGAGATCAGGAAAGTATTTCACGTCTCCTCTGCGAAGATCTGACTGCCGTACTCAATCAACGACTTTCCTTCTCGGACCCGGCTTCGAGAACCGCCGACCTGACAATTGAGACACTCAAAGGACAACATCATGTCGTGATGGAAGCTTTTGAGTTTCAGAACCGATCGGTTTCTGCCGTCCGCAGCGCCAATCTCGCCTCTTTCGAAGTTCATCAGTCGACCGGGGAGTTTCATGGACAGGGACCAGGTGAAATTCACTCCTGGACACTCGGCGACAAGGTTCGATTCGCTCCGGCGGATAAGTCAGAAGCCAATAAGCCAGTGACTCCATCGCAGTCGAAATGGCGCTATTCCGGGGTGAAATTCCAGGGACACATTGAGGGCAACTGGAATCTGAATGAAGCGACTCTGAATGACCGCGTTCAGGCGATTACGGCTCCGGTCGATCAGGCCCGAATGAAGTTTCATCAGAACCAGCTCTCAGAGAATACCCCTGAGGCAGAAAACGCCGTCTGGATGAAGTGCCAGCAATTGCGTCTTGTTCGCAGGCTGTTGAGCGACGGTAAGACCGGGATGCTCGAAGTGTTTGCCACCGGAGCGACCGAATTGGAAGGACACATCTTCCGCGCGAATGCCGATGAGCTGACCTACGATGAACGGAGTGGCCAGTTCGTTCTGCGAGGCCTGGGACGTGATGCCATTCTCTATCATCAGCCTGAGATTGGGCTGCCGTCGAACACCTCAGCAGCTCGACGGATCCAGTTCAATCCCGCAAAGCGCGCCTTCAACATCGGCGGTTCGTCCGGACTGAACGGCGGCTTTTAAGTCGACGCTACCGTGTGCCCGCTCAGAGCAGTGCTTACTTGATGAATGACGCTGTTTCGCGAGTTGAGAACGGATAGTTCAAAAGGCAAAAAGAACTCCGCGATCTCCTTGCCGCAGCGGCGCAGGCCTGAGTTTGAATTACCGATTGTCAGGATTGCCTGTCGAGGTCTGCAGGAGACGGGGAAGTCGGGTCGCTTGCCAGTTGACGCCTGCATTCTGCAAGTCACCTGAGGCACCGATGGCCGGGTTATTAACTCCCTGCCGCAGTTCCAGATCGGTCGGTGCGACCGAGTGCCAGTTATTCATCCCAACGACGCTCGAAAGATGGATCCGGCTATCCGATGAGACATCGACAAGCGTCAAACCCAGCTGTTCGGCAGTGAGTTCTCGTCCGCTTTCCGAAAGGAGAGAGGTTGAAGACTCGATCACACACAGCGGCCCCGTCAACTGGAAGAAATTGCGGTTTCGACTCGCCTCAATTTCGAACGACTGTCGCAGCTCGCCATCCTCTTCGTGCCCGGTGATTTCGATGAACGGCTGATTCTGTTCTTCCACACGGAAGACACAGTTGTTCAGACTGAGTTTGATAATCGGAATGGAACCATGCTCACCCGAGGTCGAGGACAAAAGACCATAACCTGAGATCGCGGTGACGTGATCCAGAGCGAATGTCGCTGTCAGCCCTGTGTCTGAGAGATAGCTGTTGGTTGCCCCCTTCGATCCATCAACCCGGAAGACCCAGCCGGAGAGTGCCAGAGCCGTATTCTGCAGAGAGACATGCAACGGGTCGCTGATGCTCTGCTCGAGAAAATCGATCTGTCCCCGAACAACGCAGTCCTGCAGCTCCACTCGATTTTGACGGGATGTCATGCGATCCGGCATCCGGTCTGCCAGCCCCTGAGCATCATTCTCAGGGACGGAGACAAAGCTCGTAGGAATATTGAACGGGTTGACGATCGTCACCGACGCCCCTGTCGCCGTCAGTCGAGAACCATTGGACAATGCGACAAACGACCATTCCACGATTGAAGCCGGATCGACCAGCAGTTCGATGTCGACGTCGTAGAACTCAAGTGCTCCTCGATTGATCTGCATCAGTTCCATGCGTTCATTTCGAGACGCAAGCATCTGCTGATTTGCAGTATCAAACCGGATCAATGGCCGCTTGTCCCGCCCTGGCTGAAACTCTCGACCCGGGCGGATGCGAATCCGTTTGTCCGAGATCGAGAGAGTTTCAGTCTGAACCAGCGGAGTTCCAGTCGCCTGCACTTCGATGGCCCAGTTGTCTTTGGCAAGTGAACAGGCGGCTGACAATGTCGAACACGGATACCGGGCCTCTGTCGTGGGATCAATGACGACGAACGGTTCGGTCACCATCACGGGTGCTCGGACCTGACCGTTCAGCGGAGCTGAGGAAGTCAAGGGCGCTGAACCCGGCAGCTCGGTTACAGGCGTCAAATCCATTCGTGGAACCAGCGTCCCCCCGGTGGACATTTTCCCACCCGACGCCCGATCAGCGGGAGCCGGTGTGGCACCCGGACTGGATGTTGTCGTCGCTTCGTTCCGCCCGGAATTCAGCGATGGGAGGAATGTGAAGTTCGATTGTCCCAGCCAGTCATCCGGCGGCGCGAGGCGCAGCTGCGGGACGACTCCCCCTGAGGTTGGGGAGCCAGCGACGGGTCGAATCTGTTCCTGAAGCGGATTGTCAGCGAGGGACCGATTGTCACGCTGAGATCCAGTCATGGGGATCTCAGAAGGAGATACAGAAACAGCGTCAGGCGGGATAATAATAGTCCCGCTCACGTTTCCAGCAGGATCCCCGGCGTCAGACGGCGTCGGGGCCATTCGAGTTCCCCCACCGGGAGGGGTCGTCGATTCGGCTCCCAGGTCCGTAATCGAATCCGCAAACTGAACGGGTCGCTGAGGCATTCTGAGCCGATCTGCAAGGACCAGCACCAACAGCAGAATTGCCACTGCGGTCCAGGTGGGCGCTCCCTTCCATCGCGATGGTCGTTCCATCGGAAGCTGAGGCGTCCAGATCATTGTTTCCGCAGGAATCGGAGCGAGGCCCATCTCCTGTGCGACAGTCATCAAATCGGCGATGAGCAGTTCAGGCGTGTCGTACCTGTCATCTGGATTGCTCGCCATCAACTTCTGGACAATCGCCGAGAGGAGAGGATTGACATTCGGGACGCGGACAGCCGGATCCGGCGGGGTCGGTCGGTGATGATTCATCACCTTCTCGAACATCGTCCCATTCGGATAAGGAGGCGTGCCCGTCAGCATGTGATAGAGCGTACATCCCAGCGAATACAGATCGCTGCGGACATCAACATTCCGCGCATCAATCGCCTGCTCCGGCGAGATGTAGTCAAACGTCCCCAATGCCGTTCCCGCGACGGTCAGTTCGCGAGAAGCCTCTGAATCAAGATTTCTTGCGAGACCGAGGTCAACGAGTTTCGCCCTGCCGTTGGCAGAGACAATGATGTTCGAAGGCTTCACGTCGCGATGCACGACGTTCATGCTCCACGTATGACGCAAGGCCTCGGCAATCTGGAGGCCGTAGTTCACCGTGTCGGCGGGAGAGATCCGCCCCTGATGACTGATGAGCGCGCGAATATTGGTTCCGGTCACGAATTCAAACGCGATGAAATGCACGCGTTGTTCTGATCCGGAGTAATACACCCGGGCGATGTTATCGTGATCAAGTCGGGCCGCAGCGCGGGCTTCATTCTGAAATCGATGGACGGCATCCGGGTCGCTGGAGTATTCCGGCGAGAGCACCTTGAGCGCGACAACGCGATCCAGGCGTTTATCAAGAGCACGGAAGACCGCGCCCATCCCTCCACGACCGATTCGTTCCTCGATCACGAAGTGTCCGAGTTCGAGTCCGGTCACCGGGGGAAGGACACCAGAATCAAGAGCGGTGCGCGGGGGAAAAAGGCGATCGATCAGACCGGGTTCTGTCGTGCCCCGCGCGCCGTCGTTCTCTGTCGCTGAAGTAGGCGCAGAAGTTGAGACCTGAGGCAGAGGTCGGACAAAAGTCAGCCCCTGCTCGCTCGAACCCGTCTTCTGATGATGAAAGCCCAGTTCCGACATAAGTCGCCCAACCTAGAGCAGTTTGCTCTACCGTCTGCCCGCACAGCACGCGTTTCGTTCGATGAACGACTCAATTCCGCGTGGCAAGAACGGGCAGATCAAAAAGCAAAACGGTCTCAGGGAGAAATTCCTCTCTCCGCAGTGTTTCGGGATGAGCCTGAGAATGTCAACGTTGCCGCAAAGTTCGAATACGATGCAATTACGCACCGTGTCTGATGGAACGGTTTCCCCTACCCTTTTTAAACCATGGTGTACTGAGTTTGTTCCCGGAGAATTCCGCGAAAATCGACAATTTGGAAAGGTCTTGTTTGCTTCGAGAGAAAGCGGGAACCGCTCATCGCAAATGTTTCGTTCTTTCGTCCCGTTTGGGCACGGGTTTTCTGGTCGAATGACGAGGATTCTCAAGGATGATACCATCCCTGTGGCATCACATTGATTCCATTCGATAAATCCGTCATCGCTTTTGGTGCCTTCCACAGGATTCACCTTGGACCTGGTACCTAAGGTTTCAGGTAGTTCTCTTAACACGATGCGAATTCTGGTTCTGGCCGATATTCATTCCAACTGGGCTGCGCTTTCTGCAATCCCCACGGAGTTTGACGCTTGCATCGTCCTGGGTGACATCGTCGATTACGGAACCAATCCCCTCCCGTGTCTGGACTGGGTTCAACGGAATGCTGACGTCTGCATTCGTGGCAATCATGACCATGCCGTCGCTCAACGAGTTCAGGCCCTCGGTCACTCCGGGTACCGGCGTCTCGCGGCCGCGACCCGCCCTTGGCACTGGGAGATACTGGAACCTCAACATCTCAAGTTCCTCGCGCGACTGCCGGTGACCTCTTACTATCGCCCTACGGACCTCGGGCTGTTCCTGATTCATGCAACCCCGCGCGATGCGATGGACGAGTATCTGACGCAGGATGCCGAGGGATGGAGGCAGCGGCTCTCCAATATTGAGGCCGACATCGTCTGTGTCGGCCATTCCCATCTGCCGTTCCATCTCGATCTGGACCACATTCAGGTCCTCAATCCAGGGAGCGTCGGTCAACCACGTGATGGCGACTGGCGGGCAAGTTATGCCCTCATCGAAGACGGGAAAATTTCTCTCCATCGTGTAGAGTACGACATCGACGCCGCAGTCGCGCAGATGCGGTCATCCCCCCTGCCAGAATGGGCAATCCAGTTGTCCGAAGCACTTCTCCGCACAGGCGGTGCACTGACCAAGGACGAGATGAATTCGTTTCAGTAACCTCCCGCAGTCTCCTCCCCAACTGGTTGCTGACTGGCAGCGTGGAGAAACTCTACTCTAAAATGCCGGGCGAAGTCTTATCTTGAGTGTCAGTCCGGTAGTCGCGGACCGGCGACATCTCCAGTCCGGTCTTCTGTGCATCTCTCTCGATTCCGCTGACTTCTCGCTGTCGTTTGTTCACCTGTTGAATCAGATGAAGCGCCAGATTCGCAGAATCGAACCGCGATCAATCATCTCTTCAATGATGATAGCGGCCCTTTTGAAACAGGATTTTGAAGATGGAAAAATTCCGGTGCGTCTTCTGTATTGCCGCGGCGCTGCTCGCTGCGGGAGTTCCCGAGCTAGCCGCAGAGACGGCAACGAAACGTCCCAACATCATTCTCATTATGAGTGATGACATGGGCTATTCAGATCTGGGGTGTTATGGCGGTGATGCCAAAACACCGAATCTCGATGCACTGGCTGCCGGGGGAATTCGCTTCACACAGTTCTACAATACCGCCCGCTGCTGTCCAACACGTGCTTCGCTGATGTCAGGTCTGTACCCCCATCAGGCCGGGATTGGTCACATGGGCGATGACCGGGGATACGACGGCTATCGCGGAGAGCTGAATCAGGACTGCGCAACCATTCCGGAGGTCCTTGGCCCCGCAGGATACAAAACCTATATGCTGGGAAAATGGCACGTCACCCATCGGAATGCCACTGCCAAGAAAAATCCCAACTGGCCGACCGCTCGAGGCTTTGACTACTTCTATGGAACCAAAGCCGGCGCTGGAAATTACTTCGACCCTCCGACACTGCACCGTCAGACGGATCCTGTGGACCCTGCTGCGGACCCGCTCTACAAACCCGATCAGTATTACTACACCGATGCCCTGTCTGATAACGCAGTGAAGTTTCTGCAGAAGCATCAGGCCGAAACCCCGTCGCAGCCTTTCTTCATGTATGTTGCCTATACCGCGGCGCACTGGCCGATGCAGGCACTGGAGAAGGACATCGCCAAGTACCGCGGCCAGTTCGATGACGGTTATGCCCCTCACCGGCTCGCACGCCTGGAGAGAATGAAGAAACTGGGAGTCGTTTCTCCTGACTCAAAGTTGACTCCGGCCGATGAAGACTGGAAGAACGTCGCCCACAAAGAGTGGGAAGCGCGCTGCATGGAAGTTTACTGCGCCATGATCGACAACATGGATGCCGGGATTGGCCGGATTGTTGAGCAGCTGAAAAAAGAGGGGCAGCTGGACAACACGATCATTTTCTATCTGCAGGACAACGGAGCCTGTGCGGAAAACGTCGGCCGTGCTCCGAACTCACGACCAGGCAACGCTCCTTCTGGACGTCCTGTTCTGACGGGACCGGACCACATGCCCGGGCCAGGGGAAACGTTCATTGCTTATGGCCGCGGCTGGGCGAATGTCAGCAACACCCCGTTTCGTGAATACAAACACTGGGTCCATGAAGGCGGAATCTCGACTCCGCTGATTGCTCACTGGCCCGCCGGAATTTCTGCGGACAGAAGAGGCAAACTCGAAGCACAACCCGGGCACCTGATTGACATCATGGCGACTTGTGCCGATCTGGGATCTGCTGATTTCCCGAAAGAACGGAACGGAAAAGCGATCAAACCGATGGAAGGTGTCAGCCTGCGGCCCGCCTTCGCCGGTCAGGCATTGAACCGTTCGCAGCCCCTCTTCTGGGAGCACGAAGGAAATCGGGCTGTTCGTGAAGGTCGCTGGAAACTCGTTGCGAAGGAAAATGCTCCCTGGGAACTCTATGACATCGAGACAGATCGCACTGAGCTGAATAATCTTGCTGAATCTCAGCCAGATCGTGTGAAAGATCTCGCAGCGAAATGGGATGCCTATGCAGCTCGGGCGAACGTCCTTCCGCTCGGTGCGTGGCGTGGGACCGGGAATCCCGGCGGAAGTTCAAAGAAGCATTTCCAACTCGACTCCGGAGCCGCGCTCAAGGGAAAGAGTGCGCCTGATATCGCGAGAAAAGGGTTCACCATTCAGGCGAACTTCGACGTGGCTCAGGAACCGCCCGTCGGCGTCATCGTCGCGCAAGGTGGGACTGCACTGGGATTCACGCTCTACGTTGATGACTCGAAACCAAGCTTTCTTGTGAGAACTCAGGAAGGCGTCTTCACCGTGACCGGCCCGAAGCTCTCAAAGGGGAAGCACTCTCTCACTGCTCGTCTCAGCTCCTCTGGTGAGCTGAGCATGGAGTTGAATGGAAAGGAAGTTGGGAAGGCCGCAGGCAATGTGATCGAGAAGCAGCCCGTCGACGGTCTGAACGTCGGCATGGATGACGCGGGTGCCGTCGGAGACTATGAATCCCCAAATGCCTTCAATGGAACGGTCGAGTCTGTGACCATCGACCTGACATCCAAATAGTCGGTCGAATCGTCGGAAACCCCGCTCAGTCTCAATGCAAAGTCCCTCACAGGGTGATCAGCCTGTGGGGGACTTTCTGCTTTCCTGTAATCGCATCAAGGGAATGGGAACTTCCCTTAGGACTTGCCGATGGGACCAAAGAAGGTGTAATCCGGCTGGCCCTTCGCGATGCGCTGCACCAAAAGAGCCGTTTCACGCAGGTGGTAGTCACCCCACATGCAGGCCTCTCCACAAGGGATCTTTCGTCCCGGTGGAATGTAATCCCAGTTCCTCGGCCGATGATAAACCGAATGCAGGAGAAGCCCTTGATGCTTCGGGTCCTGATTCAGATAACGATCCGTCAGCAAACTGCGGAACATCGTCAAACCCGCCTGAAGGAAGTTGTCAGCCCCCTCCTCTGCTGACAGCAATCGTCCCAGTCGAATCAAGCCCTGTGAAGCAATCGCCGCTGCGGAACTGTCGATCGGTTCAAAGTCGTTCCATGGATCAGACGGGACATTTCTCCAATCCCCCAGCTGAACCAATCCCGGGGCTCCCGTATCCCAATACGGCACTCCGTCAGTCGGACAGTCATTGATGAAAGCCTGAGCTGTCACCATCGCGGCGCGGCGCATCCAGCCTTCCACCTCTTCCCGTCCGCCGAAGGGGGTCAGTTCATCATCCGGCAAGGCAGCGAGGAACTCCAGCTGTTCTGCATACCCCGTGATGATCCAGGCAGCCCCTCGAGTCCATGTCGTGAAAGGACTATAACCCTGTTGCGCACTCGGACAGCGAAAGTTCCCGTCATTCGTGTTGAAGATGCTTTCATGAACAACACGTCCCGGGGTATCCCATGTATCGCGCCCCTCCCCGTAATAGACGATGAATTCTGCCGTCGTTTTCGCATGCTGTAATAAACGTTCAAGGAGGGAGACCGGCTTATCGTTCTCCGCCATCAGCCGGTGACCAAGTAAGTGCGCCAGTGCGAGCGAACGGAGTGATCGAATGGTGTCAGCAAACAGCGAATGCGGGCCATTGAAGGAGTAGATATAGCCGCTGCCTGAGGCAGTGCGGCTCCAGCGTGACGCCTGTACGGCTCCACTGACCTTCAACGCCAGTTCATGCAGTTGAAGTTCAGACTCCTCTGCGGAATAACGCCCTTCCAGAATCAGGCGTCGCAGCGCTCCATAGGTGCTGACATTGTTGAATCCGTGATCATGCACCCCGATGTGGCTGACATGCGGAGCCATTAGTTCGAGCGTGTGCTTCCGCCCCCGCTTCAGAAAGCGTTCATCACCTGTCGCATCGAACTGGAGGATGTCCGATCCAAACTGGAAACCCTGCGTCCACTCGGTCCAGCCCTGCGAGGTGTACTTTCCGGCGACAGTAAAAACCGGAGAGCCGTCTTGCGGTCTCCAGTTTCGTTCCAGTTCATCCAGACATCGGGCAGAGGTCTGCCACATGTGTTCGATCGCAGGAAGCAGGTCAGCCGGACTCAGGCTACGATCGGATTGCAGCATCGGAAACTCCGGGAGCTCAGGATATTCGTCAGACAGGGATGCTGCCGGACTGACACGGGAGGACAGACGCGGAGTCAATCCGGTGCAGAGCCGGAACACCGCTGGCGTTCACCAACCTGCAGCAATCAGCAGGCGAACAGGTGCATCGCCAGGGCGGGCAGGAAGCAACCAGCCAACAGCTCTGAAGCAACACAGACAGCCCCGGTCCCATCTAGCCAACTGAAGATACTGCGAAGACTACTTCTTGTCAGAATTCAGATGTCCTGAATTCTCGTCTTCTTCGCCCTCTTTCATCCCCTTTTTGAAGGAGCTGACCGAGCCTCCCAATGATCGCATTGCGGAAGGGAGCCGGTGACCAAAAAGCAGCAGAACGATCACAGCAAGGATGATGAGTTCAGTTGTACCGAAGCCGAACATGGCGAATTCCGATCACAAACGGGTCCAAAAGCCGTCAAGGCGATGATGCGTCAACGCCTGATGGAGACTGAAGTTCAGTCCTGTTCAGAACGGCATCGGACGATCGCATTGCAACAGCGAAGAATCCATTATAGACCGCAGGCCGACGGCGCTCAAATCGATCTCAAACGCCGGGGATGACGGGAGAAAGGGTCTTCATTCTTCGAGGAGAACCGGAGGCCGTGCGTCTTTGACAATGATCAGGCCGCCCGGGAGACAGACTGCGGCTGTTCCTTCGGGAGGGATTCCGTCGCCGGTCGAATCGTCTGGCGAGTTCCGTTCAGCACGCGTCCCAGCCAGGTCCGACGAACTCCGACCTCGTAAGACGCCAGGCACATTGCCACGACAATGAGATTCGCCATGGCGAATTCGATCCACGCAGGCCGGTTCCAACTCTGAAAGGCAATGTTCACCAGGCCTGTCAGCGGATGATGAGCCAGATAGATCCAGAACGAGGCCGCTGCGAGATACGCAATTGCGGCGGGAGCCTTTGGCCCCTTCCACAGCAGAGCGAGCCCGAACAGCCCTGACGCGAACGTCAATCCAAAAGCGGCAAAGAGAAATGGAGGGAGTGCCGCGGCCGCCGGTTGCGTCTCGTGGGCCAGATGCCACTGAAGCTGAGGCACCAGCATCAGCCCCAGCACAGCCGAGACAGCGAGTTGCCACGCGGTTCTGGATCTTCGTGTCACAGTCACAGGTTGATGGAGTTCCTGCTGTTTCCGCATCCATCCCAGTGAAAAGGGAACAGCGAAGAACAACAGATTCTCCCAAGGCGGCAAGATTCCGTTGTTGAAGCCGATCAAGACACGCGGCTGCCTCCAGAGAATCAGTCCGCAACAGAGCGACGCCAATGTCAGCGAAAGCAATCCCGCAGGATCCCGCCAAACTTTTGAAAGCTTTTCAATTTGAAAATGACGCTGAATTGCCGCCGGAAATCGTGATGAGAGGACCATCCCGGCGACAAGCGAATAGATCAACAGAAACTCGAGATACCAGAGATGCGCCGGTCCCCACAGCGCCGCATCCAGTTCGTCAGGAAAACTGAGACGACGAAGACTGGACCACGGGATCAGCCCTTGAGTGACCCAACCAAGCACCCAGACATACAAATCGGCGGGTAACACCAGCACGAAGCCGACAAGCAAAGGAAGTCCGAGTCGACTGAGACGGTGCTTGAGAAAGGATCGTGGCTCGCGATCACTCGCCAGTTGGGCCGCGAGATAACCCGACATGATGAAGAACAGCGGCATAATGCAGCTGTTAATACCCCACGCCAGCATAGTGACGCACGTGCTCTTCTCAGCAGAATTTGCGCACCAGATGAGCCCCGGCAACGGATGGGAAAGATACGGCATCGCAACATGCAGCATCACCACACAGAGCGTCGCGATTGCACGCAACCAGTCCAGCCCCGTCGCGCGGCGCGGCGTCTGAACACTCGGAAAAGTCAGTGTGGAAGGAGGCACAGGGAGCCATTCTGACTCGATGATCACTTCAGAGAAGTTGCCGCTTCAGTCCGCTCGCCTGAGTCAGCGGGATCGTTTATTGACCGCCGGGACAATTCGCTCGGCAGAGCCCAGGCTGTCAGTTCATACGGCGGAATCATTCGACAATCGCATCATTCAACAACATTGAACTTCTGGGCATGGGATACGACATAGACCGGCTTGCCCTGACCGTCGTTGGCGACAGTGTCGACGCGGCCCTGCACATGCACAGTGTCTCCGTCGCGAAGCTCGATCAAATCAGGCGGCATCGTCAGAGAGAGGTGGCCTCCCCAGCGGTCGTCCTTTCCAGGCGCGTCGTTGTAGACGATCCCCCAGCTGCCGTCCTTTGGATCCTGACTGACGACTCCGCGAAGCCAGCGGAACTTTGCGTCATGCCCGAATGGGGTCAAAGACGCCTGTTCGACCTTCTTGACTTCCATACTCCATGGTTCGGCCGAGGTCGTAGAAGACGAAACCGGGACCGCCGCTGGTGGTGAATTCACAGGTGCCATGAACGTATCAGAACTCGCTGCAGCAGACTGACTCTGCTGGGTCGAGATGGCGTCAATCAGCTTGGCCGCAGTGGCAGGGTGAATCGGCTGAACCGGCTGGACTGCAGGAACCGGAGAGTATTGCGAGGAGGTCGCGGGAGTGACCGTCGAAAGCGGCTGGGCAGGAATTTGCCTCAACGCGGCCATCGGAGGATTCAGGGGAGTCGGCTGCACGCCACCCAGAGGCTGTGCTGCACCCAGTGGCTGCACACCGCCGACTGGTTGGACCCCGCTGACCTGCTGAATTCCGCTGAGTGTGGATGAACTGGCAGGCGGCAGAGACGCCCCTGGTCCCATGTACGGAGACGGTGCCAGCGGACTTGTATTTGGAGCATAGCTCGGTGCCGAATTATCTGGAATCGGCTGCAACCCACTGTTGGGTGCCTGATAAGTCGGGGTGGCACCCGATGGAGTCATTCCGCCAGGAACATAGGGTTGTCCCGGCGTGAGAGTCTGAATCGGAGCCGGGTAAGCACCGGCCGGATAAGACCCTGCAGGGTATGAGCCCGCTGGAGGACAACCTTCCGGCGGACATCCGTAACCCCCGTAGCCGTATGGCCGGGAATACGTCTGATGGCAGCCAGTGGATAAGCAGACGAGCGTAGCCAGACCGACCTGCAGCAGACGGCCACCGAAACCTTTTCCGACAAAATCAGAAGCAGCAGCGAAGAGTGCCAGCGAGTTCTGATGATGTGAACGAAGATGTCGTCGATGGGAATCGAGCGGTCGAGACATGACCTACCTCGGGCGGTTCAGGATTGGAATTCGAGATCGGATGTCCACAATTGGGGAGGATCGATTGGACCCCTTGGCGGGAGAGGACAACCGCGAAGACTCGAGATGACAGGCAATTGCTGCCATCACGTGCAGTCTTCGGCCAAACCTGCCGATCGACAGGCGCGGGGAGTATTGGCAATCCTCCCGATTCTGTCCATACGGGTTTTTTCTGAATTTGCAGTGTTTCAGTAGGGTTTTCCAGAATTCTTCCCCGGTGAAACCGCACTCTTAGGCGCTGAACCAGAACAGGGCGCATCTTGACCGGATTCATTCTGGTGTGAGAGAACGCCAGTCCTGTCTTTCGTTCAAGTCTGTTCCGACATCCCCGACCTGACGGCACCTGCGTACCGTTGGGAAGACGGCCTGAGTAGTCCCTATGAGTCGTTCCCCATACTGGATTCTGACATGCGCCCTGACTGTGCTCATGGTGCCTGGCTGTACCAGCATGTTTACAAAGCGTGCGATCGAACAGTTCGCAGAGAACATGCAGTCGCAGGACCTGGACGGCCTGAAAGGGGCGACATCAGAGGAATTCGGGCAGAAGGCCCTGCGTGGCAAGGATTCCCCCAAGGGACTCAAAATGCTGAAGATCCCCGCCGGGAAGGTGGAGATCGTCTCCGTCGAGAATCTGCCTGACGGGAAACGAAAAGCGGTCGTCAAAGTCGGCGAGAAAGAGTCGGCCAAAGAAGTGGAATACCTGCTGACGAAGAACGGCCGCAGCTGGGTCGTCGATGATGTGATCCTGAAACAGGACTCCGGAGCAGGAGCCATCGTCGAGCGATCCATCACCGAACAGATGGACCTGCTGCTGACATGTCGGGAAATCCTCCTCGCCTGGCGCGAAGGCAGCCGTGATGAGAAACTTGCTTTCTGCGACGAGAGTTTGCAGACCCAGCTGAAACCGCTTCCTCCCGCCTGGTTCGAGAAACTGTCAAAAGAAGTCGCCGGCCCAGGCAGCCAGAGCACCTTCAAGCCTGATGCTCGATTGAATGGGGAAAAGGCCTTTGTCGTCGTCCCGCATCCGCAAGGGAGTCTGTTCCTGGAAATGCACCAGAAAGACAGCCGCTGGATTCTGCATGACCTCGCAATTGAACCAACCTCCAAAGAATCAGTCGGGATCCGACAGTTATCCAAAGTGGTGGCCGCTCTGAACCGGTCGAACGAATTCCTCACTGCCTATCAGGAGCAGAACCGGGAAGGACTGGCGAACACTGCAACCAAGAACCTTTACACACAGTGTCTCTCGGGCGCCGACCTTGATCAGGTTCCCCTGCCCATCGACGTTCTGTTGAAGGACAACTACGAAGCTCGACAGTTCACTGATGGCGGCCAATCCATCAAGCGGGTGGAACTGATCCTGAAGGACAATGATTCCACCTATATGCTGACATTGCGTGAGGAAGAACCCAAGAACGCAGATGGTTCAAAAGGAAATGCAGAGTTCCGCGTCGACGAAGTGACCATGTTCGAAAAGGGAGACAAAGACGTCCGCCGGATGTCGGCAGTGTTTCTGACACAGACAGTGGTGACTCTGTATGTCAAAGCTCTGCAGGAACGCGATCTTCCCAAGCTGAAGGAACTGTCTTCAACCAGCTTCGTTGATCAGGTCTGGGGACGTCCTGAAGCGAGTCAATTCGCAATCATGTCTGACCCAGAACTTCCGGCCGGGGAGATGGAAATCCTGACCACCAATTTCCGAGGCGACGTTGCCGAAGTCACTGTCGATCAGGGCGGAGTTCCGCTGACACTGGTCCTGCAGGCAGCCCGCGGCTGGATGGTCGTCGACGATGTGCTGATGCCCGCGTTTGATCGACCGGCATCCCTGAAAGCCAACCTCGAAGTCATGCTGACAGTGCAGGCCTTCCATTCCGCACTGCACCGCAAGGACCTGAACAATCTGATCAAGTTCTCAGCCGATGGACTCGATCGTATTGTCTGGAAGCAGCTGACTGAAGTGCCGCAGATTTCGAATCAATTCCTGCGTCCGCTGCTCAATGAAGTGACCGCAATTCAGATCGCCGAATCTGTCAGCCAGATCCGTACGTCCGACGGACGGGTTTCCTGCGAGATCCAACTCGTCCGCGAAGGCGAACGATATGTGGTCTATGACGTCGTCCTCTCGGAAGCAGACCAGCCTGAGCGTCGCCTGGAACTGTTGAACCTGATGCGAAAGATGATTGCTGAAGGATCAATTGGTCCTGCCGCACAACGTCGTCAGGCGAATCAACAGGCAGCAATTGAGGCCACGCAGCAGCAGGTCCATCAGATCCGAAAGGCCAACTTCGAGCCAATCGAACCCGCTGTCTACACGAAATAGCCCTGCCAATGAAGTGCCTGCGTTAAGGTGCTGTCATTGAGTGTGGAATGAACTCCCGATTTCCGGGGCCGAATGATTTCCGACAGAAATGACAAACTGCGACAGTTGGCACTGGACAGTAAACCCGTCTGCGGAAAATGAAAAGGTGCATCTGCCAGCCCGCAGATGCACCGGAGTCCGTCAGAACACGACGAAAGTGTTCGCCGCTGACGCTACTTCTTCTGTAGATCGAAGGTCGCTTCAGTCTCACCTTTCGCAACGGATGCCCGCAGTGGCGTCTGCGATTCGTCCTGGAATTTGGCAGGGATCTTCACTGGCTTGACCGTCGATGGTGGAGCGTCAGGAATCGGATCTCCCTCGCTCGCCGGAAAAATGGCTACCCGGTATTCCCCGACTTCAATCTCTTTGAACTGGGCGCTGCCTGTGTCATCGAGATCCGCAATCGATCCAGCTTGGCCATTCACCGAAATCAGCCGGACTGTCGCACGGGATAACGCCTGATTTCCGTCGGTGACTTTCACGGTGAGGGACCCGGTCTCGACCTGAGATCCTTGATCTTGGGAACAGCCCGTCACAAACAGGGATGCCGCGAAAGCAGCGGTCGCCAGTCGTCGGATCCATTGAGTTGCCATATCACACACTCTTTGTCGATTCTAAATTCTGGGTGAGCACAATGCCCGAGAAGGATCTGCAATCAAAGTCGCGAATCAGACGCGGTGAGAGCAGCGGAAGCCCAACACCGAGTCACCGCACGGAATGCCCCGCCGCTGGAGGCGAGTCGGCGACCGAAAGTCACACTGAAGCAGGTGAGTCGACAGAAGTCTGACTCACCACGCAGCAGGACATCAGGAGGATTTCGACGACTCAGTAGTCTCCGACCACGGTGCCGTCGTCCTTGGCTGAAAGCGCCAGAAAGGTCGTGCCGTCGATGCTGTCCATCAGGAATCGGACAGACCCGTCGCCCAGCAGAACATGAGTTCCACCGTCATGGAAGGAACTCAGAACGGTATTTCCGCGATAGACCGCATTTCCTCCGGCCGGAGTCGTCTTCATGTTAATGCGGTTCCCCTGACGGCTCGTAGTGATTCCGACGCCGTAGAGGTCATGGCTTCCCTTTGTGCCCGTCGCACCGCTCCCGCCACTCAACATTTCCGGAGCGGTGTAATTCCGCGTATATCCGGACCAGCCGCCATAATAATAGCTGCGCCAGTCGTTGTTCCCCGCCACGACACCTGACTGTTCCCCGATAATCAATGTGTTGGACAGCCCGTCGGTACAATCACGAGCTCCGAATCCTTCATTCGGTGCAAAGAGTCCGTTGTTACATGCGTAGAACTGCTGGGCGGTCAGTTGGCTACAGACGTTTGTCCGACCGGCCGGGTCTGGATATGCCCCGGCAATCCCGACATAGTCCATCGCCTGACTGCTGACTACGTTCGCTACGGGGACACCAACCGAATCGTTGGTCAGCACACTTGAAGGACAATTGTAGCCCCCGAACCGGTAGGTCCGGAGAATTCCGCCTGGTCCGCTCTGAAAGTTCTGAGCCACTGTCGGGCTGAAATCGAACTTGTTGTAGACCGCTGATTGATCGAGATATGGCAGAATCGCAAATCGCCAATTGTAGCCGATCCCCAGCGACGGCCCGCGGGATCCGATCGGAAACTTGTTATAGACATCATGATAGTTATGAACAGCCAAACCCATCTGTTTTAGCTGATTTTTGCACTGAGCCCGCCGAGCAGCCTCACGGGCCTGCTGCACCGCCGGCAGCAGGAGTGCGATCAGGACGGCGATGATGGCAATCACGACGAGCAACTCGATCAGCATAAACCCTGCTGCTCGTCTGCCCTTTCTCGCGATTCCTGACAAGCTCTTCATATCACGATCAATCACTTCAAACTCCAAAACAGGACACTATGCGATTGCGAGAAAAAAGATCCAATTATCGGAACTTCAGAAAAGAGAATGCTGACTCCGTTTAACTGCGACGAAGCTCAAAAACATCGCATTCGCCGATCGTTCAAAAGAGGCCACTTCGGGGAATTCAATGGGGCTCATGGCGACTTGAGTTCGAAATCCAGCGGTTCGGCCCTCGCTTCACCATTGCTGGACGGCAGGCCGCAACAAAGCAATCAGAACTGCAATAATCGCGATCACGACAAGCAGTTCGATGAGAGTAAACCTGGCAATTCGATGTCGAAGAATGGAGGCCTTCTGCCTGATCGCTAATCGCATCGCGCCCTCCAATATTAAGCCTGCGAGAACATCAGACTTCAAGAAGTGAACCGGCACCTTCGTACCGATAGACCCCGACGATGATATCTCCTGAGATCAGCGTTGCAATTTAAATACCTGTGGAAACCCGCCACAAATCAATACCTGCAATTGAAAGTTTTAATAAGATCAACAGATGAGAAAACGAGACGAGTCAGATTCCGCACTCAGCTGCAACTGCATCGCGTGCGAAACATCCAAAGCCAGTCACTAGTCGCTTCTTTAAGCAAGATTGCCCAGAATTTATCACGCGGCGTGACTGAATCCCTCGGATCCATCCGGGACCGTTGAGCTCCATCCAAGCTGGTCGCCACTTCGGCTGCTATCCCGTCCCGTATTGTAATTTTATATCGGGAGAGCAAAGAGGAGCGTTCATCGCCGCCGGGAAAATGTCCCTTTCACGCCACACCAGAGTGGAGTGAAGCATGAATTGCCCTCTCTGCCCTATGCTTCATCGGCCCCCTGCCGATGTCAGCGAGCTTTTGAGGATTTCCACGCGATCCGGGATGCTTGATGCAGAGCTTGCAGGAAGAACTTCCAGCGACCAATGATTCGCACTCGGCTGCAGATCCGCTTGAATGACTCGACCGCAAAAAACGGGAGTTCCTACGGGAGAAGCGACAGGATCGGTATAGATGTCATCTCCTACGGTGACCGCTTCAGTTGCCGGGACCTCTTCCAGTCGACACCCCTGCCCTGTCCCGACCAGCACGCCGACAGGCCCCTCGACCGCTCCAAATGCTGACTTGCGATAGACCCTCACAGCCATGCGGAACGCCTCGTCAGTCATCGGTTGCACCAGCGATGTGCGTGCACCAACTCGGGTGACTCGACCAAAGAGTGATTGTTTCGCAGTAACAACTTGATCCGCGCGAATTTGCTGCTGTGCCCCTCCTTCGACCAGCAGGCCACTCCCGGTCAGGACCAGATCCTGTTCGTGCAGACCCTCGTCGCGACCGAGATCCACGAGAAGTTGCAGGTTGGTGGAGAGTGGATCCCCTTTCCGTCCCAGGATCCGGGTCGCAAGCAGCGTGACCTCGAGCAGTCGTTCGTCAGGGGGAATCGCGAGCCGCTGATGTGCGTCCGCGGTTGCCTGCAAAGTTTGGAGCTCCCGAAGCTGTTGCCTGAGTAACTGGTTCTCGACTTCCAGTTGACGATACTGCTTGGCGCCAACGGGATCAGCGTCAGAAGCCACCTCAGCAGAGGCGACCGGGACCACCGCCAGACTCGCCCCAATGGCCGACTGCAGAAGATCCGTGACTCCTTTTAAACCTGCGGAGGGACCGAAATGTAGCCCGAGCGCGACCAGCAACCAACCTCCCCAGACGAGCCACGCACGAGAACGGGAGAGAGTGTCACCAGAGATCGAAGATTCATTCCACATGAGATCACATGCTCAGCCTCAGTCGGTTGCGAGGCTCAGAAACCGACGCCTTCCGTCTGGAATCGCTGTTGCCAGTTCTGCATGTGCTCCAGACAGATCGCTGTTCCCCGAGCCACGGTATTCATCGGATCAGGGTCGATACGAACCGGAATTCCTAGCTGTTCACGCAGGAACAGATCCAGATTGCGTAGCTGAGCGGAGCCGCCGGTCAGTGTCAGTCCGGTGTCCGCCAGATCCCCAATCAACTCGGGATCGCACTGTTCAATGACCGACTTGATACAGCTGACTATCTTCCACAGACATTCTCCGAGGGCTTCACGAACCTCTTCACTTGTCAGCATCGCCTTTCGGGGAATTCCGCTGATACTGTCGAGTCCGCGGACTTCGGCTGTCAGTTCGGTGTCGAGCGTCGTTGCACTGCCAATGTCAATTTTAAGTTGCTCCGCAGTGGGGTGACCAACGCGGAGCGAGTAATGCCTGCGCAGGTAGTCAACGATTGCATCGTCAAAGTCATTCCCGGCCACGCGGCTCGAGCGACTCGCGACTGGTTCGCCCAGACTGATGATTGCACATTCGGTCGTCCCGCCGCCGAGATCACAGATCATGTTCGCCAGCGGTTCACTGATGGGGAGCCCAGCCCCGATGCTCGCCGCCCGGGCTTTGTCGAGCAGAAAGATGCGTCCGGCTCCCGCACGTTCGACACTGTTATAGACCGCCCGTTTTTCGACTGCCGACATTTCCGACGGAACAGCGACGATGCACCGCGGACGGAAGCCGCCTCCCTGATGGGACGCCTTCTGGAAGAAATACTTCAGCATCACTTCGCACAACTCGAAGTCGCTGATCGCCCCGTGCCTCAGAGGATTCACCGCGACAATGCTGTCAGGAGTCCGGCCGACCATCTGGCGAGCAAGTTTACCAATCGCTGCTCCCCGGCCGAGAACACGACGGGTTTTTCGCTCGAGCGCCAGCACGGTCGGTTCATCGAGCACGACTCCCTGCCCACGCACGGCAATGCGCGTATTCACCGTCCCCAGGTCAATTCCGAGGTCAGGGCAGAGCCAGTCTCGCAGTCGATTCAGCATTCCGTTGCCGTCTTGATCGAGCGGACGATCCGTCAGTCCGCATGCCTGAGCAGAAGGGAAAGCAAGGCCTTCCTGCGCTGCGTGCGCAGTCTCCTCCGGCAATTTCTGCAGAATCTATGCGGTTCGTCGACAACCCCGCAAGACGAATTTGAATTTCCGTAAGTCGCGTGGGCGTCCTGACCTAAGTGCTATTCAATGAAAAACACCCGCGACCTGTGTTCAGAAGAACAGTCGCGGGTGTCGGACTTCAATGTGCTCGACTTCGGAAATTATGCTCCGAGAGTGGCGACGACCTTCTTGGCGGCGTCAGTCAGGTCGGTTCCGGTCGTGATTGCCTTGCCGGAGTTCTTCAGCATCTCACGGGCGAGCTCGACGTTCGTTCCTTCAAGGCGAACCACCAGCGGCACCTTGATGCCGATGTTGTCGTACGCGGTCAGCAGTGCGGTCACAATCGTGTCGCACTTCATGATCCCGCCGAAGATGTTGACGAGAATCGCCTTCACGTTCGGGTCGGCGAGAATGATGCGGAAGGCTTCAGTCACCTGCTCCACATTGGCTCCACCGCCGACGTCGAGGAAGTTAGCAGGTTCACCGCCGTGCAGTTTGATCAGGTCCATAGTGCTCATGGCGAGCCCAGCACCGTTCACAAGACAGCCGATGTTGCCGTCGAGTTTCACATAGCTCAGACCGGTATTGGCAGCCTGAATTTCTGCTGGATCTTCTTCGGCGAGATCGCGAAGTTCGAGGAAATCCTTGTGACGGAACAGGGCGTTGTCGTCGAAGGTCACTTTCGCATCGAGAGCGAGGAGCTGGCCTTCTCCCGTGACGACGAGCGGGTTGATTTCCGTCATGCTCGAGTCACTGTCGACGAAGAACTGACAGATTTTCGGCAGGAACGTAGCTGCGGATTTCGCGGCAGCCCCTTCGAGGCCCAGAGCGCGACACAACTTGCGAACCTGAAACGGCTGCAGTCCGATGCCGGGATCATATGGTTCGCGAATGATCTTCTCAGGGTGATCATGGGCGAGCTCTTCGATCGCCATGCCCCCTTCAGCGGAGGCAATGATCAGCGGCAGGCCGGCTTCACGATCAACGACGATGGCGAGGTACAGTTCCTTGGCGATATCGAGCCCCTGCTCGACATACAGGGTGTTGACCTGTTTGCCTTCGTCTCCGGTCTGGATCGTAACCAGTGTGGAACCGAGCATCCGCTCTGCATTGGCCACGGCTTCCGCGGCTGATTTCACCAGCACCACGCCTGGCTGTTCCGGGAATTCTTTGAAGCGACCTTTGCCGCGACCCCCGGCGTGAATCTGCGATTTCACGACACAGACCTTTGTGCCGAGAGCTTCATAAGCCGCGGCAGCTTCAGCGGCTGATTTGATCACGATTCCCTTTGGAATCGGGACGCCCGCCTTCGCAAACAGTTCCTTGGCCTGATATTCGTGAATTTTCATGATGAAGGAATCGCGTTGAAAGTGTTGCGGCAGACAAAATTTCCGGTGCCTGTGAGACGCCCTGCGAATGATATTCGCTCGCCACATAAAGCGAAACCGAAATCACTTCGATCCTCAGAGTTCAACCTGAATGCTCTGGAAAACCGACCTGCCGGTGAAACTCCAGGACTAATTTGCGACAGGTCACCAGAACATTGCCCGGCAGTGAGCAGCGTCGCGGAGAGCCGGTCCGAACCATCTGGCAAAGGGTCTCCAGACGAGCGGCTGACAGGTTTTGACGGGGCCACCCTGCCCGTTCCCAGACCTGTCGAAACGCCTCGCGAAGTACCGGAGGCCGTGATTCTTTGAGGACCTTACGGTTGAGAACGACGGCTGTTGGACCTTGTTCAAGTGTTGCCTGCGACAGCAGATCGCTGGCCAGATGCTCAATCAATTCCTGAGTTTCGGCTGCCTGTTTTGCCAGTCGGATCAGTGCGTCACTCACCTGCGGGTTGAATTTTTCCTTCAATTGAGGAATCAGATCGAGTCGAATCCGGTTTCGGGTCAGTCGTTCATCAGTATTCGTGGAATCCGTCAGGTAAGGCTGCTGCCAGCTCTCAAGGGCCTGAAGAACGTCTTTCCGCGAAGTCTGCAGGAGTGGACGAATCAAGGTCTGATCATCACTCAACTTCCGACTCAACGGAATTCCTGAGAGACCTTTCAGGCCGGTTCCCCTCAGCAGGTGATGCAGCACGGTTTCCACCTGATCATCAGCGGTATGGGCGACTGCGATGAAGGGGAACTGATGCTCCTGAGCGGTCTTCAGCAGAAACCGATACCGCAGTTGCCGGGCGGTCTCTTCGGATACTGCTGCGGAGATAGGACCTGAGCGAACTCCGAGATAACAGGGCAAGCCAAAGAGAGTTGCCAGTTGCTGGACCCAGGCGGCGTTCTCTGCGGAATCCGGCCTCATTGCATGGTCGAAGTGCGCCACCGCAAGAGTCAATTTCAGTTCTTCGGCAAGCTCAAGCATGGCTCGCAACAGGGAGACGCTGTCCGCTCCCCCTGAGACACCGATCAACAGTCGAAAGTCACTGATTCCCAGTTCTGACAGAGATTGTCTCACCGATGTGCGCAAGAGGTCGTCCATCCACATTCACGCTTTCTCATCATCAGTGAACTTCGAATCAGCCGCAGTTTGATTGAGGAAAGCTGATCAGTCGTTGCATTCGATTCCCCTGCCTGCAAACAGTCCATAACCGTTGCATGTCGCTCCCGGACAGTCCACAATCAGTCAAAAAATCGGGATCCAGCCAGAGCTTTCATCTGAGGAATTAAGTTACCCCATGCCACAGAATCCTGCGATCACTCTCAGTGCCTTTGCCGATGAGGCCGCCAACCGGAAGACCGCCGTCGAGCAGCTCGCGGTGCTTTCCGCACTCGGACTCAAGTACTACAGCCCTCGGTTTGTTGATGTCACCGGCGCCGGCAAAGTGAAGCACGTCGTCGAGCTTTCTGATGAAGAACTCGCACAACTGGCCGAGCTTCACAAAGAATACGGAATGTCGGTCACCAGCATCGGCTCCCGCATCGGGAAAATCAAACTGCTGAACCAGGAAGACGGTTCACATAACAAGTTCGTCCCCTTCGATGAATACATGGCCGGCGAAGTCGCCAGCACGATTCGCGCAGCTAAGGCTCTCGGAGCAAAGTTGATCCGCGGCTTCTCGTTCTATCAGCCGAAAGGCGAAGCCCCGGACGGATACGTCGATCAGGCCGTTCCGTTGGTCGCCAAGATCGCTGATGAATTCGGCAAACACGGCATCGTCTATGGTCTCGAAGTCGAGGCCAATCTGATCGGGCAGAATGGTCGCATGCTGGCTGAACTGGCCCAGAAGATTAACCGCGACAATCTGGTCGTGATCTTTGACGGCGGAAATCTGTCATCACAGAACATGGACCCGGTCCAGTGCTACAAAGAGTACGAACTGATGCGGCCCTACATCGGCTGGATCCACATCAAGGACTACTCCATCGACCCAACACTCGCCTGGCCTGGTTATGTCGACGAAGAGCGTCTGAAAAATTTCGTGCCGGCCAACGTCGGCGATTCCGGACACGAGCTGATTCTGCGTGACTTCCGTGATCACGTTCCGGCCGTGAATGCCCGGATGCAGAAGTTCGGTCTTCCCGGCACCTTCCTGGAACTCGAACCGCACCTCAAGGGGGGCGGGCAGTTCGGTGGATTCAGCGGTCCGGACGGAATGGGCGTCGCCGTTCGTTCGCTCTGCTCAGTGCTCGACTATGTCGGCATCGACTATGACCTGCGAACCATGGCCGACATCAAGGCCGCTCGCGGATTCTAAAACAATTCTCTCAGAATTGACTGCTGACACGTCAATCGATTGAACAAAACTGTGCCGGACGCTTTCTGCAAAAGCGTCCGGCATGTTTTTTCTGACGTCGTCACCATTGTCATTCCGGCAGGTTGGCAGACAATGGGAAGAAGCATCTCGGCCTGGGAAGCAGGCATCGACCATCCACAGCAAGCCTAGCTCGATGTCAGTCAGCCGAACCGACGGCCCCGCAATGTGTCCGGGATGAGAAGCTTGGATCCCCCGGGACTGCGCACGCGAGGCCGGCCTTCACTTTCGAAGTTTCAGTTCCGTTTTTGATCCTGTTTGAAAGGGCGAGTCCATGAAGTGCGCGTTTGTCGATCAGCCAGGAGCACCTGAAACGTTGCAAGTCGGCACAATGCCTGATCCGACGCCGGGACCGGGACAGGTGCTGGTGAAGATTCATGTCTCGTCCGTCAATCCAATCGATACCTACGTCCGAGCCGGTGCCATTCCAATGCCGGTTGACTTCCCCTACATCCCGGGGTGCGACCTCGCAGGAACCGTTGTCGCCGTCGGCCCTGATGCCATGCGTTTCCGCGTCGGCGACCGTGTCTGGGGAAGCAACCAAGGGTTGTTCAAACGACAGGGAACCCTTGCCGAACTCGCCGCAGTCGATGAGGCATGGCTGTATCCAATTCCCTCATCGATGCCGGATGCCGATGCCGCGGCCGGAGCACTCACAGGGATCACCGTTCATCTCGGGTTATTCAAAGAGGCGCAGCTCCAGCCGGGCGAAGTTGTCTTCGTGAACGGCGGAACCGGGGGCGTTGGCTCTCTGGTTGTTCAGTTCGCCAAGGCAGTGGGAGCCTTTGTCATCACGACCGCTGGCTCTGAAGAAAAGCGGTCGCTTGCCCAGAAACTGGGTGCAGACGTGGCTCTCGATTACAAGTCCCCCACCCTGGACGACGACATCAAGGCCGCAGCGGCAGAACATGGCGGCGTGTCAATTTACTGGGAAACTCAGCGGGAGCCGGACCTGCAGCGCATCATCGGACTGATGCGAAAGGGAGGACGAATCGTCCTCATGGCCGGACGGCAGGCCGAGGTCAAATTCAATCTGGGATCGTTCTATACGAACGATCTCAAGCTGATCGGCTTTGCCATGTTCAACGCCTCTCCGGCTGATCAGCGAAAGGCGGCGGAGGACATGAACAAGTGGTACACCGAAGGACGCTGGAAGCCACTGATTGGAGCTCGATTCCCTCTGGAACGTGCAGGCGATGCTCATCAGCTGCAGGAACAGGCCACCCTGCAGAAGTCAGGCAAACTGACCGGCAAGATCCTTGTCGAGGTTGCGACCCCCACCGAGAAGGCGTGACCGAGTCACTCTCACGGCAACCACCATTTCCCAGGCAACGCTGGAACTGACAATGAATGTCCCCGAATTCCGAAATGCGAAATCGCAAGGCCGCAAGCTGACGGTTCTGACGGCCTATGACTTCCTCTGGGCATCCATTCTCGATGAAGCCGGAGTCGATGCCCTGCTGGTCGGTGATTCGCTGGGAATGGTGGTTCAAGGAAAAAGCAGCACGCTGCCCGTGAAACTCGATCAGATGATCTATCACGGAGAGATCGTGGCCCGCGCTGCGAAGAAGGCTCTCGTGATCGTCGATCTGCCGTTCATGTCCTATCAGGTCAGCAGTCGACAGGCGGTCAAAAACGCCGGGCGCGTCCTGAAGGAAACCGGCTGTAGCGCCGTGAAGCTCGAAGGGGGCGTCCATCAGGCCCGCACGATCGAACGACTCTCCGAATGTGATCTGCAGGTCATGGCACACATCGGAATGCAGCCCCAATCTGTGCGAAAATACGGGAAGCATGGCGCCGTGCAGCGAGATGAGAAGCAGTTGCTGGCCGATGCAATTGCTGCCGAGAAAGCTGGAGCCTTCTCCATCGTGCTGGAACTGATTCCGGCTGACATTGCTCAGAAGATCAGCGAAGCCCTGACGATCCCAACCATCGGAATCGGAGCCGGGCCTCACTGCGATGGTCAGGTACTCGTAACGCCGGACATGTTCGGACTCTCCGGGTTCCAGCCTAAATTCGTGAAACTGTTCGCCGATCTTCGCAAGAATGCTCTCGAAGGGACAAAGCAGTACATCTCCGAAGTCCGCGACGGCTCATTCCCGAGCGAGAAGCACAGTCATTAAGGGGCGTGAGTCCGGGGATTGTCTGCGCGTAAGCAGTTCGGTCTGTGGAGTGCAAAATTCGAAACTGCTGAAACTTCGAAATTCAAAACCTCTGAGAGCATGTCTGATTTCGCGTGCCGCATTCGTTTCGAATTTCGGTGCTTTGAATTTCGAATTTCCGCGATAAGCAGTCGCGCTGACCCAGTCGCCCTGAAGCCGCTTCTTATCCCCGACGGATCGCTTCCATCGGGGATTTCGCAGCAGCGCGGGAGGCGGGATACAGTCCTCCGACCAGACCGAGGATGAAGCTGAAAATTGCGCCAAAGATTAACAGCCCGGGTCCTGCCACAAGGTGCATTCGGTCCGGGAACATCGAGTTAATGAGTTGTGTCGCTCCCCAACCGAGGGCGACTCCAATGAGGCCGCCAACGATTCCGATCAGGGCACTCTCCAGCGTCATCAACTGAATGACGTTGGCCTTGCTCCACCCGTTCGCCCGGAGGATGCCGAACTCGGTGGCCCGTTCTGTCACACTCATCAGCATCGTGTTCATGATGCTCAACAGGGCAATCGTGACTCCCATGGCGGTGATCAACCCGAGAAACAGCCGGAGATCCCCTGTCATCTCCGAGAAGCGATCACTCCAGTCCTGAGCCAGCCGAACTTCCACAGCACTGACCGGCTTTGGTGCTGCGCCTGAGGTCGGCGGCTCTGGCTTCGGGGTCTCTCCAATGGCCAGCGAGTCGGCTCCACCGGTCGCAACCCACAGGCGAGCCATTTCCAGCATCGACTCCAACGTCCAGGCAGAACCCTGCTCTCGCGTATCCCGGCCGACGAAATGCTGTTCGATCTGTTTCTTCAACTCCTGAGGAGAAGTTCCCTCTTTCGCTTCAACATAGAAGCCCGAGACCGACTGCGGATTCAGGCGAAACATCTTCTGCAGCGTCTTCAGGTCGAGCAGGATATTTCCGTCAAGCAGCATGGAGCCGGTGTCATAGATCCCGACAACCTTCGTCGGCGTGCGATTCAACAGGATCGTATCCCCGACTCCTTTGCCAATGTCGCTGGCAATCTGGCGACTGATCAGGCAGGTCTGCTGTCCAAGGTCCTCTGCGAGGAGAAAGCGGCCTTCGACCACGTGGTCCCGGTAGATGTCCTGCTTCAGTTCCAGGCGATCAGGTAATTCGAACCCGACGAGAAACCTGGGCGGAGCGATCAGCGTTTTACCTTCCAGAACATTCAGACGCTGCACCTGTTCTGCATCAACGACTGAGACACCCGGGAGCGATGCAATTTCTCTTCCCCATTCCGCAGGGAGTGATGAAAAGATCGGAAGCGGTGACCCTCGCTCCTGAATCACCAGACCGGGAATCTGTTGGAATGAGCGTGTGACGACATCATCGATTCCGTTCGCGATCGAGAACAGGATCGTCATGCTGGCGATGGCGATGATCAGTCCACTGAGAGCGAGGCAAGTCCGGAGAGGACGACTCAACAGATTGCCGATTGCAAACCGAAACATCGACTTCCTCATGACAGAACGTCCGCGGACGATGGCGTAGTGGGGAAAGTGTGACAGGACTCCCCGAGAGAGGCAATTGCATCACTCAATTCTTGACTGTTCCCCTCTTTCATCTCTGAGTGCAATCAGGTTTTCAGATTGCTTTGATGCACTCCCGGCGCACCCTGATCACAACAGAACAGCCGATGAGTGTGGTTCTGAACGCGAGAATCACTGCTACGCAATGCCTGCGGTGAAGCAAAAGGAAGCAACGCCTGAACAGGGGCTCAGCACGAACAGAGACTTCTCGACCTTAAGATCAACACTCGGCTATACTCGCCCCCGAAATGATTTCATCTCTGGTTCGAAGGTCCCGACCAACCTCCGGTGAGACCTCGGACCCCGAAAGTGAGACCTTGTATGTCGATTGCAAAATCAATTCACGAGAAGCTGTCAGAGATGGCAGGCAATCTGTGGTGGAGTTGGCAGCCGGAAGTGACGGCCATCTTTCGGGAAATCGATTCGCAGTTATGGACGAAGGTCTCGCACAATCCCATCCTCCTGCTCCGCGAATACACCCCGGAGAAACTGGAACTCCGTGCCCGGGGAGAAGTCCTGCATTCCCGAATTAACGCTGTCTATCGTGACTGGCGGGAATACATGGAATCACAGGAAACCTGGGGCGATACGCATGCCGGAGTCCTCGGTTTTCGCCCGGCAGCCTATTTCTCCGCCGAATTCGGACTGCATGAGTCCTTTCGGATCTATTCCGGAGGCTTGGGGGTCCTCGCTGGCGATCACATGAAAAGTGCGTCGGATCTTGGCATTCCACTGGTCGGCGTCGGCCTGTTCTATCACGAGGGTTATTTCACCCAACAGGTCGATTCGAGCGGCTGGCAACGTGAGGAATATTCACTCGCCGATCCCAACGACCTCCCGATTCAGCCCGCCTTCAAACACGGTTCACCTGTCACAATTACCCTGCGAACGCGCGGGGGCGAGATCCATGCTCGAGTTTGGAAAATGGACGTCGGTCGGGTTCCGCTTTATCTGCTCGACACCAATATTGACGAAAACAGTCCCGAAGACCGCAAGCTGACCGCCCGACTTTATGGCGGGGACCACCGAACGCGTATTCGACAGGAACTGCTGCTGGGTGTCGGAGGAGTCAAAGCTCTGACAGCATTGGGCATCAAGCCGCGCGTGATCCATATGAATGAAGGGCATTCCGCATTTGCCCCGCTGGAACTGATTCGCATGCGGATGGAAGACGACGGGCTAACGTTCGATGACGCACTGCGTGAAACCGCGTCCATGGGAGTCTTCACCACACATACACCTGTCCCGGCCGGTCACGATCGTTTTGACGGGAACCTGATCGAAGAGCATCTCGGCCCGATCCGCGACTCGTTGCGGCTCGATCACGAGGGACTCATGGCTCTGGGACGGATTGAACCCCAGAATCCACATGAAACTTTCTGCATGACCGTGCTGGCTTTCAAAACAAGCCGCAGGACCAATGCCGTGTCGAATTTGCACGGTGTCGTCAGCCGCCGTATGTGGCGGAATCTCTGGCCATGGCGAAGTGAGGAAGAAGTCCCCATCGGACATATCACCAACGGCGTGCATGTCAGCAGCTGGCTCGCTCAGCAGATGCAGGACCTCTATGACCGCAACCTCCCCGCCAATTGGAAAACGAAATCCGGCGAGCCAGGTGTCTGGGCGGAATTCCATAAGGTCAAATCAACCGAACTTTGGGAAACGCATCAGTCCCTGAAGAACCGCCTCATCCTGCATGCCCGCTATCGGCTGACGCGACAAGGGAAGCGCTATGGGCTCGAAGGAAACGTTCTCGAGGCCTTCCAGAACATCCTCGATCCCCAACATCTCCTGATTGGGTTCGCCCGACGATTCGCTCCCTACAAGCGAGC
The DNA here is from genome assembly GCA_023417655.1 of Planctomycetota bacterium. Classification (GTDB taxonomy): domain Bacteria; phylum Planctomycetota; class Planctomycetia; order Planctomycetales; family Planctomycetaceae; genus Planctomicrobium. The sequence continues at coordinate 36,170 of JAEZFD010000044.1, read as the reverse complement.
CGACCTCTTGATGCGTGATCTCGACCTGCTCGAGCAGATCGTCAACGACTCGAAACGGCCGGTACAGTTTGTTTTTGGGGGCAAAGCCCACCCCGCAGACGAATTCGGCAAGCAGATCATGCAGCGAATTTATCGCCTGTCACAGGATCCTGCGTTCCAGGGGAAGATTGTCTTTCTCGAAGACTACGACATCAGCCTCGGTCGATATCTGGTTCAAGGAGTCGACGTCTGGCTGAACAATCCGCGACGGCCCTTGGAAGCCTCCGGGACCAGTGGGCAGAAAGTGGTGCTCAACGGCGGACTCAATCTGTCGGTGCTCGATGGCTGGTGGGCGGAAGCCTACGACGGGCAAAATGGCTTCGCGATCGGTGATGGTCTGATTCACGCCAATCAGGACATTCAGGATGAACGCGATGCCCACTCATTGCTGGATGTACTGCAGAACGAAGTCATTCCGATGTACTATGACCGCAATCAGGACGACCTTCCGGAAGAATGGATCCGTCGGATGAAACGGGCGGTCACCACTCTGGGATGGCGGTTTAACGCCGACCGAATGGTCATGGATTACGTCCGGGAAGCGTACGTTCCCGCGGCAGGAAGCACCTCCTGTTACATGACCATCATCCCGTAAACAGCGGGTAAACTGCGGTCGAGATTGACGAACAGGTTCGGCTCTGGAGACACTTTCTTCAGAGCCGATTTCTTTTTGAGGTCGCCTCCAGAGCAGTTTGCTCGATTTGCTGAATGCCTGGATTCGTCGACAACGGTTAATCATGTTCTCTTCTCGCCTGTCCCCTGATTCACACCCGCCCCCCTGCGGACGGAGACCGGTGAAGAGACGCCCAGGCATTCTTGCCCGCTCGTTCTGCCTTGGGCTTTTCATTCCGTTTTGTCTTGCCGGAGGTGTTGGAAACTCTTTCGGCTGGGGGACAAACACTGCCTTCGCAGCGTCTGAACAACGGCTGTATCAGGGCCAGACCATCGAAGCCTGGCAAGAGCGGATCAAGTCCGAGCCGCTGCCGTTTCTGGGAACTCCTGAAGCGGTCTCCGGCATGTTGGAAATCGTTGAGGATCCGCAAGCTGATTGGATGCACCGACGACAGGTCGCGTTGACGCTCGGACGGATCGGCCCTGCTGCGAAAGCAGCTGTCCCGGTGCTGATTCGGCTGCTCGACGCCCCGGAAGCCGACGCCGCTTCCACCCGACTCTGGGCATTAAGAGGGCTCGCACTGTTTGGTCCTGTCGCGGCAGAGGCGACTCCGAATGTCGCCCGAATTGTCGCTGATACATCTCTCCCCTTCGCAACGCGTGCGGCTGCGGTCGAAGCATTGGCCAATGTCGGTCAGGCCCGTCCTGAGACACTGCCTGCCCTGATGAAGCTTGTGAATCAGACGGGGGAAGATTCCTTGCGACAGATCGCAGTAGAAGGCATCGCTCTGCTGAAGTCTCATGCTGCCCCCGCAATTCCGGATCTCCTGAGAGCGTTGCAGACCGACTCCGTTCTGCTTCAACGGGCAATCGCTCAGACCTTAGGAGAAATGGGGGCGGCCGGGGAAGTGGCAGTGCCGGGGCTGATCGATCTGATCTTCTCATCCGAACACGGAGAAGTTCAGGAAGCCGCTGTCGATGCTCTTGCCAAGATGGGTCCCGACGGAACCAAGGCCCTGCTTCATCTGCTCGATGAAGAAGACTCCAGTTTTCGAGAACTCGCACTTCGGGGGATTCAGTCAGCGCCCGTCACCTCTGAAATCCCAACAGCTTTGCTGAACAGCCTGCAAGACCCGGAGCCCCGCTTGCGAGTCGCGGCGGCGGCGATCCTGCTGAAGCAGGATCAAAAAGAAGATGAGGCAATCGAGACTGCAGTCAGCATTCTCTCTTCCGATGACCGGCATGCCCGCCTTGCGGCGTATCGACTCCTGTCGGAATCCCTCCCTTCCCGGGAAGTGGCTCGGCAGAAAGTGCGAAATCTGGAAGCTGATCCCACCGCCCCTGAGCAGGCTCGCCTCTCTGCGAGGAAACTCCTCAAACAGATCGAAACGGGTCACTGACTCTGAAGTGATGGCCTGCTCTGCATTCGGTCGGCTATTCCGTCAGAGCGAATTTCCCGCTCCGTCTGACCTTGCGGCTGCGGGAGCCTCCAAGTGCAGTGTTTTCACTCACAGGGCGTAAATTCTACTGAACCGCTACAACCCTCAAACTTGGCCGTTAAGACATAAGTCCTTTAACTAAAATGGATTACAACGAAATCAGAAGCGAAACTACGCTCTCAAACAACTGAAGTGAAATATGCAGCAAAGTCGAACATCCTCTACACAACCGCTGCATTTCGCAAACAACGAATTGCATGCTAACGATCAAAATCGATACAAGCGAACTCCGCAGATTCGCACGTCGCCTCTCCTGAAAGAGCCTGCCCAAAATGCAACAGACCATTCTTCTGGTAGATGAACATCCGATTGTGCTCGAGGCTCTCGTCCAGCGATTGAACCCCATTCCGGAATTTACGGTCATCGCTCAGCACACGCACTCTGACCGCGCGTTTTTTGACATCTTCGAACGCCGTCCTGACATCGTAATCATGGACCTGGAGCTTCCGGGGCGAGGAGCAATTGAAGTCGCCGACCAGATTTCATCACGACTTCCTGCCACGAAGACCATCTTCCTGACGCACTACGACACGGACATTTTTATCGACATGGCGCTGCGACTGGGCGTTGCCGGTTATCTTCTGAAACGCGATCCGGTAAACCAGATCGTCGACGCCGTGAAGCGGGTCGCAAACGGAGAGAAAGTTTACTCTGACGCCGTTCTCGACCGGCTCCACTATGACCGCGACACAAAAGAGTTTCGGGTCAAAACCCAGAGCTTCTTCGCCAGCCTGACGCTCCGCCAGATTCAGGTGTTACGCCATCTCGTGCGTGGCGAAAGCGTGAAAGAAGTCGCCAAGGCGATGGCACTTTCAGAACGGGCCATCGAGAGCCACAAATACCGCATCATGCAGAAGATGGGCATTCACGATCGCGTGATGCTGACACGCTTCGCGATCCGGGAAGGACTGATGCCAGCCTAACACCCGGCACCCGTCCCTCGACGCGATTATCAACGCGAGACCGCGGAAATCCCTATTGAGACCTGACGTAGCGCCCACGTCGGGTCGACGAAACTCCTTGAAACCCCGTCGAGACCCAATTGCTCTTTCAGATTCAGGCCGATAGACTTTCGGACTCTTTTCAATTCTGAAAAATTATTGTTTGTCTCAAAACCGCTTAGCGGAAAGGTGACGGGTTTATGGCCAAAGAAGGGGCCATTGAAATGGAAGGCCAGGTGCTTGAAGCCCTGGCGAATACGCAGTTTCGAGTGCAGTTGGACAACGGCCATCTGGTCTTGGCGCATGTCTCCGGAAAAATGCGCAAAAACTTCATCCGTATCGTCCCCGGCGATCGCGTGAAAGTCGAAATTTCTCCGTACGATCTGGAACGGGGTCGTATCACCTATCGAGCCAAATAGTTCGCGAAAACGGCTCACCGGTTTCGCTGATCCTCTCGTTGGATTCGATTTCGCCGCTCCCGCGTCCTTTGCAACGCGGACAAGGATTCGTTTGCACCGATCCCGAAGTTGCATTCGATCCGCATTGAGACGGCCGGAATTCTGCAGAGACGCCGTTCTCCTGAATCATCCCTGCGCGGGGAATCACCTTGGCAGTGAAGCCGTTTTTTCCTGCAGATCCGGGTTGAAGCACTCGCGGCGAGTTGTTTTCCTAAGCACTTGCCGAACTGCGGGCGAGCCCCTTCTGACATCGGCCTCGCCCAAACATCTGCTTCCCGGGGAAGGACTTATCTCATCATGCCGCCGGCCACTTCCGCCGACTTGCCGTTTGTTCAGCTCTTTACCGACGGCGCCTGCAGTGGCAACCCTGGCCCGGGCGGCTGGGCGTACATTCTTCGCCATCCCAAATCTGGCAGAGAGAAAGAGGCCAGCGGCGGTCTTCCCCTGACCACCAACAATCAGATGGAACTTTCGGCCATCATCGAAGGTCTGAAAGCTCTGAGCCGTCCTTCCAGTGTCGAGATCGTGACCGACAGCTCCTATGCAGCAAAAGGAGCCATGGAATGGATGCCGGGCTGGAAACGAAACGGGTGGCGACGCAAAGAACAATCGAGCTGGAAACCCGTCAAGAACGTGGAACTCTGGCAGGAACTCGATGAACTGATGGCGAACCACCAGATCCGGTTCACGCTGATCAAAGGACATGCCGGACACGTTGAGAATGAACGCTGTGACCAGCTGGCCGTTGCCGCGGCGGCGAAGTTCCCCCGCAGCTAGAGTGCATCCAGTTCTGCCGATTCCCCTGACTGGTGGAATCGCGCAAACAGAACGGTTACAGTGAACATCCGTGCCGCACCATCTGATGGAGAGTCTGCGCACGTCAAATTGATGCCATCTGCATCAGCGTTTCCAATGTGAGGAGAAAGAGAATGACGCGTCTAGCTGTCATTGCGTTGGCTATCCTTTGTCTGACGAATGGAACGTCAGTGCTGCATGCAGCTGACGAGAAGCCTGCTGCTTCCACAATCGCCGTCTTTGAACTCCACGGAGAGCTGAAGGAGCAAACCCAGTCCGACGATCCTCTGCTCGGATCGATTGGTGGGGAGTCCCTGCACTCGCTGGTCACCCGACTCGAAAAGGCGAAAACCGACGACACGATCGCTGCGGTCGTCGTGCTGATGAACAGCTTCTCGGTCTCCACCTCGCAGATCGAGGAACTCCGTCAGGCAATGAATTCTGTGAAGGAGAAGAAGCCGGTTTACGCCCATGCGGACTCGGCATCGACTCGAACCTATGCACTGCTCAGCTCAGCCAGCCGCCTGAGCATCTCTCCAACCGGCGACCTGTGGATTAACGGTCTGGCCATGGAAGGGATGTATGTCCGAGGTTTGCTCGACATGCTGTCAGTCCAGCCAGACTTCCTGACCTGCGGCAACTACAAAAGCGCGGCGGAAACCTTCATGCGGAAGGAGCCGAGCCCTGAAGCCGATGAGATGCAGAACTGGCTGCTGGACAGCGTCTTCGAGACGACCGTCAACATCATTGCCGCCAACCGTTCTGTCGAGCCGGATCAGGTCAAATCCTGGATCAATCAGGGGCTGTACTCCGCAGAGACCGCACTCAGCGCCAAGCTGATTGACGCCGTCGAAAGCCGTGAAGCACTGCTCGCGTTCCTGAAAGAAAAACATGGCGCGACCATCAAGCTCGACAAGACCTATGGCAAGAAAACGATCAACAACGTCGACCTCGAGAATCCATTCGGCGTGATGCAGCTCTGGGCGCAATTGCTGAACAACTCCAAGCCAACCAAGTCGACGAAAAATGCCGTCGCCGTAGTGTATGTCAACGGGCCGATCATGCTCGGGAAGCCAGAACCGTCTCTCTTCGGAGGAGATACTGGGGCCCATAGCGAGACCATCCGCAAGGCGCTCGACAAAGTTGCTGATGAACCGCGAGTGCGAGCCGTCGTGCTGCGTGTCGACTCTCCTGGAGGATCGGCGACCGCGAGTGAAATCATTCTGCAGGCGGTCCGCAACGTCCAGACCAGCAAGCCGGTCATTGTCTCCATGGGGAGTGTGGCCGCCAGCGGAGGCTATTACGTTGCCTCACGCGGAGAGCGAATCTTCGCAGATCGCGGAACAATCACTGGCTCGATCGGTGTTGTCGCCGGAAAGCTCGCCACCAGCAATATGTGGAACCGCATCGGGGTTCACTTCAAATTGACTCAGCGCGGGGAGCGGGCCGGGATGATGCAGTCGCCTGAACCATGGACCGATGCTGAAAAGAAGGAACTGCAGAAGTGGATGGACGACATCTACGGTGTCTTCAAATCCCACGTTGTCGAAGGCCGGAAAGACAAGCTGACCAAGCCGATCGACGAAATCTCCGGCGGCCGCGTCTATACCGGAGCTCAGGCACTGGAACTGGGACTCATCGACGAGATCGGCACCCTGCATGATGCGATCGCCTTTGCCGCGAAGACCGTTGAACTCGACAGCTATGACGTCCGGTCTTATCCCGAGAAGAAGAACTTTCTGGAACAGCTCCTCGACGATCTGGGGAGCAAGAAGGAAAGTGATCGCCGCATTTCGACTGGTCTCTGGTCAGCCGTGACGCCCGCCCTGGAATCACTCGACCCGGAACACGTTTCCATGCTGCGACAGGCACTGCTGCAACTGGATCACCTCCAGCAGGACCGAGTCATGCTCACTGCCCCTGTTCTGCGAGTCATGGATCGCTAGAACAGTCGAACGATCCGTCTGTTCGTGATTGAGCCGTGAGACTCTCGCGGCTTAATCACGACAATGTCGGTGATCCGGCACCATTCTCATTGCCCACCGAATCCGCTTCTGTTCATGTCTGAGACCAGTACCACCCCCGCAACGGAACACTCATCTCAGGAGGAGCAGTTGCTGGCAGCGCTCCAGCAATACTGGGGATATTCTTCATTTCGTCCCCTCCAGCAGGATGCAGCTCAATCCATCCTGTCAGGTCAGGACACACTCGTGGTCCTGCCCACGGGAGCGGGAAAATCCCTTTGTTTTCAGGCACCCGCTGCGTGTCTGCCGGGAACAGCAATCGTTGTCTCCCCGCTGATCTCACTGATGAAAGATCAGGTCGACGCTCTGCAGACGTGCGGACTCTCTGCGGCGGTTCTGAATAGCACGCTGACCCCCGCAGAGCAGCGGGAAACGATTGCGGCTCTGCGTTCAGGTGAGTTGAAGCTGTTATACGTTTCGCCTGAGCGGTTGACTCAGCCAGAGTTCCTCAAACTTCTGGAGAGCGTGAACGTCTCGATGTTCGCGATTGACGAAGCGCATTGCGTCAGCCAGTGGGGGCATGACTTCCGCCCGCACTACCGACAGTTAAGTCTCCTCCGGGAACGCTTTCCTAAGATTGGCGTGCATGCATTGACGGCAACAGCGACTCAGCGGGTCCGTGACGACATTCAGGCACAGCTGCACCTCCGTAAACCACGCGTGCTGGTCGGCAGCTTCGACCGTCCGAACCTGAACTATCACGTCAGCCGTAAAGGTGACCTGCAGGAGCGAATTGAAGAGATTCTCGACCGACATCAAGGTGAGTCCGGCATCATTTATTGCATCACGCGAGCAGACGTGGAACGCTGGGCCGATGTGCTGCGGGAGAACGGTCATCGCGCCCGACCTTATCACGCAGGGCTTAGCGACGAAGTGCGACAGAAGAACCAGGAAGACTTCATCCGCGATAAGGTCGACGTCATTGTGGCGACGGTCGCGTTCGGTATGGGAATCGATAAATCCAACGTGCGGTTTGTCATTCACGCCGGGATGCCGCAATCGCTGGAACACTATCAGCAGGAGAGTGGTCGGGCCGGTCGCGACGGGTTAACCTCTGACTGCTACCTGTTTTTCGGCGGCGACGACTTCCGCAAGTGGAAACAGATTTTCAGCAATCAGTCTCCCGAAGTTCATCGAGTCTCCAGCCGGTCGCTGCAGGCTATTTCTGATTTCTGCGAAGGAATCGACTGCCGTCACCGTCTACTCGTCCGACACTTCGGGCAGGATCTCGAACAGGACTGCGGCTCCTTCTGCGATGTCTGCCGTGACAACCGCCCTGTCCTGCCGGACTCACTGGTCATCGCGCAGAAAATTCTTTCTTCGGTCTATCGTCAGGAGCAGCGATTCGGTGCCGAGTACACCATGCTGGTGCTGCATGGTTCGAAGGACGCCCGGATTCTGCAGAATGGACATGATCAACTCTCCACCTGGGGACTGCTGAAGAATCATGATCGGGAACAAATCCTGGGCTGGATCGGGCAACTTATTCAGCAGGGATTTCTCGTCCGGACTGGCGACCTCAACATTTTGGAACTGACAGACTCCGGACGCGAACTGCTCAAAGGACGTCAGACTCCGCGACTGCTGGGAATGCCGGCCGGAACTCGAAAGAAAGCGGTTTCCACCAAATCCGATGATCCAGAAGCCTGGGCCGGAGTGGATCGGGGACTCTTCGAGCTGCTCCGGGAAATGCGAAACGATCTCGCGCAGGAACGCGGCGTTCCTTCTTACCTGATCGTGAATGATGCGACCCTCCGAGCATTGGCAACGAGTCGTCCGGCTTCAACGGAAACCCTGCTGCTCACTCCGGGGATCGGTCAGAAGAAGGCCGAAGACTTCGGCGAACGGATTCTCGAGCTGATCCAGTCTTATTGTGCGACGAACGATGTCCCGCTGGAACCCGCTCAGGGAGGCCGTGTCGCCCAACATCGTGAAGCGAAACCGACGGGACCGGCTCAGGCAGCCTTTCCTCTGTTCGCATCCGACGTGTCAATTAATTCAGTCATGGATCTGCTGAAGAAGTCCCGCTCGACGGTGCTTGGCTACCTGTCTCAATATCTTGAGACAGCACCTTCTCCTAATTTGCGCAACTGGGTCAGTGCCGAGACCGAGCAGGAGATTCGAGACGCCATCGAACAGGTCGGCTCTGACCGGCTGAAGCCGATCTATTTCCATTTGAAAGAACAAGTGGATTATGAAACCATCCGGCTTGTGGTCGCCTGCCTGAGAAATCCCAGTTATCGAAGCGAGGCCGGATAATGCCTTCTGGACTCAATGACGAACTGCGCCAGCAAATTAACGCCGCTTTGTTTTCCGGAAACAAGATCGAGGCGATCAGAATTTACCGCGACGCAACGCAGTGCCGACTCGCCGAGGCCAGTGAGTTTATTCTTGCGCTGGACGCCGCGCTCAGGAAGGAAACACCTGACGCATTCGAAGAAGAATCAAACACTGGCTGTGCCGGTGCAGCTGCCATGCTCCTGCTGATCCTGTTCACCGTCGGGTACTTCTGCTGAAATCGAAATTCGATCTTCGCCAAAGCAGACTGGAATGATTTCCTCTGATCACGCTGCTGGGGCTGAAATGGTAGACTCTCGAGAGTTCTTTTCATCTCACTGAACGATTGCCATCCTTTCTTCCAATGGCCCACCCCGGTGAGCAACACCTGATTCATCGAATTCGCCAGGGTGACGAAGTCGCCTGGAAGCGGCTGATTGAAGAGTACGAAGGGCGATTATTGGCGTTCGTTGTCAGTCGCCTGAAAGACCGGTCTCAAGCAGAAGATCTGGTGCAGGAAACATTTCTCGGGTTCCTCGCGTCCCTCCCCAACTATGACGAAAATGCTTCTCTCGAAGCCTTTCTGTTCGCGATTGCTGCGAACAAGCTGACTGACACGTTACGTCGACAAGGACGGCGGCCTCTGCTCCATACCCCACAGACCTGGGATAATAATGGTGAAAATCATGGACCACTGAGTGTTCCAGATCGTCGAGCCCGCGGAGCATCAAGTCTCGCGCGAAGTCACGAACTTCGACATCAGGAAGAGGAAGTGATCGCCGCCGCTCTGAGGGACCTCATCGCCAAATGGAAAAGCAATGGCGAGTGGGAACGACTGATGTGTGCCGAGCTGCTGTTGGTGAGGGGGCTTTCAAATAAAGCAACCGCCGCCCGACTGGGGGTCAGCGAGCAGGCGGTTGCGAATCACAAACAGTTTATTGTCGGCAAGCTGAAACAGATGGCCGCGACCGCTCCCGGACTGGAGGCCGCTGTCGTCCGATTCGAATCTCCCGAAGCGGAATCGGACCGACCGTAGCCCCCTCGCCCGGTGAATTAAGCGAGAGCGTTGCCAGCCGATCGATACTGCAGAGCCTTACCGCAATTCTTTACTGAAGAACTTCAGGATTGCGGACGTTCTCGGGAACTTCTCCCACAAGTGCAGCTGCAATCTGATGAGCGACGCGGGTCCGCATCTCCACCAGAGATTCCTCTGAAACGAAGGCGGCGTGCGGAGTCGCGATCACCCGTTCGTCATGGAACAGCGGATCGTCCAGATTGGGCGGTTCCGGTTCAAAGACATCGAGGCCAGCTCCGGCCACCTGTCCGCTTTGAATTGCGTCCCAGAGTGCGGCATGGTCAATCAATCCGCCGCGGGCTGTGTTGATGATGACCACGCCCGGCTTTGTCTTGGCGAGTGACTCGGCGTTGAGAACGTGCTTGTTCTCTTCAGTCAGTGGTGAATGCAGCGAGAGATAGTCCGAGGTCTCGAGCAGTTCGTCCAGACCGACCATTTTACAGCCGGTCCCATAGTCGTTCTGGGACGGAGTGCTGGCAATCACATTCAATCCGCAGGCTGTCGCCCGGGTGTAAAGTTCCTGACCGATACGGCCGAATCCCAGCAGCCCGAGAGTTCGTCCTCGCAGGCGATGCATCGTTGGCCCAGCCTTTAGATTGTACTCTCCGTTCTTCGTGCGGTGATGAAAGAACGCGATGTTCCGAGTGGCCGCCAGCAGCAGTCCCAGTGCGTGATCGGCCACTTCCTCGACGCAATAGTCAGGGATATTGGTAACCAGAATTCCTTTGGAGGTCGCTGTCGGGATGTGAATGTTATCCAGCCCGATCCCCATGCGGCAGATAATCCGGCAGTTCCCCGCCGCCTCGATGACTTTGGAAGTCACTTTCGCCCAGCAGGTCGCAATTGCGTCGACGTTGGTCGCAAGCCGCATCAGTGTTGTTTCGTCCCCATCAGGCGCGTCAACAATCTCGACGCCGTAAGGCTTCAACAGCTGCGTTTCGATATCGATGCCTGGCCAGGGATGGTCGGTGATCAGGACACGGTGATTGGCCATGAATGGTCTTTTTTCTGAGTCTGTCGCAGGTCACGTCTTGTGCATCTCTCCAGAGGCAATTGGCCGCAGAGTGGAATCCTCTAAGGATGCATCTTATGCAGTAACGTAACGCATGACCGTCAGATGGAAAACCGAAAAACGGCAATGCTCGTTCTGGTTCAGTCCCCAACTTACGGGAGAACTCCGTCACTTACCAACCGGAGATCCCGGGCTTTTCACCAGTTGCGATTGGAGCGAGCACCCTTCAATCGCAGGATCGCTTTACTGAGGCTTCTTCCTCGACGGACGTCCACTTCGGACCCGGCACATACGCAGTCCTGCTGAGAATGTGGACAACTGCTCCCGCTCCGTCGGGTTCAACCGGAACCAGCGATGAAGAATGCGGGCCGCCGTGAACTCATGGGTCGAAGTCAGAGGACGCTGGCCGCCATTCTGGACGAGGTTCTTCTTCGCATGCTCGAGACGCTGGCGGACGGCAGTTCGTTCTTCAGGCGATTGCGGAACAGGCACTGCATCAACCAGAACTCCCGCCTGAAAACTGAACCACCACGGCCGGCCATCGAGTTCCGACTGCACTCGGTAAAGAAAGTTAGCCCGACGTGTCCACGCATGAAATCGTTCCAGATGTTCCGCCAGTCGGGCGAACAGTTCTTTCCGATCGCGAAACTGGGCGGCCCGTTCGAACTGTCTCGCTGCTGCCGCCTGCTGCATCGACACCCCAATTTCTTCCAGGCAGGCCTCAGGATGTCCGTTGAAGAACTGCTTGGCAGCCGTCACCGATGCCAGATACCGACGTTCACTGCAACTGCCGACGCAAGGGGCCAGACACGTCCGCAGGTCCACTCGCAGGCAACCTGAACCGACTGTCGCAGCTGCCTCTGGACTCGACCTTGATTTCGTCTGCTGAAAATGCATCGGCGTCGTCGCCGGACAGTCCCTCAACTGAAAATGGAGATTGATCTGCTCGACAGCCAGCTTCATTCGTGGGGTGATGGGGACTGGGCCCCAGACTCCGCGATGACGCTTCGGAACTTCCCGCTGTAGCTGAAAATGGGGAGCCTGTAGATCTGAAAGAACGACGGCTCCCCAGACGATTCGCGAGGGCTGCCCCTGCACGTTGAACTGGGGGCGATAAGTTTGAATCAGTTCTCGTTCCCGCAGTGCCGCGATCAGTGGGTGAGCTGCCGCCTGCCAGACAATGACTCGTGCCCGCTTCCCGATCCGTCGCTCTTTCCGTCGTCGGTCCTCTGAAGAGAAATAGCAGGTCAGCCTCGCCGCAAGACGCTTTGACATCCCCACATAGATCAACTGGTTCTCAGAGTCCAGCAAGGCATAAACCCCAGCTCCTCGCGGAGTGCAACTGCGAAGCTGTTGACGCACCTGCCTGAGCGTCCCCTGCCGCTGCCAGCTCTGTGGGGCGCCTAAGAGGGCCTGATACCGACTGCTCAGCAGCAAGCGGTCAGGGCGAAAATCAGCTGGTGATGGGTCGGACGGTCTCTTCATTCTCCCCTCCATGGGAATTTGACCCCAAAAACGTTACCAGAAATGAGAACCTCCTTCCATCCTGACGCTTGGCTCCCTTGAACAACCGCATTCTCGCTGAAACGCAGTTGGAAAGCCGCCTGCCCACAAGACAGGCAGAGCTGCACACCACCTCCGCACAAAACGTCGAAAGTCACACAAAATAGCCAACACGAATTCACATGCGTTGATTTGTTGTTAAATAATTAGCACGCCATTAAATCTAATCTCGCCGACATGCTTATATTTACGACACTGGATATCAGTTTTTTAGCACGAAATTCATCGATTGCTGTGTCAATCGTCAATGAACTCCGGGTAGTCTGCTCGCACGCTCCTGCCAACTCACCTACTTGAAAAGTTGTCAACCCACCCAGCGAAGTATCCACCATGCGAGCGAAATATTCCCCTGCCGCGTCCTTCTGCATCCTTCTCTGCAGCCTGACCTGTCTCTTTTACTGCTCGATGACAGGCGTGTTCCCCGCCGGAGCAACTCTCGGCGGGAAGTCAATCACCCGAAGCACTGATGATGGTGCGTGGGTGGAACGCCAAGTCCTGGCCGACGGAGTGACTCCACACGGCGTTACCCGAATGTTCGCCAAGAACGAAGGTGTCACCTACCAGCAGGCCGTCATGGTGTTCTGGCGTGGTGATCAGGTCGAATGGACCGAGTTCTGGCCGAATGGCAACGTCCGGGCTCACTCTTTCGAAGCCTATCTCGGCGGCCCCACCCGTTATGAGATCTTCGACGAGAACGGAACCCTGGTTCAGCGCTACTAAATCAGCTTGCTCTGACAGGTGCCTGTACAACGCCGCGGTGTTAGAAAGACGAACTCTCGCACCTTGGCCCAGCCTGACCTTCCGAAATTGCTCCTGCCGCCAAGCCGCCCATATCCTTCCGATCTGCAACCTTCCCGTTATGAGGGCCGAATCGGCCTCGCAGGAATGCGACTTGCGACTCGATCCCCTCTGAAATCCCTTCCGCTTGCGTGACTCCCTGCTGGTCACGCAAGCATTTCAGTTACAGGAGATGAGTCATGCCACGCGGAGATAAATCTGCTTATACCGACAAACAGAAACGCCGGGCCGCTCACATCGAAGAGTCCTACGAGGATCAAGGTGTTCCGAAGAAGGAAGCCGAGCGCCGCGCCTGGGCGACCGTAAACGCTTCTTCTGGCGGCGGCAATAAAAGCGGCTCAGGAAGAGGGAAGAAAGAATCGCAGGCTCCTGCCCGAAAGGGAGGACGCAAAGGGGGCCAGGCAAGTGCAGCCCGCCCCGCGGCCGCCCGATCCGCCTCGGCCAAGAAAGCGGCGCGCACTCGCCAGCGGAATCAGGCGAAATCGAGTTAGCCCGTTCCCGCCGAAGCCTTAGGTGGAAGCCCACTGGTGCCATCTCTTGCGCCGACTGATGTCCGGTGAAGGACCAATGCGGCATATCAGGTCACAATCAGTACGATGAACAGTCACAGCTTGGAGACTGGTTTCACATCGTCTGAGATCTTCCTGTCGGGCGATTTATGCGGCAACTTCCTGAGTTTCAACGGATGAAACGCGGTTCGGCCGGAACGAAGTCTGAGTTCGAGCAATCGCAAATCGAGGACAGGCGCGCTTGCTGCTCTTAATCTAGGCTGCCTCGCCCGCCCGTCTTAGAACTTCCTTCCCAGTGAGGAATGGCGACCGCATTGCTGATCATTCGCGTCTACTGTCGTGTTCATTGTGATCAAGGCCGGATTCTTGAGGGCCTGCGATTGCGAGCGCGAACGATGAAATCAAGGGAAGGATCGACTTCAGATCCCACGATCAGGCACCACGACCAGGAGGCCATCCATGGCAACAGCGACAATCCCCCGTGAAGATCCTCGGCACCGCTATCCTCAAGCACCGCCGCCACAGCAACAGCAGGAAATTCCGGGCTCAGAACGTCAGCTCGAACCTCGCGCGGACCATGGAGAAGATTCCTATAAGGGCACAGGCCGCTTACAGGATTGCGCGACCCTGATCACCGGCGGAGACAGCGGGATCGGCCGTTCCGTGGCAATTGCATTCGCTCGCGAGGGGTCAGATATTGCCCTGTCCTACCTCAATGAAACCCAGGACGCCGAAGACACTGGACGATGGATCAAGGATGCCGGGCGAAGGGTCTGCCTGTTGCCGGGCGATGTCGGCGACGAACGACATTGTCGGGATCTGGTAGATCGAACCGTCTCTGAATTCGGCAAAATTGACGTGCTCATTAATAACGCGGCGTTTCAGCTTCCGCATGATGAGTTCGACGGCTGGTCTTCCGAACAGTTTGAACACACCATTCGGACGAACCTCTTCTCAACATTCTATCTGAGCAAGGCAGCCTTCGAACGGATGAAGCCGGGAAGCGTCATTATCAATACGGCCTCCATTCAAGGGTTCACGCCGAGTGGAGAGTTGCTGGACTACGCAACAAGCAAATCAGCAATCCTGGGCTTCACCAAAGCTCTGGCGAAGCTGGCCATGAAGAATGGGATTCGAGTCAACGCCGTGGCCCCAGGTCCGGTCTGGACTCCATTGATTCCATCCACGTTCGACGCCGAGAAAGTCGGCGAATTCGGTGAGAACACTGTCTTCGGGCGTCCGGCTCAGCCCGCCGAAATGGCACCGATCTTCGTCTTCCTGGCCTCGCCTGAAGCCAGTTACGTCACTGGTGAAGTCTATGGAGCGACAGGGGGACGAACTCCTCTATAAGCCGGCAGCCGACCGTATTGAGACGACTTGAAATATTAGTCAGGAGCGGGGGGACAACGGGATCGCTCTTCCTCCACGGAGGGGCGATTCCGTTGCTGCGCCTTGATGCCGATGGCTTGGTCCAGTGCTCATGCAAGAATGTCATGAATCACATGACCATGCACGTCCGTCAGCCGCATCTCGCGTGAACTGAATCGGAATGTTGATCGGGTATGATCAACTCCAAGCAGGTGCAGCATCGTCGCATGCAGATCATGGATCTCCAGTCGCTTTTCGACTGCTTTATAGCCAAAGTCGTCGGTCGCGCCGTAACTCATTCCGCCACGAATCCCGCCTCCGGCCATCCAGAGTGAGAACGCGAACTGGTTGTGATCCCGGCCATCGTTCCCCTGAGCGAACGGCGTTCTACCGAATTCACCGCTCCAGACGACCAGCGTTTCATCGAGCAGCCCGCGTTGCTTCAGATCTGTCAGTAACGCCGAAATCGGCTGGTCGACCGTGACGGCATTCTTCTCGTGCCCATCTTTCAGATTGGAATGCTGATCCCACCGATCTCCGTTTCCTCCGGGGCAGGTCAACTCGATGAATCGGACACCCTGTTCCACCATGCGGCGTGCGAGCAGACATTGTCGGGCGAAGATCTGGGTTCCTTTCCACTCGGCATTCATGCCGTACATCGCCTGCGTCTCAGCGGTTTCCTGCGAGAGATCGACGAGATCCGGCACCGCAGACTGCATGCGAAACGCCAGCTCCTGATTGGCCAGAGCCGCTTCCAGTGCGTCGCCGGGTCCCATCTCAGACAACGTCCGCTGATCAAGATCCCGCAACAGCGCCAACTTCCTTTGCTGCAACGCAGGACGGGGTTCAAGCGGCCGGATATTCGCGACAGGTGACTTTCCCGGCTGAATGACGGACCCCTGATAAGAGGCCGGCAGGAACCCTGAGTTGAAGTTATCGAGCCCACCGGGCGGGATCAGTCCGCCATTGATCACCACAAACCCAGGCAGATTTTCCGAAAGACTCCCCAGCCCATATCCGACCCAGGCACCCATGCTGGGACGTCCCTGCAGACCAGAACCCGTATGCAGGAAGTAGTTCGCGGACGTGTGTTCCGGGAACCTGGAGGTCATCGACTTGATGACGCACAGTTCGTCCGCATGGCGGGTCAGATGCGGAAAGAGTGAGCTGATCCACTGCCCGCTCTCACCGTACTGGCCGAATGACCATGGGGACTTCAGGATCTTTCCGATATTGTTGAACTGAGTTGGCTCCAGCTTGCCGATAGCCTGACGCGGATCGACCCCGTCGTATTTCTCCAGCAGCGGCTTATAGTCGAACGTGTCGATCTGCGACGGGCCGCCGTCCATGTAAAGGAAGATGACACTCTTCACCCGGGGAAGAAAATGAGGCGGACGCGGCGCGAGTGGATTGAGAGGCGCCGCTGCCAATTGGTTCTTCAGTGAGGCTTCCGGCAGTAAGGCCGCAGCAGCGACGGAACCAAAGCCGACCGCCGCACGCGAGAGCATTTCCCGCCGCGTCATTCGATTCGAAGAGGGAATATCAAAGTTCATGGCGGTTCCCACTTGTGGGCGATCTGAATTCGACTCAGCCGCTCGCCTGTCACACGTCGCATGTCACTTCAGGTAGTAAAACTCTTTTCGATTGAAAAGGACATGGCAAAGATCTGCCCAGACCCGGACGTCATCCAGCTGGCAGTTGTATTCCTGCGCCTGTTCCTCCAGAAAGTCGAGAACCGCCTGCGATTCAGCGGCATCAGGCACGCGTGAAAACGCCTGCAGAAACAGTCGACCGATCCGGTCCGTCGGGGACATTGGTTCATTGAGACTCTGGCTCGCCCAGTGTGCTGCCTGGCCCGCCACGAATGGATCGTTCATCAGAATCAGCGGCTGCGACGGGACATTCGAGGTCGCTCGGCGTCCCATACAGCTGAAGGGACTCGGCATATCGAATGTCAGCAGGAACGGTGAGAGAAAGTTTCTGCGAATCTCAATGTACACACTTCGGCGGCCATCACCGTCCAGTGGCCCGTTGTCTTTTGGCCGACCGCGTCCCTGCATGAATTCAGTCATGTGTGTGCGAACACCCGGCCCGCCCATTGTGCGGTCAAGACGCCCGGAAACCGTGAGCAGTCCGTCACGGATCGATTCCGCAGGCAGTCGGCGGACGTTCATGCGGTGCAGCCAGATGTTTTCTGGGTCACGTTCTTCGAAGTCCGGGCTCTGCAGCGCACTCGACATGCAGTACGTCTGAGAGAGAACAATCTTCCGGATCGTCTGCTTCATTGACGACTGGTTGCGAAGGAAGTCCGTTGCGAGCCAGTCCAGCAGTTCAGGATGGCTGGGCTTCTGGCCCATTTCCCCAAAGTCATCGACACTCGCGACGAGGCCCCGTCCAATGAGATGATGCCAGAGCCGGTTGACGATCACTCGGGAATAGAAAGGATTGGCAGGATCAACGAGACGTTCCGCCAGTTCACGACGCCCACTACCGTCAGGAATGACCGGCTGCTGTTCCCCGGCAATTGCCACAAGGAATCGTCGCGGCACGACTTCACCGAAGTTCTCATCGCTACCGCGAATATGGACCGGTTCATCGAGTGCGTCCCCTTCGACCATCGACAGAACCGCGACCGGATGCGGGACCGCCGCTGACGTGACCGCAAGCTGGGCCAGCGAGTCGCGAACAGACGAGCCACCTTCAAGCAGCTTGTGCTTTAACAGCCAATTCAGCAGTGCGACCGCATCGGGAGTGGCTTCTGTCGGAGTCGTTGAAAGTACGGCCTGCCGGATGGCGGATTCAATTTGCGATGCAAGGTCCTGCGGTGTGGCAGAAACGTCACCGTCACCCAGTCTCATTGCGAATGCCGAAGGACGGGTCGAAGGAGCGGCCTGCGCTGTCATCCAGATTTCCGCGACAGACGCCTCTCCATCACCTTCATCGAGAATCTCAAAATACGCCCGACGGCCCTGATGATTCTTCAAGTCACCGGAAAGCGTCACCCAGTTCCATTCGCCTTTGGTGTCGATGGCCTTTTTCGTCACGTCCCGAAACAGCAACGGCTGGTAGTGATCCATGAAGTAGTTCTCGATCACGACCCTCAGCGTCGCGTTCCGGGCGTTCACCAGAACATGGACATTCGGTTGATCAAGAATGAAGATCGGGGAACGGATGGAGCCGCGAAGTCGGGAGGACAGACGACCGCTGTCCCATGTCATCGGCCGCAGCAATTCAATCGTGTCGGTGTCCGAGCGGAATTGAATTCCCTGCACCGGAGTCTGACGGAACGCCTCGCCAGTTGATCTCCATCGGGGGGAAGACGATTCAAGCCCATCGAGCCGAACGGCATTCTGTTCCCACATTTCACGCTTGGCGGCCAGTTCGCGAGATTCAGTGAAACTCTTCTTCAACTCATCAGGCTGCATCCCCCGCTTCAGACTCGATACGAGAATCGATGCCGGGTGTGATGGACTTTGAACAAAAGGGTCACGCAGTGCATCGATCCAGCGTTGCAGACGCTGAGCATCACTGCCTGACTTCTCGGCGAGCTGTTGCAGCTGCTCAGCCGATGGCGTCTCATTTCCTGACTGAGCCAGTAACGGATGCAGGGCCCGAAAGTCGCGAGTGATCTCACCCGGTTTCAACAAGGGGTCATTCTGCAAAGAGGCCACCAGCAGTTCACCGGCCTGTCGCTGCAGCCGTTCCAGTTGCTGGATTTTCTCTTCAATCCGCTGATGGGGATCAATCCAACTCTCCGCCCGATGGGAGCTGTTCAGAATTCCGTAGAGTGCGTAGTAGTCTTCCTTCGAAATCGGATCGAACTTGTGATCATGACAGCGGGCACATGCAACCGAGAGTCCAAGGAACGCCCGGCTGAAGACATCGATCTGATTCTCGATCCGCGTCGACAGATCCCCCCGGACATCCGTCGGGGCATGCAGAGCTTCCCCAAGAAACCAGAAGCCGGTGCCGATCACCGATTCATTTCCGCCATGTTCAACATGACGTCGCGGATTCGCCAGCAGATCTCCGGCAACGTGCTCGCGCAGCAGTTGGTTATAGGGAACGTCGGCATTCAACGCCCGAATGAGATAGTCGCGATATTGATAAGCATGCGGGATCGGGTAGTCGAACTCATGACCGTAGGTCTCCGCATACCTGACGAGATCCATCCAGTGGCGAGCCCATTTTTCTCCGAAATGCGGCGAACTCAAAAGCTCGTCAACCAGACGAGCCTCCGCGTCGGGCCGGGTGTCCGCGAGTGCAGCCTGCGTCTGTTCTGCTGTCGGCGGTAATCCTGTCAGATCGAAATAGACCCGACGCACCCATTCATGGCGTTTCGCTGGAGGCGCAGGCTTCATCTGTTGCTGCTGCAGCTTCGCAAGAATGAAGTTGTCGATCTCGTTCCGAGGCCAGTCCACCTGTTCCACTGTCGGGACAGTGGGTTCGGTCACCGGCTGCCAGGACCAGTGCTGCTGCTTGCGACGCTTCCAGTCGAAACCCTGCTCGCGGACTGGAGCGCCAGCCATCTCTTCTTTCGGCCAGGGAGCACCGCTTTTCACCCAGCGTTCGAGATGAGCAATGTCCGCATCACTCAGTTTCCCGCGAGGCGGCATCTCGTACGTTTCATAACGGACCGCCTGCAGGAGCAGACTGGAATCAAGTGCCGCCGGAGTGAGCGCCGATCCCGAGTCCCCTCCCCGCACGAGCCCCGATCGCCTGTCGAGATAAAGATTCCCCTCGAGTCGTTTGGCGTCACGGCTGTGGCACTCATAGCAATGTTTCACCAGCAACGGGCGAACATGCTTTTCGAAGTGAACCAGTGCTTCCGCGTCGTCGGCAATTGCAGCCGAGCCAGAGATCCCGCCGCTGAGGAACAACAGGACAGCACAGCGTAACAGGGCCCGGACTCGACTCATGCTTCATCCGCCATCAGCTGGAAGGAAGAGCCCCGCTCTGGCGACAGCTCTGGACAGTGGTCGAAACCCGCTTGATCGTCCCTCGATTCAGTCATCCGTGCCGGGGCAGCGAACTTCTTACCCTGGTCGAACCTGCGCCGGCACCTGCCGTCCGAAACAGGAATGATCAGGCGATGATTGAGTCAACGACCGATCCGTGAACATCGGTCAGACGGAAGTCGCGACCTGCGAACCGATAGGTCAGCTTCTCGTGATCGAATCCGAGGAGTTTCAAAATTGTCGCCTGCAAGTCGTGAACATGCACCGGGTTCTCCGTCGCCTGGAACCCGAATTCGTCGGTCGACCCGTGGATGTGACCGCCCTTCACTCCGCCCCCGGCCATGAAGACCGTGAAGCCATAGTGGTTATGGTCACGACCATTAATTTTCCCGGCATTGGAGCCCGGCGTTGGGAGTTCGACCGTCGGAGTCCGTCCGAATTCACCGCCCCAGATCACCAGAGTCTCGTCAAGCATTCCGCGCTGTTTCAGGTCCTTGAGGAGGGCCCCGAGTGGCTGATCCAGCTGCTTCGCCAGCTTGCGATGGTTCACTTCCAGATCGTCGTGGTTATCCCAAGGCTGACCGCCGCCGTGCCAGAGCTGAACAAAACGGACGCCCCGTTCGACCAGACGCCGGGCAATCAGTAGCTGACGGGCGTGAACACCTTCCCCGTACATCTCGCGGATGTGCTTCGGCTCGTTATTGATGTCGAAGGCTTCGGCCGCTTCCATCTGCATGCGGTATGCCAGTTCCATCGAGTGGATGCGTGCTTCCAGCGCGGGGTCGGTTCCCCGCTGAGCAAGGTGCTGACGGTTGAGCTCCTGCACCAGATCAAGCTGAGCCCGCTGCTGCTCAGTTGTGATCTTCTCATTGCGGATGTTCTCAATGAGCTTGTCGATCTCAGTGTGCTTCGTGTCGATGTACGTTCCCTGATAGACCCCAGGCAGAAACGCACTTCGCCAGTTATTGCTCTCGGTAATCGGGAGACCGCCCGGACACATGGCGATGAAGCCTGGCAGGTTCTGGTTTTCAGTTCCCAGCCCATAAGTCACCCAGCTGCCGAGACTCGGTCGAGCCAGACGGGCTTCGCCGCAGTTCATCAGCATCAGTGACGGCTCGTGGTTCGGCACGTCGGCCTTCATCGAGCGGATGATGCACATGTCATCGACGGACTGTGCGGTGTGGTGGAACAGTTCGCTGACTTCAATTCCACTCTGACCGTACTTCTGAAACTTGAATGGCGACGGCAGTGCCGCCCCAGTTTTGCGTTCAGTGCGCAGTGATTTGGGAAGTTCTTTCCCTGCGTATTCCGCGAGCAGCGGCTTGGGGTCAAAGGTATCAACGTGCGAAGGTCCGCCGTTGCAGAAGACGTGAATCACATGCTTCGCCTTCCCGGCGAAGTGCGGCATCTTCTGAGCCATCGGAGATTCAGCGGCCTGCACCGGATTGCGCAGACACTCTTCCCCCAGCAGGCTGGCCAGCCCGAGCATTCCGAAACCCTGACCAGTGCGCTTCAGCAAATCACGACGATTGAGGATGGGATTCCACATGCGCGGGAAACCTTAATTCAGGCGGGAGATAATGGCGGGCGAAGCGGTTTCCGATTCAAACTTCCGCCCTCAAGAAGGGGAGAAGAAGTCACCAGCGTGCAAATGGATGCACATCAGGAGAAAATTCGCTTCATCGCGTATTGTCGGCGTTGATGCGAGTCTGGGCAAGGGAAAGAGGGAAGAATCTCCCTTCTGCACCCATTCAGCCCCTACAGCTGGGCAGACTGGGGCGTGCAAATTTCCGGCGTTGGCAGAACAACCCTCAAGAGCCGCAGGAGTTCCACGGGGTCATCTTCGAAAACGAGTTCAATTTCCAGCCCCCAACAGGGCATTGCCCCCTGCCCCGGCACGGGGACCTTGACCAGATCCTTTCGGGTGGTCAGCAGCACATCGGCCCCCTGCTGCTGTGCCTGCTTCTGTAAACGCAGCAGGTCGAACGAATTGTAGTGGAAATGATCAGGAAAGGCCTGAAACCGCTCAGGTGGCAACGACACAAATGGCTGTAACGTCGCTCGAAAACCATCCGGGTTTCCGATTCCGCAAAATGCGTACGGAACGCGTTCCTGTAAAACCTCGAGCGGAAAACGGTTTCCAGCACCGTCGATCAGGCCCGTCGGTTCAAATCGGGTTCTGAGGACCGGGGCGGGAGTCCAGCGGGCAATCTGCTTCCGCAACTTCTGAATCATTCCTTCGCTGACAAGCTGAGACCGGGTCAGCAGAATCAGGTCGGCACGACTCAGTCCCGCTGCCCGTTCCCGCAACATTCCGCGAGGGAGCAGATAATTCAACCCCCATGGCTGAAGACTGTCGATCAGGACGAGATCCAGATCGCGATGGAGACGCCGGTGCTGAAAGCCGTCGTCCAGCACAATGACGTTCGCGGTGGTTTCACTGAGAAGTTTCATTGCTCCAGCGAACCGGTCCGGCTGCTGAATGTGTGGAACACCAGGACAGAGACAATCGAGGAGTCGCTTCTCGTCGTTCTCTTCATCGTTCAGCGAGCGATAGCCGCGACTCAGGATCCCCGGCCGCATCCCGAGTTCCTGCAGCTGATGCACCATCCAGGCGACGGTCGGAGTCTTTCCTGTCCCGCCGACTGTCAGGTTGCCAATGGAAATCACGGGAGCCGAGACACCGCGAACGGGCACGACTCCCATGGAATAAGCACGATTTCTCAACTCCGTCACAATGCCATAGGGAACGCTGGCCATGTCCAGCCCCAGTCGTGCGAGGCTCGCATACCAATCCCGATTCTTGCCTGTGACGATGTCGAGCCAATCGTTCGCGTTCACTCGGCATCCTGTCGTCGCAAAACGAGGACAGCGCAATGGGCGTGACGCAGAATCGTCTCGGCGACCGATCCCAGCAGCACCCGCTTGAAGCCGTGATAGCCATGCGAGGAAATCACGATGAGATCCGCATTCTTCTCGCGAGCGTAGTCGGTGATTTCCAACCCCAGCGGACCATGCCGAATATCGATCGTTGCTTCTGGAATCCCCTGCTGTTCCAGATACGCTCGGGAAAATGCTTTAATGGCCTCCGCTCGCTCCACATCGTTTGCCTGCCCCCATGCGGCGGCAGGAGAAATTGCCTCGAGAGGAGCCATGACATTCACCAGCCGGAGCCGGGAAACATCTCCGCCCGCCAGTTCCAGTGCGACTTTGATCCCATTAGCCGAGGCCGGAGAAAAATCCACGGGAACAACAATCACATCGTGAGCAAAAGCAGCCATTGTTTTCCTCTTCAGCGCAAAGAAGACAGTTCAGTGTGTGGGAGAATGAACTGTAATAATTTCTTAATGTTGCTGCACGGCAAGTCTCGGATTCTCCGTTCGGGCGGCACAAATTTCCGATTCCTGTCAGAAACCCATTCTCCAGTCTAGAATGGATTTCGGCAACCTACGAACTCCGCAGCGGCTGATGGCGACTCACTATTTCAAACGCTACCGGATGGAAATTGATCTGACGCAGTCTGAGATCGGCCGCGCCAGACTGACCTCGGAGTATCGCTGGCGGGCATGGGATCCGACTCTGCTGACCGAACACGCACGGGTCAAATATGAGTGCTTTCGTCAGGAAATGGATCGATTCCTGTTCCCCAGTCTGGGTCAGCAGGCAAGTTGCGAAGACCTGATGAGAGGAATCTCCTCTCACCGGGGCTTCGTTCCCGAGACCACCTGGCTGATTGAATACGTCCCCCCTGACACCCTGAGCCCCCAAGGCTGCGGAACGATTCAGGGACTGGCGACGAACACCCGCTTGGGATCAATCCAGAATCTTGGCATCCACCCGGACCATCGCGGTCGCGGACTGGGCCGGGCGTTGATGATCAAAGCCCTGCGTGGTTTTCGAAAAGTGGGAGTGGAACGGGTGTCGCTGGATGTGACCGCCGATAACGTTCCGGCCGTTCGCCTCTATGAGTCACTGGGATTCCGTTGTCTGTGCACGACCTACCGGCAATTACCCCAACCGCTTGAATGAACACTGCCTGAGAGGCGACGCGGTACTGCGACTCGATTTTGTTTCCGCATCCGGCCGCTTATGATTCAAACGACAACTGGACCAGTCGGGGCCGGTCCTCCTTCGGGAGGTCGCCGACACGGCTGAAGTCAACTAAAGTCAGACGTGTTGAATCCGCCAGAATGAGTGCCGTTTGCAGGAAAGGCCGACATCGTGAGTGGACCATTGGATGCGCAGGTTGCCGAAGCACGGAAACAGCTCGACGAACAGACCGTCAAGATTGTTCAGTTGCACTTCCACCCCGAACTCGGAGCCCCCTTCTGGCTGGAGCAGGCCAAGAGCTACAACTTCGACCCGTTGAAGGACATTAACTGCTTCGACGATCTCAAGAAGTTCCCGCTGTTTGAAGATGAATGGCTGCGCGGGGGTCCCGTCACGAAGTTCCTCCCGCAAAAGTGGAAGGACTCTTACAAGTACACCTTCGAGACCGGCGGAACGACCGGGATTCCCAAATCCCGCTGCGTCGTGAACGATCACTGGATTGACTACGAAGAGTTCTCCAAGACGCTGCCGGACGAATCATTCCCGCGCGGCTCAAACTGGCTGATGCTTGGCCCCAGCGGACCGCGTCGTCTGCGCCTGGCCGTCGAACATCTCTGCCAGTTCCGGGGCGGTATCTGCTTCTGCGTTGACCTGGATCCCCGCTGGGTCGTGAAGCTGCTGAAGAAAGGTGACACTGAAGGGGCGAAAGCTTATGCCGCTCACGTCATCGACCAGGCCTATACGATTCTGACTGCCGGCCACGACATCAAGTGCATGTTCGCGACGCCCAAACTGCTGGAAGCACTGGCCATGCGTCTCATCGACGAAGGGACCAGCATTTCCGAAATCGGGATTAAGGGCATCTTCGCCGGGGGAACCGAGTTCACTCCACAGTGGTTCCGCTTCTGCAAAGAAGAACTGCTGGGCGACGACGTGTATATCACGCCGACCTACGGCAACACGCTCATGGGACTCGCCTGCGGCAAGCCGTTCGATCCTGCAGACAATTACAAGATCACCTATTACGCTCCACAGCCCCGCGCGGCGATTGAGGTCGTTAAATTTAACGACTATTCCGAAGTGGTTGATTACGGCGAGACAGGACGCGTGAAGCTGTACACGCTAACGGAGGAATTGTTCGTCCCCGGCTTCATGGAACGGGACGAAGGAGAACGGGAACGGCCGCACACGAAATATCCCTGGGACGGCATCAGCGGAACGCGCCCCTTCCACGAGTTCGCCAAGACGACGACTGTCGGGGTCTACTAACTTAGCATTCCCGCCGAATTGCCTGACCTCGGGTTGGCGGTGACTTCACAAGACGAGACTGAACGTCGCGAGTCCGCGTTCAGTCTCGTTTTTTATTGCAAGATTCTGGGCACGATCCGCAAACTTGCGCGAATTCACCACCCTCAATCCCCACCTTTCAATGCGCCCCTCTCTTCACCGGGAATTCTCCATGGATGGGAAGATTTCGCCCCCATCGCATCGACGACGGTTGAGACCTGAAATAAAATTTCTGTCTCACCGGAATTCTGCAATTGTCGCGATTGAGCTCGTCAGATGATTTCTGGCATTCAATCGAAACGACTGAGTGAGACGAAAATCGGTCACTCAGATTGATCGTGAAAAGCAGTAGTTGCCCACAGCTTCGTTGTTCTCGTCAAACCGAAATACGAGATGTCCTTATACACCAAAGTTGCCTGCCCTCACTGCCAGAAGACACTCAAGATCCCTGAGGGGCTCGCTGGCAAGACGCGTCGATGTCCTCACTGCCATGGATCGATCAAGATCCCCGGCAGTCCGTCATCTTCGAATCTGGGTTTTCCTGACTTCACATCCCTGGCAGGACCGGTTGAGGAGGTGACTCCGAAAGCTGGCCCCAGCGAGGCACCTTCCAAGTCGAGTGAAGCCGGTTCTGCGTTCGGAGGGGAATCTGCCTCGAGTGACATCAGCCTGCTGCGTAGCGGAATATTGGGCACAGTCATCACGGTGGTGATGTACGCAGTCACATGGCCGCTGCGAGGCGGACTGCTGGGCCAACTCTTCTGGGACCGGGGCTGGGTGCCATTTGCGACAACATTCCTCTTCGGCTGGGCCGTTGCCATTCTGATCCTGAAGTGGTTTGCTCTGCGACGGCAGAAGGAAACGATGCTGCTCGACGTGCTTCCGACGGAAATCTCGGAAGAGATCACCGTCAAGTCGCTGAACAACTTCGTGCGGCACATCCGGTCGCTGCCGGGGTCGTCCTCTGCGAGCTTCCTGATTAACCGCGTCATTCGCGGAATCGAACACTTCCGCGTGCGGAAGAGTGCTGCGGAGACCGTCACGATGATGGAATCACAGTCAGCGATCGACGCGAACAACGTCGCCGGCAGTTATACCGTCGTCAAAGTGTTCATCTGGTCGCTGCCGATTCTGGGGTTCATCGGAACCGTGATCGGGGTGAGTGCGGCCGTGTCGAGTCTCGCGTCCAGCCTGTCCGCGGCGGGTGACATGTCCGCCATGAAGGGCGCGCTGAACGACGTGTTCGCAGGACTGGGCACAGCGTTCGACACCACGCTGCTCGCGCTCGTCCTCAGTATGTTCGTGAAGATTCCCACCTCTGCTTTGCAGAAAAGCGAAGAGGATCTGATCACCGCAGTCGACGAGTACTGCAATGAGAACTTCCTTCGCCGCCTGAATGATGGTCGCGATGGCGGTGCCGAGCGGGGATCCGGAGGAAGTGCCGGAGTCTTCCGCGAAGCGGTCGAAGCCGCGATGGGAACGCATCACGCCGAACTCGAGAAGTGGCTTGCCCGACTTGATTCCCTCGGCGGCAAGATGACGATGCAGATGGCGGAAAGCTGGAAGCACGTCGCGACGCAGATGCAGCAGCAACAGCAGGAAAGCATCGCCGCTCTGAACCAGCAGCAGACGGAACAGCTGTCGTTCCTTCAGCAGCAGCAGGCCGAGCACATTGCCACAGTGCAGCAGCAGCAACTGTCACAGCAGGCAGAACTGCAGGAACAGCTGCGTCTGATGAGCGAATCGGCCGTCGGTATTCAGCATGTGCTCGCGACAGTTGCGGAACAGACATCAGCAATGCAGAACGATGTGAACGGGTCATTCAGCACGGCCCAGACGGTTCTGCAGGAACGATTCGCCGGGCTCGAACAGGGACTGAACAGTCTGAATGATGTCTTGACCCGACTCGGAGAACAGACTGTTGTCATTCAACAGGTTGAAACCCATACCAACGGTTCAAACGGAAAGTCGCGTGGCTGGTTCGGCATGTTCCGGTAGGCCAGATTCCACGACTTGCGAGAGCCCTTGCAAGTCCTTCCAAAGAAAGCTGATTCGCGTCGCTCTGGCGGTAACAGGAGACCCCCATGCCCCGCCGTCCTAGTGGAAACGACGACGACATTTCGCTGTTTCCCTTTCTGAGTATTGTTGCCTGCGTGATCGGCGTGCTGACGCTCATGATTGCGACTGTGACAGTACAACAGATGGGCACAGGCGATGCCGCGCTCATTTCTGCATATGAAGAGATTGAAAAGGCCGTCGCTCTAGAGCTGGAGGCCATTTCCAAGGTTAAGAAGCTGCTCGACGAGAAGCTTGGTCCTGCTGCCGCACAGACTCGACAGCAGGCGGAGCTCAGAGCACAGGAACTGGAGAAACTGGCTCGCCAGCTCGAACAGGCAAATCAGGAACTCGAAAAACTGCAGAAAGTGCAGATTGTCATTCCGGAACTGGATCCTGCCCAGCGTGAGTCATTCGCCTCAATGCAGGAGGAGCAGAAGCGATTGGTCGAACAGGTCGCTCAACTGGAAAAAAGCCTGTCGGACAACAAGGAAGCCTCACAGTCCCGTGTGACAGTCCTTCCCGGCGGCTCCGGTCTCAACTTCACTCCGCACTTCGTCGAATGCGCTGAGGGGACAATCGTTCTGCATGATCTTGATCCACCGAAAACAATTCGCGCCGGGGAGATGGTCAGCGATCCTGACTTCCTGAACATTATGAGTCAGGTCGCAGGCAACGTGAATGAAACAGTCGTCTTCCTGCTCCGCAGCAATGGACTCGACACATACAATGCTGCAAAGCGACTCTGTGATTCCCGCAACATCCGCAACGGGCGATTACCCATTGTCGGTGAAGGCAAGGTGGACCTGAGCTCCATCAAGCAGGCAATCAAGCAAAGCAAAAACTGAGAGACCCGCCCGTCCCGAGATCCTCCGGCCCCTGAACGCCTCCCATGAAGATCCGTGCTGCATCTAACGACGATGACGATGGTGCCCTCGACTCCCTGATGGACACGATGTTCAACGTCGTCGGGATCCTCGTCCTGGTTCTGATTACCACCCAGCTTGATGTGGCGGAAAAGGTCCGGGACATCACCGAGAAAAGTGAGATCACACAGGCTGACCTGGACGAGAAGAAGGCCGAGCTGGAAAAGCTGAAGGCCAATCAGAAAGATCTCGAGCAGAAGGCCACGACGGTGGCCATGGTCGACATCGATGCCGAGCGTGAACGTCTGAGACGGATGCAGGAGACGATCGAATCACGGAAGGCATTGCTGAAAGAAAACGAAAAGAAGAAAAACACTTTTGCAATGGCGATCGAATCAGATCGCAAGAAGGCAGCCGAAAGCAAGAAGGTTGTCGAGGCACAGGAAAAACAACGTGAGGCTCTCAGTCAAACCCTCACTGAACTCCTGAAGAAGAAGGCCGACCTGCAGGCGATGCTGGATACGGCCCCCAAGCGGACCGGCCCGCCCCCTTCAAAGTTGGTCGCACTCCCGAATCCCCGTCCTGCTCCAGACGGCGCACGGCGGCTGAACTTTCTGTGTGCGAACAATAAGCTCTATCCGATGAATATCGACGAGCTCCGCAAAGACGCCGAGCTGCGGTCGAAGGCCATCATCACTCGGCACAAGCTCAATCTTGATCCTGAAAAGGGGATTGATCCCGAAGCATTCGCGAAGTACTTCCTGCGACTGCCAGATCCGAAGGATGAATTCCTCAACGTCGAATATTACATCCAGGACGACCGCTGGCCGCGGATGCGACTCACCGCAAATGAGCGCCGGGGCTTCACCGATGAAGAGCTGATGAAGCCGACTCCGAAACTCAGAACGGTGCTCAGCGCAATCAATCCGACGAAGAATTATGTCTACTTCTATGTCATGCCGGACAGCTTCGACATTTACATCACCGCCCGGCAGTTGATGATGATGGGCAACGTCCCTGCCGGCTGGGAGCCCATGCCGGCCAACTGGACTTACACAACATCAGTCCCGGTCATCGAACTCGGACCGCCACGTCCGCCAGCCCCCAAACCGACGACACCGGCTCCACCAGCGAAGCCTGCAAACGTGCTGGACTAAAAGTGGTTTCCTGATCATGCAGCGTCGATTTCAATCGACATGACGCGGTCGGTGGTATTAAGCGGGGGCATTGCACTCAGTGTCCCAGGGATCTCGGCGGTCGTGCGGCATGGGAGAGAGCAAATTTCTCTCCCTCGGACCCGTGCGTTGCGCGTCTCGACTGCTGGAAGACTCAATTCCGCTTGGCCGAGACGAGGAGATCACACGCGGAATGGTCTGGAATAAATCTGGGGACGGTCCTGTCCATCGGCAACGGTTCCCTCGCTCATTAGGAATTGAACCGGAAAAAAGATCTGGTTCGCCTTGCTAACGCCCAGAAACATTCCAGAAAGCATGTTTTCACCGCTTAAATCCCATCAACAACAACTGATCAACCTGTAAGCTTGCGGTCAGGTGACGATATGTTTCCGCTGTCGATTTCAGGGGTCACCGGAATATTCCGCAGAAAACGCCTAAATCCTCCTTTGTCAGATTGCGCGGGGCCGAATAAGATGCGCGACTGGACTTCCGCACGGACGACCGGATGAACCCCCTTCGACTTGAAATCCTCCCGCAACCAACTGATACGACCTGCGGCCCCACCTGCCTGCATGCGGTTTATCGCTATTTCGATAACCACATTTCCCTGGATCAGGTGATTCGCGAAGTCGGCCAGCTGGAACAAGGAGGAACTCTTGCTGTCTTTCTCGGCTCGCATGCTCTTCGACTCGGCTACGACGTCACGCTTTACACCTATGACCTGCAGGTCTTCGATCCCACCTGGTTCCGCAATG
Source organism: Planctomycetota bacterium (assembly GCA_023417655.1). Lineage (GTDB taxonomy): Bacteria > Planctomycetota > Planctomycetia > Planctomycetales > Planctomycetaceae > Planctomicrobium. Next base: position 6,054 of record JAEZFD010000044.1, on the reverse strand, counting down.
ACCGGGAAGTGAATCTCGAAGAACGTCTGCTGGCCCAGGCACGAGCGAAAACGAAGTCACGGCTGCTGACCGCCACGGCCGCCTATGTCGAGTTCCTGAATCTCGGCGGCAAGCTGCGAATGGAAGTTCTGACGATCGATCTCATCCGCCGGTATCTGAAACGGGGTGTCCCGGTTCTGACCGGCTTAAGCGCCACGTTTCTCTATGGGGAAATGCGGGAATACTGTCCGGAAAATCCGCCCCCGGGGCGGACCACACTGGCAGACGATGTCCGTGGTTTTCCTGCTGGTCATTTTGTCGTGCTCTGCGGGTATGACCCCGACCGACGCACGGTTCTGGTGGCGGATCCCCTCGAGGCGAATCCCTTTGCCAAAGATCGCCAGTATGCGGTTGATATTGACCGCGTATTCTCCGCCATCATGCTTGGCATTGTGACGTACGACGCCAATCTGCTGATCGTACGTCCGAAAAATTACACCAAGGGAGTTGAGCGGCATGCCCGCATTGATCGTGACAGATAATGTCACAGACTGGCCTGAAGAAATCCCGAACGTCGAGCTCGTTGACGCCTGGAAATATGTGACGGACGAAGAGTACGCCGACCGTCGAAACGTCAAACTGTTTAATCTGTGCAGTTCCCTGCGCTATCAGAGCACTGGTTATTATGTCTCGCTGCTGGCCGAAGCCCGCGGACATCGTCCGATGCCCGGCGTCATTGCGCTGCAGGACCTGAAAACGCCGTCGATGATTCGCTTTGTCGGCGAAGAACTGGATGAGCTGATTCAGAAATCACTGGGACCGATTCAGTCGGAAGAATTCGAACTGAGTATCTACTTTGGCCGCAATATGGCCAAGCGATATGAACGGCTGAGCCGTCAGCTGTTCAATATGTTTCAGATTCCCCTGCTCCGGTTCCGCTTTGTCAACAACGGAACCTGGCAGATCCGCAGCGTAAAGGCCCTCGGCACCAACGACGTCCCGTCAGTGCATCATGAATTTATGATCGACTCGGCAGAGAAGCACTTTGCCGGGGGTGCGACGGCACGGCCCAAGCAGAAACGTACGCGATTCGACGTCGCGATTCTTTATGATCCCGACGAACAGGAAGCCTCTCCCTCGAACGAAGCGGCTCTCAAGAAATTCATTAAGGCCGGTGAGGGATTAGGGCTGAACTGTGAACTGATCACCCGGGATGATTACGCCCGACTGATGGAATACGACGCTCTATTTATCCGGCAGACGACTGGCATTAACCATTACACCTATCGCTTCGCCCGGCGTGCTGCGAACGAAGGACTGGTGGTTATCGACGATCCGGTTTCCATTGCTCGGTGTACTAACAAGGTCTACCTGCAGGAACTGATGGAGCGGCACAAAATCCCGACTCCGAAGTCGATGGTCGTGCATCGCGACAATGGAAACGAGATTGCAGAAACTCTCGGGTTTCCCTGCGTTCTCAAGAAGCCGGACAGCTCGTTCTCGCAAGGAGTTGTGAAGGTCTCGAACGAAGAAGACCTGCAGGTTCGCCTGAAGGAATTCTTTGCACAGTCAGAACTCCTCGTCGCGCAGCAGTTCCTTCCGACGACCTTCGACTGGCGCATCGGCATTCTCGATCAGCGACCACTGTTTGCGTGCCAGTACTTCATGGCACCTGGGCACTGGCAGATCATCCACTGGTCAAAACAGGGGGATGATCGCTACGGCAATTTCAAAACGCTGCCTGTCGAACTCGCTCCGCGTAAAGCGGTCCAGATTGCGTTGAAAGCCGCGAATCTGATTGGCGATGGACTATATGGCGTCGACGTTAAGGAGTCCGACGGCAACTTCTATCTCATCGAAGTGAACGATAATCCCAACATGGATGCCGGGTGCGAAGACGAGATTCTTCGGGATGAACTTTATCGTCGAGTGATGGAGTCCTTCCTCCGCCGCATCGAACAGAAGAAGTCCGGAGTCGCAGTCCGTTAAGCATCGATCGCTTAAGCAGCGGTCGCTTAAGCAGCGGTCGCTTTAACAACAGCCGCTCTGTCGCACATTCAGTCGGTTCTCGTGTTCCCTGCTCCATGTGTGCATCTGATATCAGATGGAATCAGATGCACGCATGGAGCAATGCTTCCCTCCTTCCATTTACAGCATGTGATGTCCCATGTCATTGCATCTCTTTGACGCCTTTGGAATTGAACTGGAATACATGATCGTGGACCGGACATCGCTCGATGTCCGCCCGATCTCGGACCATGTCCTCAAAGACGAACAAGGGGAGCCGACCTCTGATGTGGAGTATGGCTCACTCTCATGGTCGAACGAACTGACCCATCACGTCATCGAGCTGAAGACGAACGGCCCTGCGGAAGACCTGACTCCCCTGGCGGAGAAGTTTCAGGAAAGTGTACGAGAGATCAACCGGCAGCTGGCTTCCGCTAACGCACGCCTGCTGCCGACAGCGATGCACCCTTGGATGGATCCGAATCGTGAAATGCGGATCTGGCCGTATGAGTATCATGTCGTCTATGAGACCTTCGACAAGATTTTCGATTGCCGCGGGCACGGCTGGGCCAATCTGCAGAGCATGCACATCAACCTGCCGTTCACCGGCGACGAGGAATTCGGCCGGCTGCATGCGGCGATTCGGTTAATCCTTCCGTTCCTCCCCGGTCTGGCAGCCAGTTCTCCTTTCATAGAAGGACAGGCGTCAGGTCAGGCGGATTCCCGGCTCGATGTCTATCGTCGCAATGCAAAGGGAGTCGCTTCTGTCACAGGGCGCGTCATCCCGGAGCCGGTGTTCGATTTCGAAAGTTATGACCGCGAGATCTTTCAGCCGATGTTCCGCGACATCGCTCCGCTCGATCCAGACGGCGTGCTGCGAAACGAGTTCCTGAATGCACGCGGAGCGATCGCCCGCTTTAGTCGGGGAGCCATCGAAATTCGGGTCATCGATTTGCAGGAGTGCCCTCAAGCCGACCTGGCCGTCGCGGCACTAACGATCGAAGTTCTGAAACTGCTGGTCGCCGAGAGATGGACCAGCACGACCAAGCAGCAGCAAGTTTCGATCGACTCGCTCGAACCCATCCTGCTGGCCGCGATCAAACAGGGGGACGAAGCTGTCGTTCATGACAGCAATGTGCTGCGGCACTTTGGACTCAGCAGCGCACCGGTGACGGTCAGTGAACTCTGGCGGTCGCTGTATCAAACCGTTTGCCGCGAGAACCCGAACTTCTCATCTCAGTATGGTCAGGCCATGGAGACCATTCTGAATCACGGCTGTCTCGCCCGTCGGATTCTCAAACTGACAGGGCCGACTCCTGATCGTGAGACACTGCACCGCGTCTACGAGCGCCTTGCCGAGTCCTTGGAACAGGGCAGCATGCTCGTTCCATAAGGTCCGTTAACCGTCGGTTCTGATCAGCGACTTCTGGAAGCAGCACTGTGCCTGAACCCTCCGCAAAGAAACCGACTCTTCCCGCGCGCTGCCGACTGGTGTTGAGCTGCGAGCATGGCGGCAATCAGATCCCGGCGGAATTCCGTTCTCTCTTCAAGAACGCAACCGAAGCACTGAAATCACATCGCGGGTATGATCCGGGAGCACTGGAACTGGCACGACGCTTCGCAAAGCACTTCAAGGTTCCTCTCACGTTCGAAACCCGGTCGCGACTGTTGATTGAGCTCAACCGGACGATCGGACATCCACGGGTCTTCTCTGAGTTCAGCCGCGAGTTGTTCGCAGAGGTGCAGCAGCGGCTGATTGACGAGATCTACGATCCCTACCGGGAACGGGTCATCAGCGAGATTCAGCAACAGGTCATCGCCGGCCCGGTTGTCCATGTTTCCGTCCATTCATTCACGCCAGTCATGAATGGAAAGACACGTCGAACAGACATCGGGTTACTCTTTGACCCGAAACGCGAACGCGAATCCCGGTTCTGTAGTCAGTGGAAAGCAGCGATCAAGCAGCTTCGCCCCGACCTTGCCGTGTATTTCAATCTGCCCTACCGCGGAACCTCTGACGGCTTCACAACAGCGTTACGAAAACAGTTTCCTGATCAGCAGTACGCTGGGATTGAACTGGAAGTGAACCAGAAGTTCCCTCTTGCCGACGGAGAGGATTGGAAGCAACTCCAGAAGCAGTTGACCTACTCTCTGCAGGCCGCGCTTGACTCAGTGCAATAGAACGACGTGGTGTGGTTACTTCTTCTTGTCGTCTTCATCATCTTCGAAGAGTTCGAAATTGAAGTCGTCGTCGATCGCTTCGCCGGCCAGCAGATCGGAATCGTCATCCTCGCCTGGAACGGGCAGTGTGGCCGAGAACTCGTCGACTTCGGCTTCAATCAGACTTTCATCAGTCTCGAATTCGAGCGTCGCGTTCGAGTCGCCGCCCCCGAATTCTTCGAGGAAGTCGTCTTCAGAAAGATCCTGATTCAGCTCCACCGTCTGCTCAGCGTCGAATCCGCCCTCTTCAAATGAATCGTCGTCGACTGTCGCGAATTCATCTGAACCTCCAAAGGCCTCTTCTTCCCGACGATCAGCTTCGAACTCACTGTCCGAGTGACCGAATTCATCGAGAAATGAGTCGGCAAGCTCTCCTCCGCCCACAGCTGCGGCCGCAAGAACAGGCTCAGCGGCTGCTTTGGTTTTGTCGCGCGGGACAACAACATAGCTGCTGCGATACCAGATCAGCAGGTAAAGCGAAAACAGCGCGACGGCGAGAGCCACTGCCAGCGCGACCAGCACAACCCCCTTTAACAGGGTGGGCATGTCGTTCAAATTATTGATGACGGCCATCAACAGCACGTACACCAGGATGCCCGCTGGAATTGAGGCCGCCAGCGAAGCCCCCGTCAGACTCATTTTTCCCACAGCTGGATTCCTTTGCACGGAGACGGTCGACATCAGACTTAACTTTCCTGCCACACAGGACGCCCGGTTCACCTGGACGACCAAGGTTGGAGATCGCATGCACTGATATCAGCAGACGCGTTCGGCATTCGCTGCTCACACGACAGGTCACGTCTCTCGCCAAACAAAGGCCATGTCTCCTGTGAGGAAACGCTGTCCAGAGCTCGCGCGGTGTGTGTCCCTGACATTCAGAACAGACATGCAACAGTCCTCATCTACTTTTACGCGTAGCGAAGACCGAACGCAAATCCTCTCCATCTTGTCGGATTCCCCTGATCCCGCGCCGGGCTTAAATCGCCGGAAAACCGTTGTTTTCCAACTTTCCTGCCGTGAAAAGCGCCTGGGACAACCAATCACCCGAACAGGCAGAGTCGGCACAACCAGCAAAAATCCCGTAGCAGGAATTCCAGACATCCGGCGAGGCTCTCGTCCTGCTCGCGATAACCCGAAGACAGGTCAGCAGATTGTTCATCGCACCCGCACTTTTTTATTCGCGGACGAACTTTTTTGTTGAATTCCTGTTTCATACATGACTAGGATCGAACTGAGGGATTCCCCTCTTTCACTTCAGATCTCTGTTTCCCTGCATATCACGTGGTTCAGAGCCCAGGTTGGTCCAGCAGTTTCCTTTTGACTGGACCGATTCATAGCCGTTCGCGCGCTGGGCTCTTTGTTATTCAGCATCGAACCTTCTAATTCAGAGCCTCACATGATCAACTCTTTGGTCGCCGTATGCGCATTGGGCGGGGATTTACGCTCATTGAACTCCTCGTCGTAATTGCAATTATCGCCGTGCTTATTGCACTCCTATTGCCTGCAGTGCAGCAGGCGCGAGAGGCCGCGAGACGAACGCAGTGCCGGAACAATCTCAAGCAGATCGGGCTCGCCCTGCATAACTATGAGTCGACTCACCGCGTCTTTCCGATGGGCGACTGCGTGGCTGCCAGTGTTCCTCAGGCATCGGTCCATGCCTATTTGCTGCCATATCTCGATGGTGCTAATAACTACTCGACCTTCGACTTTAATATGCAGATTGCCTTGTTGAAAACACCTCTTGAAGATTCGATCTGCTGGCGCTAAAAGTGTTTGCATGAGCCAGCCCTCCCGCACGAACACACTTCTGGAAGTCACCTCTCTGTCACTGCGGATTGCCCGCAAGTA
>JAEZFD010000033.1 GCA_023417655.1 Planctomycetota bacterium | reverse complement strand
CGCATGCACAATCTTCTCTGCTGAAGCTGCATCAGGGCTCGTCGAATGGAACTGACCACTGATCCGCACACATCCTGCGACGGTGGAAACGGCGTCCCGACGAGGTTGCATTGGCCCCAGAATTAATTGATTGTCGAGCGACCAGTCCCAGCCCCAATCCAGAGTTCGACAAAAGCGATCAATCCCGGACCAGGAGGTATCGACAGGGCGATCCCCCTCAAGCACGATTTCCGGAACGGTTGCGTCCGGTTCCAACCGAACGCTATCAGGGACCGCTGCCTGAATCCGGTCTAGTAACGCAAGCGTCGTAATCGAGGGGCTCTCACCGATCACATTCTCGGTCGGGAGCTGACCACTCAGAGCCTTCTCCGCTGCAACGATCTGAATCCGCTGTCGAATCCGTGCACAGGCAAGTCGGGTTGCCGCACCATCAGATTCGGCCGGGGCGAGAAAATCCCAGGCTGCCTGCCCGAGAGCAATGAGTGTTTCTTCCGCCTGCTGACGCCGATCCCGGGAATCAGAAGCCAGTTCCCTTTTCAATTTAAGAATCAGGCTCTGCGAAAGGGGATCGCTGAACTTTTCTCCCGCTGTGACTTGCCGGGAAAAGCTGAAGAGGATCAAGAACAGGAGAACCTGAAACCAGCGGAGAAAGGTTTTCCTCCGCCTCGCCAACTCAGCCCGACCGTCAAATCCGCCACAGGCGATGCAGTCCATACTTCCCCACCTCCTGTCGATCATCGGCCCACAACATTGCCTGCCGATCAAGCGGGACCAGCCTAGGTTATCTGTAACAAATCGGACGAAGGCAACCATTCTCGTTCCCGAGGTCGTAATTCCGCCTGATTCCCGTCGCGCCAGACTGACGCCCCTGACGGTTCGAAAGGGAGTCGGCCCGATGGCACCTTCTCCTCCTCGATGAGGCATGACGTTTCATGATGTTCCTGCGAATACTGGTGACCACAGGCGTGCTTGTGCTCCTTGCCCGAGCGGCCGGCGCGGCTCCGATCGTCGAACTGAAAACCGCTGACAAGACATTTCAGGGAATGCGACTGGCCCATGACCGGGAGGTCTGCTGGTTAATCAAAGATGACGGCAGTCTTCAGCACGTCTCCCTTGCGGAGGTCATCGCCTTTCGAAAGACGGGTCAGGAATTTACGGCCAAGACTCCGAATGCTCTCGCCGACGAAATCCGAAAAGGTCTGCCTCGCGGCATGGATGTCCAGGTTCGAGGGAAATTTGTTGTCATCGCCCCTCAGAACCGGTCCCGGGCCTATGCGGATGCCGTCGCGAATGTCGAGAACGCGTTTCGAAGTGATCTCTCGCGGCGGAACTGGACTCTCGATTCCGTTCCCTACCCTCTGGTCACAGTGGTTCACGCCTCGCGGGCAGATTTCGATGCCGAGTGTCACGCAGCCGGAATGCCGATCTCGGGGATCCTCAAAGGGTTTTACCACCCACAGTCAAATCGAGTGACTCTCTATGACATTCCCCCGAGTCCTGATACGGCAAAATCACGCGCCGCCTCAGGTTCCGGTGCCGGGGAGATCCCCGAGGAAGTTCGGGAGACACTGACTCACGAGACCATCCATCAGCTGGCGTTCAACTCCGGCCTGCACTCCCGACTCGCGCAGATGCCGAGATGGGTTGTGGAGGGACTGGCAGTGAATCTGGAAGGGAGTGCGCTAAATGCAAACCTCAGTGGAAAGATCGACGCACGCATCAACAAGGATCGGTTCGACCAATTCCAAGAAAATCGGGCAAAGGGAACGCTGCTTCCACTGGCTGACCTGATCGCCGACGGTGAACAGTATTATGCAACCAATCCGCTCGGGTTCTATGGCGAGTCATGGGCATTGACCTTTTATCTGAGCGAAAAGCGCCGCCCTGAGTATCTCGCCTACCTGAAGAAGCTCGCAGCGCGGGATCCGCTCAAAAATCCCTATTCTCCTGCCGATCGTCTGGCCGATTTTCAGACATGTTTTGGAACAGATCTGAAATGGATGGAAGTCCAGTTCTTGCGATTCATGGAAAGTCTGCCATCAGACCCACCTGCGACCGCAAAGAAGTGACACGCATCCATTCGAATTCGCCGATCCGGGGAAGCAAGGCAGGGGTCACTTTGCCATGCGTGCCGCCTCGGCTATGATTCGGCGAAACTCTCGTCATGACTGGCGATACAACATCCTCATTCAGGGATTCTGCGGGATCTGCCCCCCAAACCGGGCGACAGGATTCCCACTGAACTCCCCGTCTGGTTCACCCTGTTCCGCCCTGCGGCGTCCCGTCAGTTATCTGGCAGGTCGCCCCTGATAAAGAGCAGCCTGCTCTAAGAATCACCCATGAGCTTTGAACTGAGATTACCCAACATCGGCGAGGGCGTCGAAGAAGCGGATATCGCGGACATTCTCGTGAAGGTGGGCGACTCGGTCGAACTCAACCAGACCTTGATGGAGCTCGAGACCGAAAAGGCAGTGGTCGAACTGCCCTCGAAATCCGCTGGGAAAATCGAGAAGATTCACGTCAAATCAGGCGACACCGTAAAGGTCGGGGATCTGCTGATCACCCTGAGCGGTGGATCTGGCAGTGCTGCTGATAAAACGCCTGCTGCCAAGGAAGCTCCCGCCGCCAAGTCGGAAGCCGCAGCGAAACCGGCAGACAAGCCCGCTGCGAAAGAGGAATCGGCTCCGAAAGCAGCCAAGCAACCTGCTGCTGAGAAGACTCCTGAACCAGAGACTGAACTGGTCGGCGGAACCATTGAATTCACATTGCCTCCGCTCGGAGAAGGTGTCAATTCCGCTGACGTCGCTGAAATTCTCATCTCAGAAGGGGATGTGATCGAGGCAAACTCCTCGATCATGGAGCTGGAAACTGAGAAAGCAGTCGTGGAACTCCCCTGCCCGCATGGCGGCAAGGTGAAGAAAATTCACGTCAAATCAGGCGACACCGTGAATGTCGGTGCAGTCGTCATCACGATTGAAACAAGCAGCAAAGTTGGCAAGCAGGCTGGAGCTCCTTCTCAATCGGACGCCCCAAAAGCCGCCGCGGCCAGCAAAGACGAATCAGCCAGCGCTGCGAAATCGAAGCCTTCAGAGCCGGCCCCCACTCCACCGGCTCGGACTGAAGCAGCTGCTCCCGCTCCCGCTGCCGCTGCCTCAACAGAATCTGATTCAGGCGAACCGGCTCCTGCCGCCCCGTCGACCCGCCGTCTCGCCCGTCAGCTGGGTGTGAACCTGAAAGACGTGCAAGGAACAGGTCGTGGCGGTCGGATCACGCATGATGATGTGCAGGCATTTGTCCGCACCCGTCTGCAGCAGGTGGCGAAACTCCCCGCGCGGACGACGCAAACAACTTCCGCGATGGCTGCCGGACCACTGGCACCGCCTCCACTGCCGGACTTCAGCAAGTTTGGACTGGTCGAGCGAGAGAAGCTGAACAAGATCGCCCGGACTGCAGCAGAAAATCTGACGGTCGCCTGGCAGGTCATTCCGCACGTCACTCATCACGACCGTGCTGATATCACCGACCTGGAGGCAGCACGTAAGCGTTTTGCAGCCGGAGTCGGCAAGAACGGGCCGAAGGTCACGATGACCGCCATTGTGATGAAGGCTCTGGCAAAGTGCCTGCAGATCTATCCGAAGTTCAACAGCAGTCTCGATCCGGAAACACACGAGATTGTCTACAAGAAGTTCATCAACATCGGTTGCGCCGTAGATACTCCGAACGGTCTGCTGGTGCCGGTCGTCAAAGATTGCGATAAGAAGAATATTCTGGACATCGCCAATGATCTGGGTGACCTCGCAGCCAAGGCCCGTGACCGAAAACTCGGCGTCGATTCCATGCAGGGAGCGACCTGTACCGTCACGAACCTCGGGGGAATCGGCGGGATCGCATTCACTCCAATCGTGAATTACCCGGAAGTCTGTATTCTCGGGATGTCTCGCGGGCAGAACGAATTGCGACTGAACGAAGGCAAAGTCGAAGAGCGGCTGATGCTCCCGCTGAGCCTGTCGTACGATCACCGCGTTATCAACGGAGCAGACGCCGCGCGGTTTGTCGGGACGCTCAGCAATCTGCTGGCCGATCCGTTCCAACTCCTGACGACTGTCTAGGGATAAGGGACAGTCAGTCCCAGTCGAGCAAATCTCAGAGGCACGGTCCAATTGACCGTGCCTTTTTTCATTTCCCTTCGGATGAAAAGAACCAATGCGGCCCGAGCAAGTTGGCCCAAAAAAGTCGGCATGAAGTCGTCGACATCGTGCTGACCTGTCGATACATTCAGATTCGAGTCCTCACCGAGATTGACCGCCTGTACGACTTGCAACAATGGAAACCGCTATCCCGATTTGCAGCAATTTTCCGGCAAGCACCTCAAATGGCTGTTTTTCCGAGATTCTTCCCGTTCAGCCTGTGGATTTGGACGGCGACTCCGCGTTCATTCATGAGGCCATGTCTAACTGATCTGCGGATCGTGACAGCGGCGGAATCCGGAATTGAATTCTTTGCAGCCCGGTTGCAGACAAATTGATTGCGAGTGATTCTCGCGGATCGATACCATTTTTAATAAAGCGTGGCTCGCGCTGCGCTCAGATCACTCGGCACTGAAACCGCATCCCATCCGGGATCCGGAGAGAAGGCGCCTGACTCTGGTGACGGCACCGGCAAGCGTATTCTCTTGAGAAGTGAAGTTGCCCTGTCAGGATTCACTGGTTCGAAATTCTAAAGAGGCGGCGCATGTCTATCCAAAAGTTCTCCTTCTTCGCGTTCGCAACTCTGCTGCTGATGCCCGGCCTGAGTCAGGCGGAATCCAAGATTCTGCTGAAGTCCACGTTTGATCCCGCTGCTCCCAAAGTGGAAATGTTTGCAGCGATGAAGGAACAGCAGATCGACGTGACCGTGCTGCCGCGCGATTCACTTTCTGGGGCCTTGCTGATTACGAATAAAACCGCTGAGCCTCTGACGGTCCAAGTCCCTGACGGCTTCGTCGCAGTTCCAGCCAATGCCCAGTTTGGTGGCGGCATGGGCGGTATGGGTGGCGGCGGCATGGGTGGAATGGGCGGTATGGGTGGCGGAATGGGCGGCGGTATGGGTGGCGG
>JAEZFD010000047.1 GCA_023417655.1 Planctomycetota bacterium | reverse complement strand
GCCACAAGCAGGCTGGGGTGGTCGAGACAATTCGTGATGCGGGAGCGGAAGTCTTCTACCTGCCCCCGTACTCTCCCGACCTCAATCCCATCGAGAAGGTCTTCGCGAAGCTGAAGACATTACTCCGACACCACGCCGAACGGACCACAGAAGCACTCTGGGACCGCATCGGGACACTGATGGATGCCTTCACCCCAACGGAGTGTGCCAACTACATCCGACACTGCGGATACCGGGCAAACTAAAAAACAAAATGCTCTAGAAAATCGGACCGGGCATCCAGGGGCAGAACTCTTCGTCGCCGATGCCTTGCTCTTCGCTTTTGGTTTTCTGCCCGCTGGCGACGGCAATCATCATTTCGAAGATCTCATGCCCGACCTCTTCGACGGATTTGATTCCGTCGGTGATCGTTCCGGCGTTGAGGTCCATATCGTCGATCATCCTCTCATAGACCGGCGTGTTGGTGGAGACCTTGATCGACGGCACCGGTTTGCAGCCGAAGCAGCTGCCGCGACCGGTCGTGAAGACGACGATGTTGGCTCCCCCGGCGACGAGACCCGTGACGGAAGCCGGGTCGAAACCTGGGGTGTCCATGATCACGAAGCCCTTTTCGGTCATCGGCTCGGAGTACTCATAGACGGCCGTCAGAGGGGCGATGCCTCCTTTGGCAATGGCACCGAGCGACTTCTCGAAGATGGTTGTCAGTCCGCCTTTTTTGTTGCCGACTGAAGGGTTGTTATCGATTCGGGTATTGAACTTCGCGGAGTACTCTTCCCACCAGCGAATGCGTTCGATGAGTTTTTCGCCGACGGCCCGGGAGACAGCTCGGCGAGTGAGCAGGTGTTCGCCGCCATAAATTTCTGTGGTTTCCGCAAGCGCACTGGTGCCGCCGTGAGCGACCAGCAAGTCACTGGCGACGCCGAGCGCGGGGTTGGCGGTGATTCCGCTGTGACCGTCGCTGCCGCCGCAGTTGGTTCCGAGAATGAGTTCGGAAATCGGAATCGGCACCCGCTGCACATTGTTCGCCGCCGGCAGCAGTTCCTTCAAAGCCCCGATGGCGTAATTCACGGTCTTCTTAACGCCTCCGACATCCTGAATGTTAATGACTAAGGGGCGGTTATTTCTTTCGCCCGACCCATTCAGAGTGACAAGATCATAATGCTCGGCGAGATACCCGGCCTGACCGGTTTCGCATCCCAACCCGAGAATGATGTAGGCGACGATGTTGGGGTGCTTTGCGAAGCCACTGAGCGTCCGGGAAAGCATCTCGTGGTCTGGCCCAGTATAGCGGAAGGAGCAACCGCTTTTATGGTTGAGCGCGATGACGCCGTCGATGTTGGGGAACTGTTCGAGAATCGATTTGTCAAAGGCATCGACAATGAAGTTGGCCGAGGTCGCGGAACAGTTCACGGTCGTCACGACGGCGACATAGTTTCGGGTGGCGGCACGACCGTCGGCGCGACGGTATCCCTGAAAGAAGCGTTGCTCTTTCGGTTTCGGAAGTTCATGAATCGCAGTCCCGAATTCGAAGTCTCGCTCCAGTGCCTCCATGTCGAGGTTATGGGAATGCACCCAGTCGCCGGCGGCAATTGGTTGAGTCGCAAAGCCGATAGGCTGCCCGAACTTCAGGAGCGTTTCTCCTTTGGCGAACGACCGAATCGCCATCTTGTGACCCAGGTCAATTCGCTCACGAGCGGTGACCGAGACATGGCCGTCCGGGGAAGTCCAGGCGGTTCCAGCTGGAGCGAAGTCGCGAGCGACAACGACTGTGTCGGATTCGTGAAGCCGCAGAAATGGAGAGGCAGTGTTGGAACTGGCGGGCGCGCTAGGGCACATAACTGGCCTGAGGACTCATCAGGAGAAGGAACGGCGGGGGCGGATCATCACAATTGATCAAACCAGATTGCCGTTCAGGTAGGCCTGTTTAGTTTATACCGGAGGCTCGAGAGACTGCGAGACCAGACGCTTGTCGAAGTAATTCACTTCCATCCCGGCGTCGATCACGAGCCCCTGAGCGTTAATTCCTGAAGACCGGGGGCTCAGCAGAAACACGGCTGCGTTCGCGACCTCTTCTGTTTTGACCGCCTCTTTTCGCAAAGTCGCTTTCTCCGCGAAGAGATAGGAATCGACATAGCCTGGGATTCCGGCGGAAGCCGATGTCTTCAAGAGGCCAGGGCAGACGGCATTAAAGCGGACCTTGGAGAACTCACTGAAGGACTTTGCAAGGAAGCAGACCGATGAATCGAGTGCTGCTTTCACAGGGGCCATATAGCCATAATTCTCAGCGGCCATGCGAGTCGTTGAGATCGAGATCGTGATCACGCTTCCCTGCTCAGGATCAATGAGATCCTTGAACGCTTCGGAGACTGCGACCAATGAAAAGCAGGAGATGTTGACTGCCTGCAGAAACGCGGATCTTGGGGTCGCATGAAACGGCTGCCAGCCTGCGGAGTAGTCCGCGAAGGCGACGGAATGCACGATGCCGTGAATCTGGGTTCGGTCGCGCCCGACGGCTTCTCGCAGGGCGTCAATCTGGTCCTGATGCTCGACGTCACAGATGTAGACAGGGGCATCGCCGACCAGTTTTTTCACGCTGGCCTGTCGTGCCGGGCTACGGACGGAGTACAGGACATCGGCCCCGGCTTCTGTCAGGATCTTGCCGATCTGGAATGCGACGCTCTTGCGGTTGGCCACACCGACGACCAGGACCGACTTCCCTTTAAGTTGCAGAAAATCCATCGCGGGATGACTTCCATTTGCGATTGAAGACGTGGTGAATTGATTGCCGTCAGGGCGTCTGTCACTGCGAGAGTCGTGGTTCCGCGTTCAACTTCCGAGGCGACCGAACTGCCGGTCGAGTTCATCTTTGGTGAGATTCAGTGCCGTCGGACGACCATGTGGGCAGTGATGGGCATCGTCGCACAGGTGTCGCTGGGCGAGCAGGGCTTCCATCTCTTCCGGGGTGAGTCGCTGACCGGCTTTCACGGCGGCTTTGCATGACATCATGTGCAGCATCTTGTCGAGCAGGTCACGCCGTTCGATCTTGCGGCCGGACGTCTCTATCAGATCGACGATATCTTTCAGCAGTGTTTCCGGGTCGGCTTTTGACATGAGGACGGGGTAGCCAGCCAGGGCAACGGTTCCGCCTCCGAAGTCTTGAATCGGCAAGCCGAGTTCTTCAAGGAGTTCCGCCTGATCCAGCAGCAGACTGGACTCCCGGGTCGTCAGCTGGAGTGTCAGCGGAAGCAACAGTCGCTGTACTTCGACAGCGCCTGCGAGAATCCGGTTTCGCAGGTGCTCGTACATGATCCGCTCATGCAGGGCGTGCTGGTCGATGACCGTGATCCCTGACGTGGTCTCGACGACGAGGTAACAATCATGCACCTGCATTGCCCGAACTTCTGCATCCGCGGACGCAGGTCGAATGGCCGCTTCTTTCGTCTCAGCAGAGGCAATGTGCGGAGCCGGAGCTGCCGGCACTGGCTCCCCGGTGAATGGTTCGCCGGACACAAGCTCCGTTGAAGCAGGGAATTCCTGATCGAGTCGAGATGCTGGAGCAGATTCGATTTCAGAATTACCTGGATGAACCGTGGAGCTCCAGTCACTCTCGATGGCAGGGCTCTCCTGAACGCCCGGCGACGCCATTAGACGGTTGAACTCATCCTCGATCGAAGAGACGGTATTTCCCTTGGATTTAAATGACGTTGAGGAGGTCGGTCGTGACGGTTCGTTCGACTTGCTCTGTTCGACCTGTTGCTGAAGTTCTGTTTTCGCCCAGCTGACGAGTTCCTGTTGAACCTCACGCGGAGGCCGGATCACCGACTCCAATGAAGGGAGAGAAATTTCTTCTTCACTTTTGGATTTGACGCTCAACCGGGAATCGAGATCCATCGAGAGGAAGCGATTGCGGATCGTTGAGAGCAGCAGCCGGAACAGTGTGGAACTGTCCTGAAAGCGGACTTCGGACTTCGTTGGATGGACGTTTACGTCGACTTGATCAGGCGGGAGTTCCAGAAACAGGAACGACACCGGGTACCGGCCGACCATGACCAGTCCGCGATAGGCCTCGCCCAATGCATGCTGCAGGGTGCGGTCCTGAATCCAGCGACCATTCAGAAACAAGTACTGGCCCTTTCGGGTCGCTTTGCTCTGGCTCGGATGTCCGACGAATCCCCAGACACGTGTGTTTTGATGTTCGGCCTCAACGGAGATGACCTGACTTGCCAGTTCTTTGCCGAAGAAGTGTTCGATGCGTTCGACGAGATTGGATGTCGGAGGGAGTTCATGAACCACCCGGCCGTTATGACGCAGTGTCAGCTGCAGCATCGGATTGGCGAGCGCGATGCGGGTGAACTGCTCTGCGATGTGGCTGAACTCAGTGGCCGGTGTCTTCAGGAACTTCCGACGGACAGGCGTGTTGCAGAAGAGTTGGCGAATTTCGATCTGTGTTCCGTCGGGACAGCCACAGCTGCGAGGTTCGCCGACGACCCCGGCAGCCACTTCCAGTTCGGTTCCGAGAACCTGCTCGCGCTGTTTGCTGCGGATCCGGAACTGGGAGATCTCCGCCATTGAGGCCAAAGCCTCTCCTCGAAATCCCATTGTCCTGACGTGGAACAGGTCATCAGCATTGACCAGCTTGCTCGTGGCATGCGGGACGACGGTCAGCAGGATGTCGTCAGGGTGGATCCCTTCGCCGTTGTCCGTGATGCGGATGAGTTCCATTCCGCCCTGTTCGACATCGATGTCGACTTTCGTGGCCAGAGCATCGATAGAGTTCTCCAGCAGTTCCTTCACGGCACTGGCAGGGCGTTCAATCACTTCCCCGGCGGCAATCTTGTTGATGACGCTAGTGGAAAGAGGGCGAATTCGAGACACAGCTTCCGTGGGCATCGTGAGAGTTAATCCAACAGAAAAGCCACCTGAACAGGCAGGGGAAAAGCGCGGTCGCTGGCCAGGCTCCACGAATGCAACATTGTAACGAACCGGCACCGGTGGTGCATGGGGTCGATGATCGATGGATCACGATCGCTGGGCGCCGGGAGTCCACAAGATATCAGCTCGACCGAGATCATTTTCGAGTCGCGCCAGCACAAAAAGCAGGTCGGAGAGCCGATTCAGATAGATCACGACCTGAGGGTTCACCTGTGCTTCTGCAGTCAACTTCAGTGTCTCGATCTCGGCTCGTCGGCAAATCGTTCGCGACACATGCAGAAGTGCCGCTGCAGGCGTTCCCCCCGGCAGGATGAAACTGGTGAGCGGTTGAAGCTGCGCGGTCGCGGCATCGATCTCCTGCTCGAGTCGCGTCACCTGTGATTCGGTCATTCTCAGAGGCTCGTATTCCAGCGGCTCCAAAGATTCTGGAACGCACAGATCAGCTCCCAGATCGAAGAGGTCATTCTGGATCCTCAGAAGTTGGGCCCGCCGCTCGTCGGTCACACTTCCGAGCGCCAGCACTACTCCCAGGCTGGAATTCAGTTCGTCGACGCAGCCGTAGGCGACAATGCGAGCGTGGGTCTTCGGGACACGATCTCCATTGCCGAGTGACGTCTCTCCGCCGTCTCCTGATTTGGTGTAGATGCGGCTGAGATAGACCATCACTGATTCTCCATCGCCGTCGCTGACGGAAGGCTCCCCGCCCGACGGTCACGACCCGATGTGACAACGTCGGGGTGCCGCAGGCGATTCGAGAATTGAACAGTCAGCTTTGCGCAGCGCCAAGGGATCGATGCGCTGGTTCGACCGCTCCTGAGGCCTCTCACGGCCGATATTCGCCATTCCTGCGGTGTAACGACCTTATAGGAAACACCTTGTGCCGTTTTTCTGTCTATTGCCGCTCGGGTGGGGTTGTACTGGTGGTATGGATTGTGCCGATGTGGCAAGCTGTACCAGTTCTGCCAGTTGTAGTGGTTGTGCTGGCTGTGTTGTTGCTGTTTTTGGGAGCGAGATTGATGGAAGCAGCCGGGCCGACGTTCTGTCGGACCGGGTGAGAGGAGTGCGAGCGGCGACCTGAGACATCGCCTTCGTAGTCATGAAGCGGTTGCTGACGAGATCGGATTCGTTGTCTTACCGGTCCCCTTGCGTCAGGGGGGATCTCTCGAAGCAGGCATGTCTTCGTGTGGTGGACAACGGGCTCCGGTCTTGTCGGACAAACGCTGCGCTCGTGTCGGCGCTTCCGGGGGTCTCGAAGATTGTGCCATGCTTCGTCTCGCCCGAGCCCTTTGGGCTGATCAAAACGGATTTGTTCTGTCTGCTGAACTGGTGATCGTTGCGACCACGGTCGTCCTGGGGCTGACAGTCGCTCTGGTCGCAGTCAGGGACTCCATTACGGGAGAACTGACAGATCTCGCGAATGCCTTTCGCAGTCTGGACCAGTCGTATTACACAAGCGGTTTTGTCGGTTGCCGCAAAGCAAATGGAGTGGCGACAGCCTGGACGCCCGGCTCGGCCTTCTTCGATCCGCATCTGAGAACCAGCGGACCGCAGCAGGAGTACTTTCCTGAGGAAATCGTGCTGGGCGGAACAGAGTGCCCCGTCACTCCGCGGTTGCCTCCGGTGATTTCAGTCCCGGCAGAAACTCCGTGCCCTCCGTTGCTTCCTGACTGTCCGACGATTCAACCTGAGATCAAGATTCCTTGCGAAGTTCCGGTACTTCCGCAGCCTGAATTGCCGGGACCCTGCCTGAAGTCGGAGCCCGTTCCATGCCCTCAACCGTGTCAGGAAACTGTGATTCCGTGTTTCAGTTGTTGCCCAGGGACAAACGGACATCTGGCTCCGATGCCACTCTCCACGATGCCCTGCTGTGTGGGATCAGAACAATGGAATCCTCTTCTACCGCCTGAGTATTCAGGCATCGGGGCAAACTTTGGTTCTGGCTTTGGTTCGGGCGTCGGAGGATTGAGCAAGTTCTATCCGGCTTATGACCCGTACGCACCTGTCCCTACCGGGCCGCTGCAGGTCTGGTAACGCGGTCTGAGACTGCCGTCCGGAAAGTTCCGGGGTTCAATTCGGAATTCGCGTCAGCGTGGTACGATCTTCCAGATTGACCACGCTGATTTTCTGATTTGAAATCCTGTGCCTGACTCCCTTCCTGACTCCGGATCCCTCAGCAAGTCGGCTGACAGCCCCTTGCCTCGCATTCTGTTTGTTACAGGGCGACTTGCGGAGACGCTGACCCGACAGGTGGTGCGTGAACTCAGCGAGAAGAATGGATTTCAGTATGAAATCTGCGTCATGGGGATCACTGTCGCGGCCCTGTTGCATGTGGATTGGCTGAAGCGAAAGCTGGTGATCACGGAGCGCTTCGACAGGGTGATCCTGCCGGGGTGGTGCCAGGGGGAACTTCGCGTTCTGGAAGAGCAGTTCAATCTTTCGTTCGTCAGAGGCCCCAAAGATGTGCGTGACCTACCGGCCTTTCTCGGAGCAGAACATCGCCCCCCGCCAGATCTGAGTCGCTATGACATTCAGATCCTCGCCGAACTGAATCATGCTTCTCAGTTGCGTGACGCTGAACTTGTTCGTCAGGCTCTCGAGTTGAAGCTCTCTGGAGCCGACATCATCGATGTCGGGTGCATTCCCGGTTTGCGATGGAAAGAAGTGGGAACTGCCGTTCGCCGTCTTCGCGAAGCAGGTTGCCGTGTCTCCATCGACAGCTTTGATCGGGCCGAAGTCGAGGCAGCGGTGGCAGCGGGAGCGGAGCTGGTGCTCAGCTGCAATCGCAGTAACGTCGACTGGGCCGCCACGCTGGGAGTCGAGTTTGTTGCGATTCCTGACGATCCGTCCCAGCTTGAAACCATGTGGGAGACTGCGAAGGTCCTCAATCAGTCAGGGGCGAAGTACCGACTGGATCCAATCCTCGAGCCAATCGGATTTGGGTTTGCCGCGTCACTCGCGCGATACCAGCAGACCCGCAATCGCGATCCTCAAGCGGCGATGATGATGGGGATTGGGAATGTGACCGAGCTCTCGGACGTCGATAGTGCCGGGTTGAACTTTCTGCTCGCGGCCTATTGTCAGGAACTGCAGATTCACAGCGTTCTGACCACACAGGTAATCAACTGGTGTCGTTCTTCTGTCGCGGAATTCGATCGCGCTCGACGGCTGGTGAAGTATGCAATTGATCTGAGGACACCGCCGAAACGGCTGAGCGGCGAACTCGTCATGCTGCGCGATCCTCGGCTGACCCCGCTCGGAGAAGAGTCATTGCAGGAACTGGCAGGCCAGCTGAAAGACCCTAACTACCGGATCTTTGTAGAACGGGGCGAAATCCATGTCATGAACCGGGATGGTTACTGGCATGGGGCGGATGCTTATGAACTCTTTGACCAGTTCACGTCTGTCGGGCAGCCGATGGATGCCAGCCATGCGTTTTATCTTGGGTATGAACTCTCGAAAGCGGTGACCGCTCTGACACTCAACAAGCAGTACCGTCAGGATGAATCTCTCCAGTGGGGATTTCTCACTGTGCCTGAGCCGAGTGCCCATGAGCGGCGGAAACGCAGTAAGAGCACCGGCGACAAGAAAGGACTCTCCTGATGCCGCGTCCGTATATACAGGAACTATTGCCTTGTCCCGATGTCACGTTAGCCTTCAGGGCGATTGCGGATTGGCCCAATGTTATCCTGTTTGATAGCTCCGGGCGACGCGGTCGCTTTGGAAGCTATTCCTTCCTGACCGCCGAACCGTTCGAGCTGTTTGAAGAGCCAGTCGTTTACGGGACCAATCCCTTTGAGAGAGTCACTGCGGTACTGGAATCTCTTTCCACTCCTGCCATCGAAGGCCTTCCGCCGTTTCAGGGGGGAGCGGCCGGCCTGTTGACTTATGAACTGGGAGGCTGCTTCGAACACTTGCCGAAAGCGGAGCGTGATGTTCTCGAGCTGCCTGGTGCCGTCATCGGATTGTATGACTGGACGCTCGCCTGGGATCACGATCAGGGACGCTGCTGGTTCATTGGACATGGGTTTCCGGAAGAAACGGACTCCGTGAAGCAGTCTCGGGCAGAGACGCAGTACCGCATCATCTGTACGGCCATTGCCAATGTTTCCTCTCACTCAGAAGGACAGAGCTTTTCCACGCTCCCGCCTGAGAGGGATCATGCCTCTCATCAACTGAGTGAGGCGAAGTCTCTGTCTGATGTTCTGCCGGAGCTGAAAAGCAATTTCACCCGGGACGAGTACCTCGATGCGGTCAGTCGAGTCAGAGACTACATCGTCGCGGGCGATATCTTTCAGGCGAATCTGTCACAGCAGTTCTCGATTCCGGCCCGACGGTCGCCCCTCGAACAATATCTGCGACTGAGGAAGGAGAATCCGGCTCCTTTCGCTGGTTACTTCACTCACGACGACTGGGCCGTGATGTCGTCGTCGCCGGAGCGATTTCTGCAACAGCGTGGCAATCAGGTGTCAACGCGGCCCATCAAAGGGACCCGGCGAAGACGTCGAATTCCGGAGGCCGACCTGTTCACCCGGGATGAGTTGCGTGAAAGTGAAAAGGATCGCGCCGAAAATGTGATGATTGTGGACCTCCTGAGGAACGATCTGTCTCGTGTCTGCCGACCGGGGACCGTTAAGGTGCCGGAGCTCTGTCAGGTGGAGATGTATGAAACCGTTGCGCACCTCGTCTCAGAGGTGACAGGTCAGTTAAGGCCTAACTGCACGTTCTGGGACCTGCTGCGAGCCACTTTCCCCGGCGGATCGATTACCGGGGCTCCCAAGATTCGAGCGATGGAGATTATCACCGAACTCGAACGGACAACTCGTGGACCTTACTGTGGCAGCCTGTTCTATCACGGGTACGATGGAACTGCGGACAGCAACATCCTGATTCGAACGATGACACAGCGGGGCGGGCAACTGACCTTCCCTGCAGGCGGCGGTATTGTCGCACAGTCACAACCTGAAGATGAATATCAGGAGACGTTGCACAAAGCCCGTGGGCTGATGAATTCATTAAAAGATCCGTCGATCGGACCATGAACTCAGATCCTCTTTACTTATCAAGCTGAATCGAGATTCTGATGAAGACTTATCTCCTTCCCGCTTTCGCAATGCTGTCCGGGCTCACAATAGCGGCCGAACCGGTGAAGATCCCTTCCGAGCCCGTCGCCGAGAAACAGGAACTCCTGTTTTCTGATGACTTCGAAGGAACCACAGCTGCGAAGCAGTGGCACAAAGTCGTTCCCACGTTTGTTGTGGAAGAGGGCGTCCTGAAAGGGACACAGACCCGTGTCAAAGATGAGCCAAGCCCCAATGGAAAATCTGTGATCAAGGCGCATGCAGCGGTGCATGGTCTGGAGATTCCGACGAAAGACAGCATCGTGGAAGTGAAGTTCCGAATGGACGGAGCGACCATGATGGATGTGGAGTTCACAGACCGGAACTACAAAGGGTCTCACTACGGTCACATCTGTCGAGCTCAGATCCGCCCGAACGGGGTGACGATAATCGATGAACGCGATGGCAATATGCGTTCGGATATTTACGCGATCAAGAATGATCCTGCCCGCAAAGCAGAAGTGGCGAAGCTGCTGGAAGGTCGCAGCGCCCGATTCCCCGCCAAATTCGAAAGCGGGAAATGGTATTCACTCGTAGTCGAAACGGCAGGCGACGAAATGCGAGTGCTGGTCGATGGGATGCCTGTCGGGTATCTGAAGTCGTCAGGCATCGCTCATGAAACGAAGTCGAAGATTGAACTCGGTGTCGCAGGCCAGCACGGATCTTTTGATGACCTGAAAGTCTGGAATGCCAAACCGGCGAAATAGCTCACCCAGAATCCGTTAACCCCTCAGAGAACGATACCCGTTCTCTGAGGGAGCGGAGCCTGACCTGGCACTGTGCCTGACCTCGCGCTGTGAGCACGTCAATTTCCCAACTTACTTCGAGCCATCCTTCAGGTCGATTTCGAATGAGTTCGGCCCAGGAGAGACAATGAGTTCCAGACCGGAAGTCGCTGCCATCCAGTATTTCTTCGGGATCTTTGTCGGCGTGACAACAGGTTGTTCCGGAGTGGCAACCGGCCCTTGCATCGAAACCTGGTAGTTCCCGGCCGGCAGTGGGGTCGAGAAAGAGAACGTTCCTTCCTTAGTGATCTCAGCCTGACCACCGCTTCCCAGTGCAGGAGATGAGAACTCAACGAGCCCTTCAGAAATCGGGGTTCCCTTCAGGCTGATTTTCCCGGAAACCTGTCCGACAGGTTCTTCCACCTTGCCTGCACAGCCGCAAATTATGACTGTGATCATTGCTAACGAGAAATTCTTATAATCAGCGAGCATACCTGAAGCCGTCCTGTGCCTGTATTTAAATCGACCGGAGATAATCCTTCGGAAACAGATGATCGATCGGACGACTTTTAATATTCGCCGATGACCATGCCGTCGTTGCGTGACGCGAGTTTCCGCAGCGTATCCATGTCGATATTATCGGGGATGAAGCGGACGGCTCCGTCGGTGAGAAGAACCTGAATTCCGCCGGGATGGAAAGAATTCCAGTTCGTATTCGCCGCGTAGGACATGTTGTTTCCAGCGGTCTGCACGTTGTAGTTCGGACGGTAACGAAGTGCCGAGACACCGATACTCCACCAGTCGAGCGAGTTCGAAGTCGAAGAACTCGGGACCGCCGCCGTAAATGTGGCAGCGCGATAGCCGCCATAGTATCCACTGCGGAAATCGCCGTTTCCGACCAGCCCGGACTGTTCAGCGACAATGATGGTGTTCGATGTGCCATCAGTCGCGTCACGGAAGTTGACGCGCTCATTCCAGAGCATCATGCCGTTGTTGGTGTAGACGCTGGTGTAATTCGTGTTGTACTGGCCGACCGGGACACCGGCAGGGAAGTCGGCGGACGTTCCAAGTGTAGCCCCGGCCACTCCCACATACATCGGCACCTGAACCCCGCGTGGGTTTGATGGTGTCTGAGGGCGAAGGTCAGCGCACGGATCCAGTGAACTCGACGGACAGACATAGGTCGAGATCACATATCGGGACAACGCTGTCACGTTGGCATGATTGCTGTTGCCGCTGAAGGATCGCGTCGACGACGTGAAATCCATCTTGTTATAAAGAGCCCCCTGATCGATCCCGGGCCAGATGAACAATCGCCAGTTGGGCATTAGTCCGTTGGGACCGAAGGATCCCGGCGGAAGAACTCCATGTGTGTCATGGTAGTTGTGCAGGGCCAGCCCGATCTGCTTCATATTGTTTGTGCAGTTCGACCGACGTGCTGCTTCACGTGCCTGCTGCACGGCTGGTAACAGGAGAGCAATGAGGACAGCGATAATGGCGATGACGACCAGCAGTTCGATCAACGTAAACCCGGAATAAGCCCGCTTCATTCAAGATCCTTCGGCATTGCCCAATTCTGTCACAAAAGTGATGTGTGGCGACCACGAGAAATCGCCTCAAGTCACATGTGATGCAATGGCCGTGCCGCGGGCCCGAGTTTAACCAGAGAGACGGCGTACGGAAGAACGCAAGTTCAGGGCTGTAGCGGCGTTATCTGCGATCGCCCCTGAGGCCGACTCCGGTGCCATCAACGAGAGTCGTTCGCTAGTGTGCTTAAGCTCTCAGCAAACGCCGGCCAATTTCAGCAATCAGAGGGCAAATGAGAAGAGTTGGTCAATTAACACATCGCTGAGAGAAGACGAATCAGAAACAGGAAATGGATTCAGTGAAAAGAATCCATTTCCTGTCTGAACTCGATATCAGGAGACGACCTGTTTGATATGAACGGTCCGGCTCGGGGGATCTCCGGGAAGCTCGCTCCGCACAATGATGACGTGCTGGTTCACCTTGATCAGCCCCTGCGACATCGCCCAGGTAATGGCATTCTCCACTTCCTGTTCGTTCACGGCACAATCTGGCGAGGTCAGTGAAGTCACTCCCCAGCACAGGCTGAGGGCCTTGGCAGTTTGATCAGATGGCGTCAGTGCGAGAATCGTCGCGCTCGGGCGTCGATTACTGATCGCGAGTGCTGTTCTTCCCGTCGCGGTGAGAACGACAATCAGTGGTGATTTGAGTTCTTCACAGGCAAGACACGCGGCGTCGACCATCGCCTTACTGATCGGCTGAACCAGTCCCTGAAGCGTGGCATTTGGCAGGTTCAACTGAGCATGGGGAGTCGCATCCAGATAGCCTTCCGCCTCCTCGCAAATGCGGCGCATCATGTCGACCGTTTCGACCGGATAGTTTCCGATTGCGCTCTCGCCAGAGAGCATCACAGCGTCGGTTCCGTCGACAACTGCATTGAAGACGTCGCTGGCCTCCGCCCGTGTCGGCCGGTTTGACTGCTCCATGCTGTTGAGCATCTGCGTGGCGGTAATCACAGGCCGGTGCAGAGCATTGCACATTGCAATCACCTGCTTCTGAATGGTCGGCACCCGATAGATATCCATCTCGACACCCAGATCGCCACGAGCGACCATCACTGCGTCGGTGGCTGCGACGATTTCATCCAGTCGCTCAACGGCTTGCGGTTTCTCAATCTTGACGATGATGCGGGCGTTGCAATTCCGCTCGGCCAATTCACGTCGCAACTGGTGCACATCGTCCGGGGACCGCACGAACGAAAGCCCCACGAACTGGACGTCGTCTGGATATTTCGCGGTCCAATTCAGGTCGGCGAGGTCCTTCTCGGTCAGAGCAGGCACCTTGAGCTGCGAACCGGGAAGATTGATCCCCTGACGTGACCGCAATCGCCCGGGCAAAGTCACCCGCATTTCCGCACGCCCCGGTGAGGTTGCGATCACTTCCATCACGACCATGCCGTCTGCGAAGAGGACGAGTTCCCCCGTCTGCAGGTCATTAGGAAGATCAGTATAGGTACAGGTCAGTTCGTGTGGATCGGTCCCTGCCGATTCCGTCACGAGGGTGAAGGTCTCGCCGCTCAGGCATTCCACGACATCGCCAGGAATCGGGCCCAGGCGAAACTTGGGACCGCACAGGTCCTGCAGAATCGCGACGTTCTGCCCGAGTTCGGCGCTGACTTTTCGAATCGACTCAACGACGGCAGAGTGTTCTTCGTGGGTCCCGTGAGAGAAATTCAGACGAAAGACGTCGACGCCGGTCTCGATAAGACGACGCAGCATCTCTGGGGAACTGCTGGCGGGTCCGACGGTCGCGACGATCTTGGTGCGACCTGTTCGTGAGACAAACCCGGCATGCTGATACGACTTCTCCACGCACTTCCTCCGTGAAATCTTTTGGTTCCCGAATCAGAAATCATTTCCTGCGATCGTGGTCAATATTCGCACGGAACACGTTAACTGTTGAACGTTCTGAGCGGAACGGAAATCTTGACAATCTGCGCTGAGATCAATGAAGGCCGATGTAGAAACCTTGTGTTTTCTCAATCACCGCAGAGATGGTTGATGTGTCCGGGTGTTCATTCGCAGTTTCCATCAGGATCTGTCAATCTGATTTCACTCCGTGTTATTTCTTCTCGCGAAAATCAACGTCATGAACGCATCGCTGCTCGAGTATCTTCAACGCATCCTGACGGCACGTGTGTATGACGTGGCAGAAGAATCACCGCTGGAGTTCGCTCCCAAGCTTTCGGCGCGGACAGGCAACCGAATCTGGCTGAAGCGTGAGGACACTCAGCCGGTGCATAGTTTCAAGCTGCGCGGGGCCTATAACAAGATGTCACGGCTCACTGCCGATGAGCTCGCCCGGGGAGTTGTTTGTGCCTCGGCCGGGAATCATGCACAGGGAGTTGCGTTGAGTGCGAGTCGGCTGGGCTGCCGGGCCATTGTCGTGATGCCGGTCACAACTCCACGTCTGAAGTACGACGCGGTTCAGGCCCTCGGTGGCGAGGTCATTCTCCACGGTGATAGCTATTCCGACGCGTACGCTCATGCCATCGAGCTGGAGCAGAAGCATGGCTATGTCTTTGTGCATCCCTTCGATGATCCTGACGTCATTGCCGGGCAGGGGACCATCGGCATGGAAATCCTCCGGCAGCACCAGCATTCGTTGTATGCCGTCTTCGTCGCCATCGGCGGCGGTGGGTTGATCTCCGGTGTTGCTGCCTTCCTCAAGGCCGTTCGACCGGAGATCAAAGTTATCGGAGTTCAGATGACCGACTCGGACGCGATGATTCAGTCGGTTCGTTCAGGCCATCCGGTTGCCCTTTCGGATGTCGGGCTGTTCTCAGACGGAACGGCTGTGAAGAAGGTCGGGCAGGAAACACTGCGTCTCACCCGTGAGCTCGTCGATGACTTTGTGACGGTCGATACCGATGCAGTCTGCGCGGCGATCAAAGATGCCTTCGAAGAGACCCGAAGTATTCTCGAACCGGCAGGAGCAATGGGAATTGCCGGGATGAAGAAGTATCTGACGCAGCATGAACTGAAGAATGAAAGTCTGGTGGCGATCACCTGCGGGGCGAACATGAACTTCGACCGGCTCCGCTTTGTCGCCGAACGCGCCGAAGCAGGGGAGGAACGTGAAGCCCTATTCGCTGTGACCATTCCCGAAGAACGCGGAAGTTTCAAACGGCTGTGCCAGACCATCGGGCAGCGGAACGTCACCGAGTTCAGTTATCGCATCTCGGACGAACAGGAGGCGCATGTGCTGGTCGGTCTGACGATCAGCAATCGGGGAGACATCCCGGTGATCAGTCAGCAACTCGCGTCAGAAGGCTTCGCGGCACTCGACCTGGGCGGCGACGAACTGACGAAGCAGCATCTGCGTTATATGGTCGGCGGCCGCAGCCGGCTGGGCTTCAATGAACGGCTCTATCGGTTTGAGTTCCCGGAGCGGCCGGGGGCGTTGATGCGGTTTCTGTCGAGCATGCACCCCGGCTGGAATATCAGTCTGTTCCACTACCGGAATCAGGGGGCTGACTATGGCCGCATTCTGGTTGGCATTCAGGTGCCAGATCAGGAACTTCCAGACTTCCAGCAGTTCATTGAATCACTGGGCTACAGCTGGGCCGATGAGACCGCCAACCCGGTCTATCGCATGTTTCTCAGGTAGAGCCGAATCGCGGCTGACAGTCAAAATCGTGGGAGACCGACACATGATTCGGCTGAAGCGAGTTTATGAAGCCCCTTTGCCTGACGACGGCCAGCGGATTCTGGTCGAACGCCTGTGGCCCCGCGGCGTGACGAAAGAGAAGGCCGCAATCGACCTGTGGATGAAGGAAATCGCTCCCAGCACGGAGCTGAGAAAATGGTTCCACCACTCCCCGGATCGATGGGAGGAATTCCGCCACCGCTACATCGCCGAACTCAAAGAACGTCCCGACCTGCTCTCCGAGCTGAAGCATCACATGCAATCCGGCCCGGTGACCCTCATCTTCTCCGCCCGGGACGAAGACCGAAACAGCGCGGTCGTGTTGAAAGAGTTTCTTGGCGGGCAGTCGGACTGACCCACGACACCTCTCCCCGCGCTTCGCACCGAGCAGGCTGGATCCTCAAGACCCAGTTCGTTGCGCATGCCGAAAGTCTAAACCGCCGCTGCTTCAAGGGACCAGTGGAACAGATGAAGAACCCAAGCGTCTGCCCGCCCAGCATTCGTTAAAGTCACCGGCTCCTCTCCACTTGCACGTCTAAAACGCTGGGTCTTAGTCGACCCAGCCTACTTGACTAGAAGCAGTTGTCTCCATTTGATTCTTTGATAAACTCAACTGAACCAACGTCTTTTCATTAACATCCAAGAGTGACTTGGGGCGATAATGGCGCCTACAGCCGTCTTGTCGATTCGCAGAGCAATCATCGGAGAAGTTTCCGATTTCGTTGTTGCTGCGGGATTTCAACACTTCGAAGTCGGAATAGTCGCAGAGTTGGTTTTCTTATTGTCCGCCTACCGAGAAGAGGAGCAACCACTTTTTCCGGAGGTGTTTCTAATTGAAGGCGATACGTTTGACCAGGTGCTTGCAACTATTGCACCTGCCACGGACCGCCTGCCCGTCGGTAGTGCACCAACCGGAAATTCTGTGGCTGCTAAAGTCCTTAAAGACTGCGCGTCTCTGGCGACAGGGGGGTGGTCGATTTACATGAAATGCCATCGAAATGAGGTTTCTTACGGCCTTTTTCGATCATTCGAGAGCCCCATTTCCATTTCTGCTCGGGAATTTCTTGGGGATCTCGCTTCTCCCTTGTCCGGAGTTATCCTTATCGGAAATTGTGCGTCAAACTGCGTCCACCTGCATTCGGGGAATGGGCATCAGATAGAACTTTCGCTGACTTCGGCTATTCCGTCGGCTGTTCCAGCCTCGGAGCAAGTTTCTAGGATCGTCTCTTCAGCGGTCTCGGGATTGGATAGATCGAGCATAGAATTGATGACTCCTTATTTGATGCGAGTGTTTTCGGGGATTCTGAGGCAATCACATGGAGCCCTAATTGCAGTCGTGTCGTCAGAGACCCAAGAGTTAGGTGAATTGTTTAAAGATGGCGTGGTCTTGGAGTCTCCTCTTGACCTCCACTTGCCGATGGCTCAATTCAGTGCTAATGGGGATGCCGCATCGCTCTCTAAAGTGCAAGCCACAGAGTCATTGTTGAAAGGAATGGTCTGCAGTGATGGAATTACAATACTTGGCTCGGACGCGACAGTGAGAGCGTTCCGCGTGTTTGTGAAGCCAAGTCACGAAGAGACTGATTCTCTTGCGAATTTGAATGTGCGCGGAGGTGCTAGGGCGAGAGCCTTTGCATTACTAAAGTGTCGGATAGGTCAGCATCTCCTAAGTGCCTTTTTCCGTTCGCAAGACGGACAATCAGAATGTGCGGTGACAAATGACTAACTCATCAGGTGAATTGTCTGTCTGGCAAGGAAATGCTCCATTGCCAATCCCTCTAGAAGCTACACCAACCGAAATTGCTAAATGCGCCAGGCAGTTAAGCCCACGTGATGTTCGGTCCATTCAGGTGGCGTTTGAAAGCCAAAGTTACGAAATGGCGTCCGTCTTTATCTGGACTCGTGCGGCGTCCTCCCTGAAAAGGCAAATAGCAGGCCTGGGGATGGGGTTTGTCGGAGAGATGTTGAGGCGTCCAGACGTGGATGAGTCGTCCGACCCTGCGACTGCAATCGGAGACTACGAAGCGATCTCCTTAGCAGAAGATTTGGGGATGGTAAATAGAACGCAAGCAATTAGGCTGAATCACGCCTTGTCGCTAGTAAATCATTTTTCGGATCCCGAGGCTGCAGCAGACGAGGAGATGAACCCAGAAGAGGCTGTTTCTATACTTCGTTCTTGTGTTACAAGTGTTCTTGGTAGCGAGCACATAAAGCCTCCGATTCAATTCGCTGAACTCCGAGTAGCACTGGAGGAGGTCTCGTTGCAACTGTCGAGCCCCCAGGTGCAGAGCGTGCTTGCATCGCCCTATTTCTTTCAACGAACGACGCTCAGCGTACTTCTTTCGTTGTTAAAAACGGGAGCGAGCGCTCAACTAGAACATGCAATTGGCAACACTAATGTTCTAATTCCTGCAATGTGGGGAAATCTTCGTAAACCTGAACGATGGCAGGTCGGGCAAGCTTATGCGGAGTTGGCATCAGCCGGAAATCGCCCCGCCGCGGCAGGGCTTAAGAAGGCACTGACGAGTGTCCGAGGATTTGATTTCGTTCCGGAATCTTTGCGATCGAATACGTTCTCTCAAACCGCTCATAAGGTGTTAGAGGCGCACTTTGCAATTAACAACTTTTATAACGAAACAGCTCCATTGCGAGAGTTGGCAAGCTTGGGGTCGACAATTCCCAGGCCAGCTTTTCCTGCGTGCATGACGGCAGTTTTGGCGGTATATATTGGGAATATGTATGGACACACGTTTAAAGCCGGTCCTGTTGCAATGGAGATACTTAGTCAGCTCCGAACGGAGCAATGGGAGTACTACCTGAATGAGTGCCTCCCATCTGATAAAGTAGTGCTGCAGAAGCTGGCGGACAGCAAACCAAGGTCGCGTTGGATCGAGTTACGAACCATCGCTAACCTGGCTTCTATGAATGTTTTGGATCCGGATGTTAATAAGATCGTTTCGGGGAATAGTACAGCGGTTGAAAGAGCAGCAGGCCTGCTTCGGGCGAAGTTGGGACCGAGTTAGTCTTATCTGCCATCGACGACCTTGTAGTCGTTTGGTCAATTGCCGGAGTGAAATTTCTGGAGAGACAAACATCGTGTTCACAGCAGGCCGGGGCAAGGAATAAAAATTGGACATGAAATGTCGACAGTGATCGTAGTGGTCTGTCTATCGCTATTTGGCCGCGGGGTGGCAAGCCCTATTAGTGAGTGGCGTTGGTCTTTGAGGTGCACGATTCGGTTGCCTGCGGTGTTTGCGTCCGAAGAGAGTTTGAGGCTCGGATTGTCGGATGGGGTCCGCAATTGCTTCGATGAGAACTAAGTGGGCTGTCGTGAGGGGAGCGCGTCACCTGATTTCACGGAGGAAGTCACTTTCCTTGCAGTGGTCGCGGGCGTTCTCAAGAGAGCTCCCACGGCCTGAAGAGCGTGCCATCCTGTGGGGAGGGCTCAGCAAGAGCGTTGCCCTCCCAAGGCAACTCGACTGTGTTGGTCACTTCTGCCCAAACACGGCGAACTGGGGGAGGTGGTCGCTGAGGGCGAAGGCGGTTTCGTCCGCGGGGTTCAGGCGGAAGGCTCCCTCGAACAGCGGGCGGGATTCCAGGATCTGTTTCGCGATCGGGCCGGTCGCCATTACATAATCGATGCGGCTCTTCGGGGTGTCGGCCGGAATGGTGAGGCCGTCTCCTTTCCCGACCTGGGTGAAGGTGTCGATCCAACCGGCATCAAGCCAGAGCTTGTATTCCTCGGTGTCTGGTCGGTGGTTGAGGTCCCCGATGAGCAGCATGGAGCGACCGGCGTCGAGATCCTTCTTCATCGCCCCCAGCATTGCCGGGATTTCTTTCAGGCGAATTGCCGGGTCGGCTCCGGGGTACAGGTGGGCCGAGTGAACAATCAGGGCTTCCCCGTTCGGGAGCTTTACGGTCGCCTGTCCCCAGTGACGGGTGAAGAGTTCCTTGGGGCGTTCGTGGCCCAGCGGCACGTTTTCCGAGTTGGTGATCTCGAACTTACTGAGGATTGTGCCGGGCCAGTTGCCGCCGCTCGGGAAGCGGACATGGTTCATCTTCAGCAGCGAAGCGACTTCCTTCGCAATGGCTTCGCTGGGTGACTCCGAGAAGTTGATGACGTCCGGCTCATAGCGGGCGAGTTCGAGGGCCAGACGCCGGGCCATCTCGCCGTCCTTCACCGCTTTCTTCGCCTGCGGACGATCGTTCGGCCAGCCTTTGCAGGCATAGACGTTATAAGCAATGACTCGCAGTGACTGAATTTTCTTGTCGTCACCCCGGACCGGGAGAGAGAAAGCCGAGACCCCGGCGGCACCGAGTGCGAGGCAAAACTGACGTCGTGAAATGGTCATGAAGTGCGTCCTCATCTGTGGGTGGTGGCTGAATGAAAGCATGGTCTCAGGAACGCATCTGCGTATCAATCGCGAACACGGCGCTCTTTCCCTCTGTTCTGCTCAATTTGAATCTCTGGAACGTTGCCATCTGAACAGATTGAGTTCTTCCGTCGGCCATTTGTCACACCATGACAAATGGCGAGAAGAATCTGACGTTGAGCAGGTTGCTCTATGCGGAAGGTAATTTCCGCGGGGAGGCAAGAAGCCGCAGTCCATTCAAGACAACGAGCACGGTTCCTCCTTCGTGCCCGACGACTGTCAGAGGAAGCGGAAGTGCAAAGAATAGCCCTCCGATAACCAGTACAATCATGGCACTGATTGCGAAGATTAGGTTCTGTCGAATGATCCGGGTCGTCTTGCGTGCGAGCCGGTGAGCGACCGCTAACTGCTGCATGTCTTCCGATAGAAGAGCGACGTCCGCTGCCTGGAGTGCCACGTCGGATCCCGCTGCGCCCATCGCGACTCCGACATCAGCACGTGCAAGTGCCGCCGCATCGTTCACACCATCACCTACGAACGCGACCTTCCCTTGACTGGCAAGTTCTGCGACGACGCGAACCTTATCCTCAGGCAGCATTTCCGAATAGATATTGTCAGGGCTTAAGCCCAACTCCTTGCCAATTCTTAATGCGACAGGTCGCCGATCTCCGGTCATCATTACGATTTTTGCGACGCCACTTTTTCTTAACTCCGTGAGTGCGGGAGCAGATGTCGCACGGACCTGATCGGCAACGCTGACTGCGCCGAGAACCTCGGGGCCCAATCCCAAATAGATAATGGATTGCGACGTGTCAGACAGTCCGGCGAACGTGAGATGGTCTATCGAAGCTCCCATCTGAGCTGCCATTCGTGAGTTGCCGGCCCAGAGTTGTCCATCGGGTCGAACGCCGACAATTCCTGCACTGGGGTAATTATTGACATCTTCGACATGTGCAAATTCGATCCCGCGTGTAGAGGCCTCTCTGCGAATGGCCGCCGCGCTGTGATGTTCCGACTGTGCTTCGAGCCCTGCAAGAAGTGATAAGAAATGAGTTTCATCGCCATTGAGCGTCACCACTTTCGTCACCGCGGCTTTACCAGAAGTCAGAGTTCCCGTCTTATCAAAGGCGAACGTGTCGACGATGGAAAGTGTTTCCAGTGCGGCCCCGCCTTTGAAGAGCACTCCGCTGCGAGCCGCCGCTGAAAGCGCTGACAAAATGGCGGCGGGGACAGAAATGACGATCGCGCACGGACTCGCCGCGACCAACAGCGTGGCAGAACGGTAAAGCGCTTGTTGCCAGTCGCGGCCGAGCCAATAAAATATTCCGAACGCTAGAACTGCGCTGGCCAAGACTCCAACCGTGTACCGTTTGCCGAACCACGCGCTGAAACGCTCCGAAGGCGCTTTCGCGGCTTGCGCCTGCGTGACAAGGGAGATCATTCGGGCCACGGTACTTTCAGCGACCGTCTTGGTGACAGAAACATCAACGACACCGTCGAGATTAACCGTCGCCTCGAACACCAAGTCTCCGGGAGCCTTTGCAACGGGCATCGACTCGCCTGTGATGTTAGCCTCGTCGACCGAGCTGGAGCCGTGAATGATCACGCCATCCGCTGGCACGCGGGCACCCGGCCGTAGCACCACGATGTCATCAACCCTGAGTTCAGCGGCAGGAATCTCTTCAACCTTGCCCTCTGCCGACTTGCGAAGCGCCGTCTCTGGACGAAGTGCCATCAGCGCTTCAATGGCACGCCGTGCTCGACCCAGTGCGCGTTCCTCGAGTGTGGTCGAGACACTGAAGAGTGTGAGCAGCACCGCTCCCTCAAATGGTGCACCAACGGCCGCAGCCGCGACGGCCGCGACGACCATCAGCAGATCAATGTCGAGGACGCCTTCCTTCCACAATGTTGTCAGTGCACGTCTTGTGGCCGGGAGTCCGCCTGCGAGGTAGACGAGCAAATTTCCGACAAAGAAAAGGGAGCGGGACGTGCGATCATTCAACGGCAAGAAGCCGCAGATGGCGAGCACCATTCCGAAAACAGTCAGTCCCGTCAGGATCAGTGGAAGTTCTATTTGAACTCCTGCGACTGAGCGATTCTTGCCTATCATAACAGGCTAACTTGCTGCGAAGTGTGATGAGTTCTCTGCATCGTAAAGCTGTCGCTACGGGCGGCTCAAGGAGCTTTTGAAGAAAGGGTGACGCTGTCTTGTGCCTCGATTCTACAAATCCTGAAGTTCGAATCCGACCTGGTAACATGATCCTCCGCCTTCGCGCAATTGTCTCAATCTGATTTTTAGCCATTCCGCGTCCTTGCAAGCCTGAATTGTCTTAAAACGTTCGGGCTTGGAAATTTTGCGGCAATGTTCCGGATCGATTTTACAAATCTGATAGCCTCATTTTATGCATGCTCGATGAAACAGTCGCCGGATGCTGACCCGTGGTTGCAAGGAACTTCCCACTGATGAAACGAAGTCGTCGCCAGATCACGTGCCTCTTTCTCCTCTTCGTGAGTGCCGTGGTGATTGCCGCTGAACGAGGCGCCGCCGACTTAGAGACGGTGAAGTTAGCGCCCGACAAGAAAGGCTTCGTTCTACATCCCTCCGGGAAGCGTTATGTCCCGTGGGGGCATAACTATGCTTCGGTCGATGTGCTCGAACGCCTCGCAAAAGATCCGGACCGGGTGAAGCGTGAATTCGCGGAGATGAAGGCGGCAGGGACGAATGTGGCAAGAGTTCATCCAGAGTTACCACGGCTTCTGAGAGGACCCCGAGAGGTCAATCCAGCGGGAATCGTCAGTCTTAAACAACTTCTCAAGATTGCGGAGGAGGCTGGGATTCACCTGAAGATCACGGGACTCGCCAACTATCGAATCAAGGACCGGGTCTCCTGGTATGACACATTGCCGGAACAGGAGCGCTGGCAGACGCAGGCGTTTTTCTGGGAAACCGTCGCTTGCGCCTGTGCGGAAAGTCCTGCGGTCTTCGCTTATGACCTGGTCAATGAGCCGGGTGCTGCAGGAAAGCCTGAAGACGGTTGGTATCTGGGCCGAATGGGGGACGTGGAGTTCTGTCAGCGACTGAGCCTGAACGCTGGTGAGCGTAATGGAGACGACATCTTTCGCTCTTGGACCAGGTTGATGGTGTCTGCGATCCGCAAACATGACCAGACTCACTTGATAACAATGGGCATGCTTCCCTTCCCGGGTGCCTATCAAGCGGCCGCTGAACAGCTGGACTTCGTCTCTCCGCATCTGTACCCGAAGGCTGGGAAGGTCGATGAGGAGATCGACTTGCTGAAGAAGTTCGACTGGGGGAAGCCCATCGTGATTGGTGAAACATTTCCATTAAGTTGCAGTGTGGAAGACGAACGCGGCTTCCTGCTCAAAAGCCGGGAGTTTGCACAGGGCTGGATTGGCCATTGGCCTGATGAATCACCAGGTGAACTTGAGGATCTCAAGAAGACCGGAAAAGCCACCATTCAGAATGCGATTTGGCTGTCGTGGGTGGAGCTATTCAAGGAGCTCGGCTCGGAGATGGCGGGCAATTAATCATTTGATGAGTCGGGTCGCGGCAGCGAGAGACCTTTACCTGCGGAGACATAATCAATGAAAGCAGCCGTTTTTGTCGAGCCGGGCCGAATTGTTCTTGAAGAGAAACCAGTTCCTCAGGTTGGGCCGCGCGATGCTTTATTGCGAGTCACGACGACGACGATCTGCGGTACCGACACGCATATTCTGAAAGGTGAATACCCGGTCGCACGCGGTTTGACCGTCGGCCATGAACCGGTTGGGATCATTGAGGAACTCGGTTCAGCAGTTACGGGCTATGAAGTCGGTCAGCGGGTGATCGCAGGCGCCATTACCCCATGCGGTCAGTGTTATACATGTTTGGGAGGCAGCCCATCACAGTGTGGCGGTAATGCGATGGGAGGCTGGAAACTGGGGAACACGATTGATGGTTGTCAGGCGGAATACGTGTTGATTCCGGACGCCGCAGCGAATCTTGCCCCCATTCCTGACAGCTTGAGCGACGAGCAGGTGCTGATGTGTCCGGACATCATGAGTACCGGCTTTGTAGGCGCGGAGCATGGCAGAATCCGCATCGGGGATCTCGTGGCCGTGTTTGCCCAAGGGCCCATCGGATTATGCGCCGCTTTGGGAGCGAGGCTCTCAGGTGCGACGACGGTTTTCGTGGTGGATGGTTTGAACGAACGCCTGACTGTTTCCCGCCAGTTGGGAGCAGACGAGACGATTAATTTCAGGGAGCAGGATCCGGTCTCAGCAATTCGGGAAATTACGGACGGACGAGGAGTGGATGTTGCGATTGAAGCTCTTGGAACGCAAACCACGTTTGAAAGTTGTCTTCGCGTGCTTCGGCCGGGTGGCGTTTTAT
The DNA here is from genome assembly GCA_023417655.1 of Planctomycetota bacterium. Taxonomy (GTDB): domain Bacteria; phylum Planctomycetota; class Planctomycetia; order Planctomycetales; family Planctomycetaceae; genus Planctomicrobium. The sequence goes on along the minus strand of JAEZFD010000047.1, from coordinate 5,649 downwards.
CCAGTCTCGGTGTCTATTCGGGGAAACTGTCACTGCCGTTAGATGCTTTTGCCGCTGGCCTGGGCGACTACAAGATCGTCTCTTCTCTATGCCCGGGCGGCAAGGACCGCATGCGCCGACTCATGAACGTTCTGGAATCAGGACGGGCTGACTTGCGACCCCTTGTGACACACCGGTTCAAGCTCGACCAGATCGAAGAAGCCTACGATCTCTTTTCGAACCAGCGTGACGGAGTTCTCAAGGTCGCAATTACCCCCTGAAGTAGAGTGTTGCCCAGTTTTATCAGAAGGGACGTGACCTGCTGAAGGGACGACTTTCCGTTCCTTTGACCGGTCTCAGCACAGATGGGCGTGAAAATCCAAGGGGCTCAAAGAAGAAGGCGTCTTGCAAAAACTTTGCAAGACGCCTTTCAGTGGAGGCGGCGGGAATTGAACCCGCGTCCTGAGAGCCCTGAGATACGGCTTCTACGTGCGTAGACGATTGCTTCCGCTCCTCGCTGTCGTCGCGACAACCGACAAACCCTTCAACAGCCAGGCAACCACGAATCTCGTTTCAGGCGTAGTCGCCATTGACCTGAAACCAGTCAGAATTTGTGACCGGCTTTTGGACTCCTCTGACGGGGATTCCGCAGCCGGGGAAGCCTAATTAGGCAACCAGAGCAAACTGCTTGTTGTTATTGGCAGTTAATTTTTGATCAGCTTTTTACGTGGCCAACTGATCAACCACGACACGCAACCTGCACCCCGCGGAGAACCAGTCGAATCCGATCGCCCCCGATGCAGCAGTGAGAATCCTAACGCTGTGTCGGCAAACGTCAAGACCCCGTCGGCCAGGCACCGGCGGGGTCTTTCAAGCTCTTCCAGTTTTTTCGGCTCAAACGATACCAAGAGTCGGACCGTCGTTACCGAGAGACCGAATCAATGGGGCGTCCAACGATTGGTTCCATGAATAATGGAGTGACTTGTGAACGCGGGGCTGTGATCTGCTCTGGCGCTCCAATTCCTGGGAGTGGAGCAGGAGGCATTCCTGGGACGGCGGCAGATCGGAACTGATCCACGCTCGCAGCAGGCCCCTGAGCAGGTGCAGAACCTGGGGCTGGGGGGGTGAATGGAGGCTCGGGCGCGATCTGCTGGGGAGCAGCTGGAATCGCAGCGGGGAGGCTGCCTGGAGCACATGCGTCCCCACAGGCAGTTCCGCTTTTGTTGCTGGCGACGACGTATCCGCAGGCGATGAGGGCCTGTTCTGCCTGAACGCGGACGTGATGATCGCAATCGGACAGCGAGAGCTTCAGAGCGCAGATGATGTAAGGAGCACAGCAGCAGGGGTTATTGCGGAGCTGGTCGCCGACTTTATCCGTTGCGGCGGCGCGGACGCATTCATCGGCGTCGTTCATCGCATAGACGAGAGCCGGCATCAGCTGGGGATGCGACTTGCAGTTAAAGCGGTTTCCCATCTTGATGACGGCATGGCGACGCTGACGTGCGTAGCAGGCTGTCTTTGAGTCCAGAATCAGTGCAGCCAGTTCAGCGTCGCAGGTGCCTGAACAGCCGGTGTTGAGATCGCAGCTTTCACTTGGGGCAGGCCAGCAGGGCTGAGCAGATGGACCGGTTGTGCAGGAATCACAACTGACGGGAGCCTGCGCGAAAGCCCGCTGATAGGTGCGGACGATCTCACAGCAGGGACGTTCGATCTGAGGGCGGCTATCGATTGTGGAACAAATAGGCTGCCCGGCCTCATCGCAGTTGTCTTTTTTCTTGAAGTGATCGAGCAGACCAGCTTCCCCCGGCAGGCAGAGCGCGAGTAGCGCCAATATTCCCAAAAACGCTCGTGTTGAATTCATCTCTGTTCCGCCTCCCTTGAAATCCAGGTTGCAACAGTGGCATCGTGCATCATGCAACGCTGACGATTCCAACTATCGACAGGCGATTTGAACCGCTTGAACTCATCGCATCTGCTTTAACTTGTGTGATTTCTGTCGCGAACGGGCTGGGGTTTCCGCTTGGGTAATCTGGGGAAGCTTGACCGGCGATTATTCTTTCCGGACCGGATTATTTTGACAGGCGAGGTGTTAAAGCAGGGCGACTGGAGGATTTATCGAGCGAGAGGGGATTGTTGTCGATTGCAACGAAAGTTGCAGTCGCGGAGAGTGTTCGAGGGGGCGGAGGTGAGCGGGAGGCTCTGAGTTGACCATTCGTCAGGCAGACGCCAAAACTCTCTTCCCCTTCGAGACGGAGTTCTTTGCCTGACGGTCTGGTGCGTTCTCTGGATGACATGACCGATCCGGTCTAAGTAGATTGCTGATGAACCTTTCCAAATTGAATCCACCGCAGCGAGAAGCGGTTGAAACCCTCTCTGGTCCGGTGCTGGTGCTGGCAGGTGCCGGTACCGGGAAAACTCGCGTGATTACGTACCGGATGGTGCGGTTGCTGCAGGCAGGTGTGCATCCTGAGCAGATTCTGTCGGTGACATTCACCAACAAAGCCGCGAAGGAAATGCTGGAACGGACAAAGGCACTGCTTGGGGCAGGGATGAAGAAGCGTCCCTGGATTTCAACCTTTCACTCGTTGTGCGTGCATATCCTGCGTGAAGACATCCCCCGGCTGGGGTATCCGGGGCAGTTCACGATTCTGGATCGGGGAGATCAGGAGTCGATGGCGCGGAAGGTCCTGCGCGACATTCGCGTCACGGAGCAATCGCTGAAGCCGGCGGACCTGCTGAGTCTGATCGGAAAATGGAAGTCGGCAGGGCTCTCTCCGGAACGCGCGGCCAAGTTTGTGGAAGACGCGAAAGAGTCCCTCGGTGCGATGGGCTATCGCCGCTATCAGCAGGCGATCAAAGCGGCGGGGGCGGTCGACTTTGATGACCTCCTGCTGCTGACTGAGCAATTGTTCGATTCGTTTCCTGATGTTCTCGAAAAGAATCAGGACCGGTTCACACACGTGCAGATCGATGAGTATCAGGATACGAACGGACTGCAGTTCCGGATTATTGAAGCTCTCGTCCGCAAGCACCGGAATCTGTGCGTGGTGGGAGACGACGACCAGTCCATCTATGGCTGGCGAGGGGCCGAGGTCAAGCACATTCTCGGCTTCTCCAATATGTTCCCCGGCGCGAAAGTGATCCGTCTGGAAGATAATTATCGTTGCACAGACGACATTATTGATCACGCAAACAGGCTTGTGAGCCATAATCGTGACCGACATAAGAAAGTCTTGCGCGCGAATAAGACTGCACGGGAAGAAGTGCGATTTATAGACTTTCCAGATGAGCAGCTTGAGGCCGAGAAAGTCGTTGGGGAGATTCGCTTCCTGCATCAGAAGAAGGGGATTCCGCTCGTCCAGTTTGCGATTCTGTTCCGCACGAATGAGCAGCCGCGTCTGTTTGAGTCCGAGCTGCGACGCCAGCAACTTCCTTATGTGCTGATGGGAAGTCAGTCGTTCTATGATCGTAAGGAAATTAAAGATCTTCTCTGCTACCTTAAGGTGATTTCCCGGCCGGATGATGAACAGGCACTGTTGCGAATCATTAATACACCGGCTCGCGGGATCAGTGATGCAGCCTGCGAGAAGCTGCTCGCTCGAGCCGTCAAGCTGGGGGTGCCGCTCTGGAATGTGGTAGAAGGCGCCGTTGCCGACAAAGAGATCACTGCCAAGGCTGGCGAGGCACTGCGCAAACTGTATGGGCAGTTTCGTCGCTGGCGGGAGAACTTCGCTCAGCAGCCGGAGAAGATGGCAGACCTCGTTCGGGCTCTCGTTCTGGAAATTGATTACGACAAGGAAATTGAGCGGCAGTATAAGGACGAGCAACAACAGGCTCAGCGGAAAGTGGTTCTGCAGGACTACGTGAACTCGATTGCAGAGTATGTCGAGAAGGCTGATTCTCCGTCACTGCATGATTACTTGACGAGCATCGCTCTTGAACGTCGTGATGAAGAGCCGGATAAGGAAAAGATGGCTAACGCCGACGCGGTCAAGCTGATGACGCTTCACAGTGCGAAAGGGCTTGAGTTCCCCCGGGTCTATATGGTCGGCATGGAAGAAGGCCTGCTGCCTCACAAGCGGACCATTGAAGGAACAGAAGCTGAAATCGCTGAAGAACGCCGTCTCGCTTATGTAGGAGTAACGCGGGCTCAGGAGTCACTGACGCTCACCCGCGCCGAGAGTCGGCGAAAGTGGGGAAAGCCGCGACAGACCATGGCCTCTCGGTTCATCCATGAGATGCGCGGAACTAATCACGACGATTGACGCGTGGTCGATAGCCTCAAAGATCGCTTCAGGAGTCTCTGAGGCTCCGACGTGACTCTACGATGATCGCCGACTCTTCGGTGTTGAGGGAATCCCTATCGTCTCACTGAATCTTTCGATGATGCAGTGATACGTCGAAGCATGCCCGCGCAGAAGCGGTTCACCAATCTTGTTTTTGATGACGTGGGACGTTGCCAAATCGCGATCAGCGATGGCATCGCATGAGCCATGCGCTGCCCACAATGTGCCCTTCGTCCTGGCTTGTGGATGAAGTGAATCTTCAGGAAACCGTAAGGAAACTGTGAGATGAATCTTGTCGCATGGGCATTCACTTCTACCCTGAATTAAGGAAGGGGTTCTATTTGCGAACCTCATGCAGAACAGCAACTTGTTCCACCATTGCCGAGTGAGCGATGAGCTCTGGGAATGGATGGTGGCGTTCTCAAGTCAGTTTTGAAACCGTTGAATGCTGTGTCGAGTGATGAGTTCACGAAGACCAATTTCGACCGTTTCGGATTCGATCCATGACTTGGGCGACAAGCAAATCTGAACTGGGAAGGGAATGTGATCATGGCAGATTTGAAACTGAATCATGCCCGGGAGCTCTGCACAAAAGCTGAACTGGAGCTCTACCAATTGAGCCGTGGCCGCGAGTTGACTTCACAGGATGCACCCACGCTGCAGAAGAATCGCGTCCGCACTCGAGAGTTACGTGATAAATGGAGAGACCTCGCAAAGTCGCAACGCCGAGCTCTGCAACAAAAGACCGGGACGCGCGTTGTCGACAAGACCGAGCGCAGCAGTCTGAAGGCCCGACTGTTTCAGGAGATGCTGACACGCTTCGAGAAACGTCGTCAGGAAGTTCTTGAAAAGTCTTCGCCCGCTTCGAATGGTTCTGCAAAGGGAGCAAAAAAAACTCCCACTCGGACCGATAGGGCTGCCGGTCACAGGGCAGAGCGAGCAACTGTCAGGAAAACTCTTCGAAAGAAAAAGAACACAACACTGGGCGCGGCAAAGTCCACGGATGAGGGCAGTTCCAACGGTGCTTCGACTCAGGAATTGGCTCCTGAGACGCCCATTTCCCGCCCAAAGGCGGCACACAATCGCGAGCGCCCACCGTTTCCTGTCGCGGAACCTGCGACTTCCAACTCGGGCTTGCACGTCGATGATCTGCAGCAGATTGAAGTCAACAGAATCGCGAATGTGCAGCGTCAGCGAGTGTCAGGGTTAACCACCCGCATTCGGGGTCATGTTTCCGCACGAGGAAAACGTGCACAGGTTGCGCGCAATCAGCGAAAGCGGACATAGAGCAGAATGCCGCCAAGCAGCGGGAATTGAGTAACCGTCCTTCTTGTCGTCCCGACAAGGAAAAAGAAGGAGATCTCGTGATCGGTCAGGCGAAGGT
>JAEZFD010000067.1 GCA_023417655.1 Planctomycetota bacterium | reverse complement strand
CCATCCATGGCTTGGCTCCTCGAAAGGGAAGTGGTGGTACACCTCCCCAACGTAGACCAAGCCTGTTTTTGTTCCTACACCAATCGAAAACGACACTCCGGAAACGATGTGGAGCTATTTAGCCCGTTCAAACATCATTTCGTCGTAAAGACGACTCATTTTTGACTCCTACCTAGCGACAATGGTAAGTTAAACGACTGTCACCGTCTTAGGATTAAAAATATAGGCTTTTTTTATCAAGATACGGTCAGTCCGTTAGGGAGGTGGCTCTTTACTCCGGGAATGCGTCTCTGTTTGAATGCTGGACATCCGGAATTTCGTCATGAACGAGGTTCTGGATTGATAAGACGGTCCGGGCTAATCGCGTGGCGGACGATTTGGTTCAATTACCACGTTCTTGCTTCGTGAACGGAGTCGGTTGACGGTCGGCTACGCGGATCGTCGACGGGGATTTCAATTCTCCTGCGGGCGATCTTTCGGAGCGAAATCTGGCTGTGCTGCAGTTGCGAGAAGCGTTTTCACAGGCCGGTTGCGGCTGGGGGAAAACGATTACGAGCGACGTTCCATTCCATCGAATTGACAGAATCTGGACGTCTCAGGGGCTCCGTCCGGTTTCGGTCACGGCTCATGCGACGCGTCATACCGACCATCGGATAGTCAAATGCCTGATTGACGTTGGCCGTTATTCAGATTGACGGTCTGTGAAAGAGAATGGAACACGGGTTGGACTACGGGCTGCGGACTCAATGACTATTGAGTCTGAACCCCGATAGAGCCCATTGTCGGGTTGATGAGAGCCTTATCGCCTGTCGGGCTATTGACCGCTTCCCGGAGGCGTTCCAACAGAGCATCCCGTGTGAAGAGGCCACGCAGAGCGATAATCTTGCTCTCTTTTCCTGGTGGAATGATGATCGTCAGCGGAACACTGTCCTGCCCGAACTTGCGCAGGTACTTGAGAATCTCCGGGTTCTCATAAGTGAAGTCGGCCAGCAGCGGGACGAAGCCGTTCGACTTCACAAACTCCACGGTTTCGACCCGATCGAGTGCGACTTTCTCATTGATCTTGCAATTCACGCACCAGTTAGCGGTGAAGTCGATCAGCATCGGCTTGCCTTCGGTCCGAAGCTTGAGCAGCTGTTCTTCAGTAAACGGTTGCCACGGCATCTTCGAGTGATCTTTCTCCCCTTCCGGTGAGGCACTGGCGACCACTGCTCCCCCAAGATTAGAAGGGGTGAAGTCAATCATCATGTAGGCGCCGTAGCCGAAAATCGGCAGGCAGATGACCGCACCGACGACGCATCCGATCAGACGCTTAGAGAATGAATCCGCGGGGGATGTCAGATTTGCACACAACCAGACAAACAGCGCCAGACCGAGTAATAACACGAGGACCGGGATTCGCCATTCCATAGGGATCGAGAACATCACCCAGATGGTCGTTCCCATCATGACGAAGCCCGTGAATTGCTTGAACTTCACCATCCAGTTTCCCGGTCGTGGCAACCACTTGACCAGCGAGGGGAAGAAGCCGGTCAGCAGAAACGGCGAGGCCATGCCGAGACCCATGACAGCAAACATTCCGAACACGACTGACGGCGGTTGAGCCAGTCCCCAGACGAAGACCGGGGCAACCAGTGGCGCCAGACAAGGAGTGCCGAGGATGGTGGCCACAATCCCGGTGCTAATCGCTCCGAGGTATCCTTCCTGATGATGAGCGGCACTCGGAATGATGCCGGGCACAGGAAACTCAAAGACGCCGAACAAGCTCAGCCCCATCACGAAGACGACGCAGGCCATTACAATCATGAAGGATGTGCTCTGGAAGACCGCCGCCATCGACTGTCCGAGAATGACCGACAAGAAAGCGAAGACCAGAAAGACGGACATGACGCCCAGCGTGTAAGCGAGGTTAAGTCCGAGAATGCGGCTCCGTTTCTCACCGGCCTGCTGCACAAAACTCAGGATTTTGATTGCGAGCACTGGCAGCACACAGGGCATGATGTTCATCAGGAAGCCGCCAAGAAATGCGGTCCATAGATGCCCCCAAAGCGAGACCTCCTGAGCCTTTGAATCGATCTCGAAAGATGATTCCGGTGGAGCATCGACAAAGGACTGAGCCAGCGGGAGAGCACCTTCAATTGCCACCTGTTGTGCCGAGCCTAAGGCAAAATTCACCGTCTTAGGTGGCAGGCAACTCTTGTCTGTTTCGCAGACCTGATAGCGAATGGAACCGCTGACTCCATAAGGAGCATTGTCAACAACCTGAAAGGACTGCTTCCAAGTGACGCGGTGCTGGTGCATGTTTGAACGCTGGTCACCGCCCTGCAGTCGACTGACATGAATCATCGGCTGCGGGACGGAGACCAGTGCTCCGGCCACCTGCAGATTCTGGGGTTCAAATTGAATGGTGGTTGGCATCTCGACCTGATTGGGGTCGGCCTTTTCCAGTCCGTATGTATTCCAGCGATCTGCCAGCAACATTGTGATGGCGAGCGTCACCGTCTCGCCTGGCTTTGCATTCGCAGGCGACAACTCAAACTGGACTTTTGCCGGGTCGTCGCCTGACTTCCCTGCAGATTTCGAGCGATGCGGTTCAACCAGATAGCCGAACCGCTGGCTTTCACTGGGAGCGAGACCTGAAAGAGCTGCTTCGGACTCCGGCACTCCCGGAAGTGAAGACGGAGCTGCTTTCTCTGGCATGGCAGGAGTCGCAGGAGCGGGAGTCGTTTGCTTCTGGACTGCGGACACGTCGTCGCCGGGAGCGGCAGCATCTTCTTTACGAGGCGCCGAAACTGTGGCGGTAAATTTTGCAGACTGCGGACGACACTGTTCGTGATCGCAGAACAGATAGGAGATCTCTCCCTTCACAGAGAGAGCAGTTACGGGCATCCCGGTTGGGACGGCGTAACGACGGGAAAAGATAACAGTCCCCTTGAGCTTCTCGACAACCTTGTCGAAGTTCTCGTCATGCTCTTTCTTTGGGGGAGGATTGATTGCGAAGGACGGATCAATTGGCTTCCAGCCGGACTCTTCCAGCGTGATTTTCGTCGGCTTCGGGAAAGACGGATCCTGCGAATAGCTGTTCGAGCCGGGCGGCAGCACCATCTTGACCTGCAGTTGCACCACGCCGGGTTCGCTGGTCGGAACCAGGATCGCCGAGATATCGACTTTCGCACCCTCCATTTTTTGCAGGGTGTTCTTCAACTGGAACGAGGAGCCACCCAGTTCCTGAGCACTGAGCGGATGAGCGCAGAGGCTGACCAGCAATGTTGCAAACAGCAGGAGACGCATCATTCGTCCTTTGAGTGATGTTGGAAGAGTCTGACCGGGCCTTCCATGCAGGCGTCGTATTTTATGGACTTTCCGTACGGAATGCGACATCCGTTTTCAAGTCAATGTCGTTTCGTCTTTCCGGGAGGAAATCGGCCTCCCTCCGCGGGGCAGTTTTCACCCGAATTCCGAACTGATCTTAAGCGGCAACATCCATCTCGACAGACACATCAGGCGAGGGGATTCATTCGAAAATGATAGATTTCACTGTGTCGTCTTCGAAATAACATGAACGGGATTAGGAACTTATGTTCAGATAAGCCATGCCCGTCGTTGCCACTGTGTCTGGCGACGGATAGTTTTTTTACAGATCGGGCAGAAACGTCAGGCCTCTTCTGATTTTACCTCTTCACGCTGGAGTAAAGCGAGATGCGGATTCAAATCTCACTGGCTCGCACGCGAACCAGCGTCGTCGCAGTCGCACTTGCGGCGTTTCTTGGCACCCTTCCAGCTGTTGGACAGGCTCAGGAAGCGGGAGCGAAGGGAAAAACCTCTTCCATTTCTCCGGCAGATGCTCCTGAACTGCTAATCACTCAACGGCCGGAGCCGCTGGCCGGCGAAGAAAAGTCTCTCGGCCTTGCTTCGACGGGTGTCTTTCTCGCGGGGGACGGTCGTCTCCCCGGGCGATTCAATCTCATTGACCCATCGACAGGAATTGCCCAGCCGGTGAAGGATGTCACCGTCTCGTTTCTGCAAGACGGCGTTGTCATCGCGGCTGCTATTCCCGGTTCAGGAGGGGTCTTTCAGGTGCAGGGGCTGAGTCCAGGCAACTATAGCCTGATCGTTGCCGGGCCTGCCGGTTATCTAGCGTTCGGGGTGCAGTTGTTGCCTCCACCCAACTCGGGTGATGCGACGGCGTCAACTTCGGCGGCGATCACAGGCGACCCTCTCCAGATTGATGCTCTGTTGGTTCCTGCCCGAGACCTTCCGATCGTTCATCAAATTACGGACAGCATGCTTCCAGCCAGGCTGAGAACTCCGCATGGAGGGAAAGGACGAACGATTGAATTGAACCCGACCCCTGCTTTGGAACCGACGGAGCCGGGGATGGTTGATACAAGCTCTGTTCTGCGACGCCACGAGGTTCCGCTCGGGAAGGACGGGACTTTGGTAGGCAAGGTGCTGCATGCTCCTGCTCGCGGAAATGCTTTGCCCGCTTTCGTTCGAATGAATGATACGTTCGGCAAAATGCAGGTCTTTGCGATTCAGAATAACGCTGTCATCGCGCGTGCTGCCGTGAATGAACAAGGGGCTTTCCGCATGAGCGGAATCGCGCCGGGAACATACTCAATGGTCGTCGCCGGAAGTGATGGGTTTTGTGCGTTTGCTGTGCAGTTCGTCCCGGGCGATCTCAGCGCGGATACTCCCGGTGGCGAGCCGCAAATTGTGATGCCGGTCGCGTTCCTGCAGGGGGAAACCTTTTATCTGAATGGAGTCCTGATCAGTCCCAGTGATCTGATTTTTGCACTTCAGGAACTGGCACGATCATCGGGGGCGGCCGGCGCGGGAGGAGCAGCTGCGGCAGCAGGGGCTCCCGGCGCCGCTCCTGGTACAGCCGGTGGAGGCGGCGGGGGAGGAGGTGCCGGAGGTGGAGTGCTTTCGGGCGTCTTGGTCGGCGCTGCTGTCGCGGGCGCTGCGGTTGCGATTGTGGAGAACAACAACGGAACAGAAGTCATCGTCTCCACTCCAACCACAACGGCTCCCTAATCGGCTTGTCTGTGCGGCTTGGCCTACCGCTCGTTTTCTCATGTGATTATTCCGCCAATGCCACACCGAGCATTGATGTCCGAGGGATGCACGTCGGTCGCCCTCCTCGAGCAGGGCGCCATTTCCGCTAGCTTTTTGAGGTCGCTTTCGTGCGAATCGTTCAGCTGGTCTTCGCGGCGGCACAGGCGCTGATTCTGTTTGTTCTGGTCGCAAGTTCCTGGTGTTTCGCAGGGGCTCCCCTATCTGTGCAGCCGTGGCTCTGGGGCGGAGTGCTCGCGTCACTGGTGCTGGCGTTCATTGCGTTGCTCTGGTCGCGTGCATGGCGAGACAACGGCTTCCTGCTAAACCGATATCACGCCCTCTTTCTTGCTTTGGGAACAGGCGGGCTTCTGCTGGGGGGATATCAACTCCTCACTGACACCGGCGGGCTTAAAATGCCGGGGGCGGTCTGGGCGCAGGAACTTGGTCAGTTTGTCGAGCAGTTCATAGGTCGCGGACAATCAACGATCTATCCCGCTGCGACGCGACTGCAGCTGGGGCGAATGTCGCTGGCATTGTGTGCGTTTCTGTGCGGTGCCCTGCTCTTTCGCGAGACGCAGGAGCGACGACTGTTGTGGACGGTGCTGTTGTTGAATGGTGCTGCTGTTGCTGCGTTTGGCCTCGTTCAAAAGCTGACTTGGGATGGCCGAATTTATTGGACCTATCCTCTGCTCGTCGGTGGTCAGCCGTTCGGGCCATTCGTGAACCGCAACGGTGCTGCCGGTTATCTGAATCTGTGTCTTGCGGCCGGTCTCGGAATCTATTTCGGGAAGGTAGTCCAGCTGACTTCGCCGCTTGCTTCCCAGCTTACAACCCTGTCAGCTCACAGAGCTGCTTTCCGGCCATTCCACTCTCGACGAGCTCTCCCTCGGATGCCGGAGACCGATCGGCTACCCCTGTCTCAGTTGAGTGCTCTGGGCCTGATCGCCGCCGGGATGCTCGCCACGCTTTCACGTGGGGGAATCGTGAGTGCGGGGCTCGCTGCAGCTGTGGTCTTGGTCGCACTCGCTTTCACTCAGCATCTCAATCGCAGGCTGGTGGGAGTGTCGCTCACTGGGGTCGGAACGCTGGGAATTGTGTTCCGGCTCGGGTTCGATGAGGAACTCTGGAGCCGGTTGCAAACTCTGCAGTTGCCGCTGAACCGTGACGGTCGCCTGCAACATTGGACCGACATGCTGCCGGCTGTGCACGACTTTTTCTGGCGAGGTTCCGGCTGGGGAACTTACTACTATGCCAATCGCCCCTATCAGAGAAGCCTGCCTGACTTCTGGTACGTCAATGCCGACAATGAATACTTCGAACTGCTCGTCGAAGGGGGCATTGTCGGCTGCCTGCTGACGATTGGCTTTATCGTATGGGTCTGCTGGCTCCTGATGGCCTTACTGAGAAGAAAACTTCTGGCCGAGGCCATCGTCGCTGGAGTCGTTCTCATCAGCCAGGGGCTGCAGGCGACGGTCGATTTCGGATTCAACCTGACGGCCAATCTGATCACAATCAGTGTTCTGTTAGGATCACTGGCCGCAAGCGTTTCGATAGAAGAGCCTGATCCTGATGGAGTAATGCACCGCGTAGCTCCGGTCGGTTGGTTCTCACGAAACTCGACGGCGAAGATGGCATCGATAGCCGGCTGTCTTTTCGGTCTTATTGCAGGCGGAGCGGGTCTGCTTGAAATCATTCCCGCCGGTGAGCTGGCGAAGTTTCGACACGCACTCCCCCGCCCAGATGAGCTTTCTCGCATTGATCTGCCAACGCTGGACGCGTTGCTGAGTCAGGGGGAAGAACTCATTCTGCGTCGACCTGATGATGCCGAGTTCCATGTCACGCTCGGGCGACTGTGGATTGAACGATATCGCCGCGAAGCCGAAATCCGTCTGTCTCAGAATGCGACATATTCGAAGAGCTCGTTAACTGAGCAGCAGAGCATGGTCGATCCGATGGCCCTCTTTCTGCATCTGGCCCAGTTTCCACATGAGAAGCGGATCTCAGAGGTCGAAGACCTGAAGCGACTGGATCCCGCAGTCACGAATCTCGAACGTGCAGCCATTCACTTTCAGCAGGCGACTCTGAGTTGCCCATTGATTCCGATTCCGGCATTCCGTCAATCGATTCTTGGCTGGTGGATCGGTCAGGATCCGGCAGAGTTGCTGCACCGAGAGATCTTCGTCACTCCTTCTAATCTGAAGACGTTGAATGGAGCCGCTGAACTTGCATCGCTTCTGGGAGAGGATCAACTGCTCTGTTTGCTATTGAAACGCATTCTTGAACTAGATCCCGAAAAACTCCCTGCCGTCGTTGCCTTGGCCGAGCGTCGGCTGAGTCAGGCCGAGATCGTTACTGAAGTGATCCCCCAGGATGCGTCGCTTCTCATGTCCTTCGCTGAGACGGCGGCGAACCCCTTTATCCGCGAAGCGGCGGTCTCGAGGATTCACTCACTTCTGGCAGATTCCAATCCGCGCCCATCAGCTTACTGGTTCGTCGAAGCGAGGCTGGCGCTGCTGCAGGGTGACTTGGCGAAAGCTCTCACAGATTGCAGGAAGGCTGTCGAAGATGATCCGTTCAATGAGGATCTTCGACTGTTTTATGCTGATCTGCTTGAACAGCAAGGGGAGCTCGAATCGGCTCTGGAGCAACTTCGATTCTGTCGTACGCTCCAGCGAGGAAACGAGCAGATGGAGAAGCGAATTCAGCGACTCTATGCCAAAGTGCAATCCAAACTGAAACGAGGTTCATCGCTCAATTCTGAGAACTGAACCTGTCCGTCGACACCGGAGTGAGACGGGAATCAGGCAGCATACGTTTCAACTGGTGAACCTGCGCCGCGGTGATTCCGCCTCTCACTTCCAATTTGTCACTCCGCTCAGCTATCGCCCTGCTGGTGATGCGGATGGTTTAGAACTCGCCTACCACTTCATTGCCGTTCCGAGTGCTCAGGGAACGGAAGGTCCGGGTGTCAATGTTGTCACTGACGAAGACCACATGACCATCAGCCATGACGAAGTGAGCGCCACCCACGTGAGCACTGCCGAAGTCTTCAGGGTGGTGATTGTGATTCGGGCCATGTTCTGCGTGGCCGACAACCTTGGCTGCTGACTCTTCAATTCCTGGCAAGGCTCCAACCCAGGTCGAATAGAACTTCTCGTACGGAGGAGTTTCTTCCGTGAACGTCGTTCGCTCTCCCACCATCAGGGTTGAACTGGTTCCGTCTGTGACATCACGAATCAGAACCTTGCTGTTGTGAAAGAACATTCCGTTGCTGATGCACTGTCCCTGCGAAGTGAGAGGGAGAGTTCCCGGAGTTCCATCAAAGCAGTCATGGAGTTCGTACGTTCCGAAGACGCCGGTGTAATTGGCCGTGGCCATTTCAATCTCATTGCCGTTTCGGTCCTCGATGCGGAATGTGTCAGGCTTCGGATCGCTTGGGCACTGAAAGACAGCAAGTCGCTGCTTCAGGAACGGAACATTCACGGCATCGTCCATCGGGCGGTCAAAGCGCATCTGCTGATAAAGAGTCGCCTGCTCAATGTAGGGAAGGATGAAAGCTCCCCAGGAAAATCCGCTGACTCCCATCGGAGACGGAGCGGAACCCTGGGTTCCGATCCAACCAGGAGGGAACGTCTGGTGCACATCGAGATAGTTGTGCAGAGCCAGACCGATCTGCTTCAGATTGTTCTTGCACTGAGAACGGCGAGCCGCTTCGCGGGCCTGTTGCACTGCGGGGAGCAGCAATGCAATCAAGACGGCGATGATCGCGATCACCACCAGAAGTTCAATCAGTGTAAAAGCCGTTCGTTTTCGTGTTGTTCGCATTGGTCTTCTCATCTTGCCGGTGACCCTGATTCGATGAATGCAGGTCTCGCTGCTCCGGCGGTGGCTGCGCGGAAATCCGCAACAGCGCCGAGGCGAAATCTGCAAGAAGGCAGAGTCAATCCGTTTGATTCATCGGGAGAAAAACTGATTGCGCAGACAGAGCATCAATCAGCGGCAGATCTCCTCATTTCCGGCCAGATCCATGCAGACTGCACGGCGTCGCTGTCTTCAGGACATCCTGCGAATCGGCGGAATCAGTTCTGGAAATGAGTGGTGCGCTGTGACCGACATGAAGGTCGGGAGCACACCTCGATGGGAGAAAACATTCTTCTGAAACGCGACACTTCCGTGCAGACGATCTGAGTACAGACAGTTCTGCCGGGGCGAAGACACGAGAAAGCACTGTCAGTGACCGGAGTTACTAAGCTCGAACATGGCGTTCAAACACGGAGTTTGATCACGGTATTCAAGTGGGCATTCCCATGCACTTCGTCGGCTCGCGGCATCTCGCTGACTAGCATGACACTGACAAGCGATGTGGCGGCTTCAGGAGAATGAAGCCGGCATGGGCGGTCCGCGAACATGAGGACCAGCCAGCGAAAAGACCAGGACAACAGGAGTTTCGGATACAGGACGTTGAGTGACCTGTTCCTCTCCCTGGAGAGCGACTGGGGGCTCCAGCGGGGCCAACGCCAGCGTTAGGAACTGACACAATTGGCAATCATCGGAATGCGGAGCATGGTGACCCGGCAGTGAATCACCCGCAGGGGATTCGGACTTTGCAACGCTGCCAGGCTCGTTTGCTGACGTGTTCACCGACTTCGCGTGCTGATGACCGTTGTGAGAGTGGTCAGCATGCGAATGCCCGGCATGAGAGTGCCCGACATGCGGACCGCTGCATGATTTTGCAGCAGGTGTAGCAGTTTGACAGACTGTTCCGCATGAGTCGTGGCAGCCACCAAGCAGGTGAAGCAACGGGGAGTGAAGCGTGCGAACGCCGATCATCATGGCCAGTGAGGCCATGGCGAGCGTCCAGCAGACGATTCTCCCTTGCGACCGCATCTTCATTCCTTGGAGGAGTCCGGACCGGTAAGTCCGCTCACAAATCGTATAAGCGTCAAATATCGTACTCGGCGGATTTGATTTGGCAAGTGTGTTTGCATCTCAATTGCAAAAACAATCCCCTGCCATTTCAGTCTGTGTGAGTGAAGAAACGGACGAAATGGCGGGGTTCAACAACCCGACGGCCACTTCACTCAGATTCTGTCGGTGATTCTGATTTAGCGAAACCTGTGCCGTGGATGAACGGACTTCAGTCCAGCCGATCTCATGATCGGTACGTCCGTCTACACGGGCGGTCCGAGTTCGATGAACCCAAAGCCGTCGATTCGGACAGCGGTCGCCAGCGCGACTCCGATTTGCAGGAGATAGCATAGGCAGGTGACGCGCCATCCGGCACGAGTTGATATCATCCTCGCGAGAGCAAGGCTTGAGCACCACAGCGGATAGGGCATCAGGAAGACCCAGAGTCGGGCGGCCTCTCCCATGTTCTTTCCGCTCACCCACAACAGGCTCCAGATCAGAATCGGCAGACCGAGCTCCCAAATCCAGCGAGAGTTCCTGCTGAAGACAAGACAAAGCATCCCGCAACCGGCCAAAATTGCGATTGGGAGACCGAGTGAGAACGCCAGTTCCAGCGGATTCTCCAGCAGCCACGGCCAGTAACTTCGGGTGTGATGCTCGTAGAACGCGGCATGATTGCGAAGGTTCTGGGCCCAGACCTCCACGAGATTGATTCCCCCGACGAAACGCCAGAAGAGGATCCAGATCGCCGAGGCGGTAAATCCCCCGACATAGACATGCCAGCGCGGGGGTGTTCGAACTGAAAGCGAACTGGAAGCGGTCTTCGCAGACGGCAGCAGCAACCCCTGCAAGAACATCACCAGACCGACCGGGACGAAAGCCAGTGTCAGGGAAAGGCACAGGGACATCACGAATCCTGTCGCCATCCCCCAGGCGAATCGATTGCTGTCGAGCCCTCGCAGCCAAAGGTACTGGCACCACATCGCGAGGCAGGGAAAAACAATGTCCGACTTCGGCAGGAAGATCGCCACCGCAGGCACCAGTAACCAGAACGAAGCACACCACCACGCCGCTTCCGGGGAGACGACTCGCCGCGCGAGCAGATAAAGCGGAATCGTTGTCCCGGCGGCGAGAATGGCTGTCAGCAGTGCAGCCGCCCAGATGACTGCAGATTCCACCTGCTTTAATGGGACTTCCCTGCCCTGCGCGGCGTGCAGTTCACGAATCGCGTCAACGCTGTCCTGTACCTGAGCAGGTTGCGTTGCATTCACGAGTGATGTCAGGCCGGGAGACGCTTCTCCCAGTTTCAGCATTCCGATCAGACTTAACGTCAACCCGGGCGGGTGAGTTCCCAAGTGGAGATGGTTCTCGGGATTCGTACTATCAGCGATTGCTTCGCGATAGCCGTGCAGAAAGCCTTTGACATTATGTCGATGTTCAATCGCCTGTGTCAGATATCCGGAAGCGCGTGTATAGAAGAGGACAAACGGAATCCGGCTGAGACTGGCGATTCCCGGAGTCGACGCTGCGAGTGACAGAATCCAGCAGGTGCCGAGAATCCAGAGGGAGACTACCAGAAGTCCCCTTGTCCGTGGCCTTCGTGAGTCGAATGCCAGCGAGTTGAGACAGATGAAGAAAGCGAGGACTGCCCCTGCGAGGAGGGCCGGCCAGATCATTGCGAGGATTGGACCCATCGGTTCCAGTCGCCCCCAGACCCACTCATTCGGCACGCCCAGCGGTAGTGATGTTTTCCACAGGATGAACCACTGCAGGAGTGCGCCGACGAGGACTGCAACCGCCACGGCGGTCATTCTGACGGGTCGGCCGGACTGTTCTCTCGCGGGGCCGTTCATTGGGAATCGGATCGCTTTCGTGTCGTTTTCACGAGCTTGCGTTTGGGAGGTGCTTTCGACTTTAGAGGTTTTCCCTGTGCCGTACTGGGAGCACTCATCGTCGGTTCTGGTGCTCCATCCAATGGGGTTCCAACCGCTGCGCGTTCAAGTCTGGCGAGTCCGGAACGGACATAGTCCTCGGAGAGATCGAAGCCGATGAACGATCGCCCGAGTTTCTTCGCGACTGCAAGCGTTGTTGCGCTGCCTGAGAACGGGTCAAGCACTTTTTCTTCAGGATGCGAACAGAAGCGGATGATGCGCCCCAGCAACTGTTCCGGCATCTGGCAGCCATGAAATCCGGCCCGCTCTTTGAAAGTGCCTGCGACGCGCGGGAAGTACCATGTGTCTTCCGCGGAAGAGAAGCATTCTGCGAGATCCTGTGGCCGAAGAATCCAGGTGTCGTCCGGGAGTCGGCCGTTTGGATTCGCCCGTTTGTCGTTGTAAACGAGCTGACGCGCAGAGGGGATGCGGTTCTCGAGTTCAGCTTCGCGGAAGGTGAACTTCTTTGGATCCTTCACGAAGTAGAACAGATGAGCATGCGAGCGGCTGAACTTCTGCGAGCAGTTCACCCCGAAGGTGTAATACCAGATGACCCAGCTGCGGCAGTGAAAACCGATCTTCTGACTGAGCAACTTCAGCTCGGCCGCGTATTCATCGCCGATCGCGAGCCAGAAGGTGCCGTCAGGCTTCAGCACCCGCCAGATCTGCGAGATCCACTGCTCTGACCATTCGAGATACTGGTCACGTTCGCGGGAGTCATTGTAGACATCGTACTCATAGCCGATGTTGAAAGGCGGATCCGCAAAGGCGAGATCGACACTCCCGGCTTCCAGCTTCTCCATCCCCGAGATGCAGTCGTGGTGATGGATCGTGTTCCACTCAAAAGGCATAACCTGAGGTTCCTGGGCAAACGGAAAAACGAGTTGCATCGCCGTCGCCTGACATCTGTTCCGATGAGCAACGGCGGGCTCAGGACGTTGCATCATCAGGGACCTGTTTTTTCATTCTGATGCGGCTTCGATGCCCCCGCCGGAAATGCGCGTGGGCATGACCTCCGCCGAAGTCGGCCACATTGAATGGCGCGTGTCACGAAACAGCTGACCGGGCCAGTCGACTCACTTGAGAAGCCGGCATCCGAGACCGAGTTTCGTGACTGGCACAGTATAACGCAGTTGTTCAGAATGTCTTGCGAGCTGTTCTGTTCGAGTCACACTGCTGCAGAAGGAATCCTCATGGTTCATTGTCGGAGGAAGTTGATCGGCCGGTGGCCCTGTGCCTGCTGAGTTTGATCTTCGCGGCGAATTCCGCATCGCTCGCAGCAGAACGCAACATTGTCTTCTTCATTACCGACGATGAGAGCCCAACACTCGGCTGTTACGGTGACCCCGTTGCGGTGACCCCCGCTGTCGATCAGCTGGCGAAGTCCGGGACACTGTTTCTCAATGCCTATGCGACAACGGCCAGTTGCAGTGCCAGTCGTTCTGTCGTCATGACCGGCGTTCACAATCATTTGAATGGACAATATGGGCACGAGCACGATTTTCATCACTTCAGCACGTTCGCAAATGCAATCAGTCTCGCTTTGCCGCCGGCAATGCGGAATGCTGGTTACCGCACGGCACAGATCGGCAAGCTGCATGTCGGGCCGCACGAGGTCTATGAGTTCGAGACCTATCTGAAAGGCCCCGCCCGCAACCCTGTGGAGATGGCGGAAGCCTGTCGCAAGTTCATCAGCAAGAGTGATGAGCGCCCCTTCTTTCTCTACTTCGCAACGGCCGATCCTCACCGCAGCGGTCAGGTCGATGAATCTTCAAAGAGCGAGCTGAAGCCGAACCTGTTCGGAAACAAGCCCGGCGGAAAGGCTTACCCCGGCGTGAAGGAAGTGATCTACGACCCCGCCAAAGTTCCGGTCCCATTGTTCCTGCCTGATACTCCAGAATGCCGGGAAGAACTGGCTCAGTACTATCAGGCATGTTCTCGGGTCGATCAGGGACTTGCTCGCCTGATCGAGATTCTGAAGGAAGCCGGGGTCTATGAAAAGACACTGATCGTCTTCACTTCAGATCACGGGATGGCCATGCCGGGCGCAAAGACGACCGTTTATGAGGCCGGTCTGAAAGTCCCGTTTGTGGTCTACAATCCGTATATCGAAGAACGCGGAGTGCAATCGGCCGCTCTGATCAGCCATGTGGATATTACGCCGTCATTACTGGACTTTGCTGGTGCCCTTAATCACGAAATGAACCGCCCGAAGAAATGGACGAACCCGGATCAATACTGGAGACAGCGGGGCGAACGGCTCCGGGAGAATCGTGCCGGCGGGCACCAGTTCAACACCTATCACGGGAAGTCATGGATTCCCCTGCTCGGCCATGCCGACTCCGCGCATCATGAGGCGATCTTCGCATCGCATACCTTCCATGAGATTCAGATGTATTACCCAATGCGCGCGGTGCGCGATCAGAACTATAAGCTGATCTGGAACATCGCCGACGGACTCTCTTATCCGTTTGCGTCTGATCTCTGGGCCGCTTCAACCTGGCAGACGCAGTATCGCCTCGGCCCGCATGCGGCCTATGGAAAACGAACCGTCGGGAAATACATGCACCGTCCCCGGTTCGAACTTTATGACATGAAGAACGATCCGGAAGAATCGGTCAATCTCGCCAGTGACCTGCACTTCGCCCCGGTGCTGGAGGAGTACAAAAAGAAACTCCGCGACCAGCAGGAGAAGCTGAAAGACCCCTGGATCACGAAATGGGATTATGAATAATCGAGGGCAACTGCCGTCGGTCGCGGGGCGCCCCTTCTGCTGACGGGGACATTCCCAAGGGCCGCTTAAAGCCATCCACGCTGAGTTCCACGAACTCGCATCGACCTAACCCTGGGCGGTGATAACAAAGAATTGCCACACGAAATTTCATAGGTCGGCAGGCGGATCGTCACGATAGTGTTCGTCTTTCCAGTACATTTGGAGGCGTTTCTCGCAGCCTGCCAGCTCTTCTTCCGGTGCGAGTTCCTTCGATTCAGTCATCCATCTCCTTGCGGAATCAAAGTCTCCTAACTCGGCACATACCGCCGCCATGGTTCCCAAACAATACCAACTCGCGAAACCTGTCAGTTCGCAGGCTTTGCGTGCGTGAATTTTCGCTCGGCGGCCATTACGAACACTGTCTACTGGGCATGTTGCCAGCACCCACGCAAGATTATTGTGAACATCAGCGTCATTTGGATTGCTGCGTATCACTTCCTCGAAGTCATCGACTGCCAATGCATATTTCCGGATCTGCATGTATGCAGTTCCTCGGCATCCGCGGGCGTATGTATCATGAGGTTTTATTTTCAAAGCTTCGGAAAAATCTGCAATTGATTTAAGAAAATCGTTTTGAGTCAGATACAGGAATCCGCGTCGACTGTATCTTTCGTGATCTGGTGGAACCGGCTCCCAATCTCCTGGGCCAAGAAATTGCTCTGCAATTTCCGCGTTACTGATCTTTAAGCATTTGCGAGCGGCCGTGTCACCCGCATCGTCAATCTGAGCTTGCCGTAAGAAATCGGGAAGTTGCTTAGGGTATTGGGAGATGAGATTTCTAAACAGGACCTGCGCCAAGTGGTAACTTTGGGCCTGCAATTCATCCGCTGCACAGAAGCCTTCTCCCCACCAGAACTCCGACAGCCCGTTCCGTCGCCAGAAGCTCCGCAGTTCCTGTGCCTCCGATGAATCGATTGTGAAGCGGGACCAATCTGGACGAGCTTCTTCTTCGCACATCTGAGAGATTCCTTCTTCAAGCCAGGAAGGAAGCGATAGGTGTGCGAGGCAGGCATGAGTCAATTCATGCAGTAGTACGCGCTGAAGCTCGTCGACGTGATGAGGCCTGAGGGCAATGTGCACATTTGATGAACGGATGCACAAACCCAAGGAACTAATGGGCTCGCCTCCTCTCCCATATGCTGAAATGTATGAGTCATAAGTGTCCTCGTTTTCAAACAGCAGGATCGCCAGAGGTCCGTGCCAGCTGCCTTTGGCGACGCTGCCGAGAGCACGCACTATCCGGAACAGTCCGCTAGTCGCACACTTCAAAAGAAGGTCGCCATGGGCGAAGTCGGTGGGCGCGAACAGTATCAGCTCGGACGTTTTACGAACCCGATAATGCCCACCGAGAGACTGATTCAGGGTGTCTAACCATTGATCGGTCAGGTCTGTCCATGTTTGCCAGCGGTCGGGTTCTGCAACATGTTCTACTACCCAGCGATGAATCACATCCCAGTTCGGACGGGGTGGGTAAAAGGCTCCCCGAATTTCTGATAACTTTGCCATCTGCAGCGAATCCGTGTTCTTAGTGGGACAGCTCGACCATCCGACGTGAGAGTTGATCTCAATTGGTCTAGGATTTAACTTGAGCTTGGTGACACCCAGAAAGTGTAACACGATTCCCATTTGAGTAGGCCGGGGGCCCGGGTTGGGCAACGAGGCGTGCCACCGGTCTATTGCCGGGGTCTGACATGCGGCGTTGTGCGATTCACGAATTCCGGGCTGGCTTATAGCGATAGCCGATCCCGCGGATGGTTTCGACTTTGTCTGCGTGGTCGAGGAGTTTCTTACGGAGAGCGCGGATGTGGACGTCGATGGTCCGTTCCATCGAGTTCGCGTCCTCACCACGGCAGCAGTCCAGCAGTTCGTTACGGCTGAATGTTCTGCCGGGTTGTCGGGCGAGGGTCCACAGCAGTCGGAACTCGGTCGGCGTCAGCGGGAGTTCTTCTCCGTTCAGCCGGACGATGTGCTGAGTCCGGTCGATCTCAATCTCGCCGAGCGTCAGAACTTCACGCTCTTCCTCTTCGGCAGTCGGGCGTCGTAGCAGGGCCTTGACCCGTTCAATCAGCGGCTTCACTCGAAATGGTTTTGAAACGTAATCATCGGCGCCCATATTGAAGCCGAGGACTTCGTCGATCTCTTCATCCTTCGCAGTGAGGATGAGAATGCGGACGTTGCGAGTGCGTGAATCACTCCGCAGCTGCCGGCAGACCTGCAGGCCGTCCGGGGGAGGGATCATCAGGTCGAGTACGACGACGTCTGGAACCTGCTTCTGAACAGCCAACAAGGCGTCCCGGCCATTGCTCGCTGTGACGACGTCAAAGTTTTCCTTGCGGAAGTTGTACTGCAAGGCATCCAGAATGGATGGTTCATCCTCGACGATGAGGATTCGAGGTTTGCTCATTGCCCGGGTCGAGCCTCCCCTGCGAGCTTCCTCGCATGTCGAATGATTCGCCCTTCGACAAGATAGACGACATCTTCAGCGATGTTCGTGGCGTGGTCACCGACCCGCTCGACTTGTCTCACGGCAGAAAACAGATGCAGTAACGGATCCAGTTGTTCTGGGTGGCGGTGCATCGCTTCAATCAGCTGCTCGATAACGCCGCGATTCATCTCGTCGATCTGCGCATCTTCTTCGCAGACCTTTCGGGCCATCTCGCTGTTGAGGTCAACATAGGCGTCGATGCTGCGATGCAGCAGGTCGACCGCTCGATCAGCCATCACCCGCAGCTGATCCGGGATGGTGATTTCCACCGAATTCAGAAGACCGGTCGCCCGTTCAGAAATGTTCACGGCAAGGTCGGCGACCCGTTCCAGTTCGCTGGCGACCTTCATCACGGTCGTGATACGGCGGAGGTCAATTGCGACAGGCTGATAGAGTGCCAGAATCTTCAGGCAGGAGTCTTCAATCCGTACGTCCCAGCGGTCGATCTCAATATCGTCGCGAACAATCCTCTGAGCCTCTTCTCGATCAGGTGCGGAAAGCAGCTTGACGGCGCGATGGATCATGTCCTCAACGCGTGAGCACATCGACAGCAGGTCACGGTGCAATTCGGACAGATCAATCTGCATATGAACGGACATGGTCTCTCCTTAACCTCTTCTCTGCTGCGTGAGTCCGGTTAGCCGAACCGCCCCGTAATGTAGTCCTGTGTCTGTTTTTCCTGAGGGTTCGTGAAGATCTGCTCGGTATCTCCGATCTCGATCAGCACCCCCTTCAGAAAGAACGCCGTGAAGTCGCTGACACGCGCTGCCTGCTGCATGTTGTGCGTCACGATCACGATTGTGTACTTCTCTTTCAGCTCGAAAATCAGGTCTTCGATTCGGGCCGTGCTTGCCGGGTCCAGTGCGCTGGCTGGCTCATCCATCAAGAGGACTTCTGGATCGGTTGCGAGGGCCCGAGCGATACAGAGCCGCTGCTGCTGTCCACCTGAAAGAGCCATCGCCGAATCATGCAGACGGTTCTGGACTTCTTTCCAGAGTGCCGCACGCTTCAGTGATGTCTCCACGATATGCGCCAGCTTTTCACGATCACGCAGTCCGCCGATTCGCGGGCCATAGGCGACGTTCTCAAAAATCGATTTGGGAAACGGCGTCGACTTCTGAAAGACCATGCCCACCTGCTTCCGCAGGGCGACAACATCCACATCGGATGCGTAGATGTCCTGGCCTTCGAGCAGGATCTCGCCGGTGTGACGTGACCCGTCGATGATGTCATTCATCCGGTTCAGCGTTCGCAGGAATGTGCTTTTACCGCACCCGCTGGGTCCGATGAACGCAGTGACTGATCGTTCCGGAATCGTCAGGGAGATGTCGAACAGGGCCTGATTGGTTCCGTAGAAGAAGCACAGGTCGCGCGACTCGATCTTCAGTTTACGAGGCTCTTTCAGCGCTTCGCCCTGTTCGGTCGTTCGCTTGACGAGTCCGGAAAATGATGCTGCCGTGTTTGCCATTATTGAACTGGTACCAGGCCTCGAGTGAATGAATGATCTCGCCGATGACGAGCCCGTCGCTGCCTTGAATCCTTGACCTGACTATTGAATGGTTCGTCTGGCCGCGGATTTTCATGCCTGTTTCAGGTGAACCGCCACCGAACAAGTTGTTACCACCGGAGGTGTTTGCTGTAGCGGTTTCGAATGAGAATCGCCAATCCGTTCAGGAGCAGCAGCACTGCCAGAAGAACAACGATTCCGGCCGAAGCCACATGTTTGAATTCTTCCTTTGACTGTCGGACCCAGTTAAAAATCTGGATCGGCATCACGGTGAATGTGTCGAAGGGCGCTTTGATCAGTCCTTCGGGATGGGCGACGATGTCAGAGACGCTGTCGATATTCCCCGGCGCGAAGTACACGAACGTCATGGCTCCCAGCATCACCAGGGGAGCGGTCTCTCCGATCGCTCGCGAGATCGCGAGAATGATCCCGGTCATAATCCCTGGGACCGCTGCCGGCAGAATCTGATAGCGAATCGTCTGCCATTTCGTGGCTCCCAGTGCCAGCGAAGCATGACGCAATGAAGGCGGGATCGCTCTCAGTGCTTCCTGCGAGGCAATGATGATGATCGGAAGGATCAACAGACTGAGGGTGAGTGCTCCCGAGATCACGACTCGCCCAAAAGGGAGCGGGATCAGATATTGCCGGTAATGATCGGACCAGAAGAAGCCTTCCAGCGTCCAGCCGGTCCACTGATGGATCCAGCCTTGAGGACCAAAGAGCCCGAACATCCGCACGAAAACCGTCAGTCCAAGGATGCCGTAGACAATCGAAGGGACTCCGGCCAGGTTGGAAAGATTCAGTCGAATCAGCCGGTTGATCCAGTTGTCACTGGCATACTCTTCCAGATAAATCGCAGCTCCGACTCCAACGGGCACAGAGAACAGAATTGTGAACAGGATGACCCATGCCGTTCCCAGAATGCCGGAGAGCATCCCTGACCGGGCAGGCAATCGTGCGGAATCAAAGCTTGTGAGAAACTGCCAGTCGAGCCAGCCGATGGCGTTTTTCGTCACCGCGATCAAAAGCACTGCCAGAATGAACACACTGAACCAGATCGAGGCACAGCAAGTCCAGGCAAACAGCCAGCTTTCAGGCTTACCGGCGTCGCGGCCCAGTCGGTGGGCTTTCGGCTTTTCGCCCGATGAAGATGCCGACGGTCGTGGTTCGCCCTGCGATGGTTCCGGTTCGATCATTGGTAGACCTCCCGGAAACGCTGCATCCACCATTGAGAAAGAATATTCATCACCAGTGTTATAAAGAACAGGGTCAACCCGACGGCATACAGGCTCTTGTATTCAATCGAACCGGCAGGCGTATCACCCAGACTCACGTTCACCATGAATGCGGTCATGGTCTGAATGCTTTTGAGTGGATTCAGCGTAATGACAGGCGACTGCCCTGCTGCAATGACGACCGCCATCGTCTCGCCGATTGCTCTCGAAATGGCCAGCAGAAAGGAAGCGACAATGCCCGAGGTTGCCGCCGGGACGACCACTCTCGTACAGACATCATATTTGGTGGAGCCGAGTGCATACCCAGCTTCACGGAGGCTTCGAGGAACGGCTCGCAATGCGTCTTCGCTCAAGGAGCAGACCATCGGCATGATCATGATCCCGACGACGATCCCAGCACTCAGTGCATTGAATCCATCGACGTCGAAACCAAGCATGTTCTGAAAGACGGGCCGCAGCAGGTACGGAGTGATGAATTCCAGAGCGAAGTAACCGTAAACCACCGTCGGAATCCCTGCCAGGATTTCCAGAAACGGTTTGACGTAACGTCGGGTTCGGGCGTTCGCATATTCACTCAGATAGATGGCACCGAGGATCCCGAGAGGCATCCCGGTCAACGCTGCGATTCCGGCAACCAGGATGGTTCCGCACAACAGAGGCAGCACGCCAAAGTGCTTGTCAGCGAACTGGGGAGCCCATTTTGTAGAGCCAAAAAACTCCCAGACGGAGATTTCCTGAAAGAACGCTTTTCCGCCGGTCAGTGAGAAGACCGACTCCGAAAACATCACCAGAATGATGCCAACCGTCGTGACAATCGAAACGAACGCGCACAGGAACAGGAGTGATTCGATCACCGCTTCCTGAAATCGGACTGCTGTGTATTTTCGACGCAGTGACAATCGTTCACCGTGGCGGTTGTGCCTGATGCCTTTCCCCGTTTCCCTGAACTCAACCGATCCCTGAACTCAAGAGGCCGGAGGCCAGTTGGCGACGGGAAGATTCTCCACTTGCCGGAGATCAAGGGGCGACGGAAAGTGCTTTCAGTTTGTGCTGATTCTCAGTGTAGTAGGCATATCCAAAGTAGCCGAGCGCGTACCGGTCCCCGGAAACTCCAGTCACCAGAAAGTTGTCATCTCCGCTCTGCTGGTAATCCGATCGAGAGGCCCCCTTCTTTCCACAGACCGTCTCTGTGAAATATTCAAACGTGCCTGAATCCGTATCGGGCCCAAACAGTTTGATCGGAGCGTCAGGGTATTCAGGACGCAATTCAGACCATTTGTGGATGGTGCTTTTCGGGTTCCACAATCGCCGAAGTTCATCAATCGTGATTCCGGCGATCCAGTCGGCCTCCGGATTCACGACGATCGTAATGCCATCCAGACAGATTTCCAAAGCCAGGTAATCAATTCCTGCTTTGCGGCAGAGTTCGATTTCGGATTCCTTGATCTCCCGCGACGCATCGCAGATAGAAATTTCGCCATGACAGAACTTCTTGAATCCGCCCCCTGTCCCTGAAGAACCGACAGGCACGCGAACTGTGGGATTTGCGAGGGAGAACTCCTCTGCCATGACCGTCGAAACAGGAGCAACTGTACTGCTGCCATCGACAATCAGCTGGCCGTACAGTTCTCCAGACACCACAGTTCCGGCGGCTTTGATGGCAGCTTCCAGTTTTTCGGATTCCTCCCGAAACTTCTGCTCAGGTAAGGGAATAAATCCGGCTTCCGGGATCAGTTCATGGGAAATGTCACTGAAATAGTACCGTAGAAAGGCCACTGCTTCGGGCTTCTTCAACACGGCCTTGTTCACGTAAAGGAATAATGGCCGCGAAAGAGGTTTGTACGTCCCGTCCTGAATCGACTGGACCGAAGGGGCAATGCATCCCTCGGGACGGAATCCGACGTCTTTCCGGGGAGTGTTTGTGCGAGTGTCAGAAGTCTGTGAGTCGGCCGCAGGGCGACAGCCCGTGAGTGCCCCGAGGAGTGACAGTGTCAGCAGCCCGAATGCAAGACAAAGGCTGAAGCGCGTCATCGTCTTCCTTCAATGAGAAACCTGGAACGGTCACAGAAATTGCTCTGCGAGAGTGTGCTCCCGCAGGTTCTGGAAAGCGTTCCCCCATTCGTCTCATGAAGTTAGCGACTTTTATGAAGAAGCCAACTCGGGGAGTGTTAAGAGAATGTGAAGATTGGATTTTCCGGTCTCGCACCCCGGGAAAATCGTACCTCCTCCGAGCTTACAGCAGTTTGTTTGGCCAAGTACTCAAAATAATCTGCGAGTTGTCTGAGAACCTTCGGGGTCTCCCCCAGCGGCAAATGCCCGCCTGACTCAGATCTCAGTCAGAGAAATCCGGCAGAAAATGTGGTTGGAGCGGACGGCTGTGCGTTCGCCGACACCGGTTCTTTGCCCGACCGTACGATATAGAACTTGCTGAATCTGCCTTGCTGGCTCTCTCTCAAAGATCCTGGGGGCTCAGCACTGTCGGGCGGTTGAAGACTTGCCCGGACTCAAGTTTTGCCTGCAGCTCTTCCACGTCCAGAGCAACCAATGGACTGATTTCGACCGGGACATCACCTTCGATGACCCCTCCGGCAGCTTCGATCCATTCTTTGGCGATCGCAGTTAGCGCCGCACGACTGGTGGCAGGAGAGTCACTTCCTTCCGCATTCTTGACCGGGTTGAACTCCCGTGATCGATTCGCCTCGACGACCAGAGCCACTTTTGCCTGTGGCAATGCATCAAAGATGAATTGTTCGAATTTTCGGGCATTCGGCTGAGTGGGAACGAATTCCGCCCCCTGCACATCGATGGTCTGGACCTTCTTGTGGGCGACGTGGAATGGAAGCCGAAGTTCCCCTTCCAGAAGTCGCTCAATGAATGATCGCTGGAAAATGTGGATCGCCGTGTTCCCCGCCCAGAAAACGGGGCTTCCATCTTCCAGTGTTCGGCGACACTCATTCGCCGGCAGATCGCTGTATTCAATGATCTGCGTCTGTCCGTCCAGCGTGACCAGCACTCCCATCTTCTCTTCAGGACTGACTTTGGCAACAACTTTGGTCGTCAGTTCAGACCCGCTGATGAGGTGATGTCCCAAGAATTCAGGGTCGCAGATAATTGCGGTCGGGTTATCCACCTGATGGTAGTACAGATGCTCGATGCCGCGATCACGCATCAGGTCCAGCATGCCGTGATGCTGCAGCGCCCGCAACATCCCCCCATGTCCGTCAGGACTCGTGGCAATCCGATCAATTCGCTCCAGCAGAATCTTTGATGTCGTTGCTTCGACCGCGGGGAGCGAGGCCTGCTGGAAGAAGAAGACGTCATCCTCACTCAACCCGAAGTAGCGATGTTGTTCGAAGAAGGCGACCGTTGGCTTATGGGTCGCTTCACTCGTCATGATGAAATAGGGAATCGATTTTCCCGCCCGACGCGAGCGTGCCAGAATCTGCTCGCAGTGTACCTGAAACAGTGTCCGGCCACTGACAGGTCCGATCGGAAACATCCCCTTCGGATCGTTGAAACCGAGTCGAGACCCCTGCCCTCCAGCGACAAGAATCGCGCCGACTTTTCCAGCACGAAGCAGTTTTTCCCCGGCATCAATCGCGGTCAGCTGGGCGTCGCGGTCTCCCTGATTTGCAGGAAGTCGGATGAGTTGGGCTGGGGGGGCCGCACGGGCAGCACGATCCGCAGCGTTCTCACCCGCGTGCTCTTTCTGATTCGCGAGTGTCTGCACCAGCGCGAAATCAATTTGATCGATCTGTTCGATCAATTGTTGTTGCTGCGACTGGCTGAGCTGATCCCAGAATTGAACGAGGTGGACCTGCTGGAATTTCTGCAGAATGTCGAGGGTCGCGTTAGGAATCTGCACGGAGTTCTCCAGAACGTTCAGTTTTCGGCCACTTTTTGCGATGGACTGGCCATTCCATCGCAAGATCTTCATTCAATCGTCGCAACGCGTTTCCCGCATTGTCCGGGACACGGACTCCATCGCTTTCGTCCGGGTGGAAGACCGTCGTCGGTCTGACAACTTCACACTGACGACGGCACGTCGCCAGAGAACATCCCAGATCCCCGTCAGTCGTTCGCAGGCAGGGTTGACGACAGACTTCGGAATTGCTTTTCTAAGGAGACTTTGTCGGAAAGCAAGCCCTCCCCCCGTGAATTTCATCCGCTCAAAAGTGTCGGCTTGTCATTCACTGCCCGGTTGCCTCCCTGCTCTCGGATCAAGCGTTGCGTTCGGCGCAGAGCCGGTGCGGTGTCTCGAGCCCTTTTCCTGGATGGGGGAACTCAGGCTGCGTGAGGGATGTGACCGTACCAGACGCCGGCAAATTCGCTGAGCCGATTTCCCTCCCCCTCGTCGAGGACGAACAATCAAGATGTCGACAGGTTTTGCAATTATTGGCACCGGCATGATTGCCCGCTTCCATGCGCAGGCAATTCAAGCAATTCCCAACGCTCGCCTGATCGGGTGTTACAACCATAATCCGGAACGGGCCCAGGCTTTCGCAACAGACTTCAACTGTCTGGCCTACTCCGAACTCGATGAACTTCTGCAGAACCCTGAGATTCAGGTCGTCACCATCTGTACGCCAAGCGGCGCCCACCTCGAACCGGCCCTCAAAGCGGCTCAGGCCGGCAAGCACCTGCTCGTCGAAAAGCCGCTGGAAATCACGCTCGATCGCTGTGATGCGATTATCGAAGCCTGTGAAAAAGCTGGAACACTTCTGGGAGCCATCCTGCCCTCCCGATTCAGCCCGGCGAACCTCGCTCTGAAAAAAGCCATTGAACAGGGACGTTTTGGCCGGTTGACACTCGGCGATACCTACGTGAAATGGTGGCGCACTCAAGAGTATTATGACGGCGGCGGATGGCGGGGAACGTGGGCCCTCGACGGCGGCGGCGCGTACATGAATCAGGCGATTCATAACGTCGACCTGCTCTACTGGTTCATGGGAGATGTCGCGGAAGTCTGCGGGTTGACCTCCACGCTGGCTCACGAACGCATTGAAGTCGAAGACGTCGGCACAGCGATCGTCAAATTCAAGAATGGTGCCCTCGGAACGCTTGAAGCGAGCACCGCGGTCTATCCCGGACTTCTCAAGAAGACAGAGATCCACGGCTCAGAAGGTTCTGCCATCATTGAGCAGGACTCCATTCTGCTGTGGAGTTTCAAAAACCCTCAGCCGGAAGATGAACAGCTGCTGGCGACACTGGGAGCCGGGAATACCGTCACCGGGGGGGCAGCTGATCCCAAGGCGATCTCCTTTATCGGGCATCAGCGCCAGTTCGAAGATTTCATCAAAGCAATCGAAACCGGGAGTGCGCCGCTAATCGATGGACACGAAGGTCGCAAGAGCGTCGAGCTGATCCTCGCGATCTACAAGTCCTGTCGCGAAGGCAAACGGATTTCACTGCCGCTCTAAGTTTTCACTGGCACTGTAAGTCGCGGATGGTCAGCGGAATTCCGTTGATCTCGCTGTTAAAGAATCCGGTCCGCAGTCGGGAAATTGCTCCGATTGCGGACCCCTTTTTTTCCCGGACAGCTCACTGTTGGTCCACGGAACCAACGTTCCCGGTTTGCTCAGAAGGTTCTCGCCATGTCGCAGCGCGTTGTCTCCCTGATCTCCAGCGCCACTGAAATCGTTGTCGCTCTCGGACTCGGCGATCTCCTTGTCGGTCGGTCGCATGAATGTGATTTCCCGGAATCGATCCGCGGGCTCCCGGTCTGCTCCGAGCCGCGAATCGACGTGAATGCCAGCAGCGCGGAGATTGATCGACAGGTTCGGGCGGCAGTGGGCGATGCGTTATCGATCTACAAAGTCGATGCTGCACTGCTGAATGAACTACAGCCGACTCACGTGATCACGCAGACACAGTGTGAAGTCTGCGCTGTGAGTCTGAAGGACGTCGAACAGGCGCTCTGTCAGATGGTCAGCTCGCAGCCACGGATCATCGCCCACGAGCCCAATTCGCTCGATGACATCTGGAAGGACATTCAGCGAACCGCAGACGAGCTGGGACATCCCGAACGAGGAGTTGAGCTTGTCTCTTCCCTTCAGAATCGACTGCAAGCCATCCGCGTCGCAGGGGAAAGTCGTGGGCACCGCCCGAAAATCCTCTGTCTGGAATGGCTCAGTCCGATGATGTCCGCTGGCAACTGGGTTCCGGAACTCATTGAGATCGCAGGGGGAAAATCACTACTGAGCACTCCGGGTCAGCACTCTCCCTATTTCAGCTGGATGGATCTGCTTCAGGCGAATCCTGATGTCATTCTGATGATGCCTTGCGGGTTCGACATCCCTCGGACCGTCTCCGAACTGGGAGTTCTGTTTGACGCTCCTGAATGGTTCGAATTGCGAGCCGTGCAGCAGGGACGCGTGTATGTCGCTGACGGCAATCAGTTTTTCAATCGACCTGGGCCACGCATCGTGGAATCGGCAGAGATCCTCGCGGAAGTGCTGTTTGATCCCGGCCATCAGCGATTGGATGCCCGCCATCACGGCACCGGCTGGCTCCGACTGGAAGAGTGTTGATTCTCCCAACTGTTCTCGAGGAGAAGGGCTGAACTGACGAGCAGTTGGAACTCTAACGAACCAGGAAGGTTCGGATTCGTTCGAGATCGTGGCCGTTTGACATTGTGACTGCCGGGTGAACGTGACATATTTGTGATCGTGCATGTGAGGTGCATGCTCATCAGGTTGCTCGTCACCAGTCGGAAGAGTGAACAATGATCGCGAAGTGGATTCACACTCGGGGCCCGATCTTTTGTCTCGCAGCTGGAGTGGTGGCCGTTCTGGTCTCCGCATCCCCCCTTTCGGCTCAGTCTACGGATTTGAAACCCGGGGAATATCGCCGCCGGGTGATGATCGCCAATTCAGACGGCTCGAACGTTGGAATCTCGATTCACGTTCCCGGGTTTGTCAGTCAAGGATCACCTGCCTGGTCGCCTGACGGGCAAATGCTGGCAATCGATGCATGGGGAAGCAATTCGAACTCAGCCGGTTCGAAGATTATCGTTGCTCGTCTCGACGGAACCAAATCAATGGTTCTCGGTGACGGGGCGATGCCATGGTTCTCTCCGGATGGCGACAAGGTGGTCTATTGTCGGAGCTCGCCCTATGGAATCTATGTCCAGCGCATTGATGAAGAAGGCCATGCGCCTGAAATGATCGCCCAGAATGGCTGGTGCGGTCGCTGGTCGCCGGATGGGAAGGTGATCTCCTTCCTGATGAGCAACAACGGACGCGCCAATCTGTGTCTGCAGACCATTGATGACGGAAGCCGTCGTTTCCTCTTTCCAGCGGGAGTCGAGAATCCTTACCGGCAACTGTACTGGAACTATTCCTGGTCGGCCGATGGGAAATACATCGCTGGAATGGGAGAGTCTCCTGAGGGGAAGGAAATCTTCGTCATGGAGACCGAAGGCGAGAATCCGAAACTCATCCGCCTCCCGTATGCCCCGATCGACAACCGTGTCACATTCACCCCGGACGGGCGACTGATGTTTGGGTTGTCGAAGGACAAGAAGCACCAGCTCTACACGCTGGATTTCCAGAAGGAGGGGGCCGAGCCTGTTGTGGTCCCAATTCCACCGGAATACAAAGTGAACGGCGGCATCATGTCTCCGGATGGCAGCTTGATCGCATTCGTCATGGAACGACCCTTGCCCGATTTTGCCAAAGAATAAATGGCGCAAGGCTCTGTCCGGAGAAGACGAACCACAAGACCGAGTTTAGTGATCAGGTTTCTTGATGCTCACTTCAAGCAGAAGCAATATGAAACGACACTCGATGGTTCAGTGCCTCAGACTGGCTGGTGTTCTGGCAGCAATCGCAGCAGGTCTGAACGTTCAGCCGGCCAGTGCCCAGGAATCGGAGAAAGATCCCAATGAGTATGTGCAGCGCGTGATGATCGCCGACGCGAACGGCGATCACCTTGGAATCCTGACGAACATTCCCGGGTACACGCATAGCGGATCGCCCGCATGGTCGGCGGATAGCCAGATGATTGCCTTCGATGCCTGGAAAGGTGGTCTTGGCGAAACCTATGTGAAGGCACAGATTGTCGTTGCCCCGCTGAATGGCTCGGAGCCGCGCATTTTGGGTGACGGAGCGATGCCCTCCTTTTCTCCTGATGGCACGCATCTCGTCTATTCCCGGTATTCCCCTAATTACGGGATCTGGGTGCAGCGAATCGACGAAGAAGGACATCCCCCACAACTGATCGCGTCCGATGGCTGGTGTGGTCGCTGGTCTCCAGATGGGACCTGCATTTCGTTTACCGCTTATGAAGGAGGTAAACACAACATTTGTCTGCAGACGATCGCTGATGGAAGCCGTCGGTTCCTCTTCCCGACGAACACCGACCATCCCTACCGAACGGTGTACTGGAACTATTCCTGGTCAGCCGACGGAAAATTGATCTCAGGTGCAGCCGACACGCCGGACGGGAAGCGCGAGATCTACACGATCACCACCTCGACTGACGCCCCTGTCATTACGCGGCATCAGTTCTCACCCTTGGGGAGCCGGGTCACCTTCACTCCCGACGGCAAGTTGATGTTCGGCCTGGAACGGGACAAAAAGCAGCAGATGTACACTCTGGATTTTCAAAATATGGACGCAGAGCCAGTGCCGTTCCCTTGCCCACCGGGATACAAGGTGTCGATCGGCGAGATGTCGCCGGATGGCAAACTGGTTGCATTTATCATGGTCGCCCCCTTACCGGAATTCGCGCGTCGGTGATATCGGTGACAATGTGACTGGTGATCCTGCGAGAACGATTTTCAGGGATCCCCCACCGATTTGCTCACCATTCACCTTGCCCACTGCTCTCGGAAACACGGGATCAGGTGAGGATTGCCCGCCCCCGGGTTCCACGCGCCTCGGCAAGAGCGTTCGATTTCTGAAGTGATCTTGACCCGGTTTGAAAATTTCCGGTAAACCGCCTCTTGCGTTCCGGGGCATCCGTGGACAGTGCGCCCTCGGGCGTGACAGGATGACCTTCGACAGATTGAACGCAGATCGAATGCACACTGCCCCCTTCCCTGAATGGCTGTCCTGCAGAGTTTTCCCGAAGTGAACGGCAACGCAATTTGCCTCACCCAGGTTACGGACCCACTTTCTGCAAGACGGCATCTCCTCATTTCCACTTTGGCGATCATCGGAGCCCTGACTTATGAGTGAACGGACTCACTCCCCAGACTCACAGACGACGAGACCTGCAAGTCGCTCCGTCGTTCCTTACCTCGCAGGCACGGCAGTTTTGCTGGTCGCAGCCGGTGTCTGGTTGCAGTTTTTCCGAGCAAATCCTGCGGCTTCACAGACTGCGGGAGCTGAGGCAGGCCGAACATCGCTGACCAGTTCGCCCAACACCGCACAGGTGCTGGCGAAGGTCAACGGTCAGTCAATCACTTATGACGTCGTCGCCCGTGAATGTGTGAACCGCCATGGTCAAGAGGTCCTCGACACCATGATCAACCGGCTGATCATTCAGCAGGAATGTGAAAAACGCGGGATCACCGTGACGATGGAAGAAGTCGAAAAGGAAGTCGCCACGACGGCCAGCAAGTTCAAGCTGCCTCTCGATACCTGGTACAAGATGCTGGAGTCCGAGCGGAAGCTGACCCGCCAGCAGTATCATCACGACGTGATCTGGCCGATGCTCGCTCTGCGAAAGCTCGCTGGCCAGTCCGTTGAAGTGACCGAAGAAGACATGCGGATCGGCTTTGAACGGGAATACGGTCCTCGCGTGAAGGCTCGTCTGATTCTGATCGATGGAAACCTGCGTCAGGCAGGCCAGATCTTCGACAAGTGCAAAGAGAATCCGGATGACTTTGACCGGGTCGCCCGTGAGTACTCGGCAGATCCGAACACCCGACCACTGGGCGGCGTGATTCCACCGATTCGTCGCCACGGCGGCAGCAAGAACGTTGAAGACGAAGCCTTCCGTCTGAAGCCAGGCGAGATCTCTCCTGTCATTCAGGTCGCGGAGAACCGCTATGTGATTCTGAAGTGCGAAGGAACGACCGAACCTGTCGTGAAAGACATCCGCGACGTCTGGGATGACCTGTATGCACAGCTGGTCGAAGAAAAGACTCAGAAGGCCGTTGCCCGCGTCTTCGAAGACATTCGTGATCAGTCCCGCGTGGATAATTTCCTGACCAGCCGCTCAACCGGGACGAAGGCCATCCAGCCAGTCAGTGGATCAGCTCCCGGCTCGGCTCCTGGTTCAGTCAATCTGAACCCTGCCCCGGCCAGTGCCGCACGACCCGGCACCCAGACCCGATAAAAATCCAACGGGTTGCCCCGGTTGAATCCCTGAAATCACCAAAGGCCTGTCGCAGGACAGGCCTTTGTTCGTTAATTGGAGGTAGAATGCCAAGACGGCAATCGAACTTTTCAGTGTCGATGCCCAAGACTGGGGAGCTGAGCTTACCGTAACTTGAGCGGCTATTAACAGCTAGATATAACGAGCGAGGGCGGGAACCAGGGTTCCCGCCCTCTGTAAGATTGGGGCTATCGGCGAAGGACTCACTTGGACTAGCCGATGAGTTCAGACGCGGAGTCGCCCCTTAGTTTCATTCAAGTGAGGATATACGACTCGATGCCCACAGTCAAGGACAATGATCTGATGTTGGCGATTCGAATGCGGGAACTATGCAAACCGCCGACAGCATGGAACCGAGCCTTGTGGACTGTTTCCTCGCTTACCTCGCTTAAGGAAGTGCTCGAAGCAGCCAAGGTCCGGCGGGATGGCATCTTGTCGGACGCGTCTCTATCCAATCTCCAGCACACGACCTCCGTTTTGATTGGTAAGGACCCGGGAGTCGGTGACGACAATGTGCGCAAATACCTGCAGAGGCAACTGACGGGTAAGTCAGTAATCACGCCAGGGTCACTCTCCGCCGCAACGATCGAGCAATCAATTCGTGCGATGGAGTCGAACTATCTTCTACGTTGGGCCGACCACATCGACCAAGGACTTCCTGATGCTGTCATAGAGCAATGTGCTCGGTGTGTCGTGAGTCACTTGCTAAACAGCGGGCATAGCCTAACAGCGGTGTCTCATTGCATTCGCGACGCTGTTCTAACCCCGAGTTCCACCGTAACTAGAGCGGGCGATCTGATCCGAGAATTGCACTCGCTGGCATCGCTGCCCCCTGCCAATTACCAAGCCGTCTTCCCGGTCGTGTCTGCTCCTGACAGTGGGAAGACGAAGTCGGAAAGTTGGATGCGCGGAGGTGAATTAGTTGCGTGGATGAAACACAATAATGTCCCACCATTCCAAGCCAACGAGCGAGTAGGGGGGGCGGTCACCTTCACAGTGACCGCGTGCGACCGGCCTGCAGCGGAAAACATGGCGGCCACACGGTTCGTTGCACTTCGCGATCGAGCGGTACTCGGCGCCCGGAAGCCGATCGAATCACTGGGGTATTTCTGGCTTACCGGATCGACAGATCGAGTTTCCATCATTCCCCCTGATCGCGGAGTCGAAGTTGCTTCAATCAGACGGCAGGACATGATTTACTCGGTTGATGAAAGCAATCCAAGGATCAGTCGAGCAATTTCGTTGCTTGCCGAACTCGATCACGGCCCATCTTCTGCTGCCGTCACCAGTGGGTGGGCGGCCTTAGAATCTCTTTCGATGGGACCAGCCGAAGATGGCGACCGAATCGAAACAGCTGTACGAATCGCTGCTCTGGTAACAGCCTCCTTCGTCCGGGCTGAACTAACAACGCTGGCCTTTTCCTATGCAAAGTCCAACAAAGATCAAACTGCGAATGAAATCAAAATCGCTACGAACAACCGGGAGAGATGTGCCAAGATCATGCGTCGCCTTCTCGCCGCCCCGCAGCCGAAGTTCGGTAGGCTTGAAGATGAAGCAGGAGCAAAGAGAATCGTTCAACTACTGGGAGACCCAGTCAACACTCTCAAGCGGATCAACCTGTACATAGAGGCCACATTCCGGCGACTTTATCGACTTCGCAACCTTGTCGCCCACGGAGGGCGGACGGACTCGATCGTTTTAGAAGCTGGAGTTCGCGCGGTGGCCCCACTTGTTGGAGCAGCAGTAGACCGAATTCATCATTCCAGCACTTCTGAAGGACTTGGCCCAGTTGAGTTGATCGCAAGGGCACAGCAACGGATTGGCTTGCTGGACGCGACCGATAAAACGGAACTCATCAGCCTGTTGGACCAGTGATAGAACGAAGGTAAAAAGCGTTCAAATCCTGCCGCTAGCTAAAAAGGCAGCCATGTCTGATTTAAGTCCAAAAATCTCGGGATGATAGGATTCGAACTGAATGAATGACGAGATAGGGGTCCAGTCGGATGCGTGATGGCGGGAGGATATTACGGTTGTTGCTGCGGCGTCCGTGACAGCTGTTCATAGTACGCTTTGACCATCTCGGCGTATTGGTCTGGAACCGGTTCCCGGTCGATGGGGACGAGGTTTTGCTCAGGGGATCGCTTGGCGAGTTCTTCTGCGACTCGCTGCTGCAGATCGAGTAACGGTCCATAGATCGAGGTGCGGACCATCTCCTGATTTGGCTGGCGAGAATGTCGTTTTACTTCCACTCGTTCGAGCCGTGCCCGATCTCGAATCATGGCCGCTTGCGAGCGTAGCTCTGAAGTCGGGAGCATCTCTTCGACGTCCCTCATTCTGTCGGACCATTCCCGGAACTGGCCGCCGGTGAGAGGCATTAATGGAGCCCCGAGTCCCCCTTCGCCTCCGCCGAACGATTGCGAAGTCTCAAGCTGTTGAGCGAGTTGATTCATCAGGCCGCCGCCAGAACCCTGACCTGGTTGTTGGCTCTGACCTGGTTGTTGGCTCTGACCTGGTTGTTGGCTCTGACCTGGTTGTTGGCTCT
>JAEZFD010000051.1 GCA_023417655.1 Planctomycetota bacterium | reverse complement strand
GATCACAGCCTGGCAGTCCGAGAGAAACCAGACAGCCAGCAAAGTCCGCTGGCAATTCACCACCACCGACGCCCGCCGCAAACTCCACCGACTCTACCCACAACTTTAGAAGAGTCGGAGTAGTAGGTTGTGCTACCGCCGCATGGGCCTTTCAAAGGTCTATCGGGAAGTTGGTCAGGCGGGTGGCGCCGGAATCTGTGATGAGATAATTCTGCTCAAGGCGGATGCCGGCCTTGAGGGCGTGGGAGTACAGTCCGGGCTCTGCTGTGAACACGTCGCCGGGTTGAAAGTGGTCATCCCAATGTTCGTTTAGGTGGGGGGCTTCGTGGGGGAACAGGCCGATTCCGTGTCCGAGGTGATGGAAAAAGCCGCCAGGTATGGCCTCATCCAGCATGGCTTTTGCCTGAATAAAGAGTTCGCGTGCGGATGTCCCTGGCCGGACCGATTGTTCAACGAACGTCAGCACGCGTTCAATGTGTTCAGCTGCCCGAAGCTGCTCGTCGGTAGGGCATTGATCGACTGAGAAAGTCCGACAGCTGTCGGAGTAATAGCCAGTGCAGGAGACTCCGAGATCGAGAATGTAGAGCTCTCCCGTTTGAGTTGGACGAGTACGCGGCGGGCCGCCTGGGGAGTTACATTGAAAGTCGTTGCCGAATGCAAGGAATGGCGCTCCGCAAAAGTTCATGGCAGCTGCGTGAAGTTGATTGTAGACCTCGATCTCGGTGATGCCGGGTACGATGATCTCTCTCGCCCGATAGTACATCTCGTCTGTACATTGAATCGCATGCTGGATCAGGACGAGTTCGTCTTCGTCTTTGCAACGTCTGAGATTCCAAAGGTCAGGTTCGATATCGACAGCTGAGTGTTGGGCCGGAGGGAACCAGGGAGTCAGCGTTAGCAGGTTGACGGAGCGTTCCACTCCGGCGCGTTTCCCATTCAAGTTGCGGAAGCACTTGGATGTGATGGCAGCGAGTGCAGCGGCAAGCTGATCCTGTCGGAGTGTACAGCACCATTGGGCCTCGAATACGAGAACTTCATTCGCTTCAAAATGGTCTGGGAGCGAGTTTGGCGCAGCGAGAACTGTCTTGCCGTCCGGGAACACGACTACAGCGGCCTGATGAACTGCCGCCGGGCGAAACCCGGTCACGTATTGCACATGCTCAGGGCGAATCAGGAGAGCGAAGTCCAGGTCGCGTTCCGCGAGAAGACGGCCGATCCGCTTCTGTCGTTCACAGCATGCTTCCAGGCTTAACTTCAGACCGGTCGGGCTCATTGATCGCGTTGCTTTCGTCAGATCGATTGGAAAGTGTGTTCGCCGAATGCTGGTTCCCCAGGACGATTGCCTTCCATGTGAAGTTCAACCCATGATGAGGTCGCCCGTCCTCGACAAACAGGCTCAGGACAAACGCCGTCAGCATGGTGACGACGCAAGGAAATGCTATCGCCAGTAGAATTGTGGGGCCCGTTGTGG
Source organism: Planctomycetota bacterium (assembly GCA_023417655.1). Classification (GTDB taxonomy): domain Bacteria; phylum Planctomycetota; class Planctomycetia; order Planctomycetales; family Planctomycetaceae; genus Planctomicrobium. Next base: position 21,961 of record JAEZFD010000051.1, on the reverse strand, counting down.
TGCCGAAGATCTCTTTCCCCCAATTCCACAGCACTGCGGTGACGATTCCGACGAAGACGGCGATGAAAACTGATCTCCCAGTACACCGCGGTAAAAACATTCCAATGAAGAACATGGCTGCCAAGGGGCCGATGAACATGTTGAAGAACTTCGGTGTCATATCAATGATGGTCATGCCTCCTTCCAGCGCCAGTTGAGCGACGAACATGGCGTTGGCGGAAACCAGCAGGGCAATCGCAATGCTCAGCACTCTGACTGCCGTCAACGAGAGCTTCCCGGATTCGGCCCTGGGGTTGTCTTTGCCGGCCTTGTCAGCGCGGTTGGGAAGGAAATCGGTGGCGATCACTGCTGTGATGGAATTGACACCCGCTTCCAGCGTCTGGATTGCATCACAGAGAAACGCCGAAATCACGAGCCCTGCACAGCCGGCAGGCAGGTGGTGACTCAAGAAATGCGGAAACAATTTGTCCGCTGAATTCGCGGTCGTCCAGCCGGGCGGAAGTGCCTCAGGGTGTTGCAGGTAGAATGTCAGCAGGGCAATGCCGCAGATCGAGAGCAGACCAATCATCACCAGCTCTGTGAAGATGCTGATGTAGTAGCTTCGTCGAGCGGCTTTCAGGGAAGACGTTGAGAAGTAACGTTGCAGCACGACCTGATCAGAACCATGTGTGCAGATTGCCCAGAAGAAGTGGTTGATGGCAGCCGTGACGATGGTCACCCGAAGCGTGATGTCCCAGCTGAATAATGGGGGAGTCAAATGCTCGCTCGATTTTTCAGAAATTGTTGCCACCCATTGCGTCGGGCCGGCCCCGCTGGCGACCATGACCGCAGAAATGACCATGATGGCTCCGGCGAGGAGGAGCAGGCATTGCAAAACGTCGGTCCAGATCTGTGCTTGGATTCCGCCGACCGCTGAATAGATCGCGGCAACGATCCCGATGATGGCCATCCACCAGTACAGATCCGGACCAGAGAGAATCTCCAGATCTGGACCTTTTACCCGGTCGAGTGCCATTGCAGCAGCGAAGACCACCATGCTCATCCAGCCCAGACGCAGGAGAACAAACAAGCCTGCACCGACGCACCGCAGACGATAATTGAACCGGTACTCCAGATACTGATAAGCGCTGATCAGATTCAGCTTCATATAAAACGGAATCCAGAATCGCGAAATCACGATGATGGTGAATGGCAACGCCAGATACCCACAATAGAATCCGATTCCGTGTTTAATCACTTCGCCGGGGCTGCCAAGGTAGGAGAGCGTCGAGAACAGCGTCGCAAGAATGCTTAGGCCCACCGCGAACCACGGGATGTGCCGTCCTCCGACGAAGAACTCCTCCGAGGTGCTCTGCTTGCGGCCAAACCACACTGCAATTCCGAATGTCACCAAGAGATAACACGCGATCGCAACGAAGTCGAGGAGTTTCAGTCCGGAGTGTAGTTCCATCCCGGCTTCAGGCATGAGGAGACTCTGCTTTCTCTGTTCATCTTCGAAGCCGGCTGACAAGCAGCGTTTTGCTTCGTTCCTTGTCAGCGCTCGAACCTTCGCTCACCAACGGACCGAATTGATCGATCAAGTTGGGTGACAAGACTCGATTGATTCATGAGCAACGCCCCGGCAACGGGACACGTTGCTCATGAATGGAACTTCGAGTTACTCCGCGTTGTAGAGCCAGTCGAGGTTCAGAAGCATGACGTCAGTGATGGTCAGGCCATTCTTGCGGCTGTCGCCTGCACAATGGCCTAATAGAACATCGTCACCTGAGACGTCGATTGCGATGTAGCAATACCAGCCGTTCGGATCGTCATAGAGCTTCTTCGTCCTCTCCCAAGTCTTGCCTTCGTCCTTTGAGATGGCGATCGAAAGCGGCGTCCGCTTGCCCTTCAATGCGGCTGGGATCGCTGAATGATCATTCCATACCAGGAGCAGATCGCCGGTCTTCGGAATTCGCTTGATGCTCGCGGGAGAAAGCGGAGAGATAATGTTGGATGTGACGGGGTCCGACCACGTGTCTCCACCGTCTTCCGAATAGGAGAGCATCTGGCTGCCGCTGCTCGAACGGATGAACATCATCACCCGGCCGTCTTTCAGTTCGACGACACCCGGTTCCTGAACGGTCAATCGTTTGCCATTCGCATCATGGCCTTTGAAGACCGACTTTGATCGCTTCCATGTCTGTCCCTTGTCGTCAGAGAAGTAGCAAAGCAGTTCACCGGCCCAGTCGTTCTTCTTCTCTGCGATTGTCCGGTGCAAACACATCGGGAGAACGATGCGCCCGCTCTTCAGTTGAATGGCGCGGCTGTTGTTGAGGACGTAGTAATCGATTTCATCCCTGACGCATTGGACGACTGGTCCCCATGTCTTTCCTTCGTCGGTCGAAATCCGCATTTCGGGGCGACAGTCCGAGTGTGAGATCTTCGATAAGTAGAACAGAGCGATCTCGCCTGAGGCCAATCTCAGCAGAGAGACAGACATGACGTTCAATCCGGACGCTGGCTTCACCACGGTCCGTTCGTCCTTCGACCAAGTCTGACCGCCATCCGTAGAAACACGTTCACGCAACTCTGCGGTGTCGTAGTCACTTCCGGTCCCTTTGCCAAAATAGGTGTAGATGAACAGCGTTCGTCCATCCTTCGTATGAATGAAATCTCCCTCGCTGTTACGGGAGTTGCCTGGGCCGGGGGAAAGTGTCAGCGTTACGACCGGCGCGGAGGGCGTGGCCTTCGCTGGCATTCGTGAGACGACGGTCACTGGCGCGGCCTCCGGCTTCCTGTTCTTCTCACGAGAGAGAGCGAGCAACCCCTGAGCGGCGCGGATGCCGACGTCAAGGTTTTCATCCTTGAGGAGAGCTTTGAGCTGCTCTTGCGCCTGAGGCAAGTGTGCTTCTCCGGCCAGATAAGCGGCGTCGGCACGAACACTGACGTCAGGGTGTTTTAGATTTGCGAGGAGCGCTTCCTGTCCGGTGGTGTCTCCCAGCATCCCAAGCGTATTTTCAAAGTAAGCCTTTTCGCGTGGGGTTTCACTACGTGCGAGAGCCGCTCTCACCGCGTCAATGTCTTGAAGTTCTCCGAGGCTTCCCAGCAGCCAGGCAGCAATCCAACGGCTGCGTGAATCCTGACTCTGCAGTTGCTCGCGGATGAAGGTGAGGGCTTCTGCATCTCCCTGCCGAGTCAACGCGCCTGCAGCCATCAGAGCCTTGACGGGATTCGCACCATCCTGCATTGCTGCCTGCATCAGGCTCAGGTTTCCCACCTCTTTCACTTTAAAGAGTGATTCACAGGCATGTACGTGGCCATAAGAATCAGGGTTCGCGAGGATGGCCTGTAACTCCGCGACCTTCGAGCGATCTCCTGCGCGAACAAGTTCCCGGGCGATGCCGCACCGCTTCTGGAGATCCTGTTCCTGACTCAAACGGTCCTTGAGGGCGTTGATGACCTCGCTCCCGTGGCCGGCTTGAGTGAGAGCTTCCGCAGCGTGCATCGACGGCCAAAACTGATCACTTTTTAACCCGTGCCGTAGGACCATGAGGCATTCCGAATTCGTCTCCGCATTGACATTTGGGGGCATCGGTGCGTCAGCTTGCAGGCAGGTCGGCGAGAGAGAGAGCCAGCCTGCCATGAGCAGGCTAGCGAACAGAGCGGGGGGATTCTTCATGGGGGAGACCTTTGCTGGAGTGGAAGAGGAACGAAGCTGACCGAAGTGTGCCATGTCAGACATCTGCTGAACGGATCGAGAAATACGGGGGTGGAATCAGAGATGATCTCCCGCATTCTTCGGTTCGTCACGCCGTCACCAGAACGGAAGGGGATTCTGCGATCAGCTTCTGGACGATCGGAACCTGACTGAAGGCGGCCTGCTGTTCCGGCGTGAGAGGACGAATCGGAGCCGGCGCACAGAACCCGCTGACACCGCGAAGTCGGAGCAGTTCATTCGCCGAGGCAAACAATGGGGCTGGGAACTCGATGAGTGCTTTCAGGAGAGCCGCGAGATCGCGCTGGACCTGTTCGACCGTGGCCCAGTCGGAGTTGATAGCGGCCTGCTTCATCTGGTTCATCCAGTGAGGAACGAGTCCATAAACTCCATCGAGATGCTCACGCACCCCTGAATGGAGAAGCATGTCCATCAGCAATGGTTGGGCGAGGATGACCCGAAAGCCTTCGATCCCTGCATCCATCAACGGACGCGCTGTTACCAGATGATCGGAACATTTGATGCCGTGAATGTTCGGATGCCGAGCCAGTTTCAGGACCGTGTCGACCTCGACTTTAGAGCCCGTCATCTGCGGCAGGTCATAGAGATAGATCGGCCGGGGACTGAGATCGGCGAGTGATTCGAAGTAGTGCACCAGCTCTGGCTGCCGGAACTTGATGCAGAAGGGAGTCACGACAACCAAGGCGTCGATGGGGAGATCTTCCACCATGCGGATACGGTCGCGGGTTCGGGCGAGACTGGTGTCGCCTACACCGACCATGAGTTCGGCCCGGCCTTTGTTGAATTCGACGCTCTTCTGGACGAGTTCCCGATAAGTCGAATCCTTCAGGAGCTGCATTGCCCCCATCGTACCGCCAACGAGCAGTCCATCGATGTCGTGATCCTGCTGATCCTGAACGTGCCGCTCCAGTCCGGCGACATGCAGATCTTCATTCTCATCTAATGGAGTACAGAGAGCGGTAATGAAATAAGGAGTGCTCATCGTGTTTCTACCTGTTGTCGTCAGTGCGACTGTCTGGTCAGTCAAGGGTTCCAAGGAGATCCGTCAATGTCTCATCAAGCACCAGGGCCGATTCGCACTGAGGGCATTCATGTTGAATTGGACGGGGGTGATGTTGTGAGTTCACGGAATTCTTCGAAGCTGACCCGAGGGCAGTGCTGATCAGCGATTATGCGGTCGATCGCGGCTGGATCTTTGAACCCCGCGCCTGTGATCAGACAGACCACCGTCTCATCAGGATCAATCTCTCCGCGCTGAACGGCCTGCAGAGCCCCTGCCAACGGAGTAGCACCTGCCGGTTCGCAGAAGATGCCTTCCTCTTGCGCCAGGCGTGCCTGGAGTTCGTAGATCGTCTCATCGCTCACGAGATAGCCGAGGCCCTGAGATCGTTGGCACGCTTCGAGCGCCGCCTGCCCGTCCAGTAGATTCGGGACCTGCAAACCGGTGATGCGCGTGGTCGAACGAGCACAAGGTTGCGCTCGCGTTTTGCCGGCTCGAAGCGGACCGGCAATGGTGTCATTTCCAATCGGCTGCACGCAGTGAACTCTGGGGCCCTTCTGAAGAGCTGCGGATTGAATCAGTGACTCGAAGCCTTTGGCGAGGGCGAGAATCAATCCGCCCCCCCCTGCGCATGCGAAGAGATGTTCAATTCGCCCCCGTGGAATCTGTTCTGCCAGTTCATGGCTGATCTGTTCCACGCCTGCCATTCCGACGGCGCTATGGCAATAGGCCGTAATTTGCAATCGCGTCCCGGGCCTCTGACCCAGATGCGTCAGATGAGTCATCACGTCGTGAGTGATCTGCGGGTCGAATCCAAAATCGTGAATCTTCCACAGTTGAGCCCCATAGGCGAGCATCTGTTTAAGTTTCCCGTCCGGAGCATCTGAGACCACTGCGATCTGACAGGCGATCCCGGCCGCGGCGCAATAAGCAGCAACCGCGGCTCCTGCGTTTCCGCTAGATGATCCGACAACGCGTCGATCACCTTTGGCGAGCATTTCGGTCACCGCCGCAGCGGCGAAGCGATCTTTATAGGATCCGGTCGGATTTAATGATTCGAGTTTGAAATAGAGATTGTTCAGTCCGATGGCGGGCCCGATGCGCCGCGACCGAACTAGTGGCGTGTTTCCTTCGCCTAGCGAGAGTCGTTCATCCGCTTCTATGTGCCCGGCGTAGTCGGGGCTGTTCTGGGTCATAACGAGGGTCCTCCCTGACGGCCCGAATAGTCACCGGGAAACTGAAGTCGCTTCAGAGAATACGGAGAACACTGATGATTCCACCCGCCGTCAATGTCGATGCAGGTTCCAGTGAGATAGCTGGCAGAGTCGCTCGCCAGCATGACCAGTGCATTCGCAATCTCTGCCGGCTGACCGAAGCGGCCGAGCGGAATCATGTCTTCCACATAGTCCCGCATTCGTCGGTCAAGGTCGTCTGATGTATTGCTGCGGCTTAATGAGGTGTCGATAGCGCCGGGATTCACGCTGAGAACTCGAACTCGCGACGGTCCATAGAGCGTTGCCAATTCGTAAGTGAGGGCATCAAGGCCTCCTTTGGCGGCGGCGTAGGCTGGGCTGATGCCGGCGGGAAAGCGGGACTGAATACTGGAGATATTCAGAATCACACCCCCTCCGGTCGCTTCCATCTGGGCCGCGCACCATTTCGCCAGAAATGCCGGTGCGGTCAGGCAGATTCGCAGCGTCTTCTCCCACGATTCCAATTCAATAGATCGCATCGTGACGAGGTCTCGCCATGCGGCGTTGTTGACGAGGACATCAATCCGTCCAAACCGAGCGAAGCATTTCTTCACGGCAGATTGTGCGAAGTCCAGATCGCTCAGATCGCCCGTTAGCTCAAGGGCTGCCGCTCCTTGGCTGGTAATGCCCACTGCAACATCATGAAGCTCAGCGGCCTCATTGGAGAGCAGCGCGCAGTCGTAACCGGATCGTGCGAAGGCCGTGGCGGTCGCAGCACCTATTCCTCGCGACGCTCCGGTAATGAAGACCACAGGGCGTCTATTCATGATGGAACTCCCCGGGGCCGTTGACTTCGAGAATTACTGCCAGAAAATCACCGGTATTCACTGCGGGGATGGCTCGCAGCAAAATCACCATTCCGTTCTGACGGGATTTCACCGCGACCGGTGGTTCGGCAGTCATCTGGTGAATCCACCCCAGCGTATCGCCCAGCTGCACCGCATCCCCTAACTCCACGGCCGGTTCGAAGTAGCCGGGAACTTCTGCCGGATAATTCTTTTGCAGGACGCCGCTGTCTTCCCGAAAGTCTTCGACGATGTAGGACAGGCGACTGGCCTGCGAAGTCGAATCTCGCATTCCGAGCATCTGCATGACGTTGAGGCAGCCTTGGACGTAATCGTCCACACCTTGTGATTGACATCCGCCACCGCCCCCCCATTCTGCATAGATCGCCGGAACGTTGGCATCGCGAGCAACTGACAATGATCGTCCATTCAGAGTGGCAGTGGTTCCCCAGACGATGGGAAGATTGAAAGCTTCCGCCATCTGCTGTTGCTGACGTCGAATCTCCTGGTCCTGATGGAGGACATAGCCCGTCAATGGACTGATTCTCGCGGCGAGCCCGCCTGTATGCAGATCGATGAGATAGTCCGCCTCGCGAATGAATCGGGTTGCGGCGAATGCGATCTCTTCTGTGATGGTTCCGCCTTCGCGACCTGGAAAAGTACGGGCAAGATCAAGGCCGTCTGGTCCGGTCCGCGACACTCTCAGAAATGCAGGCTCATTGACGATAGGAATACAGGTCAATGAGCCTGACAGTTGCTCTGGGGTGACTTCCTCGATCAGTCGCCGGATCGCCGCGATTGGTTCATATTCATCGCCATGAACTCCCCCTATGATGAGGAGCTTCGGTCCCAGCCGGGTGCCTGTGATCTGATGTCGATGAAACGCCATTGTTTTCCCACCCCGTCGGGAAACGACGGGGTCATCTCAGAAGTCGAACTTGAGTTACCAGGCGGTCCAGCCACCATCGATTGTTAGATTCTGCCCAGTCATATAACTCGAGGCATCACTTGCGAGGAACACGATCGCTCCTTTGAGTTCGGCCGGAGTCCCCATTCGCCGCATCGGTGATTTCGCTGTGAGTCGGGCCACGAGTTCGTCCGGAACACTCTCCGGAGGAAACGGCCCCGGGCACAGACAATTGACGCGGACTCCATCCTGAGCCCAGTAGATGGCAAGATGCCGGTTCATCTGGACGACGCCCCCTTTCATTGCGTGATAGGAGACGGGACTTGCCAGACTGATCCCTGCATAAGCCTCGGGATAGGAACCGACGAGTCCATACATCGACCCGAGCAGGATCAGACTCCCTTGAGCCTTTCGCTGCACGATCTGATCACGGAAGAGGCGTGAGAGCAGGAAATAGCCGGTCAGGTTATTCATTTGGTGACGGAACTCGTCGCCGCTGACGTTCGTCCAGTCACGGGAAAGAGGCTCATTTCCGTTATTGACTAAAACGTCGAGCGCACCTGTCACTTCCATCGCGGCTTGGAATCCCCGTTCGAGCGACTGATCGTCCATGTGGTCCAGTTCCACAGCGCCGTGGACTGCTGAACCAATCACAGGGAGGGTCGCGGCGAAATCCTGTCCCTTCTTCAGATCTCGACTGCTGACGACGACGTTGGCCCCGGCCTCTGCGAGCGCGCGGGACATGGCCGCACCAAGACCTCCTGTTGCGCCGGTGATCAAGATCGTCTTGTGTTGCAGACAAAAGAGTTCCTGAATTGTTTTCTCGGACATTCTTCAGTGCTCCCTTTGGGAAAGAACTTGCCACTGACGAGAGTCCGCGCTGGCGAGAACCGCAAGATTGACTTTCAGCGTGGCCAGAGCTTCTTCAAGACTACAAAGTGAGGCTGATTTCCCTTCGACGGCATCGAGGAATGCGTTTGCCTGCCGGACAAAGAGTAGATCCCGCTCTAGGGTGATTGGAGGGGAGTCAACCCAATGGCTGTCAGGTGCCTCCATGAATCGCCAGCGGCACTGATGCGCCTCGAATCGCAGGGTCCCGTGAGTGCAAACCAGAGTCACAACAATTTCTGTCGGGGCCTGATACTGATTCAACGCATAACTTGCCATGACACCCCCATGACGGGCGAGTACATGGACCGTGTCCTCAACATTCACTTTTGGCAGCGCCTGGTGGCTAAGATCGGCGACGACCTGGTCAACGTCGCCGACAAGCCATTCTCCGAGATTGATAATGTGCGTCAGTGCGTCGTGAACGGCACCGCCACCCATGTTTCGGTGAGCGTAATAAATGTCGGCATAAGCCGGTCTGGCAGTAGGGAAGTGTTGTCCAGTGGTCGCGACCAGTTGGACAGGAGTTCCGAATCGGCCTGAGAGAAATTCCCGTCGCATGTCCGCGAGGACCGGATTTGCCCGATGGACATACGCCACACCGGCAACCGCTTGTGATGACCGAGCGACCGTCAGCAGTTCGTCGGTTCCTGCCAGTTCGATGCTCAGCGGCTTCTCAATCAATACGGAGATATTCCGACGCAATAACTCAATCGCCTGCGGAACATGAAACGGCGCGGGTGTCGCAATGACGGCTGCATCCCATGGGTGCTTCAACGCCGCGTCGAATGACGAAAACGCTTCCACACCGGGATAACGCTCCGCAATCTGCCGCGAGAGATCTTCACGTAACTCGACAAAGCTGACCTGAGCCCGCTCTGTGGCGCGGAAGCATCGGAGATGGCGTTCTCCGATGGAGCCGACGCCGATGATTAACGTGTTGTGGAGGCGGGGCAACATGATGAAATTTCAGGAGTGTCGAGTACGAAGGCCGTTGGCCTCCGCACTGTTCCGCGACTGGACGAGGATGGGAGGCACTAATCCCCTCTGGATGGTGGAGGAAGAGAACTCAGATCTGCTGGAGCGGGACTGAAGAGCTCTACTTCTCCAGCTTGAGATCCAGAGGAAATTCGTCTCGGCCGGAAGGAATAGTTTCCGTCAGTTTTGACTGCTGGTTGTACTTCTCAGGCAGTGGGGTGATCTTCGGTGGTCCCTTGGCGAGAAGCTCGTCCTCAGACATGGACGATGTATTCGGAAGAGCCTCGACCTCGATTCGAACGGGACCGACCGGGACGCCACCATGGTGTTTGCAGACAAACTTCCCTTCACTGATCATCGCACTGGTGACTGGACCATCTGGAGTCGGGATGAAGCGGATCATTCCATAGGGGATCGGCTGGTTGTCATATGTCACCTGCCCCGTGACGATGCGGCGCTCGGTCGTATCGCCGCCCTGGCCACAACCGATGAGCAGGGCAGTCAGCAGCACTGGGGAAAAACGCCCAACTGTTGTCATCCAGCTGAAAGCAGAGACTGAATCGCGGAAGGCAGATGATGGCATGTTAATCCTGACAGGTCGTCGCTCAAAACAGATCAGTCATGTGTTCACAGCAGCCAGAACGTGCCACTGCAGGGGTGGCCGCGGCTAGAACTCTCCGACAGTTTCTCCGCCCTCGCGACTTGCGAGAGCAGCCAAGGTCCCTTGATGGGTATTCTGGGAGAGGAACCGCACGGAACCATCACTCATTGCAAAATGGCCACCGCCAACATGGAAGCTGGAGAATCCTTGAAGCCGGTAGTCCCATGTTCCATTTCCAGGGATAGTTCTTGACCCATTGATGCCCCTGCTCACGTCGAAGACGTCATACCCGGCATACGTGTTGCCACGAAGTCCCGAGGTCGCAGTAATGTTTCCCGTGACCTCCCCAATGAGCAGGGTATTGCTGAGTCCGTCCGTCACAGTCGCGAAGCGGGTTCTTGAGAAGCCGTAGAGCATGCCGTTTCCGTCGACGCGGGGACGCACGCCGTCGCACATCCAGTCACGTGAGTCGGCGACTCCGGCGATATCCGTTCGTGGCATCGCACTGACCAGTCCAGTGATCGAACCGATGTCGATGTCCAGGTCTGGATAGCTCGGACAAAGATAGGTGGAGATTGGGCCGAGAGTTGCTGCGAAATCGTAGTTCGCAGGATTGGCGAGATGGTTGTCGCGAGTCGCCGGCACTCCGGAGAAGAGGACTTTCTGATATCGGTTTCCTTCTTCGAGAAAAGGAAGGATATGCACGCCCCAGGAGAACAGGCATGTTTGCGCGTTGACAGTCGAACAGATTCCCCCTGTGGAGGCACCTGCCCCACCAATCGCTGCACCAATTGGAAGGACGCCATGGGTATCGTGATAGTTGTGCAGAGCAAGCGCAACCTGCTTGAAGTTGTTCTTGCATGCAGAACGTCTGGCCGCTTCGCGAGCCTGCTGTACAGCAGGCAGAAGCAGTGCGATCAGCACGGCGATGATCGCAATCACCACCAGAAGTTCGATAAGCGTGAACCCGGGTCTACGAGGAAGGCCTGTAGGATGAGTCATCACGGGACAAACTCCTCTGTATACGGAAACTATTTCAGCGCCTGGCACTGCGATAGGAAAATGAGCAACCGGGGAACGCCTTATCAAATGCGAAAAGACACCGCGACAAACGAGACGCTCGCATTTCTTCCCCGGACGAGGAATTAAAATTCGCCAATCGCTTCACGGCCTTTTCGAGTTGCCAGGGCGGCAAGGGTGGACCGATTGATGTTCCCGGAGATAAACCGCACGGAGCCATCGCAGAGCGCGAAATTGGCCCCGCCGGTGTGATAGCTCGAAAAACCTTGCGGTCGGAAGGCAAACGCCGTCGCTCCTCCGGGGAAGGTCCCAGAGCCATTGATCCCTGACCGAAAGTCGAAGATGTCGTACACGGCATAGGAGTTCCCGTTCAGACCGATTGTCGAATTGGGATCCCCGGTGATTTCACCGATTAACAGGGTGTTACTCAGGCCATCCATGATCCCCTGGAATGGGACGCGTGAGAATCCATAGAGAACGCCATTGCCATCAGTCCGAGGGGTCAATGCACTGCACGTCCAGTCTGCTGAATCAGCGACCCCCCCCATGTCTGTGCGGGGATAACCGTGGGGATTGGTTGATGCCAACGTTCCAGTTGTTCCGGGAGGAACAGGCAGTCCAACGAGTGTCGCAACCTGAGTGTTTGAGGAGCAGAGATAAGTCGAGACGACTTTTAATCCTGTCTCCGGATGAAAGTTCGCCGGATTGGCGAAGGCGTTCCCGTTGAAGTTCACTCGTTGATAGAGCGTTGCCTGCTCCAGATATGGGAGGATATGAACCCCCCAGCTCAATCCATTCGCAGTGCCCTGCCGACTGCAGCTGGCCGGGCCGCTATAATAAACCATTGCTCCCGGGGGAAGCACCTTGTGAGTGCCATGGTAGTTATGAAGTGCTAATGCCACTTGCTTAAAATTGTTTCTGCAGGACGACCGCCGGGCCGACTCACGTGCCTGTTGCACGGCAGGGAGAAGAAGTGCGATCAGGACTGCGATAATTGCGATCACGACAAGAAGTTCAATCAAGGTAAAGCCCTTGATTTCGAACCTTGACCGCGAAAGAGTCTGTCGACTGACCATGGTTACTCACAGGAGAAGTGCACGGGGAGAGGACGAACAGAGAACTCGATGCCGCCCTGAACTGGCAGCCAGAAACTCAGTAAAAGCAAGTCCGTTAAATCCGCCCTTCGAGAAGGACGGTCCAACACAGCAATTCAAACTGAAAAACAGCAACGCACTGTCGGGACATCGGAAACTGTCACGACAGCGAAAAAGGCCAGGTCCGTGCTCCCGACTGAGGACGGACATCATTCAGTCGCAGAAAGCAGTGACACAAATCGAGAACGCAGACGCGCCAAACTGGATGCTGCGTCAACCGCAGTTGTTGAATTTCAGGCAGGATGCAGGAACCCCGCGCCTTGGCGGGCGTTTCGATCTACGAGATTGCTGACTGCAATCCCGCTTTTGTCTTCAAAAGATGCCTTTCCAGGCAATCAATTGCTTCATGGACATCTCCATCACGAACGCGGGAAAGAATCTCCCGATGGTCGCGGATGGTCGCGATCTCGGCAGCACGGCGGACATCATCCGAGACCGGTGCCGCCACAAAAATGAGCTGCGCTGAATGCGAAAACATCTGAATCAGCGAAGCGTTCCCCGAGAGTTCGAGCAGCTTCTGGTGAAACAGGAAATCGGCCTCTGCGAAGCCGGTTGCCAAACCTGCGTCGTGACACTTCTCCATCATGTCACAGACGTCGGCAACGGCGGAGAACGCTTTATGGGGCAGTTGCCGCGCACAGGTCAGCTTGACGCCTCCCAGCTCGAGAACCACACGAGCGTCGACCACGCTTTCAATATCGATTTCGTCGAGACGGGGAGTAAAGAACCCACCACTTGTCCGACGCAATAACAATCCGTCGTGAACGAGCAGCACCATTGCTTCACGCAAGGCTGCACGCTGGACACCCAGCTTCTCGGACCACTCCACTTCGCGGAGTCGAGTGCCAGGGGCAATTTGAGCGCACGTCAGCATTCGGCGAAGAATCTGGTAGCACTTCTCGCTGCTGCGAGTCGGATGATCAGCGCTACTGCGTGCCGAGGTAATCATGCCACGATCGTCATTAAAAATGTGTACAAAGTCAATCGGTTACTGTGCAAAAAAGAAAAAAGATTCAAAACTTGTTGATTCGATAGTGTGCGCGACGACGGATGGGAAAACGCGCGAGGACGCCCACTTCTCAAGCTCAGGGTGCGTGCTTCCTGCAGAAGAAATCCCCAACGTGTGCAGAGAGCAAGAGGAGATCGGCCAAGATTCTGTATACAAAACCGGTCGCTCGAGGCACATTCCTATGCCGCAAAATGTGTACAGAATCCCCCCGGACTGCGAGTCGCCGTGTTTAGAGATGAACCGGCGATCAGAACTCGAGCATCCTTGAGTCAGCTGCCTGCTGCTGCGAGCCCGGCTCTCAGAACGGGCTCGAGACGCTCAGCTTGACGCCAGAATCCCAGATCGGTGGGGTGAGAACTGTCGGAGGTGTCCTCGCGATCCTGGCCGAGCAGCGAATCCCCCTCGATATAGAAAAGATTCTTCATTCCCGATTGCTGCAGAGACTGGAACGCCTTTTGAAGCGACTGCCGATTCTCAGCCTGGGCGCGTTGTCGCGCGGGGAGAAATTGGGCATTCGCATAGGTGCGATCTTCGACAAGTACCACTGGGACCCCTGCCCGCCTCCTTCTCAACTGCTCGACGAGCGGAAGAGCCCGTTCGGAGACTTCCCTGGCATTCATGTTGGGGAGACAGTCGATGACATAGACCGCTGGATCAAGCTCAGTGAGCAACTCCCCAACTTCCGGTTCCATTTTGCCGGCACCGCCGAAACCGAGGTTGATTACAGGCACATCGAGTCGTCTTCCCAGAATGGCGACGTGCGGCATGCCCGGTCGCGAGGCACTGGCTCCCTGAGTGATGGAAGTGCCATAGAAAACAATCGGCTTTGCTGTTCGCGGGGCAATGTGGGTGAACGAGCTTCCGGCGGGAATGCCGATCTTCAAAGACTCCGTTCCGTTATAGAGCGGCAGATAGAGTTTGTACTGTCGCTCTCCGGGAGCGAGTCCATTGATCAGCACGCCTTTCATCGCCTGCGTGCGGGGACGAGTCACGGAGAGCCACTTCCAGTCGCCGTTGCCGTCTGTTGCGTAGAGGTCGAGACCACTCATTCCGATTGCAGCGAGATCCGGAACACTCAGATTGCTGGACGAAACAACATGGTCTGTACAGATTTCTGTCGCGTCTGTTCTGAAGGACACAAACATTCCAGCGGAGTGCCGACTTTGCATCCACACGCCCTCTGGAACGCGTCCTTCGGCACGGGCAGGAAGGCGATCATAGTATTTCGCCGTGTCGGTCCAGCCCTTGCCTTCAACGCCGATGTCCCGGACATCATGCCACACGATTGCTGGGGACTGCGTCGGTGACTGTGCCCGCGCGAGGGAGCTTCCGGTGAGAATCAGTCCGGAAGCAGCATGGCACAGAAAGGCGCGGCGGGTCTGGAATCGGGCCGACATGGAGCGTTCTCTCTTGAGGTTTGTTCAACGCGAAGCGGGTGCCCCTGACTTTCGTCAGCGCAGGGGCACCTTCCGGGACGGAGTGGCCGAGTCGGTCTGCAAGCGTTTGAATTCCGCCAGTCATTGTCAGCGTTGAGCGGGAGTAGAGTTGTTCAATGCCTGACGAATTGCAGGAAGCAGTGCCGCTGCCGCCAATTCCTGACCGGCGTCATTAGGGTGAATCCCGTCCAACAGCAGTTCATCGACAGGAATGCCTTTCTCGCGGGCGTGCGTCAGATAAACCGTATGCAGGTCGACGAGCGGAACCTGCAGTTCTGCTGCCAACTTGCGAATCGCTTCGTTGTACCCGGAGAGGATCGGGCGATCGAATCCTTCGACTTCGTCTGGTTGATAGGGAGCCTTCCCATAGAGTCCCTTCAGCTTGTCGGTCCAACGCACAGGATTCGTCGTGGCGAAAATGACTGCAGCCCCCTGTGACTGGGCCAGAGCCGCGATCTGTCGGAGATTCGATTCGAACTCCGCCAGTGAGACTCTCGAGGTACTGGCCGGAGGGCTCTTCCAGACATCGACGGCCGCGTCATTGATTCCAAACTGCACAACGACCAGCCGGGGTTGCGCACTCGGAAGAAATTTTCTCAAGCGATCGAGGCCATCGCGAGTCGTGTTCCCAGGAACTCCCCGATTGAGAACCAGAATGTCTTTGCCGGCGGCGTTCAGTTCGCGATCGATCCGGTCAGAGGCCACCTGTTTCACCTCACCGGGGCGATAAGCCGCCGTCGAGTCTCCAAGTATGACGACACTCTGCGGCAACGGGATTGAATCCGACTGAAGGTCCTTCTGGTGAATTTTCAGTCGGACACCGCCCTGCATCGTGGTGATCCAGAGCTCTCCCGGATGACGCTCGTAAAGATAAGGATAGGAAACCCTCGTCGTAGCGAAGCCGTCTCCGGCATGACGGAAGCGAGTGGCAACGACCGTGCGATCTCCCCAGGTTTTGCCATCGTCTTCCGACAAGGCGATCGACAGTTCATAACGGCTATGTCCGTCGGTCGGATCGGAGCGCAACGGGTGATTCCAGAGCAGGGCGGCACGGCCGTCAGCGAGGCGATAAAGATTACCGCAGCAGGTTACGGACGGGATCGACGATTTCTTCAAGTTGATCCATTGCAAACCATCTTGCGATTCGGCTTCGAAGAAGAAGCCGGATTCGGTCCGCAGCAACAGAAAAAGGGAGCCATCCTGTCGTTCAAGGATTGTCGCTTCACACGATCCGGCGTGGTCATGCTGGCCGACTCCGTAATCCAGCATGTTGCTCTTCTGCCAGCTTTTTCCCTGATCGTCCGAAACGTACATCACCGTTGTGTGTCGCCACTCAGGAATGATCGTCTGCCCCACCAGGACAATGCGCCCGGACCGCGTCTGAATCATCGAGTGAATACAGCCGCACCACTCTCGCTGCAGAAGAATGGGCTCTTCCCATGTCACGCCGTCATCGAAACTGCGGCAGACATAAGTTGGCAGAATCCATTGCGAGTACTCGTCCGGTGTTCCGCCCCAGAGCCAGCCTTTCGGGCCCTTGGGATAAGACAGTTCCCGACTGTTCATCCAGGCGGAAATAACCGTTCCCTCTTTCGTCCGCAGTAATGCACGCTCGTCACTGACCTGAAACTGCTGTGGATTCCTGAACAGGGGAGTTGAAGTCCAGGTCTTCCCTTCATCCAGACTGCGGTGTGCCTCTTTGGCGTCGATGCAGAGAATGCCTCCATCCGTGGTGGTCACGAATGGGCCCTGTTGATTGGCCGGAAGCGACTCTCCGCGCGGATGAATTGTGAGTGGTCCTGCAATTGCGCTCGCGTTCAAGAACGAAATCACAGTGACCGCCAAAAAGCAGGATGAAGTGATTCGCCGTCCCCATTCGTCACGTTGGCTTCGCTTCCAGAGACCGTCACCTGAAACATGGTTCGGAGTTGAAACAGCAGGCACAGTTCTGTTCCTTGTTCGGGAATGAAGAGAGAAAACGCTGGCCAGTGGCGAGAAAACACAGGCAATACCGCAGGAGACTTCAGACATTCCCACATGTGATTACAGGATTCCAAATTTGGCGTAGGCTTCGGTGGCCAGCATGCCGCCACGGATGGCATCACGGACCAGGTTTTCATCCTGGACTTTCTTGGTCGCAATGCGAAGCACCTCTTCTTCGACTGTCCGTGGGACGAAGACGATCCCGTCCTCGTCAGCGATCACCAGGTCACCTGAGCTGATCTTGACCCCCTTGATCTCAACGGGAACGTCGTAGTCACAGACCCGCTGGCGATGCTGGCTGTCGAGAGGGCAGGGCCCGATGGCATAGACAGGAAATTCATAGGCACGCATCTTCGAGATATCGCGGACCGCACCGTCGATGATGGCTCCGAGGCAGCCTCGGTTCTTGGCGGCTGTGGTCAGGAGTTCGCCCCAGATTCCGGAGCGCATCGAACCGTGAGCGGCGGCGATGACCACATCGCCGGGTCGCAGTGCATCCACGGCTTCCAGTTCCTTCGCATAAGGTTCCGGATCTTCGTGGAAAAGATCTCCCCAGAGACTGGTTCGACATCTTCCAATCAGCGTACGTGAAACCGTGACTGGCAGCAGGCCATTGCCTGCGCATTGATTGCGATATCCAAGAGAATCCAGTGCATCACTCACAACGGCCGAGTAAAGCCCTGCATTCTGTAGCGAAACCATGACCAGCGTCCTTACTTCTGTGATGAGGAAATTTGGGAGCACGATTGATGTCGACTTACAGGGACGGGAACGAGACAGGGAGTGTTTCCGCAGCCTGTCCGTTGTCCGCGAGCCGTTTCGCAATGGCTGCCGACGCCCTCACGACCATTCGCCCCAGTCGTTCAACGCCGCCACGGGATTCCAATCGGGCTGTCGGTAGACTGATACTGAGCGCGGCATTGCTTGCGGTTCCGCAAACAATCGGCGCAGCGACACAGAGAACGCCCAGGTCGGTTTCTTCGCTGTCTACGGCGAAACCCTTATCGGCCGCTGACCGCAGTGCCGATTGCAGACTTCGCTTGGTGGTCAGCGTTTTCGGAGTCAGCTTTTGCGGCAGATTTTCAAGGTAGGGAGCCTGTTCGGATGCGGGACACAAGGAGATCAGCGCCCGTCCCAGAGCCGTCGTCAATGCCGGATCCTGATCGCCTGCGTTGACGTCTCTCCGCAAGGGGAGGTTTGAGTTGAAGACTCTTAAATATTCAACATTCTGACCGCGTAGCACGCCGAGATTAATGGTCTCGTGAGTTCGCAGCCAGAGCTTGCGCATCACGGGTTCGGCTGCATGGATCAATCGCCCATCCCCCCCCGGCACCAGCCTCCACAGGGCAGCGGCAGGCTGGTACGTCCCTTTGGAAGTCCTTTGCACGTAGCCCAGCGATCTGAGTTCACCGAGAACGCGATGTGTTGTCGGCTTTGAGAGCTCGAGCCGCCGAGCCAGTTCCGTGAGATTGAGACCAGGGCTGGCTGCAACAGTTTCAAGTAAACGGAACGATTTCAGAACAATTGATGATTCCATGATCCAGAACGTATCGTTCCGGAATACGGAACACAAGCCCGGATTGATGGAACGGGGCAATCTTCGCGGTCTCGGGGCATGAACCTGATCCTCAGACTCATTCCAGATGTGACGAGAAGATTTCACCGTGCACTTCTGTTGGAACTGGGCCGGCGAGACGCCCGAACTGCTGTAGGAATGATCGGAAGCAATTTCGCAACCATCTTGATGATGGAGAACAGGTGAATTATGTGGACGAAGCCTTCGAATAGAGCGGAGTGATATCGCCGGCGGAAGATCAATCACCTGCAGCTCCGCAGCCAACGGAAGGTTCGCTCGATTCAACAGCGGCGTTCGTAGCGATTGAGTGCCCGGCCATCGAGGCAGGACCAGTTCTTCCCGGATTATGCAGATGAGTTGGACTCCGCGCGCCTGAAGGTTTCCTCGCAGCCAGTCTGCATTCGTGGTCTTATCGTGGAGCAGGCGTCGGGACTTGCCAGTCGCATTCGGTACTTCAAAAGTCGTGAAACTGGCTCATCGCCTGGAACTGTCATCACCAAAGTCGTCCTGTGAACTGATCGAGTGTGAGCTGCTCCATGGTCAGGGAAGGGTTTCCCTTCAGCGTCTCTCCGTTCAAAAGACTTGCCCGGACTACCGACGAACGAATTCACTTCAGTTTAAACCGATTTCAGTGACATGACTCCGCCGGAGACTTCGTGGACTGCAGGTGGCTTCCCGCAGATGGAGATGGGCCTGATTACTGTCGAGGAACAGAGGGAACTGCGTACACAGGTCATCCAGGTGCCGTCTTCCCAATGTGAGGAATCTTCCAGCCACTTTAAGAAGACGGCCCTTACGGACCTTTCAACTTCGCCGTTCATACTTGGGGATGCTTCGTGGATCTTAATGCTTACTTTCTTCCCCACCGACGGCGAGGATTTTGATTGGCGTTCCGCCCACTTTGTACTTCCCAACAATGGTCAGGGACTCGAGTGACAGAACCCAGATCTCTCCCGATCCAGGGATGGCGAGAATGCCGAAGCGGGCATCATCATCGAAGGTGATCGCGTGGCGCCCGTTGTGGCCCTGAGGGTTGCTTGGCCCGACCTCCAGTGTCTTTGCGATGGCCGCGTCCGAAAAGTCACGGTCTCCGTTCGGATCAAGGTCGACGATCGTCAGCTTTTCCGCGACGTCGCCGCTCTGCTTCCCCTGGAAGACAAAGGCATAGCGCTTTCCGCTGGAGGCAAAGACGGTTGCCGGAGTCACGAGCGAGAGGCCATCAGCAGGTTTGATCGCGACTTTCACCAGTTTCGGTTCTGCCGCAGAGGCATCAACCAGACATAATGCGGAGTCGTCCTGCCGCCCGGTGTTGAATAAAACCCAGTTGCCATGGTTGAGAAAGGCCCCTGTCCGCAGAGGACGTTCACCATCGGCGACTTTTCCTAAAGACAAATGGCGTGGCTGAACTGTCTCGGCCGTCTTCTGAAATGCGAGATCCGCATCAAGCCAATAGATGCCGTCTGCAGGTGCGAAGAAGATACGCCCGCTGTTGGCGATCGCTCCATGTAAACCTCCCACAGGCAGCTGAAACGAATACGCAATCGCGTCTTCTGCCTGCCTGGCAAGATTGACGACATCAATCTTCCCTTGGACCTCTTTCTCACGGCCGCTCCAGGTCGAATAGGCAATCGTGTTGTCGATGGCCGCAAGCGTAATGTGTGATCCGCCGCCGCGATGGAACGTCCCCTTCCGCCCTTCGACCGGACCACGCAAATTCTTGGGATCGAGCCGGGTCATTCCGTTCAGTTTGTCATTCGCGAGATAGAACTGATCGTCATAGACATACAGATGGGCAGGATTCCCTTGAGCTGCGTCCAGTTTTGAGGCCAGCACGCGCGGATGGTTTCGGTATTCATAATCGGAATGGTCTCCATGGGGCATTTCATCAACCCCCAGATCTACTGCCACCCAACCACTCTGGAATTGACCATTGTCGTTGTCACGCACTCCGACCAGCAGGACATCCTCGACCCGATCCATCTGCACCAGATGCTGGTTCTCCGAGTCGAGGGAGGGAAAGTTTTCGACGGTTCCACCCTGCTGAAGGAGCATTTTCGGACCGACCTGCACCAGATCTCCCCACAGGATGGTGTTCTTTTCCGGATCCTGCCAGACGATCCTGACAAGGCGTTCCGACTTCCTTTGTCCATCTTGCGCGAAGGCTGATGAAGTTGTTGAACTGGCGGCTCCGAGAAGCAGAGCCAGGCAAAGCGAAGAGATGGTCAATTTCCAAACGGGCATGAGCGAGATCCTTCGAATGGAGAGTGGGTTTCCAGAAGTGCGCCGCCCTTGACGGCGCCGCCAATCACTTGTACTGTCAATCAAAGGCAGATGCAATACGTATGCACGAGAATCGCGAGTGAATAAGGACGGGCGAGTTCATGCAACTGAGAACGATCCGTCTGATCGCCGCAAAAGACGTGCGGCAGTGGAGACGTCAGCATTGGCTGTCCATCGGGTTCGTGCTGTTTCTCCTGTTCGAGTTTGCCGTCTGCTGGCAGACGTTTCATGGCCTCCGTGAAGATCGAGTCTCGCAAATCCATCAGCAGCACCTGGGGAGAGAGTCCTGGTTGGCTCAGGAGACATCGAATGCGCATCTGGCAACGCATCGTGGCACAACGTTATTCAAGGTCCCGTCGCCGTTGGCGGGGTTTGACCCCGGAGTCGATCCGGCGCTTGGGGCATCACTGCCGATTCAAGCTCATCGACCGGGAGAGATGGGGGCACCCTCATCGGATGCTCAGAACTCGCTTTTAAAGCTTGAAGCGTCGACACCTGCCGTTCTGATGCAGATGGTGTTTCCGCTGCTTGTCATTCTGTTGAGTCACGCAGGGGTCACGCGTGAACGAGAACAGGGGACGTTGCTGCTCAGTCAAAGCATGGGCCTGAGATGGCCGACGTTGATCGCCGGCAAGCTGCTCGCGATCGGTGGCATCATCACTTTGGCGATGCTTCCAAGCGGAGGAATTCTGTTCCTGTCCGGGTTCGAGACAAATGTCGTCGAGCAAATGTCGCTCTGGAACGTTTCGCTCAGGGCGACAGCGATCATTGTGACACTCTGGCTCTATCTGTTCGGGTGGGGGGCGTTATCACTGGCGATCTCGGCGCGATCTTCCTCGTCCCGTGCTGCTCTCATCCTGCTTGTCCTTCTCTGGTCCGGCTGGACGGTTGTGGTTCCTCGTGTCGCTCTGGACACGGCTCAGGCGAGAGTACCGCTTCCCACTGCCGAGGAGGTTCGTGATCGACGAAGCAAGGTTGCGAGCCAATCTGATGGCGAATCTTCCGGGCTCGGACAACGGCTGGAGACGCTGCAACGACGACTCCTTGAGACGCACGGAGTCGACCGAGTCCGTGACCTTCCAGTCAGCTTTGCAAGCGCGAAGATGATGGAGATTGAGAAGTACACTGATGAGCAGTTCGAGCGGATTCAAACCGAGTTAGACAATCGCTTCCGGCAACAGGACCGGATGGTCGAACGCTTCGCCGCAATCTCCCCTTATCTCGCCGTTCGTGCGATTTCAATGGCATTCGCAGGCACGGACCGACGCCACCACGAGGACTTTCTGGATGCAGCGGAAGAGTATCGACGAGCGCTCGTGCGGACGATGAATCTGGCGGACATGCAGAAGCGTCAGCCGGGAGAGTCCGTGCAGGAA
>JAEZFD010000043.1 GCA_023417655.1 Planctomycetota bacterium | reverse complement strand
GCCGTGGAGAACTCGATCAGACGCAGGAAATCAACTATCCCGCTCTGATGAACGCCCTGCTGGAAGTCGGCTACACCGGCTACGTCGGGCAGGAATTCATTCCCACCCGTGATCCCTGGCAAGGCCTCGCCGAAGCCGTCGCCCTGTGCGATGTCTAAGAAGCGTGACTATTGAGAAACAGCGATGTCAGGCCGCGCAGCTCCTGCCGACTCGGGTCAGTCGCAGGAGCAGGCCGGTTTGCTCATCAATCGTTAAGGGCCATTCGATGAATTGTTTCTGTCGGACCATTGCGGTGGTGTTTCTCATGCTGGTTGTCTCTCAGCAGATGGCACAGGCACAGGGGCGTCAGCCAATTGACGAATCCCATTACCAGCTGCCGGGTGCGACGACGACGCTTCCTGACTGGGTCGGGAAGCGGCCCGGCGAACCGTTCGACGTGAAGTGATTCCTTGAGAACAAGATCCCACCCGGAGAGAACGCGGCTCCGCTCTACATCTACGCGATGAGCCAGTTCTCGCCGTTGTTTCTCTATCTCTATCCACAGAGTGAGCAGGCAGCCGTCCGACTTCGCACGACGGCGTTCACCGAGCGGATCGCCTCGATCATTCAGAGCGAGAACTTTGAGGAACTCGCGGTTTCTGAGGAGGGCGAGGCAATCCTCAAAGACGCACAGCCTTATTTCGCGTTGATTGACGAGGCCCAGAAGCGAAAAAATTGCCTCTTCGTCCACGCAATGGATTTCGGTGCCCTGTTACCACACGCTCAGACAGCGCAAGACTTTGCTCGACTCACTCAACTCGATGTCGTGAATGCCTGCAAAAAAACTGACTTCAGACGTGCCGAACGCACTCTTCAAAGGTTGCTGAGGCTGTCCCGCGACCTTCGACCACAGGCGGCGGCGATTGTCGATGTCGTGTCGGTATCACTCGATGAAACTGCTGTCGAGCTGCTGCTGAGTTCCTATCTCGGCCATCCCAGGTTAACCGCCGACGAGTGCGACAGGATACTTGCCATTTTGAAGGATCATCAGCGTTCCGCAGCTGGCCTTCTCAACGAGGGGATTAAGTCGGAGTACGTCATGCTGGTAAATACCATCGAAGGATTCAGGGGCGGAAAACTTAAGACGGAATCGTTGGGTCTCGAGAAACTCGATCCGTTCATCCGAGTGGTCGATTTTGAGGTTGAGCGGGACGCCGCAGACAAGCTCTTCTCAGAGGCGCTTTCCGCCACCATCAATCCCCATCAAGTGGACAATGTCATGAGCAGGCTGACGGTGATGATCGATGACATGAAGTCCGGGCTGGAGAAGGAAACAAAATCTCTCGTCGGCTCAATTCCCCTCGCCCTGGGGTTCAGGAAACTGCGAAATCCTCTCATCTGCGTCTGGTTCGCCCCCGGAGTCAACCAGTTCATTAAAGTCGTTGCTCGCGACCACGCGAGACTCAACGGCGCCATTCTGCTGACAGCGGTGCGCCGCTATCAATTGCAGCATGGCAAGCTTCCTGAACTGCTGCAGACGGCAGCGAAAGAAGTGGGGCTCGATGCAGTTCCACTCGATCCGTACGATCCAGAGGAGGGACCAATGCGATATTCTATCGTCAACGGAAAACCCGTCGTCTACTCAATCGGTCCGGATGGCAAGGACGACGGAGGAATGGTCGACTGGAATTTCGGCAGGCAACCCGGCGACATCCTGTTCACGATCCCGTGAAGTCTCAGTCGCTCAACCGATGAGACAGGGCAGAGTCGACATCGCAGCCGGAGCGCAATGCAAGCAGGTCTTCGCCTGATTCCAGGAATCAGCACACGCAGAGACGCTGATCCGGCGGAATCTGACTGTCACTCAATGCGATCATCCGCCGACAGATTTTGAAATGAATCTGTCGGCGTTTCACTGTGATTTAGTGCGCACCGCTGGAGCGGGTGTGGTCCGGTTCTTCAGTCTGATCACGCTCCTTCTGGATGGCGTGATAGACCTCTTCCCGGTGAATGCTCACATGCTTGGGAGCTTCAATTCCCAGACGGACTTTATCCCCCTGGATCGAGACCACCATCAGCGTGATGGAGTCGCCGATAATGATTTTTTCATCCTGTTTACGGCTGAGTACGAGCATGACTTCCTGGTCCCTTCGGCACTCCAGAGGATCATCAATATTTCTTTCGTCGGTCAACTCGTAACGCTAGCTCAAACTCTCTCAATGTTGACGGATCGAAACAGTGCGATTGCTGAACAACATCACGAACAGGCCAATTCTGCCGGATAAGTCAGCATCGCCCGGTCCTGACGGCAATGCAGATTTGACGAACTGCAACAGCGGAGCGCGCCCCAGGAGAGGCATATTTGTCCGTCGTCATCGTCAAAGCTGATGCATAGCGGATAGGAGGTCCACCTTCGCTGAATCCGCGAGACGTCGTCCCAATAAAAGGCTGCGCATCCGCTTTAAGCAATTCACGAATGCACGTGCAGCTGTTCAATCATGCCGGGGAGAAACTGTGCCAGTCGCTCAGAGCAGAGGACAGCACTCTCACGCAGTGCCCACAGATCTTTGACGCAGCCGGGCCGTTTGAGAATGGCTCCGAAGAGGGCACCTGCCCGGATGGATCCCTTTGGCCCGAGCAGCGCCAGAACTTCCGGCGGCAAATCACTGGAGAGATCATCGCTGATGACGCGGACCGCGAGGAATTTTGTTCCCCGTTCCTGACAAACGCGGGCGACGCCCAGCGATTCCATGTCGACTGCGATTGCTCCGGTCCGCTGGGCCAGCTCCGCTTTCTCCGACACAAGCCTGACAATGTGGTCCGTGGCGCAAATGTGTCCGACGTGCAGACCGTGAGCCGGGTCGGCTTCCATGCGAAGGTCGATTCCCAAGCGAATCTGACCGTCGCCACTCGTCACTCCATTCGCGACAACGATGTCTCCCTGTTTCAGACCCGGGACGAGTGCTCCGGAGAAGCCAACCGAGAGCACGTAGGGCGGTTGAAAGGTATCAATCAGAGCATGGGTCGCCTGTCGGGCCCGCTGATAACCCGTTCCGCCTTCAACGAGGCACAGTCGGGTTCCCTTCCAGCCGCAGCCACGAAAATGAAACCCATTGCCAGACTCGGTCCGGTAGTGCTTCACCTTTTCCAGAAAGGGAGCGACTTCAAGATGCAGGGCGCAGACGATCCCGACAACCGGTTCGTTAGTTTCGTTCTCGGTCGCAGGAGCTTGTGGGGAGGTCATGGCGTCTGGGGAGGTTCAGGCTCAGGTGGGGCGGCGATCGGTTCATTGACGATCTCTTCAATTTGCTCGCACCACAAGTCAATGGAGTCCCGACGTTCTAGAAATAGGCTGAATTGTTCGTACCCGCGTGCATCAAAGATCGTCGTCAGCAGGGGAGCGAAAAAGTGCATGGCCTGCGCCCCGAGGAAATTCATGGGCCGCGACATCTCCAGAAAGGCGAGAGCAGGGGCCGTCATCCCCCGCTTCACGATCTCCCGGGAGATCGTTTTCAGCAGCTCTCGCTGTTCTTCCGTCGGCGCTTCCTGTTGAGGATTCACCGCGAAGGCATTCCGCAGCCAGTCTCGTCTCAGTGACATGTTCACCCTTTTCAGATTTCGAGTGGGGAAGTCTCGCGGATTTTCACAATCCCGACAATGCTCCCCTTCCACCATCATTCACCTCGACTGGCGTGCCATCAATCAGTGTTCTTGTGTATACTCACCTGAGTCGCGATTGACGGAAATGTCTCAGGAGGAAATTCACGCGATGTCTCGATTTGATCTCACGTCGGAATTCGCCCCTGGAGGCGATCAGCCCAAGGCGATCGAGTCACTCGTTCGCGGCCTGAAGGAAAGCAAACGGTCACAGACACTGCTCGGAGCGACCGGCACCGGAAAGACGTTCACGATTGCCAACGTCATCCAGCAGGTGCAGCGTCCGACGCTGGTGCTGGCTCACAACAAAACGCTCGCGGCCCAATTGTACGGGGAATTCAAAGAGTTCTTCCCCAATAACGCCGTCACCTACTTCGTCAGCTATTACGACTATTACCAGCCGGAAGCGTACATCCCTCAGCGCGACATCTACATCGAGAAAGATGCCAGCATCAATGAGGAAATCGACCGGCTCCGCCTGCTCGCCACAAGTGCGCTGGTCTCACGACGCGATGTAATCGTGGTCGCCAGTGTCTCCTGCATCTACGGTCTGGGTTCGCCAAAGGACTATCTGGCGATGATGGTCCCGCTGCGCATCGGGCAGACTGTTGATCGGGACGACCTGCTGATGAAGCTCGTCGACATTCAATACGACCGCAACGACATCGAGTTTCAGCGCAGCAAGTTCCGTGTTCGCGGAGACGTGATCGAAGTCTGGCCGGCCTACGAAGAGTTCGCCTACCGCATCGAACTCTGGGGAGACGAAGTCGAAAAGCTCTCCATCATTGATCCGGTCTCAGGCACCGGCAGCAAGAATCTGCAGGACATCTACATCTACCCGGCGAAGCACTTCGTCCTCCCGCAGAGCCGCATTGATGAGGCCATGGAGGAGATTCAGGAAGAACTGAATCAACAGCTCGCATTGTTTCAAAAAGAAGGAAAACTGCTGGAGGCTCAGCGACTTGCGGCCCGGACGCGTTATGACATGGAACTGCTGAGAGAAGCGGGATTCTGCCCAGGGATTGAGAACTATTCCCGAGCCCTCGCCAAACGAAAGCCAGGCGAACCGCCTGCGACGCTCTATGACTTCTTCCCGGATGACTTCCTGCTCGTCGTCGACGAATCGCACCAGACGATCCCCCAGATCCGTGCGATGTACAACGGCGATCAGGCCCGTAAGAAGACCCTCGTCGAACACGGTTTCCGGTTGCCGATGGCGATGGATAACCGCCCGCTGAAGTTCGATGAATGGAACGCCCGGCGCAATCAGGCAATCTTCGTGTCGGCGACCCCGTCGGACTGGGAACTTGATCAGTCCGAAGGCGAAATCGTCGAGCAGATCATTCGCCCCACTGGTCTCGTTGATCCAGTAGTTCATATTCAATCCGCGCGCGGACAGGTGCCTCATCTCCTCGAACAGATCAAACAGCGTACGGCACGCGGTGAACGGACACTTGTCACAACGCTGACAAAACGGCTCTCGGAAGACCTCGTTGCCTACCTGAAAGAAGAGGGCATCCTCTGCGAGTGGCTACACAGTGAACTCGACGCCATTGAACGGGTTGAGATCCTGCGAGAACTCCGGGAAGGAAAGTTCGATGCTCTGGTCGGGGTCAACCTGCTCAGAGAAGGTCTCGACCTCCCAGAGGTCTCGCTTGTCTGCATTCTCGATGCAGACAAGGAGGGCTTCCTGCGGAGCGACAAAAGTCTCATCCAGACGATCGGCCGCTCAGCCCGAAACGTGAATGCAGAAGTCATTCTCTATGCAGACACTGTGACTCAAAGCATGCAACGGGCCATCGACGAGACCAACCGCCGGCGCGAACTTCAGCTTCGCTACAACAAAGAGCATGGGATTACTCCCGAGACGATCAAAAAGGCGATTAAACGCGGGATCGAAGAAGAGATCTCGGCCCGGAAGATTGAACAATCGGCGACCGGACAGACGAGCGAAACCCGTTATATCACACAGGAGTTCCTCAACGAACTTGAGAAAGAGATGCTGGCGGCTGCCGAGAACCTCGAGTTCGAACGAGCCGCTCAACTCCGTGACCGCATTACGTCCCTGCAGCGTCAATTGGCCTCCGGCAATGATTCCATTCAGGAGGGAGACGAATCGACGCCGGGGTTCTCAAGATCGGCACGCGGTGAACGAGGCCGTGGAAAGAAGGGGAAGGGTCGCGGGGGACGCGGTGGCGGCTCACGCGGCGGCGGTCGGGGAGACGGAAATGGCGGCAGCAGCAGCCGAGGTCGCGTTCCTCGTCCAAAACGAGGTGTTTGAGACCCCGCTGCAATCTGGCTGCAACAAGGTTTTCCAATGAAAAAACTCGCATGGTGCAGACCATGCGAGTTTCGTTTTTCAGCGAAGTTGATGACTCCGACGCTTCATTCTTCACTCGATAGTGAACTAATCAGCAGTCGGCAGAGCTTTCGGCTTCGGAATGCGGTCATCGACATCAGTCGCCAGACCCACAGCCCGCAGCAACGAAATCGCCCACCAGGTCATATCGAATTCCCACCAGCGATGCCCGGCGCGAGCCAGACGAGGGTGAGCGTGGTGATTGTTGTGCCAGCCTTCTCCATAGGCGAACAGTGCGACCCACCACAGATTGCGTGAAGCGTCAGTTGTCTCATAGTTCCGGTAACCCCACAGGTGAGTTGCGGAGTTCACGAACCAGGTGCTGTGGTAGGCCAGCACCATGCGAACGCACATCCCCCACAGGAGCATTGGCAGTCCACCGATGACGAGCAGCAGAATGCCGCTTCCCCAGAGCCATAAAGCGAAGGTCCGGTCAAAGAACTGCAGCATCGGATCCCGACAGAGATCCGGAGCATAGTATTGATACAGCAGCTGCTTCTTGCGATCAGATGTTTTAACCATCATCCACCACAGGTGCGACCACCATGGGCCTTCCAGTGGAGAGTGTGGGTCACCCGGCAAATCGGCATGACCGTGGTGAACACGATGGGTCGCTGCCCACATGAGTGGCGTTCCCTCACCGGCGATTGTTCCGCAGAGCACTCCCACAAATTTTGCAGGAGCCTTCAGCTTCAACGATCGATGGGACAGGCAGCGGTGGAAGGTCAGACAGATCCCGATACTACAGGTCGCCCAGTGCAGGACGATCGCAGTAATGACGGCTTCCCAGGTAAAAAAGAATGGAGCCACCAGAGCACCGACGTGCATGGCGACCATCCAGCTGGCCACGATCCAGTCGATATTATTCCAGCGCAAATTGTCTTTCGAAAAGTAATCGACGATCTCAGCACGTTCACGGGCCGCCGCGCTGACGGGCCGACCCGCTGACGATGCGCTATCGACAACCGCGGTGTCGACAACCGCGGTGTCGACCATTGCGACTTCACTGTCAGGCCCCGGTGGAACGGGAACATCCGGTCCAGTCACTTTCTGCGCTGGCTGCAATTCTGCCGCCGGTGCAGTCTCGGTCCCTGCCGCTGAACTCAGGGGTGAGTCCAGATCCTCTGCTACGGAATTCAGGACATTTGGAGACATTGTTCAGTTTCCTACATCAACTCTGTTCAAGGGAAGCAATCCCCGGCACTTCGGCCTTCCTCGAAAAATTCCAGGAATGGAAACAGGTCGGGGAGGGAGATGTCGCTCGGCAATTCTTGAGATTGTTTTACATCATCATTTTCGATTGTGTGTCAGATGAGCGGAAAACTTCAGTCAAACTTCTGCGAGAAGTGTCAAAGCTCTGTCAAAGGTCAGGAGACACGAGAAACCTCATTCCCCCAAAGGATTTACAACGACCCGGTTGTGAAACGTACAAGCCCTTTCGTATCATGAAACCTGTCACTGTGTCCGCTTTTGAACAGAAAGAATGACAAATGAAGACGATGACACTGCTCTGTCTGGGAATCGCCCTGCTCGTGGTTTCCGGTTTGTTGATCAACACATCACGAGCAGAGAAGGGGACCTCGGAGCGTCTCCGCCATGTCGTGCTCTTCAAATTCAAAGCCGATGCAACGCCGTCGCAGATCGATCACCTGGTAAAGGAGTTCCAGAAACTGCCGTCACGCATCCCTGAAATCAAAGAGTTTGAATGGGGCACCGACAGTAGTCCGGAAGGGAAAAACAAAGGCTTTACTCATTGCTTCCTTGTCACCTTCGCGGACGAAGCCGGACGTGATGCTTACCTCCCCCATCCGGCACATAAAGAGTTCGTCGCACAGTTGCGGCCACTGCTCGAAGACGTGACCGTAGTGGACTATTGGGCGAAGAAGTAGTTCCCAGCTGAGACCGATGTCCACAAGACTGAACGTCGAATGATGGGCTGCGCACAGGGAGCGAAGGCTCTCCTGAAATGAAATCCGATCACGAAAACAGGTCCGTGAGCAAGTGCTTCACGGACCTGTTTTTTTACCCGCGGTTCCCCTGTGCACGCCGCCGAATAACTTTCATGTCCTCTGAACCAAATCAGGTTTCAATATGTTTGTTCTCTTCCGCTGCCGGTGTTTCCGGTGCTGGAAGGGGAGCCGGTTCAGAGCCACAGCCAAGGACAAGCGACAGCAGGAGTACCATGCTGATGGACTTCACGGCGACACGCAACTTGGTCATCAATTCCCCTTCGAATAATCTGAGACGAAGATTTCGGTGATTTGCCTTCGGTGCTCTGATAGCAAGACAACAACTCACCGGGTGAGTTCGCTTACCACTCCCCGACAACGACACCTGATGCTCGCTGGCTGAGCTTCAGGAACGTGTCAAAGTCCACGTTCTCGCCGAGCGCCCTGGCAGACCCGTCTGCCAAAAGAACATGGGCCATGCCAACGTGAGCCGATTGAATCGGCTTGTTCGTCTCGCCACCCAAGGTGAGCGAATCAGAATTTCCTTTGCCGAGCGCCCGGTTCGAGCTGTAAGTCTTGTCGTTGACTTTGTATCTCACTGTCGTAACGAGATAAGTATGAATATCCCCGGTACAACAGGTCCCTTGACCAGGGACGCCTGAAAAATTCGCTCCTGCAGTAAAGCTGAAAGGGGCGCTCGAACGCATATCATGCTGAGCCCCCGCGGAGTCTCTCCCAAAATCTGACTGTTCTCCGATAAGAATGGTATTGGTTGTCCCATCAGTGATCTCAGCGATTCGAATCGCTCGATTCGGTACGAGAACGCCATCACCGTTCACCATTCCGCGGTTCCCGGTCTTGGCCGTGGTGCTGGCAGCTCCCTGATACCCAATGGCAGTTCCGGAAATTCCGGCATACGTCGGCAACGGGGCACGCGGCACTTGAGCCGTATCGCTGCTCGCTGGAGACAACGGGCTCGATGGACAGAAGAAGATCGCGGAACTGACCTTCGTCAGGATATTGCGGTTCGTTGCATTGCTCTGTGAGGAGTTCACGTAGTTCCAATTGGTGAGGGCAGTCCCCTGCTCAAGATAAGGCAGTAATCCGAGCCAGAAGTTGCCAACATTCTGACCAATATTCCCCGGCGGGAAGCAGTTATAGGTATCGAGATAGTTGTGCATCGCGAGACCGTAGTTCTTCAGATTGTTTTTGCACTGCGTCCTACGGGCCGCCTCACGGGCCTGCTGTACCGCCGGAAGTAGCAGGGCGATTAAAACAGCGATGATCGCAATGACCACCAGCAGCTCAATCAACGTGAAGCCCCGCAAACGGTCACTTGATCCAGAAGGGCACCCTTGGCTGATACTCACTCTCTCGAATTGATGCTCCCGCATTTGGCCCCCTTGAGAATAATGTTGTGATGACGTGATTGTGCGACTCAGAAGTTCACGTTTATTTGAATCGTGACTTTTCCACATCGCTGGCGCGGATGACTGACTCTGTGACGAGTAGTTGACCGTGACGAGTAGTTGACCATTCCATATCGCGAAATATCAACCAACACTAATGATGCAATTCCCAGACCGTGGTACTTTTTATTCAGCCATTTGATTCGCACACGAAGAAGCTATGCGTTCCGGTGATCTAAAATGGCTGTGCGGCGATGCAGGATAATCCACGGCAGCAGGTCGCCAGTGGAACCGCATGCATATCAAAGAGAAATTCGCGCGCAGAACAAAATTATCTCACCAGGATAGGAAGGCGCAGCGATCACACCCGGGGAATTCGCCATCCCGAACTCAGGGAAGAATGCGATGCTAAGCTGCTGAAGATTTGGGCAACGGCAGCCCCTGTAGTGAGTCGAGAATCAGTTCTACAGTTTGAGCAGTGGCTCCCTGCTGCTCGCGGACTAATTCACGAGCGCGAGTACCCATCGCGAGCGCCTCGCGCCGGTTCTTCGCCATTCGCAGCACAAACTCTTCGAGCTCTATTGAGGACAGCACGCGTTCCGAGGCATGACGCTGTTCCAGCAACTCGACGATCTGACGGAAGTTCGACGTATTTGGTCCATAGCAGACGGCGGCGCCATATGCCGCAGGTTCAATCATGTTCTGGCCGCCGCGATTCGTGAAACTCCCCCCGACAAATGCAATGTCGGCGAGTCCCCAGCAGGCTTCCAGTTCACCGACCGTATCCAGTAGACCGACTGGGTCCGCGGCCGCTGGCAGCGAGATTCCAGCGAGTGACCGTTGAGCCACCGGAAGTTGCCTCGCCTTCAGCAAGGAGAGAACAAAATCGGCCCGGTCAGGATGCCGCGGGACCAGAATCAGGCGAAGCCCAGGAAATTTCTGACGCAGAGCCAGATAGGTCTCGATGGCATACGCCTCTTCCGGCTCTTGTGTGCTCCCTGCTACGAATACGATCTGCTCCGACGTGATCCGAAGCCACTCACGCAGCTCTTGCGTCCGGCGATTCTCCCGGTCTCCTTCAACCCCATCAAACTTGATTGAGCCGGTGACATGCAATGAATCAGAGTTCGCTCCGAGCGCGAGAAACCGGTCCCGATATTCCTCTGACTGGACAGCGATTGGATTCACTCCTTGCAGCAGCCGCGAGACTAATGGACGAATCCATCGATATCCGCGAAAGCTGCGAGGACTGAGTCGCCCGTTAATCAGCATCAACGGGATTCGCTGCCGCGAGACCTCCAGTACGAAGTTCGGCCAAAGCTCCAGCTCGACGAGAACAATCAGATCCGGTTGAACTCGCTTGAGTGCCTGTCGCACCGTGCGTCGGAAATCAAGCGGAAAGAAAGCAACTTCGCACCCTTTCAGCTTCTCCTTTGCAACCGCAAAACCGGTCTCCGTGGTGGTCGTGACGAGCAGATCCAGATCCGGGCGCGCATGAAGCAGACGCGAAACGATTTGCCTGAGTTGCAGGATCTCTCCGACGCTGACGGCATGCAGCCAAACTCGAGGAGAAGAGTTAGTGGTCCGTTCAGGGAGTTCGCCGAACCATTTCTGATTCCAGCCTGCCCGGTATTTGCCTTTCTTCCAACGCTGCCATAACAGGCGCGGCGCAAGAAACAACAGCAGAGCGAGGTAACAGAAATCCAGCAGGAACGGCAGCACAACGATCCTTGTCCGGCCGGGGTGCAATGAGGGTGACTAAAAGAGCTGGGGCAGATTACTGCAGGTGCCAGTTGTCCGAACAGGTCAATTCTCAGTCAACGTCTCTCCTGATTGTCACAGACGAGGGATTCCAAAGGCAGACGTAATGGTGCAAGGTCAACCGGCATAAATCGCCCGAAACGTCGGTATCGGAATAGGAAACGGAAGAATTCCTGCTGACAGCCTTGCAACGTTACGACTAGGATAGACGGCGCAGGTGGAAATTCCGTGCCAATCCGGTTCCCTTGTCAGAGTGGGCCGGCTACCAAGGAGTTCGTGTTAACGCTCGGGGGAGTCCTTTAAAGGAATCTTCCTGAGCGTCGGCCAAAGAATTCTGGCGCATCCGATGAATTGCTAGGAAGATGTGCTGTTCAGCAAATATGGGAAATGGGACCTGTTCGATTGATCAATTCCCGATGAAACGGGAGAGGTCCTCCATCGAGACGAAGTCCTGTCGCGTTCTGCTTTGGGCCTCGTGCGGACTTTCGTCAGTCAATCCCGACACCCTCTGAATGCACCACAGAGGATTTGGGTAATTCTGGGTAAATTTTATGAATCAGTCCCGCATTTATATCGCTCTGAGTGTCGTGGGCGTTCTGCTCGCCATTGGCATTGTGGTGAAGAAAAAGATTCCACAGGATGAATGGAATCAGTTTGTGACAAACGGGACGATCCCCAAGACACTCATTCCCTCTCCGAGAAAATCCCGGGTCGAAGATGCCGCCTCGGAAGATGCCTCGCAGGAAGAAGCGATGACCTCGCTCGAACCTGTAGGGGCCGAGGTCAAGGACTGGACCGAACTTCTTGTTCACGCTGGAGCGATTCCTCGTCTGGAGCAAATCCCCTGGGGACGGGAAGACATTGAACGCGCCATTAGTAACTTCCGCGGCGGTGTCTGTCGGATGTTGCCCGTCGGAACGGACATTTATCCACTCCCAAAAGAGATGGGCGAAATCGGGAATCCGGTGATCAGCTTCCGGAAGTCTGCCATCGTTGTTGGCCTGAAGATGGACCCGGCCGGACAGCGTGAATTGCCCACAGTCTCAAAAGGCTCGATCGAGAGCTATCTGGCCAACCACTCGCTCGCCCTGCAGGCGACCGTTTTTCGGAATCAGGAAGGAAAACTGACCTTCGCCGGGCCGGTAGAAGCCGCGTTTGTCTCGCGGACGTCGCAGGGCCAGACAGTCTCTCCGGAGCCGATGATCAAAGATGCGGTCGCGAATATTCGGATGCTGGGATCAATTCCGAACTCTGATGACCCGAATGATTTTTCGACCCGAACCCTCGTCCTTGCGTTTTCGTACCAGCGAGATGTCGGAGGAGGGAAAAGTGGCCTCGGAACGACAAAAGTCACTGACTACGAACTCATTTTCCTGCATCTGGTCGAAGATCAGGTCTCATTACTGCGGGAACCCACGCTGATTGCCTTTGCAACAACAGACGGCCGTCAGAAATTCCAGGAAATCAAGCCAAGTCCAACCGCGCCGAACGTCACTGCGACAATCCGGTTCGAAGAATTCACACTGATGGGAATTTACCCAGCCAGCCCGGTTGTGACCGGAGTCCGCTGCCTCTCCCAGTTCAGTGCCCCCACTTCGAATATCGAACAACGACTCGCTGGAAACGATCAGTTGCCGCCGATCTCCCTCAGCAAGCTTCTGGATGAAATCCATCTCGCATCCACGATGGGAGGCGTTCGCCGGTAGGCGGTCGCCTCAAATAGTGATTACCATAAAAGCATGCTGCACAATGGGATACACGCGGAGCCAGTCCAATGTGACGCAGATTCCGAACGCTCGATCAGAGCGGAAAAGAATGCAGGGAAGTTTCCTCACAGCGCACGTCGGAGAAAACAACCGGAATGATTTAAAGTGGGCTGCCCGTTCAGATAAAGATGCCGAAAACTTTTGAGTTTCCGATCATCGCGGTTTCAGTCAAGAAGTCGAATGTGTCGAAGTTTAGGATCTTGCGTGCCCTTCCGTGTACGCGTATCCTGAATCTGTCAGACGAGCCGGAGCGCGGTCCCAGCGGAGAATCTCCGTACAGGGTCAATATCATTTTGCATTCTTGAGGCTGTTGAAGATGTCCGAAAATTCCTCGCAGTCTGCGCCACAGACTCCGATTCGCTCAGCGATCAATTCCATGCCGGGCGCAACGGTGGACGTCGTCGCAATTCTTCGCCGACAGGCGGCGATGATCACGTGCTGCGGAGTCGTGGGCCTTTTGCTGGGTGTGATCTATTGGGCCAATGCTGAGATCACATACGAGACAAAAGCGAAGATGCTGGTCACGCTCAAAGACATGCGTGCCAAAGAGGGAGGCGACAGCTCCTGGGGTTCGGACCGGATCCAGGATGAGATTCTGGCCAATCACATGGAAATTGTGACAAGCCGCCGGATCGTCGGGAGTGCGCTGGAACGGGTCAATGCCGCCGCTATGCCCGGCATTCAGGCTCACCTCGACGATGACACGGATGCGATTGATTACGTCATCAAGTCCCTGAAAATGACCAAAGGGGGCCAGGGCGGGGCTCGCTCCGCTCGCAGCTTGAACATTGCTTTCAGGCATAGCGATCCTGAGGAAGCTGTCAAAATTCTGGAATCTCTGGTCCAGGAATATGAGAAGTTCCTCGATGAGCAGGTGACCCGGATTATGTCCCAGGCGAACCGTCTCATTCAGCAGGTGCAGAACACAGTTGAACAGGACCTGAAGAAACTGGAAGAGAGTTACGTCGCGGCGCGGAAAAACGCCCCACTCCTTTATTCAGGTGATGGGACCAGTAACGTTTACCTCGATAAGTTCCGTCGTCTGCAGGACGAACTCGTTACTGTGGACATTCAACGGTCATCGGTTGCCACTCGTCTGGAAAACGTGACATCCAGCATCAAGAGCATTCAGGAAAACAAAGGCGATCCGCTGGAACTGATTGCCTTAATTGACGGAGAGAGCCTGACCCGGCTCACCGCGTTCGCCGGCTTCTCCAGCGCAGAATCTTCCGAGTTCCAACAGTCTCAGGCTGCTCGTAACCAGGAAGCTCTGACAAAGTATGGTACTCTGAGACAGCTGCGGGCCGATCTGGCAAAGCATGAGGCAAACTTCAGCTCCGGGCACCCTGTCGTTGAGAATCTGCGACGCGAAATCGCTATGGTCGAAAATCTTCTCGCGGAAAGCGAGAAGAAAACGCAGTATAGCCCGATCTTTGACCGCCTGACTCCTGAGTTACTGCTGAAGGCCTATACCGGCTTTCTCCGCCACGACCTCGCGGCCCTCGATGAGCGGAAACGCGAACTCGACCTGCTGGCCGTCGAAGCGGAAACAAACTCGAAGTCATTGATTGAGTTCGAACTGCGGGATCGAATGATTCAGGCAGAAATCGACCGCAAGCAGGCCCTCTATGACAGTATTGTCAATCAGTTGCGTGACCTCGACACCGCTGCTGGTCTGAGCGGATATATCCACGAAGTTCTGGAAGCTCCTCAGCTCGGCCAGCAGGTCTGGCCAAGCCTTCCTATTAGTATCTGCGGGGGCTTGTTTGTTGGACTTCTGTGCGGTGTTTCGCTTGCTCTCCTCGGAGACCAGATGGATAGCCGGTTCCGGACTCCAACCGAAATCGACGCCGCTCTGGGTGTGCCGGTGATTGCTCAGGTCGGAAAGATCACCCGGTCGCGTGACAGTCGCAAGTCTGGCCGCGTGATCGTGGACGCACAGGCTCCGGAAGCTGAAGCGTTCCGCTTGATGCGAACCTATCTCCTCCGCGAAGTGAAGAGTGGGAACCTGCGGACTGCAATGGTCACAAGTAGCCAGGCGAAGGACGGGAAATCGACCATTCTTGCGAATCTCGGGGCTTCGTTCTCCGAGTTAGGTTTGAAGGTCCTCATCATCGATGGCGATATGCGGGCCCCAACGGTTCACCGTTTCATGAATATGCCGATCGACCAAGGGTTGTCGGAAGTTCTTCGTGGAAAGCTGACCGTCGAACAAGCAGTCAAAGAAACCGGAATCGAAGGATTCTCTGTGATGACAGCAGGGGGAGCCGTCCGAAATCCTGCCGAACTTTTGCAGTCCGAACAGTTCGACAAGGTGCTGGATACCTGCAAGAAGATGTTCGACATGGTTCTGGTCGACAGCGGCCCTGTGCTGCTGGTCTCTGATCCGGCGATCGTCTCTCAGAAGTGCGATATCTCTCTCCTGGTGATCCGACCTTCGGTCGACCCCAAACAGAAGGTCTTCGAAGCGGTCCGACGTCTGCGTTCGTCCAAGTCCAACCTTCGTGGCTGCATCCTGAACACCTATGGAAGCAGTGCCGACTTCACCCGTGAGGCCGGATACAACTCGACTTACTACGGCTATGGATATGGCTATGGCAGCCGGGGACGTCGTGCCGACGAAGCTGAAGAGTCGCCCAAGTTGAACAGCCGGGCCTTCAAAGAAAATGGCCATTCCAGCAAGGGCACATCAAACGGCAGCACCAACGGATCAGCTCATCACGACGCGTGAGCCCGACTGAGTGACTGAATCCAAGTAACCGAATCAAATCAGCCGCCTTCTGCATGAGTCCCGCAGAAGGCGGCTGATTTCTTTTTCACGTTCTGAAAACTCACGCCATTATCAGCACGCTGATGGGGCGATGTCATTCTGACTTATCACAGCAAGCAGGATGAAGCCTACGCAGTCGTCACTGAGATCAAATCTCTTGGCCGCAATGCAGCGGTACTGCAACTGGACACTGGTCGGGTCGAGACGTTCGCTGACTTCGCCGGGAAGTGAGAGCAGTTTGCTCTGCCGTTCGCCCGCGTAGCGCCAGATTCAACTGATGAACGACTCAATTCCGCGTGGCGGAGATGGGCAGATTAGAAAGCAACAATGGTCTATTAGGGCCAGCTAATAGAGCCAGTAAGAAGAATGATCAGGATCGACCAGGGCAGGCTGATCGTTTTGATATGACCGGGCCCAATAACTTCGTTCCTGCGGACTCAGCCGCCAGAGTTGGCTGGCTCTGTTAATTCCCGGCCAGGCCACAACCGGATTTTCCGGGAAAGACCACGAAGACAGAATCTTCTGCCAGGCTGCAGCCCGTCGTCGGGGACGAATATGGATGGGGTCAACGCCGTACCAGTTCAGCTCCGGTTGAACGATCGTCCCTCCCGCCTCTTGCACAACCTGCGTGATTCTCTCATTCAATTGGACGATGTCCCGGGGAATCTGTCTCCACGGAACCGTCGGCCCTGGAAAGAGGATTTGTTTGATGACGCGGTAACTGCGTTCGGTCAGTAGCTGGATCCGTTCGAGTGGAGGCGGGACGTAGGTCAGCGGCATCTTGGAGGCCACGATACGGCCGATGCAGTCTTCCACTCGTTCAGCGATCAATTCCACCGGGACCCCATAGATCAGGTCGTTACCAATATCCGTCAGAAGGGCCCACTGACCTTCGACGGGCGGCCGACTCTCAAGGTCCTCCCAGATGCCGCATTCCGGGATCGATGGTAAGCCCCGATGAAGCACGTAGCTCCGTTTGCAGAATGATCGACCGTGACCATGCGCCGCGAAGAGTTCGACAGGCGCTGACGATCTTCCCGAAATGCAGGCAGTCGCGATCAGCGGAAAAGCCAGTGTCACATTACTGGCGCCCAGAATCAGAATTCGCCGCATCAGTCATCCCACCTTCACCGGTGCGGGAATCGAAACCTGTCCTCGCGAGAGAGCCCACAGTAGCGTGCACGACTCACGATGCTCCTCGTGACCTTTATCC
This sequence comes from Planctomycetota bacterium, assembly GCA_023417655.1. Classification (GTDB taxonomy): domain Bacteria; phylum Planctomycetota; class Planctomycetia; order Planctomycetales; family Planctomycetaceae; genus Planctomicrobium. The sequence continues at coordinate 195,953 of JAEZFD010000043.1, read as the reverse complement.
TCAAACCGAATCCTCAAACAGCGGTCCCGATTCGTTCCCAGGAAACGGAAACATCCTTCAGGGTCTGAGCAACCACGCAGTACCGCTCCGCAAGTTCCGTCAGCTTCGTCAATTTTGCATCAGGGGCTCCGGAGTCGATGACAAAGTGGACCCTGACTGCCTGAAATCCGACCGGGACGTCCCGACTGACAGCGAGTGTCCCGCGAAAATCGACATCACCTGAGACAGTCAACTTCGCCGCGTTGATCGGTAATTCCATTGCAGTTGCGACGGCAGCGAGGGTCACGCCCGCACAACCGGCGACGGCATTCAACAGCATTTCCGCTGCACAAGCCGACTTCCCGTCTCCTCCCGTTAAAGGGTGCATTCCGGTCCGGTCCCATCCCGGTCCAACATAGTCCAGCTTCACAGTCAGAGTGGGAAGATCGATCGTCCCGGACGCAGTGAGCGTCTGAAACGCCGTAGCAGGATCCGACTGATACTGGCTTTTGAAGGGTGCCTGGACCGCCCTGAGTTCGTGAGCCTGCATCGTCAATTGAACCTTATCTGGGGAAACGATACCCGGAACATTCAGCCGCTCTCACTTGCTGCTGACAGACGGATGCCTATGCTACATGATCTGAGATTCCGTCCCAAGTCGCGAGCCCGCGCCAGTCCAGGTGCATCCGGTCAACGGAACCTGTTGGCTGGATATGAACTTGCGGCGGAACTGCCGTCTTGACCCTTCGAATCACTGGAACTGCAATGTACCGCGTGCTTGTCACCGACAGTCTGTCGCCTCAGGGCCTCGACCTGCTCAAAAGCTTCCCGCAAATCGAAGTGGTCTATTCACCGGGCATGAAACCGGCTGACCTGAAAGTCGCCCTCCAGAGCGCAGACGGAATTGTCATTCGGAGTGGAACCAAGCTGTCGGCTGACGTGCTCGAAGGTCAGACGCGACTGAAAGTCATCGCCCGCGCAGGTGTCGGTGTCGATAACGTCGATTTGCCAACTGCCACCCGACAGGGGATCGTGGTTTGTAACACGCCTGATGGAAACACCATCAGCACCGCGGAACACACCGTTGCCATGATGATGGCGATGGTCCGCTGCATCGGTCCTGCCTCGCAGACCATGCTCGAGGGAAAATGGGATCGGAAGAGCTTCACCGGAACACAGCTCGCCGGAAAAACGGTCGGCGTGATCGGACTCGGACGAATTGGACTGAACGTCGCAAAGCGCTGTATCGGTCTGGAAATGAACGTTCTCGGCTTTGACCCATTCCTCAGTGAGGAAAAGGCCTCCCAACTGGGCATCGAACTTTATCGTGACCTCGATGCGATGATCACCAAGTGTGACATTCTGACCGTTCACACGCCGCTGACAGCCGAAACACGCGGACTGCTGGGCGCCAAGCGACTGGCGACCCTGAAGAAGGGAGTGCGGATTGTCAACTGTGCTCGCGGCGGTATCGTCGATGAAGAAGCTCTGGCAGACGCCATTGAGTCAGGCCACGTGGCTGGCGCAGCGCTGGACGTTTTCTCTCAGGAACCGCCTCCAGCCAATTTCCGCCTGACGAAACTGCCTCAAGTGTTGTCAACGCCGCACTTGGCCGCTTCGACTGAAGAAGCACAGGAACAGGTCGCACTCGAAGCGGCTGAAATCGTCGCCAACTTCCTGACGAAGAACGAAATTCGTTCGGCAGTGAACATGGTGCCGATCTCAGGGAAAGAGCTGGAAGCGGCTCGACACTATCTCGATCTGGCCTATCGTCTGGGACTCCTGCTGGCTCAGCTGACGAAAGGCGAAGCCGTGAAGTCCGCCCGGCTGCAGTTCCGTGGCGACGTTGCCTCCAAACCGATCAAGCTGATCGCCAGTGCCTTCACCTCTGGCCTGCTGTCCGCCGCACTCGAAACGAACGTCAGCATCGTGAATGCTGACCTGACCGCCGCTGATCGCGGGATTCCCATCACCACAGTTTCCACCACCGAGGGGGGAGCCTTCGCCACAATGATCTCGGTCACCGCGGAAACCGAGAAGGGGACTCACACGATCGCCGGAACAACGTTCGGCAACGACTTCCTCCGGCTGGTGAAGGTCAACGATTACCAGCTCGATTCCTACCTCGACGGCCTGATGCTGATCTTCTCGCATCGCGACGTCCCAGGGGTCATCGGGGCGATCGGCACGACATTCGGCAAGCACGGTGTCAACATCTCTCACATGGCCGTCGGACGCCGCTCCAAGACGCCGGGCGGAGATGCCGTCGCTGCCGTAAACGTCGACAGCCGCCCCTCACAGGAAGCGCTCGAAGAAATTCTCAAATACCCGGACATCACCGGGGCTCAGCTGGTCAGTCTCCCCGAAGCCGGAGCTCCGCTCCCTTGGTTGGGCCTGTAAACAGCCAGAAAGTTCGACGGCAGGAGAACTCACGGTTTCGCACCGGGGGTTCTTCTGCGCACGTCACATGGATAGAATAGAATCGGTATCAATCCGGTACACAGCGCGAGACGGGAGCAAGTGACTGCAATGGGTAGAGAAGAACTGAAGCAGACGCTGCTCCAGCTGCAGTCGCAGCTACAGGGAGATGCTCAAGAGGCCTCCACATCGCTGGATCCCGAGACTCGGGCATTGCTCCAGCAGGTTTCCAATGATGTTTCAGGCCTTCTTCAGGCCAGCGACACCGAGACGGCTCCCGTTCTTCCTCCCGAGTTCCAGAACGATCGAGACTCTGTCCTGGATGATCTGCTGGGAGTCACCAAGCAATTCGAGGAGTCGCATCCTAAGCTCGCTGAACTGATCGGCCAGATGGCCTCAGCGCTGAGCCGAATTGGCATCTGAGAGGGGGGCCTGCGATCTATCGATCCCGAGCCTCATTATTCGCCAACGCACGCATGTTCCCGTGAGATCGGTCCTGTCATGTCGCTGTTTCAGGGTCAGTCGACCGTCGAGGAAATTCGAACACGCTTCGACAATGACGTCGAACGCTTTTCGAATCTGGAAACAGGGCAGTCTGCGGCGATGGATGCTCCGTTGGCCCTGGAGCTCATCACGCAAGCCGCCCTCGCGGTCACACCGTATCCTCGGCGCATTCTGGATCTGGGCTGTGGGGCCGGAAACTTCACATTACGGCTCCTGTCATGCTGCGACTCAATCACAGATGTCACGCTTGTTGATTTAAGTCAGCCCATGCTCGAGAAAGCCCGGGAAAGGGTGCTTGCATGCCGAAATATCACGGCTAAGACCATTCAGGCAGATCTCCGCGAGGTCACTCTGCGCGGAGATGGTTATGACGTCGTTCTGGCCGGCGCCGTACTGCATCACCTTCGAACAGAATCCGAGTGGATTGAGACATTCCAGAAGGTTTTCAACGCGACCCGGGCAGGGGGGAGCTTCTGGATTTTCGATCTGGTCACCCATCGTCATTCCGGCATTCAACAGTTGATGTGGCAACGCTACGGCAAGTATCTGACTTCCTTGAAGGGGGAAGTATATCGAGATCAGGTCTTCGCATATTCAACATATGAAGATTCACCCCGATCCGTTCCTGAGCAGTTGAACTGGCTCAGGGGGGCTGGATTCGACAGCGTGGAGTTACTGCATGCAAATGGATGCTTCGCAGCATTTGGGGGGATTCGAAAGCCTGATGAGAACAGGACGAACCAGTAGATCTCCCTGACAAAATAGGGAGGGGAATCCCAGTAACAAGCTGGTCTTCCTCGTAACTCTTATCAGAAGTTTCTTCACTAAGTTTCGGAATCGCCGAAACCGGGCGAGAGAATTGAGGGAAACATCGGGCAAACTCCCAGAGAACTCGAAAAACGCATCAATATTCCACGAAATCACTTACATCAAATTCTATCGAATGAATCTCGATTGAACTTCTCACTCCCGTCTCTTTGCGCCCAAGTGAATTCCACCTTGATCGGTAGTTGCTGAGCATTCATCAACGGGATAACATACACACAGCGCGCTCCGCCCATTTCGTTGGATCGTGTGGTCGCCTATTCTCTTTTTACCTTCTCTCCGAGCTCTCGCTCATGCCCCGTGAAATCTTCCTTGATCAGATTGCTGATGCCCAGGAAGCGGTGCAGATAGCCGTGTCTGAACTGGAAGCCGGGGAGATCGTGTGTCTGCCAGACGAATCTGGATGGAATCTGGCGGCCCTGGCGATTTCGGATCAGGCCGCCGGTCGCCTGCAGGCAGCCAATACCGCTCAAGGACAGGCCGCAATCAGCATCCCTCACCCCAGCATGGTCCATGACTATCTGACGGATGCCCCAAAGCTCTTCAGCAAACTCTCCGCGCGGTGCTGGCCGGGGCCGGTCATCCTCCGCAGCGGTTCTGGCATTGCAGAAGGCCTCGCACGTCAGTGGCCCATCCTGTCGCAAAACTGGGGCCTGAGTGCAAATGGCCGTGCCTTTTATTGTCCAGCGGACTCCTTCTGTCAGGAAGTTCTCTGGGCTGTGTCGTCACCCATTTTGAGTCTACTCGGCCCGGGTCACGACGAACTGCCATCGCTGACCGAAAGCGAAGTCAGCGTGATCATCCGGAATCCGCGTGCCCGATTTTCAGAAACGCCGACCGTGGTCTCTGTTCAGGACCAGAAATTTCAGGTCGAGCGTCAGGGAGTAGTCAGCAAACGCATGTTAGACCGTCTTGCCGGTGAAGTTTATCTGTTCGTCTGCACGGGAAACACGTGCCGCAGTCCCATGGCTGAAGCCTTGTTTCGCAGAATGCTCGCGGACCGACTGGAATGCCGCGAAGACGAATTGCTCGATCACGGGTATGTCGTTCTCTCCGCCGGTTTGGCCGCATACAAGGGGGCGCTCGCCAGCCCTGATGCCGTCGCACTCTTGCGGGAAGAGGGAATCGACCTGAGTACCCATGAGAGTCAGCCCCTGACAGAAGAACTGTTGCTGCACTGCGATCACATTTACACCATGACTCGCAGCCATCGCGAGGCCGTCGTTTCAGCCTATCCGGAACTCTCCGGACAGGTCAAATTGCTGTCACCTCAGTCCCAGGATGTTCCCGACCCAATCGGGGCAGGACTGGATGAATACGTGCGGTGCAAGCAAACCATCACCAAGCATCTCCAGCGACTGCTGGATGAGATTGACTTTTCGGGAAAAAAAGGAGCTTCGGAATGAAAGTGGGCATCGCAAGTGACCACCGAGGCGTCAGAGTCAAAGCACAGATCCTTGAACAACTGAAGGAACTCGGCCACGAGGGGATTGATTTTGGCCCCGAGGAAAACAAGAGCGTCGACTATCCTGATTATGCGTTTCAGGTCGCCGAGGCCGTAGCCTCTGGCGACGCAGAGCGAGGAATCCTGATTTGCGGCACCGGCATGGGGATGTGCATCGCCGCCAACAAACTGGCCGGGATCCGCGCCGTCACCTGCCATGATGACGTCACGGCCGAATACAGCCGTCGGCACAACAACGCCAACGTCATGTGTCTCTCTGCCGACATGCTGGGGGATCGACTGCTCGGGCGAATCGTCGAAATCTGGCTGCGAACCGAATTTGAAGGCGGTCGGCATCAACGGCGTCTTGAAAAGATCGCTGCTTATGAAGAGGGCCATCCGCACTTGAGCCACACCGCCAACGGCGTGGACTGCTGCAGCAAGAACGGGGTCGTTCCCGTCGCCGCCGCCCGGCTTCCCTAAAGGGGAACACAGTTCAATCAGTTGCAAAACCTCTCCCCGAGTCGACTGAGCCAGCGGGGAAGGGGATAGCAGCATCGACAGGTGAGCCAGCAGCCCGGAGCGAATTTCTGCCGTTTCGGTCGGTCCACAGTCGTCAACATTGTCGGTCGAGTGCTACAGTTCACGAATCTCTGCGTCACATCCGACATCGCTGACTCAGATGAAAAGTTTCATTCCGGCGTGATCGATCGGCATCGTGCCTTCCCAATATCTCGATCTCTGAGAAAAGTCTTGGTATGAACCCCAGCGAATTGAAATTTGCAAAAACACACGAATGGGTGGCCGTCAATGGGTCAACCGCCATCATTGGCATCAGTGACTTCGCCGTGAAGGAACTGACGGACGTGGTGCACCTGGAGTTCCCGAATGTCGGCACCACTGTCGCCGCCGGAAATACCGTCGGGGAAATTGAGAGTGTGAAAGCCGTTTCCGATCTGTATGCCCCGGTCAGCGGCAAGATCGTGGAAACCAATGCTGCCCTGCAGGACGACCTGAGTCCACTGAGCGATGATCCGTTCGGCGCCGGCTGGATCTTGAAGATTGAGATGTCTAACCCAGCAGACCTCGAAAAGCTGCTGAGCTACGCCGATTACCAGAAGGAATGTGAAGCTCACTAGGTCAGTGTGCTCTACCGAGTGTCCTCCGCCCTGTGCCCGGATGGCGGAGCAGTTGAACTCAAAAGACCACTGGAAGCGAACAGGCTTCCAGCGGTCTTTTGTTTTATCTGGATCCGAGATCGTTCCCCCCAGCGGTTTAAAAGCCCGGGCGGGTTTACCGCCGCAGTGACTCTTTCACGACCGGATTTTTCAGAGTACCGATTCCGGAAATCGTAATCGCAACTTCATCGCCATTCTCAAGGGTGAAGTCACTCTCCGGCACGAGTCCGGTCCCGGTCAACAAGAAAGCTCCGGTTGGAAAATCGTCTTCCCGTCCCAGCCATCGGGCCAGTTCCGGCAGTGTCCGATGCAGCTGACTGAGCGATGTCGTCCCCTGAAATTCGGGCTTTCCGTTCCGGGTAATCTCGAGTTCAATCTCCGTCCCTGCCAAGTCCAGAGGACCATCAACGAGCTGAATGCAGGGCCCGAGTGCGCAGCACTGGCGATAGACCTTTGCCTGCGGCAGATAGAGGGGATTCTCGCCTTCGATATCCCGGGCCGACATGTCATTCCCGATCGTGTAACCGACGATCTCGAGCTGCGGATTCAGCACGAGCGTGAACTCAGGTTCCGGCACTGACCAATTGCTGTCAGCTCGAACACGAACCGGCTCCCCGGGATGTGACACGCGATTGGGGGTCGCTTTGAAGAACAGTTCCGGCCGGTCAGCGGAATAGACTTTGTCGTAATGCGAGGCGGCCGACTCAGACTCCTCCATACGGGCGACCTGACTGCGTTTGTAGGTTACCCCGGCAGCCCAGACTTCCTGCTGATCAATGGGAGCGAGCAATGTGACATGATCGAGCGGAACTTCCTTCGCAGTCGCGAGCAGCTTGCGGGCAGTCGAGAGAGGGGAGGACGAATGCAGGATATCTGTCAAGGTGAGCGGCACTGCGCCGTCCGTTGACTGGAGCAGATGAGCAACACTCTCTTCAAGAACCGCAACAGCCTCTTGTTGCTGATTTGTTCGCACCTTGGCCAGTCTCATCGCATGCCCCTTTTGTGTTGAAGTTCATTTCCATTCAGAAACGGCACACACCGGAGAAGCATCGTGCTACTTCGGTTTGGTCAAAGGCCGGTGCTCATGCAGGGCATCGAGTGTGTTCTGCATATCCACTGGAAGCGGTGCTTCAAACTGCATAATGGCATCTGTGACTGGATGTCGCAGCTGCAGGCGATACGCATGCAGCGCCTGCCGTTGAATCAACGGGACCTCTCCCTCGACAGCCGGTTCTCCTATCAATTCTGACAACAGCAACCGATCATGTCCCGCATAAAGGCGGTCGGCGATGATCGGATGTTTGAGATACTGCATGTGAACGCGGAGCTGGTGTGTCCGTCCGGTTTCAGGCAGCAGCTGCACTTCGGTGAATCCGCGGAACTCATTCAGCACCCGGTATAAGGTTACGGCCTCACGCGATTTCTCGTCGGGAGGACAGACAATCATCTTCTCATGAGCCTTTGGATGCACCTTCAAGTGCGTCCGAATGTAGTCCGAATCCCGATCAAAGTTCCCGCGGACAATGGCTCGGTATTCCTTCTTCACAGTCCGCTGCTCGAACTGCTTGGTCAGTCGATGATGAACCTGATTGTCTTTCGCGATGATGATGACACCGGTAGTGTCGCGATCGAGACGGTGAACGATCCCCGGCCTGAGTTCACCGGCAACGTCGCTCAGCGTATCGAAGTGATACTGGACGGCAGCAGCCAGAGTCCCGGTATAGTTGGCTTTCCCGGGATGCGTGACCATATTGGCCGCTTTATTGATGACGGCGAGTGCGTCATCTTCATAGATCACTTCGATTGGCAGATTCTCAGCCGCGATGCTGCTATCCGGCTGCTTGGGCAGGGTCAGCGTGATGCGATCATTCACCCTGAGGCGGCGGCTTGCCTTCACGACAAGACCGTTGACGAGCACGGTCTGCTGTTCAATCGCCTTTTGAAAGAGTCCCCGGCTGTGATTGGGGAAGATGCGAGTGAGGTAATGATCGACGCGCCAGCCGTGGCCACGTGCCTCAACCGTGAGCGACTGGACCTCAGATGAAAATTCCTCGGTCATGCGCAATTGCCGCTGAAATCAGAAAATGACAAGCGATGGAACGAATTGCCCGTCCGGCGTACACCGGACGGGCGAAGAGAAAACCTGTTTGACAGGTGTTCGAGCTAATTACTTCTTGGCTTCTTCAGCTGGCTTGGCTTCGTCAGCTTTTGGAGCGTCAGCTTTTGGAGCGTCAGCTTTTGGAGCGTCTGCCTTTGGAGCGTCTGCCTTTGGAGCGTCTGCTGGCATTGCTGGAGCCGAAGACTTTGCTGAATCAGCTGGAGGGGTCGCTCCTCCCGGGAGCGGCTTCGCTGGTTCGCCTTCTGGCTTTGGCAGTTCCAGTTTCATCTCAGTAGCGGGGGAGCCTTCTTTGGGAGGATTGCCGGTCGGCAGCTGGATGTCCTTAAACACGTCCTCTGGCGGTGTCGCTGGGATATCAAGCGGAGAAGGGCGATCAGCCGGTTTCGGATTCTGCTTGCGGAACCAGGCGTAGAAGTCGCTCGTGCCCGGGGCCTTCAGTGCTTCAATTCGTTCCTTCGCCCAGAGGCGGTGCTGAGACTGCGGGAACTCTTTCAGCAGCTGTTCGTATGTCTGAATGGCGGTCTTTTCATCGCCGCTGGACAGTGCTTCTTGTGCGGTCGCCAGACCATACAGAGCTTCTTCCCGAATGAGCGGAGAGACATCCTGCTTAAGAAGTTTGTCATAAGCCGACTGTGACTGCTGCAGACGCTCGTCGCTGGCAGCACGGTTCGTCAGAGTTTGTGCCAGACCTTCCCCGAGGAACTGTCGGGCCGCCTGCAGACGAGCCCATTGACCGACAGGGGCATCCGGGTATTTGTCAGCGAGTGCGAGATAATCATCCGGAGCGCGACAGAGAGCGAACTCACTCCAGCCGACCGACTTCTGCGCGTCGCTGCTGCGTTTCCAGAAGACGTACCCCGCCGCCAGAACGACCAGTACAACAACCGCGATCAGAATTTGATTCCAGTACGGTTCCGATTTGGCTAAGCCTGAATTCAGAACCTTGCCCAGCTCATTTGGCTCTGGCGTGTGGTGATAGTGATCATTCGCATTCGTCGAAGGGGGTGTACCTGTCATGACCAGTCACAGCCTGCGGCCTTTTCGGGCCTGGATTTTCAAGTCCGCGAACATAGCGACCCGGGTCAGCCGACACCGAATCCGAAACGTCGCGAAAAGGAGTGAGGATAACCGTGCGGCTCACGACATCCGTGAGTGAAGCCCACCTGGCTGACGCCTGAGGTTCCCTTCAAGTGGAACGCGTGCGCAGCGGTGTTAAACGCCGAGCCCGTCTCACTCGCGACAGTGTGACCGGTGCCATTCCTCTTGTGTCATCAGGAGAAACGACGGCCGGTCACGCAGAGGGGAGTATAGAAGTGTTGTCGAAAACCGGTCAAGTTTCCGTGATTTCCACATTTTGAGCCCCTTGACCGCCGTTTTTGTCTGTCTTGTCCCCGGCGATGGATCTGCAACAATACGGGTCCCTCTGCGGGGGGCTCAGAATATCAACAGCCCGGGAACTCCCGGTCTTTTCCGGTCACGATCAGCGTCGTGCCTTCAAAAGCGAGTCGAAAATGCGGTTTACCAAGATGCACGGCGCCGGAAACGACTACGTGTACGTCAATGCTTTCACCGAGCGGCTGGACGGAGATATTGCCGAACTGGCCCGCCGTGTCAGCGATCGCCACACTGGAATCGGCGGCGATGGCCTGATTCTGATTTGCCCATCCGAACGGGGCGACGCCCGCATGCGGATGTTTAATGCCGACGGCAGTGAATCCGAGATGTGTGGCAACGGGGTCCGTTGCGTCGCGAAATACGTCTATGATCACGGCATCGCCAAGAAAGACGTCCTGTCGATCGAAACTGGTCGCGGCGTCCTCACTCTGCAGGTCTTTCCAGAGAACGGCAAGGTGCAGCAGGTTCGAGTGAACATGGGCGAACCGATTCTGAATGCCGCCCAGATTCCAACAACCCTGATCGGGTCGCCTCCAGTCAATGTGCCACTCGAAGTCGACGGCCGCACCTTGAAAGTGACTGCCGTTTCGATGGGAAACCCGCACTGCGTGACTTTCGTCGACGAAATCACTGATGAATGGGTTCTCGGCATTGGACCGAAGATTGAAGTCCATTCTGCATTCCCACGACGAGTAAATGCAGAATTCGTGAAAGTCATTTCACCCACCGAAATCGAGATGCGGGTCTGGGAACGGGGAAGCGGAGAAACACTCGCCTGCGGCACCGGTGCCTGTGCCTGCGCCGTCGCCGGCGTGCTGAATGGCCTCACCGACCGCAAGATTCTCTGCCATCTCCCCGGCGGCGATCTGATTCTTGAATGGGCAGAGTCAGGTGAAGTCTACATGACCGGCCCAGCGACCGAAGTCTTCTCCGGCGAGTGGAACGGTTAGGCCGCGGCTACCGCCATCTGAAAGAGTCAATTGAGCCCGGGACGGACGATTCAGTCTGCCCCGGGCTTTTTCCTGCGCAGTGGTTTTCAATTCCTCCTCCCGCACCGCTATTCGTGTGAAGTTGCCGCTGGTTCTCGAATTCTGACTTCAGGTTGCCGGAACCCATCAATGGGCACTTCTCTGAGATTGCAAAGCCAGGTGGATTCAGCACAATAGCGGACCACCGCATTGCCAGCTTCCCTCCGATCCCCACCAGCCAGAGTTCGACGAGTGAGATTCTGACTGGCCAGTGGAATCCCGCCTCCGGATGACAGAAAGAACGTCATGCAGTCACGTCGCCAGTTTCTTCAGGACCTTGCCTTTGTCGCCGGTGCCACAGCAGGCGTGAACGGGGGATTTCTTTCTGCAATTCAGAGAGCGGCCGCCATTGAGCCAACGCCGGGAACCAGTTTTCAGGATGCGGAACACGTCGTCATCCTGATGCAGGAAAACCGCTCGTTCGATCACTCGTTCGGGTCCCTTCGCGGTGTCCGGGGCTTTCGGGATCCGCGAGCAATCACTCAGAAGAACGGAGACCCGGTCTGGGTTCAAACTGCTCCGTCGGGAGAGAAATTCGCTCCCTTCCGCCTCGATATCAAGGAATCAAAGACCACGTGGATGGGCGATCTGCCACACGGTTGGGCCGACCAGACCGATGCTGCAAACAAGGGGTTGCATGACCGCTGGCTCGAAGTGAAGAAGTCACGAAACAAGAGCTATGAGAAGATGCCACTCACGATGGGGCATCACACACGCGAAGATATTCCGTTCTATTATGCCCTTGCGGACGCGTTTACGATCTGCGACCAGAACTTCTGTTCGACTCTGACCGGAACGACTCCGAACCGTCTGCATCTCTGGACCGGCACCTGCCGCACTGCACAGACACCTGACTCGCAGGCCGTCGTCCGCAATGAGGACTGCAGCTATCAGAACTGGCGGGAATGGACGACCTTCCCGGAACGGCTCGAAGATGCTGGCGTCTCATGGAAGATCTATCAGAACGAACTGACCGTCCCGACGGGTCTGGGAGCGGAAGCGGCCTCATGGCTGGGGAACTTCGGCTGCAGTCCGCTGGAGTGGTTCACCCAGTACAACGTGCGTCTGTTCACCCGGCATCGCAAGTTTCTCGCGCAGAGTGCACAAACGATCCCCGGTGAAATTACCACGCTGGAGAAGAGTCTCCCAAACCTGAGCGGCGATGAGAAAGAGAAGGCCACGCAGCGCCTGCAGACTTTGAAGAACACACTCGCCCGTACCCAGAAGGAACTGGATGAGTATACTCAGGAGAAGTTCGAAGCACTCTCCCCCCGCGAAAAAAGTCTGCATGTTCGGGCGTTCGTCACCAACGACAGTGACCCGCAGTTCCGTGAACTGGAAGATCTGGTCTACGAAGACAACGGCGAAAAACGCGAGCTGAAAGTCCCGCGCAGCGACGTGCTCCATCAGTTCCGCCAGGACGTCCAGCAGGGCAAGCTGCCGACGGTTTCGTGGCTGGTGCCGTCAGGTCGCTTCTCCGATCACCCGGGCTATGCATGGTTCGGCCAGTGGTATCTCTCCGAAGTGCTGAACATCCTGACGAGCAATCCGGAAGTCTGGAAGAAGACCGTCTTCATTCTCACCTACGATGAAAATGACGGCTACTTCGATCACGTACCGCCATTCCAGGCCCCGCACCCAGACCGCCCGGAAACAGGCCGATCCAGTGCCGGACTGCCGACGGAACTCGATTTCTATGAAGAGGGCGTCGACCGGAAATACAAGCCGAATGCGGCCCTGCGCGACAACTCACTCGGACTCGGTTACCGCGTCCCGATGATCATCGCATCCCCTTGGAGTCGGGGCGGGGCCGTTTGCTCTCAAGTGTTCGATCACACGTCTGTGATTCAGTTCGTCGAGAAGTTTGCCGCGCACAAATCAGGCAAAGAGATTCTCGAGACGAATATCTCTCCTTGGCGACGAACAATCTGTGGAGACCTCACCTCTGCCTTCCGCAAGGCGACAGACAACTCGCCGGGCCTCGAGAAGTTCGTGGAACGCGATCCGTTCATTCAGCAGATTTATAATGCCCGCTTCAAGGAGCTGCCGACCGGGTATCACGCACTGACCCCAGACGAAATCAAACAGATCAGAACGAATCCCGGAAAATCGGCGCTGCCTCAGCAGGAACCCGGCACCCGGCCCGCCTGTCCGCTGCCTTATGAACTGGAGGTGAGCGGCACTCTGGATCCTCAGAACAAAGCATTCGTCGTCACGATGGCGACGGGAAACAAGCGATTCGGTGCGGCTTCATCAGGGGCTCCGTTTATTATCTACGCAGAGACAGCCGACGGCTTGCAGGTACGCCATTATGCGGTCGCCGCAGGCCAGTCACTGGAAGAGTGCTGGCCACTGGCAGACTTCAAAGACGGCGTGTATCGACTGCGAGTCCATGGCCCGAACGGTTTCTTCCGCGAATTCTCAGGTGGATCTCAATCGCTCCCCCCTGCGATCCAACTTCGCAGCCCGACTGCTCCCGGAAAGAACGAAGCAGCTGACGGGACTCAACTCCACGTGAACATTCAGAATCCGGACTCTCACGCCGAAGTGAAGGTTGTGTTGAAGGACCACGCCTACGGGAATCCGCTCCAGCAACAGACGATTGCGGCAGGCAAAACTGCGACGTTGCAGGTTGACCTGACACGCAGCTCCCAGTGGTATGACTTCAGCGTCATCACACAGGGAACCAATGCCAGCGAATCACGCTACGCCGGGCGCTTCGAAACCGGTGCCTGGGGAACAAGTGACCCGGCGATGGCGTAGCCAGCGCTTTCTGCAGTCCAAGACCTGATCTTAAAAACGGTGCAGCGACACTGCCATGAGTACGGCAGTGTCGCTGCCTTCGTATTAACTGGGTCAACTTCAAAGGGGATGCTACGCCACTAACTCAATGCGAACATTAAGTCTGCTGTCGAATGGCGCGATGTCCGGAGCGCGTGCCTATTGCTTTGCTTAAAAATCGCCGACCGTTTCTCCTCCTGCTTTTGTCCCGAGTGCTCCCCATATCCCGAACGGGCTGTCACCTGGCAGCGTCGCGATGGTGGGATCCGTTTCGGGATTCCCGGCGTGAATATTGTCATTCACGAAGCGTACTGATCCGTCACCCATTAAAGCATGAACGCCGCCAGTGTGCGCGCTCGTTGCTGTGTGATAACCATCACGATGATCCGTTGTATCAGTTCCTGCCGGATCTGAATTACAGCTGGGATTATTCGGGGGAAGAACCGTATTCATCGCAGCGAAGGAAGTTCCTCCATCCGCCCAGCGAGTGCCGGTCGCATTGTTAAGTTGGGCCGCCGCAACGGTATACTTTCCACCGCTGGCAGTCGCCTTGCAGGCAGCGGGGGTTGCATAACCTTGTCCGACAACAAAATTCCCGAGATCGTTCGCTACGGCTGCGAATCGACGTTCACTCATCAGGATCGTATTACTCGTTCCATCTGCGATGTCTGCAATCGTAGTACTCGATTGCCAACCGAAGACGCCTCGTGGGCGACGACCTCTGCCTTGATTCTCACGTCCGCCAATCTGAGTGGTGTCTCCGCCGCAGAAAACGTAGTTGTTCGGGCCGAGAGTGGTCGTATTCATTGATTTCCCCGCTGACGGGCAAATCAGACCCGGCACACGTGCCTTGAAGTGAGGATAGGTTGTATTCCACGGGCGAGGCCCTCCAGCGGGCCACGGAACACCGCCAATCGTCTCTTCGGAGTTGATAGAGTTGAATAATGGACCCTGGTCCAGATAGGGCAACATTCCGATCATGCCGCTTCCGCGGTTGTCATTCCCCATGTCATGCCCGTCACGATTCCCAAGATTCGCTGTCCCGCCTTGGCGATATGGGAAAAGCTTAAATGTGTCGTGATAGTTATGCAGAGCTAGTCCTAATTGCTTCAAGTTATTCTTACATTGTGAACGGCGGGCAGCTTCACGAGCTTGCTGAACTGCAGGCAACAGCAATGCAATCAGAACGGCAATAATTGCAATCACGACCAGTAGTTCAATCAGAGTGAATCCCTCTTGCGAGCGATGAAATCTTCTCTCCGCAGAGTTCCGCCGGCTCCTCACCGGGAAAGAGGAGCCCAAAAGTGATCTATTAAGGTTCCAGAACATCATTGTCCTTTCGCTCGAACCGGACCGAAGTAAAGAATGGAAGAACCTGCCCCTTGCGAGACAGCAGGATCATATGGAGACTGAAGATAGAAAAAGACGGGTCTGCGGGCGGCGTCATCGAAAAGGGCGACAAGGTTCACCCGCGTACGAAAACTCATTCCTCTCTCGCCAAGCAGGGAGGACTGTTCCGTAAATCAACGTTCGATATTGCTAATGGCACGGAGACATCGCAGTCTCATAGCCGGGTCTGTCAGTGAGCAGTGAATGCAAGAAGTGAACCAACCGGAACCGTGGATGTTTCTGATGACGAGGTTGAAGCGACTCGACTTGATGTGATGCTTAATTCTGTGAGCGCATATTGAGATCGGACCACACGTCAAGCAATGTTGATGCCGGATAATGGGACACATGAGCTTCGACTGAAACACAAGAGCGCCAAGCAAACACCCATAAGCTCATTTGAATTCGTACTTTAAGAGGTAACCGGCTTTCGGTCATTTTCAGCTCTATCGGCGCAATACAATGCAATCGAACGGCTTTCTCGGCTCCTAAACTGATCGTTCACCGACCAGAACGATCTCTCACTGACCGATAAGACAGAACACCGTCCGTGCCCGGCCGCCGCTCGCAGATGTTTCACATCGCTATTTCCCAAACACTCAGTCCACAAAGACGCAGGATCTGCTTCTCACCGGCCTCATGCTTACTCCGCTCTACTTGATCTCATGCGAAGGATCTCGACAATAGTTTCCGCTCGCTGAAAGCTTGGCTCCGCAGCATCAACAAGGCCCAGGCGAAGTGAATGGGACCGGACGCAGAAATTTCCACCTGAATCAGTCTCGCTACGGGTCTTCCCATTTGGGAACCATAACTGAAGAAAGAGATGGCATGCTGACTCTGAGATTTTCGTTCGCAGTGCTTTCGGCACTGCTACTCGTCATGCCGGGTGTTTGCATTGCGGCGGACGAAGTGCAGATTCAGAAGGGGATTTCGTACCTCGGTGACGATCGCAACGAGAAAGCGGATCTCTATCTTCCCCCCAGCGCGAAGCCCGGGGAAAAGCGACCGGCCATCGTCATGATTCACGGCGGAGGCTGGAGCGGCGGCAAGCGGGATGCCGCCCGTGAGATCAACATCGGCACGACCATGGCGAAAGAAGGTTATGTCTGCCTGAGCATTGACTATCTGCTGCAGCCTGCGAATGGGCCGAAAATCTGGCCGCAGAACCTGTATGACTGCAAGACCGCTGTGCGCTGGCTGCGGGCCAATGCCGAGGAATACCAGATTGATCCTGACCATATTGGAGTGATTGGGGGCTCCGCTGGTGGCCATCTCGCGGCAATGGTCGGCGTCACTGGCCCGGAGTCAGGTCTCGATCCCGCTGGACCGTATGGAGAACATTCCTGCCAAGTGCAGGCTGTCGTCGATCTATACGGCCCCATGGCGGCCGATCCAAAGCGTATTACACGTCTCGTCGATCCGAAAAACCCGCAGTTCGACGTGTTCGCAAAACAGGTGACGCCGCTTTCGCATCTTGACCCGAAAGATCCTCCGGTCCTGATTCTGCATGGGACCGCCGATACGACTGTCCCGGTGGAAGACTCACAGCTCTTCGCCCGAGCTCTGACCGAGGCCGGGGTCGTTCATGAATTGATCATCATTCCCGACGCTCCTCACACGTTCCACCTGCAACCGAAACAGCGTGACCTTCGCCCCGTCGTCATTGGCTTCTTCAACAAGTATCTGAAGCCCGACCAGAAATAGCTGGCAGCGGAAGTTGTTTGCCCTGAGCGTCTGTCTGCTCTCTCGAAGGAGGACGTTACAGACGGAACGCGAAGGGCAGCAGTTCGTCAACGCTGATCTCAAGTACGTGATCAGTGTCGCAGAAACTGCGCACCTGCAAGGCAGGGGATGCGAATTCAAGCAGGAACTGTCGGCAGGCACCGCAGGGGGGCGTGCAGTTCGCCGTGGGCGTGTAGATCGCGACGGCCAGCAACTGTTTTGCTCCTGCGGTAACAGCGCTACAGGTGGCGGAACGCTCAGCACAAATTGTCAGCCCGAATGAGGCATTCTCGACATTCGTGCCGGTGAACACACTTCCCTCAATCGTAAGCAGAGCCGCCCCGACCGGGAAGTGGCTGTACGGGCTGTAGCTTTGTTGGCTGGCTGCCGCTGCGGCTGCGCGCAGAGTGTCCCAGTCAATGGGAGAAACGTTCTGAGAATCCTGAAAGTGTGACATCGAAGAGTTCTTCCGTTGTCTCAATCCGTTCTTACTACCAGAGGACTCTCTCGCCGTCTCAGAAGAACGGACTCAACTGCGAGAAGGACTTCTGCTGAGAATCAGGTCGACGACGTGACGATTGGCCTCAGGGAAACGACACGATTCCAGCTCGTTTCGCCTGATCCAGCGGAAGTTTCCCAGCAAGGGATCTGACACATTAGATTCAGTGATGCATTCGAAGAACGAAACCTCCACGCGGCCGTGGGGATAGTCATGGACCCTACGGTCCAGCAGTTCTACGACCTGAACGGCCAGACCTGTCTCTTCCTGACACTCGCGAATCGCACATTGTTCAGGCGTTTCGTCTGGAAGGCACTTGCCGCCGGGAAACTCGTGAGCACCAGCAAGAACCTGATGGGCCTCCCTCACTCCGACCAGTAGCTGATCACCAGAGAAAACGATCGCGACGCCGATTCGAGTCGCCTGATTCTCACTCGGATTCACTTGCTGGTCCCTGTGCAATCTCGTGAACTGACGCCTGCAGATGACTCGTCTGGGGGAACTGCACTTGCTGAAAGTGCAGTGGCCGTGAAAATTACCTCGCGGCAAGCGATACTCAAGCTGTCACCTTCAGATGTGTCACCGATACATGGGCCATCTGCAGATGCATCGCCTGCAGAAACAATAGTCGCTGGCGGTGTCGGTGACCATCCTCTGCGGCGGACATCACTGGCCCCGCGGCAACTGCCTCATCAGGATCTTTTTTCACGGAATCGAGTAGGTTGACATGCCGGGATCGTCGCAGGGAGTTCCTCCACACGCAGAGTTGGTCGCCGAGCAGTTCGTCACGCTGTGCAACGTCATCGCACAACTCCGGTCCCCGCAGGGCTGTCCCTGGGACCGCGAACAGACCATGAAGTCGATCAAGCCGTACACGCTTGAGGAGACCTACGAACTTCTCGAGGCCATTGACTCCGACGACAACGCCGCCATTCAGGAAGAGCTAGGCGACGTGCTTCTTCAGGTTGTGCTCGATTCACAGATCGCCGCGGACGAAGAACGTTTCACCATCATCGATGTGATCGAAGGGATCACCCGAAAGATGATTTCCCGGCATCCTCACGTGTTCGGCGACGCCGTGGCGAAAACGGCGAGCGAGGTCCGCGCTCACTGGGAACAGGCCAAGAACAAAGAGAAGAATTCCCGCGAATCAATCTTTGACGGGATTCCCAAAGATCTGCCGGCACTCGCCCGGGCAGCAAGAATCACGAAAAAGGCCGCCAGTGTCGGCTATGATTTCCCATTGCGGGAAATGCTGTTTGACAAGTTTCGAGAAGAGGTGACCGAGTTCCTGAATGAACTCTACCCGACTGGTCAATATCCGCAGGTTCCGGCCGCAGTCGATCTCGAACCCGTGCCAGATGCCCCCGTCACTGACCCGGCAGTCCTCGATCGAATGGAAGATGAACTCGGCGACATCCTGTTTGTCGTCGCCAACATTTGCCGCCGCTGGGGAGTGAATCCCGAAGAAGCGCTCCGGCGCTCGAATGCCAAGTTCGCAGCCCGCTTTCAGTTCATCGAGCAGGGCCTCGCCGCACAGGGACGAACTCCTGCGCAGGCGACGTTGCTGGAAATGGAAGAGCTGTATCAGCAGCGGAAACAACAGGAGAAGCAGGCAGCGGCGCCAGCAAAATCTTCCGCCCAGCCCTGATTCGGCTGGGGATTTGGATGGGACGATTCCCAGACAGCGTGCTTACCTCGACTCGAAGTTACGCCGCTTTCGACTGTTGTACGGCTGCAGCCTGAACGCCGCCGACAAGTGCATCAGCTTGAGCCTGCAGTTCATCCATGCGGCGCTGCAGCTCCGTAACATATGGAGCGAGTTGCTCCTTCGACAGGTTTGGTGGAACAGCGAACGGCTCGCCTCCCAGTACATACGCTGTCGAGAACGGTTTGGGGACCAGCAGATCGGTCCACCGTCCGCGCGGGCGCCAGGAGCGAGTGGCAGAGCAAGCGACCGGAATAATTCGACGGCCGGTCTGACTTGCGAGGAACACGACACCCGGCTTTACAACGCGTCGCGGGCCGCGTGGGCCATCCGTCGTGATCGTGACATGGTGCTGGGATGCAGCCGACATTAACTGCTTTGCAGCGGTGGTGCCGCCATGATTATTGGAGCCCCGGATCGGACGGATGCGGATCGCTTCCATGATCTCAGCGACGTATTCGCCGTCGGCATGCCGACTGGTGAGGGCCGCCATTTTCAGAGTCCGGCCACAGAAAAGCGAACTCAGAATGGCATCGTGCCAGTTGCAATAAATGAACTTCTCGACGGTCTTGGCAGAGTAGGGAGAAATCCCAGGGACGGTTTCAACCACTTCCTTGCGGCACGTTGCATACAGTGCCCGGGCCACGCAAGCCACCATCCTTGCGATAATGCGAATTAACCTTCGGTTGTGAATTTTCACGGCCAATGTCTCCGCAAGTCCGTTCGTTCGCAGGAGAAGGGAGTCCCTCCGGGCGAAATCGCCTGGCGCTCCCCACTTCACATCGACTCCCTCAGCCGATGAGATGAAGACGAATGTGGAAAAACGCTCTGCAGGTCGACGCAAAAATCAAGCAGCTGCTGCCTTTCTGCAGCGAGCCTTGGATGTCGCTCGGCGGAAATCTAAAAAAATCACAAAACCGTGCCTATCCCAACCCCCGTCTAGGGGAAGATCCGTACTGGTAACCTGCCAAAATCTGCCGAGTCTGCTCCATCTACAAGGAATTTCCTCAAACAACTCCAGCCGTAATCGTTTTGAATTACTGGAGTTAGATACCGAAAGACAAAAAGCATGTCGCATCAGAGCCTCCTCTGACGTTCTTGTTACAACGAGGCAGCCGGAACACGCTCCGATCAGGCGGGCTTTGCAGACAGGGAGGGCATAGCATTGACCGTAAAGCGGATCGGGGTTACTCTTTCCACACAATTGCCCCCTGCTGTGAATGGGGGAAGACTCGCGATAACGCTGTTCTGAATTCGAGAGATTAACGGTACACCCGATGGGACGTATTGAACGTAGCCGCGAAATTGCCCGGCGTCGGGCGCGCAAAGTGAAAATCAAGAAGCTGCGCACTCGCTTTGCCGCCGCCAAGAACGATGCTGATAAAGCAGCTCTCGTCGAGAAGCTGTACCGCGTCAGCCCATTCGCCTCCTTCGAGGCTGCTGCTGAGTAAGGCCGCTGAATAAATCTCTGGGCCACTCAGTGCTGTCATATTCGAAGTTCGCTTTGAATCGCTGACTGCAAAGACACCGCCAGGCCAGGCCGGATCAACAGATCGGGTCTGGCCTTGGTTTATGCGCGTGACGGGATTCTGGTTCCGCCTGATCAGGCGATCTCACTTAGACGTCAGCGCGACTTCACCGAGCGTTCGCGCATCTCCCGCGGGAGAAATGAAGAGAACCCGCTCCCCCTCTGCGGTCGAGAGCAAGGAGATCGGGTCCGGTTGTGCGAATATCAAGAATACCAAATTGCCTGACAGTCCGTTCCGCTAAGGAGCAGGCGTCGGGTTCGCGACCGGATCAAGATTATAGATCCAGTGCAGCACCTGTTTCTGTGCGAGCAAACGTTCTTCCAGGTCTTGATACCTGAGCTGCTGAACGCCGATCTGCTGTTTCGCCGCGAGATGTGCAGCCACTCCGGCACTCTGTCCGATGACAATCCAGCTCGGTTCCACCCGTACCGAACTCATCGCCACATGGGTCGATGAGAGACAGACAGGGACAAGCAGATTCACACATTCCGCCTGTCTCGGGGTAACGCAGCGGTAAGGGACTTCATACGGCTGGCCGATCTTTCTGCCCGGGATGTGAGCCGGGAAGATTGTCCCTTCGTTCACGAACTTGCCATCGCTCGTTGGCACCCGCTGACAGTCATGCGAATCGATCGGAAAGGACGCGACCGCGATTGAATCGTCCTTCGTGGTGAATGTCAGAATGTCACGTTGCGTCAGCACATATTCTCCGCGCATGCGTCGGGCTTCACGCACATAAAGAGCAGGGGAGAAGTGATTCGTCGCAGCGAATTCATCTTTGCAGAATCCCCACCGGCTCATCTCGGTGCGAAGCGCCTCCGGGACATCCGGATCAGTCTTCAGGAAGTGAATTAGTCCCAGCGTGTACTGCTGATGATTCTTCCAGATTTCCTTTCGTCTCTCCGGAGTAGCCTCAGGCCATTCGTCACTCGCTCCAACAAGGCCGAGCGAGATCTGGCCTCCGATGCTGTTATTCACATCCGTCTTCTTGCCGGGGAGTGGATAGAAGTCCATCAGCGGACGCTTTGGTTGCGTCTGTTTCACGAAGCGACGGACCAGTTCGAACTGAGCCGGGTCGTAGTCGTCTGGTGCCGGAATCGGCACGAAGTTGTCCGGCTGATCGGTGACACAGAGTCGAAAGCTGTAGACCATCACATGACGGTCCGGCAGCGTCGGATCACCGGCGTCTTTTGAACTCATCAGCGGCAGCAATTCTCCCTGATCATTGAATGGGTTTACGGCGACGGGAGCCTTTGGATAATGGTGGCCGGCGAGTGATTCACGGAACTGACTCGGTGATTCTCGACCGATGACAGACGTGACGCCGGCTGCGGCCATGAGGTCACCTTCATAGGTACAGTCGATGAAGACTTTTGCCTGCCAGATTCCTTTGTCAGTTTTCAGCGAGGCGATTCGGGCTCCCTGCTTCTCAACAGAAACAAGCTGCTGTTCGAGCAGAACTTGGACTCCGGCTTCTTTCAGCAGGTCATGGAAAACCTTCTCAGCCACATGGGGTTCATAGACCCAAGGGCGGTTGTCTTTAATGGAAACGTCATAGGGAAGTTCGACTCCCTTCGCGCAATAGTGTTGCTCAATGCGCACATGAATCTCTTCAAAGATCCCCCGCAGTGCCTCCCGCGCGGTCTGGTTCGAATCACTGAAACTCAGGCCCCCGCTCATCATGCCGCCGACCATCGGAGAGGGTTCGAGCAGAACGACGCGAGAACCCTCACGGGCGGCCGCAATTGCCGCCGCGACACCAGCCGGGGTCGCTCCATAAACGCAGACGTCAGCGGAAGGAACCGACTGGGCCAAGGCAAATCGCATCAATCCAAATAGCAGCGTCCCCACAAGTAAGATCGGAAATCGCATCACTCTTCAACTCCCCCTGCCATGCCCCGTATCCCATCAACACATTCAACCGTGTCCCGGCAGTATGCGGACGGGGAAATGGGCTGTCGAGGCACATCTTGTTCTGTTTCGCAGTTCGACGTGGCCGTCCCCTGCGAAGGTGAAAGAATATGAGGAGAGCTGAGAACCCGAGATCCGGGTCATGTGTCGAAGCTGAAGCTCGTTAAAGACTGGCTGGAGAGATTTCACGATGTCCAACGTTCGCTGCTGGCAAGTCAATGCATTCACGAGCCGCCCCTTTCACGGGAACCCGGCTGCAGTGTGCTGGCTTGAGCAGGACGTGCCTGACAGGTGGATGCAGGCGGTTGCTGCAGAGATGAATCTGTCCGAAACGGCGTTCGTCCGAAAGACTGATAATGGCCTTCAGCTGCGATGGTTTACTCCCACCGTCGAAGTCGATCTGTGCGGACATGCCACTCTGGCGACCATCCACGCACTGACAACGGCCGGACTGGTCTCTTCCTCAGAGCCGATCCAATTCCAGACCCGTAGCGGTACTCTCACCTGCCAACGCCGGGGAGCACTCATTGAGCTGAACTTTCCGGCACTCCCCGCTGAGGAAACTGCGCATGACGCACGCCTTCTCGAAGCAATGGGAATCACTGCACCGGTCTATTTCGGGAAGAACCGGTTTGATGCGATTGTCGTTGTGTCGAGTCCCGCAGAGGTGCGGTCAGTTCAGCCGGACTTCCGGCGACTGGGACATCTCCCGTATCGCGGAGTGATCGTCACCGCGCAGTCGGATGATCCTCGCTATGACTTCGAGTCACGCTTCTTCGCCCCGGCCGTCGGAGTCGATGAGGATCCCGTCTGTGGATCGGCTCATTGCTGCCTGACACCGTTCTGGTCACAGCGACTTCAGAAAACAAAATTGACCGCCTGGCAGGCATCAGCCCGGGGCGGTCATCTGCAATTGCGGCTGGAAGGTGATCGGGTCGTCCTGGGAGGCGAAGCGGTCGTCGTCTGGCAGGGAGAACTGATGGCCGGGCCATGAGCCCCCGTGCGTTCCCCGACGGAATCACAGTTCGATGTTCAGTTCCTCGATCTTGCGATAGAGGCTCGATAGCCCGAGCTTCAGACGCTTGGCCGCTTCACGTTTGTCAGGCCATTGACGCAACACGCGAGTGATGTGGAGTCGCTCGTAATGCCGCAACGCACTTCGCAGATCATCCGTATCTGGAAGCGGCTGTCCGAGACCAAGCAGATCTGGCGGCAGGTCACCGGGCTCAATCTGGGTTCCGTCACACATGATGACAGCCCGTTCGATCGCATTGTCGAGCTGACGGACGTTCCCCTTCCATTGTGCCGACATCAACAGACGGATCGTTTCGCTCGAAGCACTGACGACCCGCTTCCGCAGGACGCGAGAGTGCTTCGCGACGAAATGGTCGACGAGTTCAGGGATGTCGTCGAGACGTTCACGAAGTGGCGGAATGCGGATCTTCACGCCATCGAGCCGGTAGAACAGGTCCTCCTGAAACTCCGCATCGCCGACGAGCCGCAACAAGTCTTCACTTGTCGAGGCAATGATCCGGCAGTTGACCGAATAGGTTTCTGCGCCACCGGAGGGCATTGATTCCTGATATTCGATGGCCCGGAGCAGCTTGGTCTGGGTTCCCATCGGCAGGCTGGCGATTTCGTCGAGGAACACCGTTCCGCCGCCAACGGTTCTCAGGATCCCCGGCTGATTCTTTCCACCGGACTCACTCCCGAATAACTCAGCTTCGAGAAGTTCGATCGGCCGCGTCCCGCAGTTCACAGCGAGAAACTTTTCTTCCCGCATCGGGCCTGCAGAGTGAATCGCTCGGGCGAAGAGTTCCTTGCCAGTCCCCGTTTCACCGACGAGCAGCACGTTCGAATGCGTGGCTGCAATCTTGCCGATCGTTTCATGCAGGACCCGCAGCGGTTCACTAGAGCCAATGATCTGGTCGAACCGGTTCGGTTGGGCGAGCTCGCGGCGGAGCTTCTGGTTTTCCAGATAGAGATCGCGATATTCAAATACTCGCTTCAGCTTGTGAGCAAGGTCATCAAAGATCACAGGCTTGGTGAGATAGTCGAATGCCCCGGCCTTGAAGGCTTCAACGGCGGATTCAACGGTCCCGTAAGCAGTGATAATCAGCACGAAGACGGACGGATTGATCTTGTGCATTAGCCGCATCATCTTGATGCCGTCGCCGTCAGGCAGCTGAATGTCACAGATGGCGACGTGAAAGTCTTTCTCACGCGCCCGGGCAATCCCTTCCTCAACCGAGACGGCCTTGGTGACCTGATAGCCTTCGCCAATCAGGAACTCCGCCAGACTGTTCCGGATGATGGGCTCGTCCTCCACAATCAGAATCTGGCGGACAAAGTTCGGATCAGAGGTCAAGCGCTGATTCATCATCGACGAAATCCAAAGCAAAATCGAAGCGGCTGCACGCCCTTCTCGCCTGTCATCCGACAGGAAGAGACGACCAGGATGAGGAGCATCCTACGGCACGACGCGCTGCTCACCGCAAACGCATTCTAGAGTATCGGCGGCTTGAATGTGCAGCGTGCCGCCTGATGAAATCATGGTGGAAACCCGGAGTGCCGGAACCAATCCGGAATGGCACCGGAGCTGCCACGCCCGGCGCCATTCCTGGATGGCCTTCAGAAAGTCAGTGCCGGTTACTTCTTCGTAGCTGCTTTCTTTTCCTTTTCGGCGGCACGATGGTCACGAATGCAGCTCGGATCCTCTGCCGTTTTTTCCCCAACGGAATCGACCGGGTGCATGAACAGGTAACGCCAGACGTCTTCGTGGATCATCTCACCTTTGTCGTTTTTGACGGCTGCTCGGCCGGGCACGACGCAGCTGTGAGCCCGCTTCGCATCTCCGTTCACGTCAGCGGCGGTAATCAGACGACGGGAATTCTGGTAAGGAGCACCGACCTGATCGACGTCGACAATTGGCCCGAACTCATGAAGTCCGAGCAATTCCCAGGAACGGCAATAGTGATCGCCGGACCAGCCGGTATCGAGCACGTGGGTGAAACCGAAGTACCGGTTCGCAGGTGTCGCTGAAGGAAGTCCCTGCCAGACGTCGTAATGATCTCGCGGTCCGCAGAACATCACGACGCGGCCGACTCGCTGCTGCTTGGCAAATCGGGCGCTGGTCGTCGAACCGTGTGAGGACCCCGCCAGTGTCACTTTCTCCCACTGCAGGTCTTTACCATCTTTCGTGAGGAACTGTTCCCATTTGCCCTGTGGGTTCTTCTTCGACAGATACTTCACGAACTGAATCGCTCGCTCTGCAATGCTGTCAGGGCGGGGGATTGAGACGGCCTTGCTGGCATCCATCCCCGTGGCGGCTTCAAGGCGAATGTTCCCCAAGTACTGATCGTCATCACCTTGCTTTGGGCTCAGCTTTGAAAACCAGCCATTGGCATAGTGCACCTGAATGTAATGCAGGCCATACCCGGTGACTCTATTGGCGAGCTGCTCACTGTTCCCCATCAGCCAGATCACGAGGCGGCCTTCCGGAGCAACCCGGGTATCGACATACGCATTCTCAACGTCGGCCGGCTTGCCATCTTTTTCCAGAAGGAAGTCGAGCTCGGGATGAGCTTTCACCCGTTTGTCGATTTCACTGGCACGCGCCGTGATATGATAGAGCTTCGGCGAAGCGTCGTTGTAGGCCGGAGCCTGATCGGCGGCTAACGCGAGCGGAGAAGTCAGAATCGCCGCGAAGGCGAACAGAACCTGTTTCATGAATCAAACCCTGAATTCGTGCGTGTGACCGGAACGATTGTCTGCGTGGGGAACCGGGACATTGTGCCTGACCCGTCGCATCATGGCAAACACGCCGTGTCAGGATCTCTCCCGCACGGCGTGTTACAAGTCAGATTGGAAACAGAATTTGCCTAGATTTTCGAGACGAACAGATCGAGGAACGTCACGAAGACGAACAGCCCGAGTAGGAAGGCCAGTCCGCAATAGGTCGCGGTGGCGACAACGGCTTCGCTCGGTTTTCGTCGGAAGATTCCTTCCCAGAGCAGGAACACCATGTGTCCCCCGTCGAGGATCGGAATCGGCAGGAAGTTAATCACGGCCAGATTGATGCTGATGATCCCCAGGAACATCACGAACTGCACGACACTGAAGCTCGCAAACCGATAGGCCAGCTTGGAGATTCCGATCGGACCGCTCAGCCCCATCGGCGAGATGTCCCGCATGAACAGCCCACGAAGGGTCAGATAAATGTCTTCGACCGAATTCAGTGCATAGGTGCCACCCATGGCAAAGCCCTGAGCAAGATTGGACGCCTTTCGCTCTGTCTCCAGTACCGACATATTCATCCCGCGAAGTGTCGGGAGATACCAGTCCTGCGAAGGAACAGGAGTCAGCGTCACGATCCGCTCAGGTTCTCCACTGGCTGGCTTCACATTCAGGCGGAGAGATCGAGTCCGGCCGTACTCCTGCAGCATCCAAGAGGCATAAGCCCAATTGTTCTTTCCCGCGTCGAGTTCGATCACCTTGGGGCCCATCAAGTCCCCTTGTTCCGTGCCTGACTTCGGGACCAGATCGATCTTGGTGATGGCATCGCGAGGATTGATCTTCTCAGCCGCAGCAGGGCTCCCTTCGGCAACAGCCAGCACGGTCGGAACGAGCTGATAAGCGACTCCAATCGACGGGATCGACAGTGGACTCCCTTCTGAAATCGGCGGCTCGGCCCAAGCGGTGCGATCCGTCGGGACGAGGTGGATTTCGACGGTTTCCTGAGAGCTGCCCGGTACGTCACGTGTCACGGTGACCGTCACATCCTGCCCGGCGTTTGCCGAGAAGACTTCTGTCAGACGGATCGGATCGATCTCGTTTCCGACATCTTTTCCATTCACTTTAGCAATGCGATCGCCAACCTTCAGTCCAGCTTTGCTGGCGACGGAATCCAACTGCAAGGCGACGACTTTGCCCATCGCCATCTTCAGCCCGACTTCCATGAACGGCTGGGGAGCGACGGTGACTTTCGCCTCGATCCGTTTGACATCTTTGTCGTCTTTGCCTTCGGTGGTTCCTTCAGGCTTGCGAAGGACGGTGAATTCGACCGGCTCGGCGGCCTTGGCGTTCATGATCTTCAGCAGATCCTGCGTCGTCTTCACAGGCTGTCCGTCAGCCGCGACAATGTGATCTCCGAACTGGAAGTCGGCTTCTGCAGCGGCCGTCCCCGGCAAGCCGACGCTGCCATAAGGACTTCCCTTTTCGACGAGGTCCAGGCTGAATGCCGGGCCGACCCCGATGATCTTTCGGATGCCATAGCTTTCTGGCTGCACGGTGACATCGAAGACTTCACCATTGTTGTGATGACCGATCACGCTGATCGGCCCACGTGACAGAGTGGTGCGGCGCGTAATGTCTTCGAAGTCAGATACATTCCGGCCGTTGATGGACGTGATGGTGTCCCCGGCGCGAATTCCGTTCTTCCAGGCAGGCATTCCGACCTGAACGTCGCCCGCCACGCGGTCGATCTTGTCGATTCCCCACATGAACACGAGCACGAAGAACAGTGTCCCCGTGATGATGTTCATGATGACGCCTGCAGAGATGATCGCCATCCGCTGCAGAACTGTCTTTGATGTATACGACCGGGGATTTTCAGCAACCTGTGTGTCGGTCATCTGGGCAGGATCCATATCGTCCTGTCCCAGCATCTTCACATAGCCGCCAAACGGCAGGTAACCAATGGAGTAAACCGTTTCACCCCATTTGAATCCGAAGATGGGGGCACCAAAGCCGATGCTGAATCGTTCGACATAAACATCGCACCACTTGGCCACCAGAAAGTGTCCAAGCTCGTGGAAGAAAATCACCAGCCCCAACCCGAGCGCAACAATCAGAATTGTCAGCGGATCAGGGAGGGAGAGTGCAAGGGTGAAGACAGCGGGGTCCAATGTTGTGCCTCCTGGCGAGCCCAGTCATCTGCCGCCAGAACTTCCTCGAGCGAGGGACTGGCCTCAAATTCATGAGCTGACAAGATCGAGCGATTCAGCCGCTCGATTTCTAAAAATGACAACTCGCCGCGAAGGAACCTTGATACTGCCACTTCGTTGGCGGCATTGAGAACCGCTCCCGCAGTTCCCCCCTGGCGAGCAACTTCAAATCCTAGCCCCAGCGCCGGAAATCGATCCAGATCAGGGGGCTCGAACGTCAGACTCATTGATCGCGTCAGATCCAGGCGCGGGGAAATCCCCACCCAGCGATCCGGCCACGACAACGCATATTGTACCGGCAAGCGCATGTCCGGAGGGGACATTTGTGCCAAAACAGAGCCGTCCACGAACTCGACGAGCGAATGGACGATCGACTGAGGATGAACGACCACATCGATCTGCTCGGCCGGAAATCCAAACAGCCAGCGGGCTTCAATCACTTCCAGAGCCTTGTTCATCATCGTGGCCGAATCGATGGTGATCTTTGGCCCCATGTTCCATGTCGGATGATCCAGTGCATCCGCGGCGGTCACGTTTGTCAGTTCACTCTTGGAACGTGTCCGGAAGGGTCCGCCGCTGGCGGTCAGAATCAGTCGAGAGACTTCTGCGCGGCGTCCGCACTGAAGGGCCTGAAAGATTGCCGAGTGCTCGCTGTCTACCGGAATCAGCTGCGACCCACTCTTTGCACAGGCCTGCATGACCAGCGGGCCGGCGACAACCAGTGTTTCTTTATTGGCAAGTGCGACGTTTTTTCCGCAGCGCACAGCCGCCCAGGTTCCATGAAGCCCCGCCGCGCCGACAATGGCCGAGACGACCACATCCGAGTCGGGAGACGCCGAACGCTCGGCGACGGCTTCCATTCCAAAGAGAAGTTTGGTTTCTGCAGGGAAGGCGTCAGCAGGCAGATCAGCCGCAGTGACGCCGGTCAGAACCGCGTACTGTGGCCGGAACTCATAACAGGCCTGAGCCAGTTCTTTCCACCGGGAATGGGCAACGAGCGTGTCGAACTGAAGTTGGCCACCGCTGGAACGCACCACATCCTGACAACTGGTTCCAATCGACCCAGTGGCCCCGAGGAGTGTGATACGTTTCGCTGCGCCCATATTCCTGCCGTGAGTGAACGTCGGGATCCGTCCTGTCAGCGGGTGATCCGCATGGAGCCCGTCCGCAGTTTATCGAGTGCCGATTCTTCGAGTCCGGCACATCTCCGGAGAATCCCAGTTCTCCCGGAACGGCCAAATTGATTCCACCGCGTAAAATCAACCGGCGTGCATGGTAGAGCAAAATACGCTGTTCCGACAACACTGGATTGCCGTCTCACCCGACCTGGCCGCCGCCGGATCCCCTGAGCGACGCCGCAGTTGAAATTCGGAGTCGGTTGTCGGAGTTCGTCCCCACAGCCCGCAAATCGCGGTGGAATTACGCCGTCTCAGTTGCCGGATCGTCGTGAATGACCTTTTCCGCCTTGGAAAGGGCGAAGTGATCGAGCAACAGGGTGCCAATCGCAAAGACAAGAACCAAGGCGACTCCGAGATAAAATGTTCCGTCGTACTGCATCTGGTCGAGCGGAATCGGCTTGAAAATCTTGTGCTTAAACTCAGTGACATCGGGCGTCGTGTCGACCTGAAACGGCCAGATCTTATAGAGCGAGCCGATTTTGAACCCGCAAAGTGCCGCCATCGTCGCGGAGCCGTGATGCTCCATCAGCCACTTCAGAAACTTGCTGCAGCCGACCAGTCCGAGAGCACAGCCAATCCCGAAGGCCACCAATACACTGAAATCATCACCAGTGAAATTCAGCTTGGTTGCCCGATCAATAACACCGGTGAGGTCATGGTATTTCCCCATGAACAGCAGAATAAACGCTCCGCTGATCCCAGGGAGAATCAATGCGCAGATCCCGATCAGCCCGCACAGCACGATGTACCAGAGTCCCTCAGGAGGATGACTGAGTCCCGGCTGCAATACGATCCCCAACGCGAGGACGGTCCCCCCGATGATGCAGAGGACCTCCACGGTAGACCAGCGTTCGACCAGCTTCGCGACCATCCAGCAGGAAGCGGCAATCAGTCCGAAAAAGATCGGCATCATGATGTGATAGTGATGCTCGACGAGATAGTGCATCATCGTCCCCATGCTCGCGATGCCGAATCCGACACCGGCGATCAGGGGCATCATGAACCACAGATCCACCCGTTGAAACGCATCCTTCCAACGACCGCGCAATACTTGCATCAGCAGAGTCGCATCGATGTTGCTGATCGCCGAAACAATGCGCTGATAGATCCCGACAATGAGGGCGATCGTTCCGCTGTCTCCGCCTGGGATCACGTTGCAGATCCCCATCAACGTGCCGCATCCGAAATAGGCGAATGGCCGCATTGGAGCCGACGTCGCATCGACGGGATCGATGACACTGCCTGCCGATTCAGAAGAAGGGGATTCAGTATTCATCGGCTCTCTGTCGGAAAGTGATCGGGACAGTCTTGCTTGCGGGTCGCGAGACGATCAGGTGATGTTTCGATACCAGTTTAGAGGAGCCCGCATGATCTGTTGAGGGCAATTTCCTCTTACGATGCCCTTAGCAGAGCAGGGGAGGCAATGAGCGGTGATGCTTGGCTCTCTTCAGGCGGGCTCGGGTTATCGCACGAGTTATTTCTTAACGAGCGACTGCAGCACCTGAAGGTTGACCGTATCCATATCCTGTCCATCCCGGATCTCTTTCTTGGTTTCCAGAATCATGGGCAGTTTTTTGAAGTGCGGGTCATTGAGGATGAAGCGAAAAGCCTCGACGCCGATGCAGCCTTCGCCGATGTGCTCATGCCGGTCCACTCGACTGCCGAGGCCCTTCTTGCTGTCATTCAGGTGCCAGGCGCGAACACGACCGTAACCGATCTGTTCATCGAGCTGCTGCATCGTCTGCTGATACTCGGCCTTCGTCTGCAGGCCGTATCCTGCTGCGAAGAGATGGCAGGAATCCAGACAGACGCCGACCCGTTCTGGGTCAGCAATGTTGTTGATGAGATAAGCGAGATGTTCGAAACGGTGTCCCAGATTGGTTCCCTGACCGGCAGTCACCTCCAGCCACGTCTCGACCTGCACCCCTGAAGTCCGCCGATGAACTTCGTTCAGACCGGCAACGATCCGCTGCAGACCTTCCTCTTCGCTCGTGTTGACATAACTCCCCGGGTGCATGACCACACCTGCAAGCCCGAAGGCTTCCGCTCGCTCAAGTTCAATCTGCAGAGCGTCGACCGATTTCTGCCAGAGTTCGTCATTGCCGGAGGCGAGATTGATGAGGTAGCTGTCGTGAGAACAGGGAACATTCAGCTTGTTCTCTTTCACCGCAGACTTGAATGCCGAGACATCGGCGTCAGTGAGTGCTTTGCCCGTCCACTGGTTGTTGTTCTTCGTAAAGATCTGCACGGTCGCCATCCCGTATCCCCCGGCTGCATTCGCAGCCTTGTAATAGCCGCCGGAAATGGAGAGATGGGATCCCAAGTAAGGCATATCAAGACTTTCAGTGAGGCAGGCGCAATAGATTGAAGGGCAAGGCCGGTTACGCCGCGACGTGATTCGGTCACACGACAAAAAGGAAAGACGCTGAACAGGAATTCTCTGTTCAGCGTCTTCAGGTTTCAATGTTACCGACTCATAAACCCGGGCGAGTCCCCGAGCGGCGGCAACTTACTTCAGGTTCTCGTCGGCGAACTTGGAGATGATTGCTCCAAGAGCCTTCAGAAGCCCCTTCTGAGCATTGCCGGTTCCGCGGAGAACGTAGTTCTCGTCAACCTTCATGTTGACCTCCAACACATCTTCGGTCCCAGCCAAAGCGGCGATGGCGGTATCCTGCCACTTGAAGTTGCTGAGTTCGGAAGCACGCACGCCAGCGCGGCTTTCTTCCGTCTTCTTCTTGGCATCCGCAGGCATCTGAGAAACCTGCTTCTGCTTCCGGGTCTGGAAGTTGATTTCGTTCAGCAGATCCAGTTCAGGATCGTTCTTGAGGTCATTGAAATTCTTGAGAATCGGATGAGAGTTCATGCGGAAGGAGACCAGGGTCCCGCTGCCTTTTTCTGGCAGTGGCTTGGCAACCAGATCCAGCTTTGCTTTCAGATTTTCGAGAGCACTTTCACCACCGCTCATCCAGAAACTCGTTTCCGACACTGCGAAATAGACGGCGTTAGAAGCGCCGTAGAAATCAGTCAGGGCTTTTGGTTTCTTCTCGCCGAAGGTCAGCTTGTGAATGCTGGTCTCCCCGACTTTTTCGAGGTCTTTTTCAATCTTCCAGCCGTTTTTCGCCTTCGGGATCAGATCGATGATCTGATTGATTTTGGCGGCGTTTGTACTGGCAACACCCATCAGAACCGAGTGTTTGTCCTTCACTGGGACAATATCGATAAAGGCATCCAGATTCGGAACCTTGTCGATGGATTCGGTCAGAACGTCGAGCAGGTTCGAAACCACCTCTTTGCGGGCGGACTTCTCTTCGGCGGTGCCGCGATCGTTGGAATCGATTGATTCTGGCAGTGCCTTACGGGCGAGCCCATAGAGGGTCTTGTAGCTTGACCGATATTGCTCGTTTACTGGAACGTAAAGTCGACCGGTGAGGATCGCTTTCTCAGGGGATTCGACAGCGGCGAACAGGCTGACCTGATCACGGACTTTCTTCAAGTCCGCGGCGAGCTGGGTTTCAGGCAGGGCAGAGAATGTCAGAGTCGCAGGGGCTTGGCCTTTGTTCTGATCAATCGTCACGCCCAACCGCACTTTTGCGGCTTCAGCGACCCACTGCTGGAGAATCTTCAGATTCTGAATTCGCATTTCCTTGCGGAAGGCGAACTGATCATTGGTTTCAGTCGTCAGCTTCTGGAAGTCGACCAGCTGTGTTTCGATGAATTTCCCGAAGGCAGCTTTTCGGGTGTCGATGTTTGTTGGCGGGTTGTCGAGGGCGAGGAAGGCAAGTTGAGCCTGCTCTTCCTTTTTCAGGACTTCCGTCACAGGATGCTTCATCCCTTTCGGAAGAACTGCTTTATCCGCAAAAAAGACGGCATATGGAATCGGCTCTGGCAGATACCTCAGGAAGCCTTCGTAGACGGAGCCGCTCAACACATAGAAATTTTTGTCGGTCCTGTCGGCCTTCGATTCGATTCCGATCGGATCCAGGTTATCGGAAAGAAACTCTTTCAGATTCGAGATGGGAACGATGCTCTGCATCAGATTTCCCTGCTCCACATCGAACAGCATGTCGAATCGGACAGGCTGATCCGAGGCGACCCCGATCAGAAAAATCTCAAGGTTCGGCTTGATGTTGTCTTCGTAACTCGCCTTTTTACCGGCGAGGGTGACAACCGCGTACTCCATACCGGAGAGAACCTGATCAGCTGATCCGATTCCCATGGAGACTCGATTATATTTCGCATCGAGACCCGGTTCGGCTCCTTGCAGACGATCGACGCTGATCGCGCAGAGCAGGGTAAGACCAGCGGCAACGAGTTTCATGCTGCGGAAATTCACAGCGGCGCTCCTTCATTAGCTTTCATCCCGCTGGAACACGGGTGAAGTCGACTGCAAAAACGGTTGGCGAGGGCAAGGAAGACTCTGACCGGACATGGAGATGGGGAAAGGTCTGCCCCGATCTTTCACTCATCGACTCCCCGCCCAGTTCATTTGAACCAGAACCGAAAGTCACCTTAATCCCCGCACAGCCTGCAATTTCGGCAGGTCTGGACAGGGCGAGAATAGGTGATGATTCGGCACCGGACAAGTTCTCGCAAGCAGAATTGATGCCGTGTTTCGATGCAAAATTGCAAAAGGACAGTTGGCCCCTGATCAAGTTCAGCTCCAGGCTCACCATCCGCCGGTCACTTCACACAATTCCCATGATTTGAGAAAGAGATGGGGGAATTACTCGACGAAAACTGAGATGAGTTTTTACATTCCAGCCTCGCCCGAGAATTTCTTCCCAGTGACATTTCTGCAACCACCTCTGTTCGAAGAGCGATCTCTATGGCTTCGAAAACGACGACCCGTGCCCCGAGATACTGGTTATTCAAATCCGAAGCCGACTGCTATTCAATCGATCATCTCGCCGCTGAAAAGAATCAGACGACCTTCTGGGATGGAGTTCGCAACTATCAGGCGCGGAATATGTTGCGAGATGAAATCCAGCCGGGAGATGGTGTCTTTTTTTACCACAGTAACAGCGATCCCCTCGCGATTGTCGGGATATGCGAGGTGACTCGCGGCGGGTATCCGGATCACACGGCCTTCGATCCGAACGAAAAACATTATGACCCAAAGAGCCGGCTGGACTCTCCCACGTGGTACATGGTGGATGTCAAACTCAAGGAGAAGTTCGACCGGCCTGTGACGAGAGATGATCTGAAGGCGACACCTGAGCTCGCCGGAATGGCCGTCATGCAGAAAGGGTCGCGTTTGTCAGTCACGCCGGTGACCGCTGCTGAGTGGAAGACCATTTGCCGGATAGGACAGGGTCGGTCTACAAAAGCGAAGTCCTGATCTTCCCTCCGCCGTCGCCAGCATTCTGCTCAAAAGTGGCTGATCGTGGAGTCCTCTTCATGCGGGATGCCCTGAGCTGCGAAGTCCGATGGGGAGGTCAGTTCTTCGAGTGAAGTTCTCACCATCAGACGATTCACGACCGTCATCATCCCGGCCGTAGCGCAAATGACCCGGTCAATTTGCGGACAGGAGTCATCGTCTGAGACCGTCATCACTCCCGTGACGCAGACTGCATTCTCCATGCAGTGGACCTCCAGTCGACTGAACCGCGCATTCGGCAATTTCCTCAGCATTTCGTGAATGTCGCGTTCCACCGAGTGAGGTTGACACCGGCACTCTCCACACACTCCGCTTTGTGCCATGCCGGGCACCGGACCATCGGGAAGGGGGCGATCCTTATCCCGCTCAGACAGAGCAGGGTATGTCGCCTGTTGTAATCGAAGCATCGTCGTCCCTTTCGAATGCTCGTCAAAGTGCAATGGCAGAGCCGGACACCTTGATCAGGTTTATTCTTCACGTGCGATTCCAGATGACGACGCACAGCATCGTGACAGGCTCGATTCACGCGAGAGGGTTGGGCTGGTTATTTGAATTGAGTTCATTGGAGGGGGATGGAATCCACCAAACACTCCTCGCTGTCCCTGTGACTTTGGAACTGCGTGGCTCTCCGCCAATTGGTCTTCGACCTCGAAAGATTGAACGAGGAAGGACATGAACATTCTCAGAGAAAGGTGAATCGGCTGTGCTCATTCAACCGGCTAGCTCGGCTAGCTCTCCGAGGCGAAACCATCTCCAGCATACCAACTCATCGGAGAATGCAAATACGTTATTTGGAATCTCTGGAGATTCCTTTCAGCCGAAATTGGGGACGGAACCGCTCCAGAAGGCGTTAATTCCGAGGAACTGACAACGACGATCGCAACGAAGATGCAGAAAAGTTGCAAAACACATTAAAGCTCGTACAATCCAGCCTCGGTTTTGTGTCAAGAGGAAAATCCTCGGTGGAGAATTCAGAGTGATCAACGGAATGCAACCTGCGTGGCTGCTGCTGGCCCAGGATACGAAGCCGGTTCACGTTCTGATTCTCATTGGAGTTTTTCTCCTCGTCTGCATCGGGATGGCATTCGTCTTTTTGTTCGGGAAATACTTCACTCTGTGGCTACGGGCTTTTGGATCGCGGGCGAGGATTAGCCCGCTCACGCTCATTGCCATGGCGCTGCAGAAGATCAATCCGAATACCATCGTTGATGCCAAGATCAATGCCGTGCAGGCAGGAATCACTGACATCCCGACGAATGCACTCTCCTCACATTACCTCGCAGGCGGAAACGTCACTCGCGTGGTCCGTGCACTCATCGCCGCTCATCGTGCCCGAATCGAACTCGACTGGGACACCGCTGCCGCGATCGACCTCGCCGGCCGCGATGTGCTCGATGCCGTGCGGACCAGCGTCGACCCCAAAGTGATTGATTGCCCGGACGGTCGGAACGGCCGCACGACACTCGATGGAGTGGCGAAAGACGGAATTCAGCTGAAAGCCAGGGCTCGCGTCACCGTACGAACCAACCTGAGCCAGTTGATCGGTGGAGCAACCGAAGAGACCATTATTGCCCGCGTCGGGGAAGGGATCGTTTCAGCAATCGGTTCTTCGAAGACACACAAAGAGGTGCTCGCGAATCCGGCCCTGATTGCACAGGCGGTTCTGCGAAAGAGCCTTGACTCGCAGACGGCATACGAAATTGTTTCCATTGATATCGCAGATATTGACGTTGGAGATAACGTCGGAGCACGTCTGCAGGCCGACCAGGCTGAAGCCGACATGCGGGTCGCACGATCCCGAGCGGAACAGCGTCGCGCGGAGGCAGTCGCCACGGAACAGGAAATGCAAGCACTCACTCAGGAGAACCGCGCAAAGGTGGTTCTCGCCGAGTCCGAAATTCCAAAAGCCATCGCCGATGCGTTTCAAACTGGCACGTTGCGGGCGGAAACAAACGGAAAATCCTAAAAGTCTTCCAGCTGTGCGGCAGATTTTGCTGGATATTTGGAATGCAAGCCGGCAAGAATTGATTGCGAAGATTTGGAACCGGCAAGTTCGATCTAAGGAAGACCGTCGACTTGCAACTGGCCTGGCCGGGAGCACCTCTCGGAAAGCACCGGTGAGTTGGCTTCAGCAGAGACGATTTTTCAATTCTGCTGAGCAGACATTGTCAAAACGAAAAAGTTCAACACCAATTGTCCCAGCCGTTGAAGGACGCGACGGAATGATTTTGAACAGCGAGAATCTTTACTGGCAACCAGGGAAGAGTTGTTGTCAGGAAGGGGGCGTCGCTGTGAAACGGAAGACTACGGAAATGCCAGAACTTAATCTTCAGTTAACGCGAAAACAGCAGGAAATCCTGTTACGCGGCTTGCGTTTTGTTCGCAGCTCCGTGGCACTGGAGCCGCACGAATATAGCGACACCGTAGAACAGGCACGCGGCTCTCAATATGCCGAGATCGCTGCTGTGGAATCCATGCTGAAGACCGCAACGATTGTTGAAACCGCTGCTGTCTAATTGAAATGTTTCCTGATACAGGTTTTTCTAGTACAGGCCAGTCAAGTTGGGTCTTGTCTGTCCTGTTAATTCCTTGAGCAGCCGGGCTCATCCCCGAGATGGCTGGTCGCTCCATCCCTCAGTAAATTTGATCAACGGGAATCAGCCATTACAGCTTCGATTCTCCGCGATCACTTCAGAGCCCCTGACTGCGGAAGGAGTTTCCTTCTGCTCCCGGGGGGTCGTTTTCACGACGATTGTCCACCGCCTGCCATGTGAACGTCTCATGGCAGGCTTTTCATTTTCCATGTCGGGTCATTTTTCCAGTTCATTTCCTGCGATCGATCCGCCGACTGCCGCCGCTTGCGGCTCACGGATGAAGGCCAGAACCAGTAATGCGATATCAGCGAGTTTGCGTCGAGGCATTCGTTACCCTCCTCCCGCCTGATGTCGTCACTTCATCCAGCATCGAAGAGCAACTGGCTCCCGTTTATGACCGACTGGGATTGCCAGCGGGCCGACTCGAACTGATGTCGGGAATTCGAGAGCGCCGTTTCTATCCCCCCGGGACGCTACCCGGCCAGATCAGCAGCCGAACAGTTCAGAAGGCCCTGCAGATCACGAATCTTGATCCGGCCAAATGTGGAGCCTTGATCCATGGATCCGTCTGTCGCGACCAGATGGAACCTGCGACAGCGGCTAGTGTTCATCACGCCGCAGGACTCCCAGGGAACGCCTTCGTCTTCGACGTCAGCAACGCGTGCCTTGGCTTGCTGAATGGCATGCTGCTCATCGCCAATATGATTGAGGCCGGTCAGATTCAGGCAGGCATCGTCGTCGGGACCGAAGTCGGTCGCCCCCTCGTGGAAAGGACAATCGCCAAGCTCCTGCGAGATCCCAACGTCAGCCGAAAGTCGATTAAACTCGATTTTGCATCGCTGACGATCGGTTCTGGCTCCGCGGCGATCGTCCTGTGCGACGAGTCGATTTCTCGAACCGGAAACCGCCTTCTCGGTGGTTGCGCTTTGGCTGACACCGCACAGCATCAACTCTGTGCGGGCGGAGTCGAGGCCGGGGGAAGTACCGATGGCCGCCCGTTAATGAGCACCGATTCCGAAGCATTGTTGCATGCGGGGGTGAATCTCGCCGAACGTACTTGGAAACAGACAAAGACGACTCTCGGCTGGCAGAACGAATCCGTCAATCGGGTCTTCACGCATCAGGTTGGCCGCGCTCACCGTTCGCTGTTACTGAAGCGACTGAATCTTTCGGAAGAGCTGGACTACCCTACCGTCGAATTCATGGGTAACACCGGAGCGGCTGCGCTCCCGACTGCCGTCGCCTTGGGTTTGCAGGCCGACTTTGTCCAACCCGGTGATCAGCTGGCATTGCTTGGCATCGGGAGTGGGCTGAACTGCATCATGCTCGGCCTCGACTGGCAAAAGACATTGCACGAGTAAGACTGCTCTCCGTCGCTCACCTCTCGTCGCCCACCCGGCGCAGCTCACATTCGGGCTCTCTTCCTAGCGATCTCTCAGTCGGGCAGGCCTAGCTGATGCTCGTTCGCGTCTGCTCATCGCTGCAATGACGTCTGTTGCCGTTCTGCTGACTGGCGACGCTTGTCCGGGAACGTTTATCTGGCAACGTTCTCCGAGCCATCTTTCGCTGACTGGGTGCCCACTCCGGGTGCGAATCCACAGACATTCCTTCTCACCGCTTGCGCGACGTCAAGCTCGTCGCCGCTCCTAATTCTGTCACCGCGAGACTCGTGATCTTCGCAAGACACAATCGATGCATTCCCACCGATTCGCCTAACCACAACAACCAGATTGTTCAACAAACTCAGCGCCACCGCCAACATCGCGCTCATTCACTTAATCATTTCAACCCGGATAATCGGAACAGATTGCCAGAAACTCACGCTCACAAGTTCTCTGCAAAGACTATCTGCATATCCACTTACGCCACTTACTCCGATTGTAACGATTATGCAGATCAGTGAATTGGCACCGATCCTGCGTATTACAGTGATCATGACAACGACTCAAAACCTGCCGCTCAGAAGTGAGTGACAGGAATTCATACTCTCTGGAAGGTGACGGAATTCGTTCCGCCCGGTCGCTGATCCCGACTGTTCACACTTCCGAGTTCCCTGTGATGGGGGAAGGGTCTGGCAAATCGGCTGCGCAACCCGATCTGCCAGACCCTCTTTTTAATTCACGCACTCACTCAGCCGGCGCAGTGGCTGAGGCGATGAACCGCCGGAGACGTTTTCGACCACGTCTTCGGAACTCTGTGCTGATCTTCTCCGGCTCGGTCTCAGCGAGTCCTCGAATTCAGACACAGCCTGACGCCTGGTCGTTTTTTGTGCTTTCTCTCTTTGAAGGAAACATGCCATGTCTCTCATCACAGCGTTCCTGAACGATGACACCGGGTTCATCATCTCTGCCGAACTGGTTCTGATTGCGACTCTTTGCGTGCTCGGAATGATTGTCGGCCTCAGTCAGGTGCAGAATGCCGTGACGTCCGAACTCAATGACGTCGCTCACGCTATCGGTGCCCTGAATCAAAGTTACTACTACTCAGGATTCGCCGCCCGAAAATGGGGTGGCTGGTTGAAGTCACGAACCGTCGGTTCCGCATTCTGGGATTTTCAGGACGCCTGCGACGGCTGGGGCTGTGCGATCTCCTGCGACGGTGCGATTGCTGAAGGAGGCTGGGGCGGCGGTTATATCGGGGGGTATGGTGGAGGCGGCTACGCCGTCGGCGGGTACAGTGGGGGCACCACCACCGGATACACTGCTCCAGCAACGACGACGACCACCACCTGCTCAAGTTGCGCGGCCTGCAGCACAGTCACCACACCAAGTGCTTGCGCACCGGTCCCGACTCAATCTGCACCGGCCTGTGCTCCACTCGCTGCACCGGGTCCAGCTTCGACTCCGTGATCGCCATCGCGACCGATTGGCCTGAATTGGAATTTCAAAAGCCTTTCACGATCCCGGATTGTGAAAGGCTTTTTTGCATGAAGCGAGACTCACTCACGCTTTCCGAAGATCTGGCCCCCGCATTACGATCTGAGCCCGAACTCGTCTTCTTCCATGAGATTCTTGATTCAGTCGAACGCGGAAGGGCCGATCCCATGACTGAGGAGCAGGCTGGCAGTCACGCCGCCACGATCACCGAAAAAGATCAGACGACTGAAGAAGCGACAGAACGGGGAATCGAATCTGACGGCCGTGAGTTCCCGGGTAAGACGACGCCGCCAGATCAGACAGAGTCTGCGTCTAAGTCGGAGTCCCCGGAACCATTCGCGCCTGACTTACAGGATCGAACCACTCCGCTGGATGAGCCAACAGCGGTCTGGGGGATGAGCGAAGGCGACCGGCGGTTTCTGATGATCGCATGTTCGATCATCCTGAGCCTGACAGCCGTCCAACTCGTTCGCCTCGGTTTGAAAACGGAACCGGTGTTTCAGGTGGCATCCGCCCGACCTCTGCAGATCGACATCAATTCCGCAAGTTGGGTCGAATGGATGCAACTCCCGGGAATCGGTGAGACAACCGCTCGAACCATCGTTGCCGATCGGGAAGCGAACGGGAATTTCCAAACGATTGAGGACGTCCAGCGAGTCAGGGGGATTGGTCCGAAAAAGCTCGACCAGATGCGTCCGTTCCTCAAACTGCCTCCACAGGAGTGACGCCCCCGATGGAACGACAATTCCCCGGTCGATCCGCGGCGAAAACAGGTGAGACAGAGGGAATTCCTCCTCTGATCAGGAGGGCACTTCCTCTATGATGATTGGATGAGCCCCCCTGCGACAACACCTTCCGTGAATTCATTCAGCGCTGCAGCCGACCGCGTTCGCAGCGCGTACGTGCATGTCCCGTTCTGCATTCATCGCTGTGGATACTGTGATTTCACCGTCATCGCTGGACGTGACGACCTGATCGCCACCTACCTGCAGTGCCTGGAAATTGAACTGCGTCAGAAGTTCGCCGAGCCGCAACCCGTCGACACTCTCTTCCTGGGAGGCGGGACACCGAGTTATCTCCCTGCTCGGGATCTGCAATCGCTTTTTGAATTGTTGCAACGATGGTTTCCGCTTAATCCGGGGGCAGAGTTTTCCATCGAATGTAATCCTGATGGCCTGACCGAGGACCGCATGAAAGTCATGCGTGCCGGAGGAATCAATCGTGTCAGCCTCGGCGTCCAGTCTCTGAATACCCAACACCTCCAGACACTCGAACGGACACACTCGGCAACTGAGATTGAGCAAGTGGTCAGCTCTTTGCAGGCTCACGGGCTCGAGAACATTTCGCTCGATTTGATCTTCGGTGTGCCAGGACAAACGCTGGACGAATGGCAATCAACTCTCGTCTCCGCGGTCGCTCTCGATCCCCAGCACATCTCGACATATGGACTGACATTCGAGAAGGGAACGGCCTTCTGGACACGCCTGCAGCGCGGCCAGATCCAACCGGTTGCGGAAGAGACGGAACGCGAGATGTATGACTTTGTGATGCAGTTCCTGCCTGACCACGGATTCAGGCAGTATGAACTCTCAAACTTTGCGAAGCCCGGTTTCGAGTGCCGTCATAATCAAGTTTACTGGCGGGCGGAGCCATTTTATGGAATCGGTCCCGGTGCAGCAGAGTTTGTGGGAAGCACCCGTCGTTGTAACGCCCGAAGTGTGACCGGCTGGATCCAGAAGCTGCAGGCAGGGGAATCACCGGTCACCGAAGTCGATGAGCTCGATTCTGATCTCCGCGCTCGCGAAGCCGTAATGGTGGGACTCAGGCAGGTCAGCGGAATTCATGAGGCAACGTTTGAACAGCGATTCGGAACCTCCATCCGGAATCTCGCTCCCGAGGCCTATGACAGCTGTCTGACGCAGGGCTGGCTCGAACAATTCGATGGCTACCTTCGACTCACGCGTGACGGCCGCTTCGTCGCCGACACGGTAATGTCCGAATTCTTCTAGAACCGTCAGCCCCTGGAGACACAGCGATGAG
This sequence comes from Planctomycetota bacterium, assembly GCA_023417655.1. Lineage (GTDB taxonomy): Bacteria > Planctomycetota > Planctomycetia > Planctomycetales > Planctomycetaceae > Planctomicrobium. The sequence goes on along the minus strand of JAEZFD010000043.1, from coordinate 153,514 downwards.
TGATCCCAACGAGGAGATTCCAGAGCTGAACGAACCAGCGTCGCAGAAGCGGTCGCGGCGATTTCCGAGCCTGGCCGAAGCGATTGTTGTGCTTTTGATTATCGGTGTCTCTGTCGCACTGCTGCTCCCGAGTGTCCGTTCCGCGCGTCCCACTACGAATCGAATTGCCTGCAAAAACAATTTGAAACAGATCGGGCTCGCTTTACACCTCTACCATGAGAAGTACGAGAGCTTCCCGCCCGCATTTACCACAGATGCAACAGGTCGGCCATTGCACAGCTGGCGGGTGCTCCTTCTTCCATTCCTCGAACAGCAGGCTCTTTACGAGCAGATCGATCTGACAAAACCCTGGGACGATCCTGCCCACGCCGAAGTTCGAAAGGTCGCGCTGCCTTTCTTTCACTGCCCATCAAACGGTGCAGACCCGCTGCTGACGAACTATGTCGCTATTGTTGGAGACGACTTTGCGTTCTCAACGAAGGGTCCCCGCCAGCTAAGTGACTTCAAAGATGAAAAGGCGAGCACAATTATTGTGATGGAGACGCTGAATGGAGCAGGAGTCCACTGGATGGACCCGCGCGATGCAGGGGAAGGTGATTTCCTCTCCCTGACCAGAGAATCCAAGACACCGCATCCGCAGGCAGTGATGGTCTTAATGGTCGATGGTGCCGTCAGAACATTGGGAATGGACCTGATCCCGACGGAGTATCGTAGAGCCTGGCTGACCATCGATGGGGGAGAGATCCTCTCCAACTTCTGACTGAAAACTTCGGCATGCGCTTAACTCACCCGTTCGCCGCACTGCGAGAACGGGTGAGTTCGCTTCATCAAGGCCGTCGCTTCCGTGCTTAACGTCCCTCGTCAGCCGGGATCAGTTTGAGCAACTCCCCGGCCTTCTGTTTCACCTGCGGAGTCGAGCCCGAAGTGTTTAAGAGTTCCAGCCGATCCCTCTGCGCTTTGACAATGGCAGGGAACCGCTGAATCTCGTCCATGGCTTTGAGCTGCAATTTCACATTGTCGCCATGCAGTGCCTGAAGGTAACGCCGCATTTCGGGGGGCGGCGTCTCACCAGTCGGAACAGGCGCCGGAGCGCTGCGACTACACCCCACAAGCGAAATCAGCAGAATCAGTGTTGAAATCGATTTCATGATTTATGGCTCCTGATCCTGAGCTCGCCCGGTGAACCACTGATTGGCTTTCTCCTTCGCGGCTTTTGCGGCCGGGGTACTGTAGGGATAGCTGTGATTCACCATGTCGCCCAGGTCACCAACATCATGGACGCCGGCCGCATTGCGTTTGGCGACATAGTCTGCATCCATCCAGTCCGGCAATGGGTTGAGATACTTCCGCACGGTTTGCACATGACCATCCAGAAACGAGATATTCGCGACGCCGCCTGGGTGCCGGAAATGAACACTGGGATAGCGTTCTGACGGGGGCTCAAGGTGGAGAGATTCTGTGACATTGTCGGGATCAAAGAACTCCACTTGCGCGGCATCCCCGAAGGCAACAGTCCGCGTCGTGGATTCGAAATCCCGCATCTGAGCCGTGAAGGGGCCGTCCCGCCAGGACTCGGTTCCGCGTCCCAGGTAATGCCCGTTGTAACCGTACCCATATCCTGGCTTGTCGAACTTTGGCTTGAAGCCTGTAAATTCCACGCAACGCAGGACCTCTGTGTTCTTTCCGAGATAGTCGTTCAGGACGCCGAGGTGCTGATGGAGAACGCGATCTCCATTGGGCAATTCAGAAACGGCCCCCACCCAATACTGGGCAATATAAGGCGATTCGGGCTGACTGCTGTAAGGAATAAATCGCTGATGAACGTCGTGATAGTTGATCAATGCGAGCGTTAACTGCTTAAGGTGATTGCGACATGAAGTCGCCCGGGCTGCGGCCCGAGCCTGTTGCACGGCCGGAAGAAGCAGTGAAACGAGGATAGCAATGATCGCGATGACGACCAGCAGCTCAATCAGCGTAAATCCACGCCTGCGAGGCAACCGACAAGGGCCTAATTGACACTTGGTATCATTTATCAATAGCATTTCAAACCTTCAACTTGAATAGTTCCACTCGCTGAGGCAGAGCAGGGGCGCAGTGCCTCCGCTTTTCGTCCCCATGGCGAGAAATTGAGAGATTGAATTCCGCGAGCGCATCGCAGCCCGTCGTACGTACAGACCCGTAGCAGCGTCAGGCTGAACTCAAGACGGATTGGCGCTGAAACACGAGCCGAATCAGGGCGTGATCAACGCCAGAATCAGGTCACCATCGGTGCCGATGTGGACGAAACGCGTCAAAATTCGGGGCAATAGCAAATCAGCCCCATGAGGAAGCAATCGAATATTCATGACAATAGACCGTTGTCTGGTCATCGCATGGAAATCGCACGCCAGGAAAGGCGTTTGCCAGCGATTCATGCGACGAACTCTTACAACAAGGCAGGTCTTCTGACTTCCGGATCAACCGACTCACCGCGCCTTCCCCTGCTGATCAGAGTGGCGTTGCGGCTTTTGTCCCCGGTTACAGCGGCGGCACCGCGACGGATTTACACCGTCTTCCCTATTCTCTGGCAAATGACATCTTGCCAGCACCTTGCGAATCAGGCCGCCATTCTAAATGGACTGACAGGGAAGTCAACTGCGTCTCGTTCTCGAGTCCTCGCAGCCATTCTTGCGAATGAGGAATAGCGCGGAAGCCCGCATCTGATCCAACATCACCCAACAGCTACGTCGATCGCCGCCCAAAACTCCCGGGCGTAGGACTGCCGGAAAAGGTTCGAAACCTCGGAAAACACTTTAAAATTCTATTAGAAACTGCCAGCGATTTTCCGGAAGTTGAGCGGATTCCAATAAGCAGGGCAACCAGACACGAGTGTATGGATGTCGTCGTTGTAGGTCTCAGGCAGCCAAAGATAGACAGGATGCGTAAAACTAATGGCGAGTGCCATGTTCGCATCGCGCCAGCAGTAGACGTCGATCACTGATAGACACTGATACGGAGGTATCTCCCTTGATAATCTCGGTAAACCTCAGCTTCCTGTTCTGAAAATTGACCGGGGTCGACTTCAACGCTTTGCACGTTCGTATTCTCAATGGCCCAGATCACTCCCTCTCTTGTAATCTTAGAGCCCTTCATCCGAATCAGTGTCGGTGACTGGCCTGCAAGAGCTTGCAACCCGACGTCGGTCACCCGGGTATTTTCAATAACAACGTTCCACATTTTGGAGAACATTCTGCATACAACACCAAACCCGTCATCATTTAATAACGACTTTCTGGTGTAGAACGACATCTTGTCACTTATCGACCATGTCGAAAATCCAACGCCAGTAATCGCAGATTCGTTGAAGGAGATGAGATTGATCTGTTTACTGGCGATTTTGGAGATGCCTCTGTCTGTCACCTTTGTTCGGCTGACATCTAAAGACGACAATTCAGGAAGCGATGCAATTGCTGGAATTCCGTCGTCTGTCACACTTGTTCCATCAAGATACAGCTCTCGAAGCGTTTGACAGGCAGAGACGCCCGCAACGAATCATCTGTCACGAATGGAACATGCCGAAAAAATCAGACTGCGCAGATTGCAGCTGCTGACAATTGCCCTGACTCCGCGATCAGTAATCTGGTCGCTCGAAATATCCAGACTTGTAAGCCGCCCCTGCCTTGAGAGCTCGATAAGAAGATCATCATCCGCCGAGGTGCCGAACAACTCTAACGAGCTGATTCTTCGGCCTTTTAGCTTTTCCAGAACTCTGTTCGTCGTCCATCCTAGGCCGCGAAACCTCATATGTAGGAGCACTCCCGTGGACATAATATTTATGGCTTAATGTCGCGTGAGCAATGTCCGCGGCTGGCGGATCCGGTGATCCTCAGAGGAAGTGGGTCGACCACTCCCAGAAGCCTAAGGTACGTCTGGACACACCGAAGGAAACTACGAAACCGACTGGACAGTTTACAGTGTTAGGATTGTTGCTCAGATTCAATTTCATCAGGATTAACCACAATTTGTGCGAATGTCACACCATTGTGGTCGGCAAATTCCACTTCACAGTTTCCATCATCATAAATCTCTATGACGTATCCCGTGTCGTCTTTTTTTGCTCCTTCGTTTTGATAGCGATCTGAAAGAAGGCGAACTTTTTCATAGAGTTTCATGCACCACCTAGTAAATCCGAAAAAATGGTGTATTTAGCTAGACAGGGTGGCTGGGGCGCTGGAACGGGTGTCCGTCGAAATTCGACGTTCATGGCCCCAGTTGAGCTCTGCTGGGGCCATGCCGCATTTTCAAACCTTCAGGCGTTTTTCTTCGACTCTTGCTCGCTTGTGAATGACCGCTTCCCGCCCGCCCCAGCCACCCTGCCGCCTGTAGTCAGTCTAAACCATACTGCTCGAGCTTCACGTCCTTTCGTAGCTGATTGAGAATGGCAATCTCCTGTTCATGAAGTGGTAATTGGAGGAGTCCTGGTGAAGCCTGATAGAACTTTGAGATTTTTTGACGCTTCCCAAAGAAGACAGGGGCGTACTCAGATGTGAAGATCTGAAGTGTCTTCCTCCAATCTCTCCACTTCTCTTCGGAAAAGTTCTCCGAAATCTGTGCGAGCATGCCTTCTGACTCCAAGAATTCCCCACATCTGCGTATTAGCCCCAGCCCGGTGACAAACTGGACGAGATCCGCCTGCGGAGAATCAGTGAGGCGAATTCCACAGCGCAGCCCCGCGACTGCCCAGCTCATCGCCTCGTCGTCGGAGAGTGTTGCATGAGGCCCGCGTAGCACGGCCTGTGAAATTCGGGTGCCGAGCTGCAACTTGAACTCATCGATTGGTGTTGCCTCAAGGAGACTCGACAGCAATTGTTCTCGATTGATCTGCCAACCGAAACTCGTCACTTCCGTGTCATTCGGGATGACAGGTAACTCAACCGGATAGAACACCCAAGTTGGCTGATTTGACGCCCTCATGAGCTGTTCAGTGATATCAGCCTTCGGATCGTCCATGAGCTTACGTGCCGCAATCAGGAAAAGGCTCCCTCCATTGTTGCCATCCTTCTTGAGCAGAAGTTCACTGGCGAGATTCTGGAGTTCGCCTCGAGACGTAAGGGTAAGGATTTGCAGTGCGGTGATGTTCTCCGGCCAGATGGCGATGGCTAGAGTAGCGAGACAGTCCGGTGAGCTACTGCGGTGGCCAACTGAGAGCCTGATCATCCGGCGAATGTCTGGACTAGCTTGTGAGTCAATCGAGAAGAGCAATCGAGCGAATTCCTCGCTGCCGGGTTCGGTGTAAGGCATCCCGTTCCCGGCAAGAAAGTTCTGTAGTCGACTCTCCAGCGCGGCTCGACTGGACCGTCGAGGTTCAGGTCCAGGAAGAGGTTTGTCCTCCAGCAGCGTGACGTCCGGCCAAACACTTGCTGCCCAAGTCAGGATCTGGCTACACAGCTTCGGCTCAGTTGACCAGGCCATCGAGGCTCCCGAGAGTGCCAAGACGACAGCTTTATCGCAATCGCGTTTTGGCATCTCCAATGCCCGAATCCAGATCTGCGTAGCCATGACAAACTCTGGTGACCGCGCCTCACTGCTTGTATCCAGAGTGTCAGCAATTCCCTTTTGCGATACAAAGAGAGCAAGAACAAGCAAAGACAATTGGAAGCAGATTCTCATTTGGCGCTCACCCTCACTCCAAAAATACACCTATGGCCAGCAAGAATCGAGTAACGGGAATTCAATTCAAGCTTGCGGTTCCGCTGGGGCCATGGCAAATTTTCAAACCTTCAGGCGTTTGTCTTCGACTCTTGCTCCCTCGTGAGTGACCACTTCTCGCCCGCCCCAGCCACCCCGTCGCACAAAACACAGAATAAAATTCTGGACGGCGTTACATGGCACCCAAAACAATCAGCTTTTAAACATGCCACCCAGCCAGACCAAGACGCAAACGGCTCTAGAATTCTGAAGCCATAAATTCCTGCAGGTCCGTTTCAGGAAACCTGAAGGAGCCGAACTTTTCGCATGCCAGCTTGTAAAACTCTCGAATGCACTCATCAGTACAACCGAACGCCAGAAATGGGATCCAGTTCAGCTCAGGGCGCTGCAGGCATTTGCAGAACCATTCGTCCTGCCACTCAGAGCGAGGATCCTCAGCAAATGGCCCTAAAAGGGTCGTCCCCAGAAAGTCCCTCTGCCCTTTTTTCAGTGAATCATACTGAAACCCCTCAATCCAAGTGAGGCTGTCGTACACCAAGGGCACGCAACCGTTGTACTCGAAAAAGTACATCACCTCCGCAAGGTCAGTGAAGACTTGCAACGAGAAATCGAGCCCGTTGGCGTACTCGGCCAGATACGCCTCCCACTTCTCGATTAATGAGGTCAGCGTCTGTCGCCGCAATTCCAGCGACGCGTCTCTAGACATCAACAAGGTGAAGTCATCCGAGATATCGTCGCAGTACCTCTCAAAATTCGCCTCGCCATCGCAATCGATCACGACATAGACTGACATTACTGCTTCCCGTAGCCATCTGAGTGGCGTCAAGGCGCACCGTTGCTCGTGCCATGAAGTCGCGTGAAGACGCACTCTACGACTCTACGGAACGGAACAGTAACACTCAAAACAAAAAAGGCTCGGGCCTCTCACGAGGACCGAGCCAGTATTCTCGAGGATCTGTGATCCCGAGGCGCTGTGAGAGAAATCACAGCTGGAGAACGAGCAGTTGCCGTTGCCAAAACGGCACCGTTCTCCCGGTGGCTGTCAGCGACAGCCCGCCGACTGTCTTAGACAGTGCCACCTCGTTGTTGGCTACTACAGTCATGTTCCACAGGACCACCTCCTTTCTGATTAAACCATCCCGCTTCTGCCGGCTTCGCCTGTCCGGCTGCTTCGCAGGCTTTAGTCTCGCCGAGCTGCGTGCTGCTCGGCCCCAGTGAAAACATTCTTTGCAACTCTGAAGATCCAGACAAGACCAATCCTGCAGATGTTCGCATTTTTTCTCAGCGAACACATCGACAAACTCTGATTTCTTAGCCAAATACGCGGGATTCAGCGAAACCGCTCACTGACATGAACCGGAGGACATTGCACCTATTGCCGGGAAGCTACTTTCCTCGACGAACCGGAGTCGACATTTCCCGGGATTTTACGGTGGAGCAGGCCTCAGCGAAATCAGCCCAGATCCGCCGGTACCTCTCCCGGTAGCTCACTCACCGAAGGTCGACTTTCGACGCAATGTATGGTGGTAAGACTGTGCGAAACGGTGAGCCTCATCCCGCACATACTGCAGCAGGCGCAATGCATAGGAATGTCGTCCCAGCTGCCGCGGAACGTCTTCGCCGGGGACGTAGACTTCTTCTTCACGCTTGGCGAGTGAGATCGTCAGGGGAGGGGTGACGTCGATCATACGGAGTGCTTCAAGAGCGGCATTCAGCTGTCCTTTTCCACCATCGATCAGCAGAACATCTGGGAAGGACTCTCCTTCCTGCGACAATCGGCGGAAGCGTCGGCTCACGACTTCCCGCATCGAGGCAAAGTCGTCCACGCCGTCGACCGTGCGGATCTTGAATCGCTTGTAGCCATGCTTGAAAGGGAGCCCGTCGATGAACTGCACGAGACTGGCGACCGTCTCGCCCCCCTGCAGGTGAGCAATATCGACCCCTTCAATCACTCGGGGAACCTCCGGCAGGTTGAAGATTTTCTTCAGTCCCCGAAGCCCCTTACGCGGGTCGATGTAGAAGACTTCCGGCTGAACGTGATCATTCACGTTCCCACGCAGGCTCAGCCCTTCCAGCGCTTTGATCTCATCACGAAGCCGGGCCGCCTTTTCAAACTTGCGTTCCGCGGCGGCCTGCTGCATTTCCTCGCGAAGCTCCTTCAGCAGGGTGTCCTTCTTTCCATCGAGAAACAGCCGTAAACGTCGAATGTCGTGCCGGTAGTCCTCTTTGGTAACACGCAGATTACACGGAGCCGTGCATTGATTGATGCTCGCCAGCAGGCAAGGGCGGAACCAGCGCCAGCGTTCTTCGTCTTCGTTGATGTCGAGCGAGCAGGTGCGGAATTTGAAAATCTTCTGCAGGATGCCGATCGTCCCGCGCAGCTTTTTCGCCGATGGAAACGGTCCATAGAGCTTCACGCCCTGAGTCCGCGGCTTGCGCGTGAACTCAATCCGAGGAAAGTCCTCGTGAGTGACGATCTGCAGATAAGGAAACGTCTTGTCGTCCTTCAGCTCGGAATTGAACCGGGGCTGAATGTCCTTGATCAGACGGGCTTCGAGCAAAACCGCATCGACTTCGGAATCTGTGGCGATGTAATCGACGTCCGCGATTTCCGGGACGAGGTCGCATGTCCGCCGGTCGATGGCTGCCGCTGCGAGAAAGTAGCTCCCGGCCCGACTTCGCAGATTGACGGCCTTGCCGACGTAGATCACACGGCCCAGTCGATCCTTCATCAGGTACACACCGGGGCTTGCCGGAAACTTCCGGACTTTGTCCCGGGGAGCTATGGAGCCTCCTCCGATCGCAGGCTCAGCGGGACGGGGCTCGTCAGGGGGGAGATTCGTTCCTTCGGTCATTGACTCATTTTATCCCGGGCTCAGAGAATTCAAAGGCGGCAATTCGAACACTCGTTTGCCGGGAGTCTTCGTTGAAATGCAAGTTGTGGCATCTACTATTCTGGATTTGGGGGAATTCTCCCCTCAGCCTGCTGGTTGGATTGTGACGAGCAAGTGACTTAGTCATCATCGCTTTCTGCCAGTTGGACACTCCCAGGGATTTCCTCATGCCAAGTGCCCGCCTCTCTCTTCTCGCCATTGCCACCTGTGTCGTGCTTGGCCTCTTCGCAGCCTCCGCAAAAACGTCTGCTCCCCCAGCCGATTGCTTCGATCAGGACAATCTCGTCGCGTGGTGCATCGTGCCATTCGACGCGAAAAAACGTTCCCCGGCGGAACGGTCGGCGATGCTGAAGGAACTGGGACTGAAGCACTGTGCCTATGACTGGCGACAGGAGCACGTCGGAAGTTTTGAAGAAGAAATCCGGCAGTATCAGGCCCACGGGATTAACATGTTTGCCTTCTGGGGAACTCACCCCGAGGCATTCGCACTCTTTGAAAAGTATCAGATTCATCCTCAGATCTGGCAGACTGCTCCAAGTCCTGAAGGTGCCGATGACGCTGCGAAGGTCGTCGCTTCGGTTCAGGCTCTGTCCGAACTCGCTCGCGAGACGCAGAAGCGACAACTTCCACTGGGATTGTATAACCATGGCGGCTGGGGAGGGGACCCGAAGAATCTTGTCGCGGTCTGTGAAGCCCTCCGCAAGGAAGGATTTGAACACGTCGGCATCGTCTACAACTTCCATCATGGCCATGACCATATTCAAGACTGGCCAGAGTCACTGGCACTGATGCAGCCGTATCTGCTGTGCCTCAATATCAACGGAATGAATTCATCAGGTACTCCCAAAATTCTGGGGATTGGCAAAGGGGAGCATGACCGCTCGATGCTCCAGACCATCCGCGAACGCGGTTATCAGGGACGCATCGGGATTCTGAATCATCGGGAAGAACTGGATGCACGCGAAGGTCTCAAAGAGAACCTTGACGGCCTCGCCGCGATGAAGAAGACCTTGCCGCAGCCGCGGCTGGCTCAGGATCTCGCCGCAGCGTTCCTGCCGGGTTCCGACTTTAATTCCTCGGTGATTGATCACTATCTGAAGACCGCAGCAGAGCAGGGGGATGTCCAGCAGGGAGCGACGCTGTTCTCGAGTGCGAAGCTCGCCTGCCTGCAATGTCATAAGGTCGGTGAACTGGGAGGCGGCGTCGGACCAAATCTTTCGGAACTCGCACCGCAACGCGCCGCCGCACATCTGCTGGAATCAGTGATCTGGCCCCGTAAGGAAGTAAAGCCGGAATACACTTCCTGGAACTTCATCACTGAAAAGGGTGAAGTTTTGACCGGGTACGTCCGCAAGTCAGATGACAAGACAATCGAACTCTTCCAGCCAGCGACGGGCGCAACACGGAAGATTCCTAAGGCGGAAATTGAGGAGCAGGCCGAAGTCGGAACGCTCATGCCGGAAGGCCTGCTGACTGCATTGAGCGAGCAGGAACGTTTGAACCTGTTCCGCTTCCTGCTCGAACTGGGACGCACGCCTGCCGCCGAGCGAGCCGTTTCCAACATGACATTGCCTGTCCACGCACATCAGCCGGCAAAATTCCCGATCGAAACCCCGCCGCTTCGCCCTGAAGACCATCAGCTCTCAAGTGCTCCGATCAACGAGAATCGGATGTATGACTTCTATGCAAAGCAGGCGAACTATTTCCGCACTCAGTCCCCGGTTCCTCCGCTGTTGATCGATTACCCCGGCCTGAACGGCGGAGCTTTAGGACACTGGGGCAAGCGAGGAGAGAAGGATTGGGAAAGCACCCGATGGAATGATGCCGATCATGGATCGTTGGTCTCCGGCGTCTTCCGTTATGGCGACAAGGTCATCCCGCGCGGCATCTGCGTGAATCTCGGAGAGCAAGGAGAGCTGTCTGTTTGCTTCAATCCGGAGACAGTGAAGTACGAAGTTCTCTGGAAAGATGGCTTCGTCTCAATGGGCTCTGTGCGATTCGGCTTCATGGAAGGGGTTCGCCTGAAGGGAACCGAACTCCCATTACCGGCAATGACCGAACCTGAAGGACCACGCGTTTATCAGGGTCTGTATCGTCACGGGAAGCGCGTTGTTCTTGCCTATCGGATTGGCGACATTGATTATCTGGACGCTCCTTGGGTGAATGCGGATGGCACATTCACGCGTGAACTCGCTCCCGTCGAAAAGCACTCGCTGCGGGATGTCGTAAAAGGCGGGCCGTCGCAGTGGCCGCAGAAATTGGTCACCGGCGTTCAATACGGCAATCAGCCGGGCTATGCGATCGACACAATCGAAGTTCCCTTTGAAAATCCGTGGCGAGCCCTGTTCTACTTCGGCGGAATCGGATTTCTTTCGGATGGCAGTGCAATGCTCTGCACGATGCAGGGAGACGTCTGGAAAGTCACCGGATTCAATGTCCCGGCTGGTCAACCTGCCAAGGTGACCTGGAAGCGTTACGCAACCGGATTGCATCAGGCACTCGGACTCGTTGTTGCGGACGATGTGACCTATGTCCTCGGGCGCGACATGATCACGCGGCTGCATGATCGCAACGGAGATGATGAAGCCGATTTCTATGAATGCTTCAGCATGGCTTATGTCACGTCTGCCGCAGGTCACGACTTCATCTGCGGACTGGAACGGGACAAAGCCGGGAACTTCTATATCGCCTCAGGAAACGAAGGCCTGGTGAAGATTTCACCGGACGGTAAGACGTCCCAAGTCATCGCGACTGGCTTCCGTAATCCGGATGGACTCGGGATATTGCCTGACGGACGACTGACATTGCCTTGCTCTGAAGGTGATTGGACCCCGGCGTCCATGGTCTGTGCTGCTCCTTCCGAATTACCCGCCAGTGGCGAGGTCCCGCACTATGGATACCGTGGACCAGTCAACGGGAAGCAGCCGTCTCTTCCGCTGCTGTACCTCCCTCGCGGTCTCGACAATTCGTCAGGCGGTCAGGTCTTCGCGGCGAGCAATCGTTGGGGACCAATGCAGAATCATCTGCTGCACTTCTCATACGGAACCGGCACGGCGTTTCTGGTGCTGGAAGACGAAGTGAACGGACAGAAGCAGGGAACCGCCGTTGTCCTGCCCGGCGATTATCGGTCCGGAGCCCATCGCGGCGCGGTGAACCCCGCTGACGGACAGGTCTATGTGGCCGGTATGAACGGCTGGACCTGTTTCACTCCTGACGATGGCTCATTCCAGCGGCTGCGATATACAGGCACACCGACACAAGTGCCGGTCGGCATTCACTCACATGAAAACGGGGTCGCGGTGGAGTTCGCATTGCCGGTCGATCCTGTGATTGCGAAAGATCTGACTCTCCAGTTCGCACAGGCCTGGAACTATCGGTACAGCCGCGCTTATGGCTCACCTGAGTTTTCGACTCGGCACCCGGGAGTTCGCGGGCACGATCACTTTGAAATCACTTCCGTTCAGATCCTCCCGGACGGCAAGACGGTCTTTCTTGAGATTCCTGACCTGCAGCCGGTCAATCAGCTGCACCTGCAACTGGAAGTGAATCCAAATGATCGTCGCCATGATCTGATCTGCACAATTCATGCTCTGGATCGACCCTTTACCCAGTTCAAGGATTACAAGCAGGTCGCGAAGACGATCAATCCGCACCCGATTCTCCGGGATATGGATAAGTTGAATCGGCAGATCCCGAACCCCTGGAAGAACGAGCTTCCAAACGCACGGGCGGTGACGATCGACACGAACAAGAACCTGACCTTCAAACAGGCGACGATTAAAGCCAAAGCGGGTGAAACGCTGAAGTTCACGCTGCGAAATCCCGATGTCGTGCCGCACAACTGGGCGTTACTCAAGCCGGGGACACTGCAGAAGGTTGGCGATCTGACCAATGGACTCATTGCTGATCCCGAAGCTTACCTTCGTCACTACGTGCCTCAGACCGATGATGTCATTGTCTATACTGATATTGTGGAACCCGGCGAACGATTCACAGTTTTCTTTCAGGTTCCGAAGGAGCCGGGGCGATACCCTTATTTATGTACGTTCCCCGGTCACTGGATGGTGATGAACGGCATGCTGATTGTGGAATAGTTCTGGTAAGTGACTTCGTCACAGGTCTGGACAACCTCCACAGAACGCGGCAACATTCAATTGAAGAAAAGTGAATTCCGGGGTCCTTGCGGAGTACAGCTTTCCGGGAGTCAGACAGGGCACAGGGCCTGAAGGAGTCAAGGCATCAGCAGTCAGCGACAGCGGAACCGGCTGAAGCACGCCGAACAGTGGGGAGACATCCACATCGGACTTGGGGAAAGACGAAACGTCTTCCTCGAGGTTAGTGCCAGCTACAGTGGTCATGCGATTCAGATTCCTGTGCATGTCCGCCGCGGTCCAAAACCTGGTCCCACGGTTTTCATCTCGGCCGCAGTGCACGGCGATGAGATCAACGGCACCGGTACGATCCGGCAACTGATTCTCGATACCGATTTTCCCCTGCAGTCCGGCAGCTTGATTCTCATCCCCGTCGTCAATGTTCTCGGGTTCGAGCGGCATTCCCGTTATCTGCCTGACCGGCGTGACCTGAATCGATCCTTTCCAGGAAGTCCGAAAGGAAGTCTGGCCTCGCGAATGGCCCGGCTTTTTCTCGATGAGATCGTCGAGCGATCGGACTATGGAATCGATCTCCACACCGCGGCAGTTCGCCGTACCAACTTTCCCAACATCAGAGCCGACCTCCGCATCCCGGAGTTAAAGCGGTTGACGACGGCGTTCGGCAGTGAAGTGACCGTCGCGGAAGCCGGTCCCAACGGCTGCCTGAGACAGGCCGCCTGTGAAGCGGGGTGTCCAACCTTTATTGTCGAGGCCGGGGAGGTCTGGAAGGTCGAGACGCTGGTCGTCGAATACATGCTGCGGGGCATCCGTAACATGCTGATCAAAATCGGCATGCTGGCCGGGACGCCAGAGGCGCCCCCGTTTCGGACAATTATTCGCGAAACAAGCTGGATCCGCGCTGACTCTGCCGGGTTTCTGCATTTCCATGTCGCGCCCGGTGACATCGTGTCCAAAGGAACTCCGATCGTCACCATCGATGGACTTGTCGGGTCTGAGGGCGAAGTGATTTACTCGCAGCAGAACGGGATTGTGCTGGGCATGACGACGCTGCCGGTGACCGCACCCGGCGAACCTATTTGCCATATCGGACTGGTGCCTCGGGGGCACAAGCAAATTGCACAGACGCTTCAAGACCTGCCGAAAGGCTCTCCGCATCAACGGATTCGAGAGGATCTCGCCACCAGCATCATGGTTGTGAAGCCTGATCTAAACGGGAAGCCTGAGTTGGGCGGGAAACCTGACCGGGTCCCGGTCGAGCCGGATCAGGCGAATCGCTGAACCCCAATGATGCAGGTGTCATCTCGTGACGTCGCATCGCCGGTGAACTCTTCCACATCTTCGACAAGCTGACTGATCACTTCTCCCACTTCACCGGAAGCTCGGGAGAAGAAGTTCACCAGCCGATCTGTCCCGTACATTTCATGGGCGACATTCATCGCCTCGCTCACTCCGTCGGTGTAGGCAAGAATCATGTCACCCGGCAGGATCGGACTCGTCTCCGAGCTATAGGTCAGTTCCGGCATGATCCCTAACGGAAGGCTCGCCGCATCGCGGGCAAGTGCTGTAACTGTGCCATCCAAATGACGGATGCGGGGGGGAAGATGGCCAGCGTTCACAATCGTGACGGTGTTCTCCGAGGGATCGAGGAGCATCAGCAGGAAGGTGATAAACCGATGCCCGAGTCCGCTGCTCGCCAGTTCCTCATTCAGTCCTGAAACAGCCGCTTCGACTGATTTCCGGGTCAACAGCTGGAATCGGGTTGAGGAATACAGCCGGGCCATCAGCAGGGCGGCAGGCATTCCTTTTCCGGCAACATCTCCGATCGCCATCGCGACGCGGCCATCGGGAAGGGCGATGTAGTCGAAGTAATCGCCGCCGACACTCAGCGCGGCTTCGTAGTAGTCTCCGAAACCATACCCCGGAACAACGGGACGGGATTTCGGCAGGAATCCCAATTGAACCTGCGTCGCGAATTCCAGGTCTCGCTCCAGCTCGCGCCGCAGCACATGCTCCTCGTGCAGACGCGCATTCTCGACAGCCATGGTCGCCTGAGCCGCCAGACTGGAGAGCAGATCGAGATCCTCTTCAGAGAAGGCTCTGTCCCCATCGCGGGTGACAATCTGGATCACCCCAATCGCTTCTTCTTCAGGGGTAATCATCGGCACGCACATCACCGAAGCGATCCGCATCCGTGACAGTGCCGTGCTCTTCTTGAACCGGGAATCATCCAGGACATTCCGGCTGAGAATCGATTCCCGGGTCTGCAGGGCATGACGAACCACGGTCATGCTGACCGCGACTGACTCGGCTTCGCTCCCACTGCGGGTGCGACTCGCTTTCAGCCGCAGCTTGTCCGAGTCCCCATCTTTCAGCAGCACGAAACCTTGTTCTGCCTGAGGGAAGATATTGAACAGGGTTCCGAGCATCTTCGGGAGCACAGACTCGACCTGCAGGTCACGGGCTAGTGCCCGGGTGAACTCCAGAATCGCCGTCAGCTTGACGCTGGGATCGACCGTCGACTTCAGATGGCTCTCTGCCGAGGCCCGACGGATGGAGGTTGCACTCTCAAATTCAACAGAGTGGGGAATAATCGACTGGTAGAATTGACTCTGCTCCAGAACTCCTGACTTCAGGGTCTCGACCGTCTCCGAATCCAGACTGATCCGGTTCTCCTCGACGATCAACTCCGGTTCTGGTGCCGAAGGATACTTGATGAATTCGAGAACAATTTCGCAGAGTCGGATCTGGTCCCCATCTTCCAGCTCGGTCCGCTTGTCGATCTTGACGTCGTTGACGAAGGTCCCGTTCCGACTCCGGAGATCTTCAATATAGAAGGTTCCGTGACTTTCGAGAACCTGCGCATGGTGCCGGCTGACGACGCCGCTCTGGAGAACGATCTGGCAGTTCGGGTGTCGACCCAGAATGGTTCGATCTGCGGTCAATGAGAACTGAGACCCGGTGGCAGCACCGCTGATTACCTGAAGAATAGCCAAGGAAAATCCTTCATTGGATGCCACATCTCCATCACATTCTCACGGTGAGGATCTGTGCAGCGAGGCTGGAGGACACGGGAATCCGCTCATGAGATGTCTCCTCGATCGGTGAATCAGTTTATCGATGGAGTTCCCGCCGGGCAAATCCGCTTCCCGAATCCGACCACGGCCGGGATTCGGCCCCGGGAACTCTCCCGGTTTCAGAGAACCCTCTCGATTCGCGGAAAGAGACTGCTACGCTGAGATCATCCCGCGTTCATTGCTGTGGGAGTCGGTAGTTCAAACTCAGTGATTTGGTGGATACTGCGACATGAAGAAGGATCGCACCGGAAGGCAGGGGATCGCTCTGCTGATCATCGACGTGATCAACGACCTCGACTTTTCTGAAGGGGAGGCCCTTCTGAAATCGGCGCTCCCCATGGCGCACCGCATCCGTGACCTCAAGCAGCGTGCATTAGAAGCCGAAGTTCCGGTCATCTATGTCAACGACAACTTCGGTCGCTGGCAATCGAATCTGCAGGCTCAGGTGGAGTATTGCGAGAGGCCAGAAAGCCGCGGACGGGAACTCGTTCAGCTTCTTCGTCCCGGCCCGAAAGACTTCTTCGTTCTCAAACCCAAATTCTCAGGGTTCTTCGGGACCACACTCGAACTGCTCCTGGAACATCTCGGCTGCGGAACCGTTATCCTGACGGGCGTCGCCACCAATCTCTGCGTTCTTTTTACCGCGAACGACGCTTATCTGAGAGACTATGAAGTCATCGTCCCGCGTGATTGCTCTGCAGCGAATACTCCTCAACTGCATGCCACAGCGATCGAGCAAATGGCCCTGACGGTAAAGGCTTTCACCTGCGACTCGTCAGAAATCGACTTTGACCGTCTCCGCTCCTGAACTGCGAGAAACGGCGCCCGACTGCAAGGCATGGCCGCTCCTCCGGAGGTACGCCTTTCAGAGAGGCGTAACGCAGACTCTCCGCGCTTTCTGGGCAGCTGGGCTCACATTGTGGACAAAGTCTTCGCATGCAAATCCATTAACGCCCATAGTTCGCTTGAATTCTCAATTTTATTTCGCTTGTAAACGCGTTCTTTCGCCCGGTCCCCCTCTCCGGGGAATTGCTCTTACCCGGGATTTTCCGCGACAAATGCCGTACATTTGCCGCTCGGATGACTCAGAATGCAGAATCTGCTCAATTCTGCATCACTTGTCCCATGCGCGCGAGGATCCTTTAATCAGTTGCGATGTGTCGGCGGCCACCTAAAATCGCCCCCGCCGCTTCCCGTTTTTTCTCGTTGATCCTGAAGCAGCAAGGCGAGTCGTCCTTCTCAATCAATGTTCTTTCAAGGAGTTCTTGATGCCGTCGCGAATCCAGTCATGTCTCGAAGCCCCTCGATCTCCGGGGGTCCGACGAGGATTCACACTGATCGAACTACTGGTGGTCATCGCCATCATTGCAGTACTCATCGCGCTGCTGCTGCCCGCTGTTCAGCAGGCACGCGAAGCTGCCCGCCGGTCCCAGTGCAAAAACAACCTGAAGCAGATCGGATTGGCTCTGCACAACTACCATGACGTGTACGGGCGTTTCCCACTGGCTCAGGGACCGACAGTCACAACGATCCCTGGCGGCGAAGACAACGTGAACCAGTACCGTTCCCGCAGTGCATTGCTCGCAATGTTGCCCTATCTGGATCAGGCGGCGTTGTACAACCAGTTTAACCAGAATTATCGAGTGGATTTCACCGACGCCGCAAAGAACTGCAATAACGGTGTCCTGCGGTCAACCCCGCTTGCTGTCTTCAAATGCCCTTCAGATCTCCAATACAGCGGAGCCCCTGGGTGTAACTATGGAGGAAGTGCCGGAGCTCATCCGTTCTGGCCGACCGGCAATTCTGACGCGAAGGGACTCTTCCGCCGTGGAGCCGGCGGAGGAAATGCCGCCACTTCAATTACGATTGCCGAAGTTCAGGATGGAACGTCGAACACCATCGCGTTCATGGAACTGGTTGTCGGCGACAACTCCAACTCGAGCTTCAACAAGTTCACGGATATGGCAGCCGGCGTCTCGTCCAACTGGCCGAACGACACTGGCTGGTGGACGGAAGCTCAAGTCCAGACTTATGGAGCTGGTTGCGAAACCGCTGCTGCCGTCTCCAGCACACAGTACAGCAATGCTGGTGCCCACTGGGCGCAAGGTCTGACTGGAATGACCATCCTGAATACCCTTGCTCCGCCAAACTGGAAGTACCCGAGCTGCAACTTCACGACAGGAAGCGTTGCAGACGGGAAGGGTGTCTATGCTGCACGAAGCCGTCACACAGGCGGCGTACAGATTCTGATGACGGACGGAGCAGTTCGCTTTGCTTCCGAGAACATCAATCTGAGCACCTGGCAGGCACTTGGTGCGACTGCTGACGGCAGAGTCATCGGCGAATTCTAAAGCAGTTTGCTCAACCGTCTGCCCGCGCAGCGCGACTTTCAACAGAATAAACGCTGCATCCCGCGAGCTGGGGACGGGCAGACCAAAAGGCAATATGGTCCGATTCGACTCGATTCTGATTTCGCAATAAAGAGAAGGGAGGCCGGGTTCTGCCTCCCTTCTTCTATTTAAATGTCTTCCATTTTCTTCGTTACTCAATGATCACTCGCTGAGGACTCTCAGATGAAACGTTTTTCCCTACTGCTCCTGATCACTCTGCTGGCGGTCACCACTTCTGCCTGCGGACCGAATGATCCGGTCACGCCGTCTTCAACTGCCCCCGACGCCGTGGGAGGGCCAACCGAGAGTCTGGAAGGACTCAAGCACCGCCTCACGTCCGTCAGCCAGACCGGTGACACAGGCAGCGCACTGGAAGGTATTGACGAGGGAATCGAAAAGTTCGTCACTGATCCGGCGAAGAAGACATCGCTGTTGAAGGATCTTCGGGAATTGAACAGCTCAACCGACAACGAACGAAACAAGAAGACTGCAGCCCGAATGCTGCAGAGTCTCTGATCATTGCAACTCGAGCGACTCTGAGGAGGTTGATCCTGCCCGAATGGACTGGGTCAACTTCGCAAGATGATCTGCCCTCGTTATCGCGAGATGAGTCTGAGCAGGGTTCGGGGATCGTCAGTGTATATCCGTTGGACGCCCCAGTTGTGCAGCTTCTGCATGACCTTCGGGTCATTGACGGTCCAGGCACCCGCCTCCAGACCGGCGTCCTTGATCTTCTGAATCTTCACCTCCGTCACCCCATCATGACGTAAGACGAGAGCGTGGAACTGGTGTTCTCTGGCGATCGCGATGTCTTTGTCGAGATCGGTTTCAGGTCCGCGATCCCAGAAGATCGTGACCTCAGGTGCCCGCCTTTTCGCTTCGATCATGAACTGCAGATTGCCATCGTTGAAGCCCGCCTGCCGTTCCATTTTCAACTTCTGAACGATCGCGACTGCTTCAGCCACGCAGTCAACCTTGGGCTGCAGTGAGACTCTGGTTTTCGCCTGAGTCCCGACCAGCCGAAGGACATCTTCCAGCAGCGGGATTTTCGCTGGCGGACATTCATCCAGAGACTTGTGATGCCGCTTGCGAAAGTCCGAGGCAACATCGACAGCGAGCAACTGGTCATATGTCGATTCACCGACCATCAGGGCCCGGTCACCGACTCGAGCAGTAGATTTGTCATGAATGACGACAATCTTACCATCGCGGGTGAGGAACAGATCCAACTCGATCCAGTCTGCACCGAGTTCGATCGCGCTCTGAAATGCTGCCATCGTGTTCTCAGGGAACTCGATTGAATTCCCTCGATGAGCGGTCACACCATTCTGCAGAAATGCTGCGGAAGACGCCGCTTCTTGAGCATTTGCTCTCTGCGAGAGCGAGAGCCCCAACAACATCAAAACGAGAAACAGCCTCTCGCTCATCGCAATCGCTCTCCTCTTCAAGCCCGATGAATCGCGTTGTCGATTCGCTTGAGACATCGTTCCTGTCCGAGGAGTTCGAGACACTCGAACATCCCCGGCCCGGCGGTTTTGCCAGTCACAGCGATTCGCAGAGCATGGATGATGTCGCCATATCCAATTCCCTGAGCTTCCATCCATGACTTGAACTGTTCTTCCAGCGGGGCCGCCTGAAAGTCCGTCGCAGTCGCCAGTGTCTCACGGTAACTGGCGAGGAGATCGCGAGCCCGTTCCGGCTTGCGAATTCGCTTTTCAAACGCCGCTTCATCGAATGGCAACTGGTCACAGACCACGAAGTATTCAGGGTAACCCAAGATATCGCTGAATAATTTCAGACGGTCAGCCAGCGCCATCACGAGACGGGACAGGGCATCGCGGTCCAGAGTCTCCTCAGTCACCCAACCCGCTTTGAGCAGGTAGGGAAGACAGGCATCCACCTTCTGATCCAGTGTCAGCTGACCGACCCAATATTCCTGATAAGCCAGGAGCTTGTCGGGATCGAGCCCGGCAGGTGCCTTCACAACGCGATCGAGAGTGAAGTTCTCGATCACAGTCTGCAATGACATGTTCTCGGTCTTGTCGTCAAGCGACCATCCGAGTCGGGACAGGGCATTCAACACCGCTTCAGGAAGGAATCCGACCGCTTCATAGAACGCCACCATCACTGGGTTGAGCGTCTGTGAATTCCCGAGTCCCAGCTTCGGCAGCACGTCATCGGCGATGTCGAACAGCTTCTTGAACTGCGGACTCTTCCGGTACTTCTCAAGATTCTTTTCGCGTTTGCTGAGCTTCTCTTTGGTTCCCGGTGCGGCCACAAACGGAATGTGAGCGAACTCCGGCAGAGGACCGCCGAGGGCTTCAAACAGCAGCGCCTGAACCGCCGTGTTCGTCAGATGTTCTTCCGCACGTATCACGTGGGTGATCTGCAGATCGAGATCATCAACGACGCTGGCGAAGTTGTAGAGCGGCATCCCGTTCGCCCGCATGATGACGGGGTCGGCAATCAGACTGCAGTCCCATTCCACACGCCCACGAACGTGATCCTCAATCGAAACCTTCCGCGTGCGATCGACGAGAAATCGGACAACATAGGGCCGCCCCTGAGCTTCCAGATCTGCGACCTCAGCCGGTGCCAGTTCCAGCGAACGGCGAATGTTCAGGTAGGTCCGTTTTTCTTTTTCTGCGAGCTGACGGTCTGCCTGTGAAACTTCCGGCGGATCAAAATCCTTGAACGCCAGTCCGGCGGCAAGCAATTCCTCGCATCGCTTCTGATAGAGCAGCGTTCGCTGGGACTGATAATACGGACCATGCGGGCCGCCGACTTCGGGGCCTTCGTCCCAGTTCAGCCCGAGCCAGCGGAACGCGTCCAGAATCGGCTGCAGCGCAGCTTCGACGTTTCGTTCCTGATCAGTGTCATCGATCCGCAGGATGAACTCGCCGCCGTTATGCCGGGCCCAAAGCCAGTTGAACAGGGCAGTTCGCATGCCGCCAATGTGCATATAACCAGTAGGACTGGGAGCGAATCGAGTGCGAACCATAATGGACAGACCAGGTCAATTTCTGCGTGGAATCAAAACACGGACGGGGCTCAGGATATGAGATTCCGCGCGCCCTTCCCACTGTACCGAAGCGGTTCACGACGGTCATGAGGTTCTCTCTGGAATGGAACAGGCTTCGCAAATGAAAGCCATTTCGCGCCAGAACACAAAAATCCAGCCTAGGCTACATTTCACGGAATTCAGTCGATACCATGACAGAGCCATGGTCTCTGACTCCGCTCCTTCTCCAGGTGCTGCCGCGACCGATCCGACGGCGTTGCCGTTGTCGATCAGGGATTTAACCGTTGCCTATCAGCGGCGTCCCGTCATCTGGGATGTGGATTATGCGGCCCCACCCGGCAAGCTGATTGCCGTCATCGGACCGAATGGAGCCGGGAAAAGCACGCTTATCAAGGCCTGCCTGGATCTGGTCCCGCATGTGTCAGGAAACGTCCGATTTTTCGGGCAGTCCTACCGCAAAGTTCGTGACCGGGTGGCATACGTTCCGCAGCGGACCAGCGTCGACTGGAATTTCCCGGTCAGTGCGCTCGATGTCGCCGCCATGGGACTGTATCGAAAGATCGGGTGGTTCCGCTGGGTCACAAAGCCCTATCAGGAACAGGCCCGACACGCCCTTGAACGGGTCGGCATGGCCGACTTCGCCAATCGACAAATCCGGCAGCTTTCAGGCGGTCAGCAGCAGCGGGTGTTTCTCGCCCGGGCACTCGCTCAGGATGCAGAGCTGTATCTGATGGATGAACCGTTCGCCGGAGTCGATGCCGCAACGGAACGTGCCATCGTAAAGCTGTTGCAGGAACTTCGTACCGAAGGGAAAACCGCCCTCGTCGTGCATCACGACCTGCAGACAGTGCAGCAGTATTTCGATGAAGTCCTGTTCCTGAATCTGCGACTCGTGGCAGCAGGCCCGACGAAGACCACCTTCACTGCAGAGAACCTGAAACGGACTTACGGCGGGAAGTTGTCACTGCTCGATCAGGTCGGAGCCAGAATCGCAGGGCAATGACAACATGAACGACAGGGAGTCGATCACTTCCGCCGAGGGAAACCCATTCCGCCGATGCCTCATCGGTCTGGTCACCCTGTTGCTGGTGACGCTGGCGACGTTTTCTCCGCTCGCTGGGTATCCGCTTCTGGCTGCTGACTCACCGTCATCGCTATCGCCAACACTGTCTCCGTCGCCGCCACCATCGTTTCCTCAATCAGAACTGATCCGCGTTCTCACACTGCAGGATGCCCAGACGCGGATTGTCTTTTTCGGAACGTCGCTCCTCGGAATCTGCGGCGGACTGGTCGGTGTATTCATGCTTCTGCGGAAGCGAGCCCTCATTGGAGACGTTGTCGGTCACGCGGCGTTGCCGGGGATCTGTATCGCGTTTATTACCTGCGAAGTGCTGGCACCGGGCTCAGGCAAGAACCTGCCTGCATTAGCGACGGGGGCCTTCATCTCAGGTCTGGCAGGCGCGGTCTGCGTCATGCTGATCGACCGGTTTTCACCACTGCGATCTGACGCCGCAATGGCGATCACGCTGAGCCTGTTCTACGGCTTCGGGGCCGCTCTATTCACAGTGATTCAGAAAATCCCGACAGCAAGCGCTGCCGGACTCTCGAGCTATTTGAATGGCAAGACAGCCTCACTGGTGACCGCCGATGTCTGGACATTCGGAATCGCGGCACTGACGCTGAGCCTGCTGGTAATCCTGCTGTTTAAAGAGATCGGGTTACTCTGTTTCGACTCCGATTTCGCCGCCGCCACCGGCTGGCCGGTCCATGCACTCGATTCGCTTCTGATTAGCGTCGTGGTCGGAGTCACCATTATCGGAATGCAGACGGTCGGCCTGATTCTCGTCGTGGCAATCCTGATCGTTCCTGCGGCTTCCGCACAGTTCTGGACAGATGATCTCAAGCGTCTGATGGCGATCTCCGCGACACTCGGAGCTGTCGCCGCCGGGTCGGGGACGATCATCAGTGCTCTCGCTCCCCGACTCGCAGCCGGACCCGTCATTGTTCTGTGTGGAAGTGCACTCTTTCTCATCAGCCTCCTGATCGGTCCAAAGCATGGCTATCTCTGGAAGTGGCGGGGACACCGGCGCCTTCAGGCTCAGATTCAACGATACGATCTTCTCAGGGCGTTCTATGAACACGTTGAAGCAGAGTTCTCGCAGAACGATGTTCCTGAATCCGAACTCATCAAGCACCGCATGACATCGGCAGAGCTGCTGACGATGCGAGGCTGGTCTCCGGCCGAATGTCGCCGCTCAATCTCACAGGCGATCTCGGCAGGTCTGCTCGAAGCCCGATCGGTCGACTGCTATCAGCTCACTCCGGATGGAGCCGCACTTGCGAGACGCGCTGTCAGAAATCATCGCCTGTGGGAAATCTATCTCATTACGAACGCCGAGACCGCGCCGGCGACGGCCGACTATGACGCCGACCGGATTGAACACGTCCTCGGAGCCGATCTCGTCCGTGAACTGGAACAACGTCTCGCAGCCAGCGAAGGGACCTCTATCCCTGCCAGTCCACATGCATTACAGAATCCCGGGTCCGGTTCCTCACCTCCGACAGGATGAACCTTTGCATGTCTGGCTGCACTGGAATCGCTGATTTTTACCGGAGACTGTCGCTTACGGCACCCATCCCGGGCGTGCTTCAGTATGATGTCCTTCAACGGAATTCACTTTCACACGACATCAGCATCAGAGTTCATCACTGATCGTCGTCTCCAGAAATTCGGCCCCAGTTATCCTCGAGTCCGCCCGATGTCTCAAACACCGACAGCATTCATTCCGCCGCAACGGGTTCTTCTCGGACCGGGTCCCAGCGGGGTCTCTTCGCGAGTCCTCTCCGCTCTTGCTGCACCGACGATCGGACACCTTGATCCGGAGTTCCTACGACTGATGGACGAAACGCAGCAGATGCTCCGCTCCGTCTTTCAGACGAAGAACCGACTGACACTTGCCATCAGCGGGACGGGCAGTGCCGGGATGGAAGCGTGTGTCGTCAATCTCATTGAGCCCGGCGACCGGATGCTGGTCTGCGTGAATGGTGTCTTCGGAGGCCGCATGGCCGATGTCGCCGCTCGTGCCGGTGCCGAAGTGAAGAAACTTGAACGCCCGTTCGGGGAAGTCTTCACCGCAGAAGAAATTGCCGCTGCCGTCAAGGACTTTCAGCCGAAGGTCACAGGGCTAGTCCACGCCGAGACCTCGACGGGAGCCCTGCAGCCGATGCGAGAAGTGGCTAAAGCGATCCACGAGGGCGGGTCGCTGCTGCTGCTCGACTGCGTCACTTCACTAGGGGGATTACCAGTCCTCATCGATGAATGGGGTGTCGACGCTGCTTACTCAGGAACCCAGAAGTGCCTCAGCTGCCCACCTGGGCTGTCCCCTGTGACTTTCAGTGATCGAGCCGTTGAAGTGATGGACGCCCGTAAGACCAAGGTCGCGAGCTGGTACCTCGATCTGTCGATGGTTCGCAACTACTGGAGCAATCAGTCACGGGCGTATCACCACACAGCGCCGATCAACATGAATTACGGTCTCCATGCCGCGTTGTGCGAGGTGCTGGAGGAAGGTCTGGAAGCCCGATTCGCTCGGCATCAGCAGAACCATCTCGCGCTGCGTGCCGGACTGGAGGCGTTAGGTCTCGAGTACGCTGTGCCGGAATCCCATCGTCTGCCGGTGTTGAACGCCGTCAAGATTCCTGACGGTGTCGACGACAAGGCCGTCCGCGGAGAACTCCTCAATCGATATGGAATCGAAATCGGAGCCGGGCTGGGTCCGATGGCCGGAAAAACGTGGCGGGTCGGACTAATGGGAGTGTCGAGTTCCCCCCGGAACGTGCTACTGTTCCTCGCCGCGCTGGAAGGGTGTCTGACGACACAAACTGGCAAATCTCTCGGGGGCGCTGGCGTCGCTGCCGCAAATGAAGCCTACTACCGATGATGCCTCGCCGAACGTAATTCTTCCAGGTGCTGCGCTTGCCCGGGAAGCTCGCTCCATTAAAGTGATCCATCCCTAACTGAACCTGTGACGAAAGCAGAACCTGTGAAATACGATGTATATGGAGTCGGTAACGCCCTGGTCGACATTCAGGCCCACGTTTCAGAAGCCATTCTGGAACAGACCAAGTTTGCCAAAGGGATCATGACTCTGGTCGATGATTCCACGCAGGGAAAAGTTCTGTCACTGCTGAAAGGGGAGACTATCACCCGGTGTGCAGGTGGCTCCGCAGCGAACACAATCGTGGGGATCACTGGCTTCGGTGGAAAAACTGCTTATCTCGGCAAGGTCGCTAATGATCCTCTCGGAGAGTTCTTCCTGCAGGACATGCGAGAGCAGGGAGTGAAGATCGAAGTGCAGCCTGCACAAGGCCAGTCCGGCAGCTGCGTGATTCTGATCACGGACGATGCCCAGCGGACTATGCTGACGAACCTGGCAACCTCGTCCACGCTCACACCAGAAGACGTTGACGAAGAAACGATCAAGAACTCCAAGTACGTTTATGTCGAAGGCTATCTCTTTGCTGGAGAACCAAACCGATCAGCAGCACTCCGAGCGATCGAACTCGCGAAGAAGCACAACGTGAAAGTCGCCTTCACAGTCTCTGATCCATTCCTGATCCAGTATCACCGCGACGAATTCATCAGCCTGATCGAAGGCCCTGTCGATCTCCTGTTCTGCAATCTCGATGAAGCACGGGCACTCACCGGAAAGTTTGACGCCATCGATTGTGCCGACGAGATTCATCGCCACGCGGAGAATGTCGCTCTTACGATGGGCGATGCTGGCTCACTGCTGATGCACGAAGGGGAAGCGATTCCGATCGAACGCGTTCCGGTCACGCCCGTCGATACGACCGGAGCAGGGGATATGTACGCGGCCGGAATCCTCTACGGCATCACCAATGGCATGAGCTGGAAACATGCCGGCCAACTCGCTTCTTACGCCGCCGCCAAGATCGTCGGTCAGCTGGGAGCCCGCTTCCAGCAGCCGTTTACGACCGAAGAACTGGCAAGATTCAAGCGATAAAACCATCGCTTCAATCCACTCTCAAGTGATCCCGTGGAATTCTGACGAACGCGAACCGCCCTGCAGCGGTTCGCGTTTTTTTTGCTGGGTCACCTAACCACGGTAAATGATAACGGTGAAATGGCCTGTCAGATGAGTCCCGGAATTGCAGACGTGTCACATTGACCGCCGTCGATACATTCACATAGAGTGATAGTTAATGCCCTTAGGCCTTGGATTCCATCGCATCAGTGAATGAGGCTTTACGGCCATTCATTGAAGAGGGATTGTTGTAACGACTCATCAAATTCATGTGACGGCAGTTTAATAAAATGGGCCAGACTCTTCGCAAATACGCCGCCCCGCGGCGTGGCTTCACGCTGATCGAACTTCTCGTGGTGATCGCCATCATTGCGGTGCTGATTGCCTTATTGCTTCCGGCAGTCCAGCAGGCCCGCGAGGCCGCCCGCCGCAGCCAGTGCAAGAATAATCTCAAGCAACTGGGGCTGGCGCTGCATAACTACCATGAAACTCATTCCGCTTTTCCACGCGGCAACTTCGAGAAAATTCCGTCTAAAGCGGATGATTACGGAAACGGTCATTGGTCGTATAAAGCACACTCTGCTCAAGTCATGTTGCTCCCCTTTCTGGACTTGGGGACGATTTATAATCAGATGAATTTCAATCTGAATGCGATCGAAGGCGTGAACCTGACCCTCAGTCGAACGAGGATCCCGGCCTTCCTTTGTCCGTCGGACGTTCTCTATGTGCCGTATCCAACGGGCGGCATATTCGATCAAGGCCCCGGCAATAACTATGCCTTCAGCGCAGGACCTTCTGTCTATTGGTTTCCCACGTCGCCAGCAAACTCTGCGACCGCGCCTGCCAGCCTGCAGCATCAGGTCGGGGCCTTTAATTATCGCAAGCTCGTGCGACTCTCCGATGTCACGGACGGAGCATCGAACAGCATTGCCGCTGCGGAAAACCTTGTCGGCGACGGATCGATGGCGGCGGATCCCAACCGGGCACTTGCGATTTATCGCGGAGTCGGTCTGGGCGGGGCTCCGGTTTCGATGCCGACCGATGCTCAGGTCGCAGCCTGGTCGGCGGTCGCGTTAGCAGCAAAAGCCGGAGCCGCTTCAGCCGCAAACGTTCCCCGCGGCAATCTCGGTGCGAACTGGATGTTCGGAAACATCGGGGACTCGATCTTCAATACCATCACCACTCCGAACAGTCCAGTCCCCACCTGCATCAGCTGTGGTCCGTGCAGCACCAATGATGGCCAAGGACTCTTCCCCGCCCGCAGTCGACACTCGGGATCGGTGAACGTACTCATGCTCGACGGGGCGGTGCGAACAATCTCTGACAATATCCACGGCACAACCTGGCGGAATCTGGGATCCATCGCCGACGGTCAAGTTGTCGGTGAATATTAGAGTCGTTTGCTCTGCAGCCTGCTCCCGCAGCGCGTGTTTCACTTGATGAAAGACTCAATTCCGCGTGGCAAGGAGGGGCAGGTCTAAAGGTAATACGGTCGAGGCCATTTTGTATTGCGATCGGTCCGGATCGTATCGATCGATCCGGAATCAAATTCTGAACTTTGAAGGACGATCCTTGTCACCGTTCCACGTTCGCTTCCTCCCGCGATTGTGTCTCGCACTCGCTCTGACCTTCGCAGGACTCGTCGGCTGTGCGGATAAAGCTCCACCGCCACCAAAGCCGGATCAAGCTCTTGAAGACTTCCGACGAGAACTGAATACCGCATCTCAGCATGGAGAAATCGGCAGCGGGCTGGATCCTGTCAGAGAGCGGTTTGAAGCCCTCAAGGCCGAGAAACCTGAGATCGCCGCAAAGATCGAGAAGCCCTTCCAGACATTCCTTCTCTCGACCAGCGCCGAGAAAAGGAAAGAGATCGCCGGGACAATTGAGAAAGAACTCCCGCCTGCTGGCAGCGCCCCGTAGTCCGCTGAGATTTTCGCTGGAATGAACGCAGCCTGACCAAGGGTAGCAAAAATAACCGCACGGCTCCCAATCACATCGGGAGCCGTGCGGTTTCGTTTTTATCAGGCGGCCGCTACGACACCTTCCACTCATCCCGGTATTCACGGGTCAGCCAGGCTGGGTCGCCCGTGCCGTTCTTGAACTGTTCTTTGGCGGGATCCCATTGGAATCGTTCGCCATAGCGATAGGTGAAGTTCAGCAGATGGCACGCGTTGACGGTATGAGCCCCGACCTCGACAGGGCAGATGGGATCCTTTCTCGTCCGGACTGAGTTCAGGAAATCACCGATATGATTGGTGCTTTCATACAGCTGCGGAGCGGTTGAGCCCAGCAGTTCTTTGGCAGATGCCTGGGCGAGTGTTCCGGCGCTGACCGGTTTCTTCTGTGGATCATCTGACTTCACGGTATTGTCTGCGAGGACCTTGCCATTCATCGTCAGTTTGAACTTCCCGCGGTTGACGTAGAGTTCTCCATCGGTCCCGAAGAAACGAACGCCGTTCTCCGGAACATGGATCACTTCCACCCCGTTGGCGTAGAGCAACTTTGCCCCGGACTGAGCCTTGTCAGGGTTCTCGGCCGGAATCAGTTCAATGGGTCCCGAGTCATCCATTCCGAGCCCCCACTGGGTGATATCGAGATGATGGGCTCCCCAGTCAGTGACCATTCCGCCACCATATTCCCAGTAGTTTCGCCAGGCCGGGAAGTGCTTGTGCACGCCACGCGGACTGAGCACCGAGTTGTATGGCCGGTCCAGCGCGGGTCCGAGCCACATGTCCCAGTCGAGCCCGGGTTCCAGATCCTCGGCCGGCAGATCGCAGGGGCGGCCGGGTCCACCGAATCCAGCGTTCACACTCTGAATTTTTCCGAGCTTTCCCGCCCGAACGATTTCACACGCCCAGCGGAACTCAGGTGACGACCGCTGCATCGAACCGACCTGAAAGATTCGCTGATTCTTTCGAACAGCCCGGGTCATCGCCTGTGCTTCATGAATCGTTTCGCAGAGCGGTTTCTCGCAATAGATGTCCTTACCGGCGTTCGCTGCTGCAATGCAGACAGGAGCATGCCAATGATCCGGCGTGGCCACGATAACAGCATCGACATCGGGCAGGGCAAGTAACTCCCGGAAATCCTTGTGCGCTGAACAACCTTTGAAGTCCGTCGCGTTTTTCTTCGAGTAAAAGTTCTCCACCCAGTTCTTCGCCGCCTCGCGTCGAGTCGTATCCACATCACAGACCGCCACAATCTGCGTTCCCTGTGAATTGGCGAACCCATTCATCAGACCGCTCGCCTGCTTTCCGGTGCCGATGACTCCAATCTGAATCCGGTCATTCGCAGAGTCCGGTTGGGCCCACAGCCGCCGCGCCATTAACTGCGGAGCAACGGCCAGGACTCCCGCGGACTTCAGAAAAGCACGACGATTCAATGCAGGCAACGGCATAGCGAATCCTTCAAAGTCTGGAACGAAACATATCAACAGACAATTATCCGAATCTCGTTCCTTTCACAAGTTCGATGATTTTCTCCCACGCCTCATCGCAGACTTCGCGTAACAGAGACTGAGACAGCTGACAAATCTCACTTCCCGGCAGTTCTGCCAGTCACCTGTCGACTCAGAAATCAGGCACCTCGACGTTTCCCCTCACCCCTGTGCAGAGAGGTCGCAATGGACAGCGAAGCCACTTCATTCCCCGCGCCAGTATTCCCCACACCTGTGCAGTCGCGTCGTTCCGTTCTTTCATGGCTGTATAACCACAACCCGTTTTATGTCATTAGCGCCTGCCTGATGTTGTTCGCGGTGCGCTCGCTGTATCGCGAGCAGGCCATCGGCGAAATCAACTGCTGGATGATGATGACCGTACTCTCCGCATATACCGCGCTGCTTGCAGGTGTCAGTATTTCCATTGTCCGTTGGGGCCAGGTCTGGGAAGACGCACGATCTCTGCTGGTGGTGATTCTTCTGCTGTTCCTCGCGATCTCGGTCAGCGCCGATGATTTGTTCGCCAGCATGGAGTCATCGACTGCCGGATCCGCGTTGATGTTCAGCGGGTACCTGTTCTCCGCGATTGTGACGGAAACGATTCTCTGGCTTTCCGGCCTGCGACTCAGAGCAGGGTATCGAGTTCCGCTGCATCTGTTTCTCATCTTGTTCTTCTTCGCACCGTGGTGGTGCTCACCCGAGCTGCATTCTCGGTCTTCCCAGGCACTCGAATGGACGATCTTTGCATTCCCGATCTGCGCGGCCGCATTGTTGTTGATGCTGCTGCCAGCGGTCCGGAGAGGCCCCGATTACGCGAACTCCAATGGCAGTCCCTGGCGCTGGCCGCTCTATCCGTGGACGGCATTCCTCGTGCTCGCCGTGGCAGCGTCGTTTCGGTCATTTGCACTGGCGATGACGTTTGGTCCGAGCGGTCCGATCTGGATTGAGGGCCCGAGTTCCAGTCGCATGATTTCCTTCGACACAATCTGGGGAACGTATTTCCTAATCCCCATCGTCTTCGCGGGCCTGCTTCTCCTGTTTGAAGGGGCTCTTGCCAGCGACAACCGGCGTATCGCTCTCCGCGCTATGCGACTCATGCCGTTCCTGATGATTCTGGCATTGCCGTTCAACAACGGCCCCGTCGCCCACAGTTTCCTTCGACAGGTCACGGCAACACTCGGTTCTCCCCTCTGGCTGACGCTGTGCCTGTTGACGGCGTTCTATGCCTGGGCAATCTGGAGAAAGATGCCTCACGCAGAATGGCGACTGGGAGCCGCCGTCGCTCTGTTCAGTCTGATTGGGCCTGAATCCACCGGACTCGCCACCTTCCATCCTTTCCAGCTCGGCCCACTCGTCACATCAGGCTTGTTTCTGCTCTCGTTTGGAATCTGGAGACGATCCGCGTGGACAACCTTTGCTGGAACAGGAATGCTCTCCGTCGCACTGGGAGTCTGGTTATCGGATTTCACAACACCCCGCTGGAGTCTGGCGATCGGCTACCACGCTGCCTGGCTGTCGCTGATCGCAGTCGGCTTTCTGTATCGGAAAGATGGGAACATCCTCCAGGATCTTGGGGCGTTCCTGATGCTGGCCATGGCATACGTCGCATTCAATGCTCCCGCACTTTCGGATGCACACCCGGACGGGGTGCTCTTGGCGTATGTGGCGACTCTGACAATCATCAGCGGTGGTCTCGCACTGGCCGCCCAACGGGCATCGTATCGCGGGGTCTTCTGCATTCTCGACGCTGCGTCGGGTTATCTGGTCCTGCGGATTGCCTTCCTGAGTCTGGCGAACATCGTCGAGCTGAGGACCCTGAGCGTCCTGAGCTGGAGTGGCGGTTCCCTGATCATCGCTGTGTTGATCAGTTCTCATAAAGCGAAGTGGCTCCCGCCCGGCTGGTTTGTATCGCTGAAGCCAACGACTCCGCCGACTGTCCCGCCAGCTGGTCCATCGGTTGTGACGCCAGCACCATCGCCCGACGTCCCGGACGGACCAGCCTCTGACGTGACGTCTCCAGTCAGTCCAATGATTCCTGCAGCGACTTGAATCGCCGTTCCTGCATGAACCGCGTAAAGAACTCCTCCTGTCAGACAAAGTTCCGGGAAGCCCCCCGAATGGCAGTGAACCTGTCAGGGGGCCTCCCGACTCTTCAACAAGGCATTCCACAAAATCAACACGCCACAGCCAGACGCGACTTAGACCACTTTTCCTTTTGATCTGCCCGTCCCCGCCACGCGGGAGGCAGCGTTCCCTCTGTCGAAAGACGCGCTGCGCGGGCACTCGGTAGAGCAAACTGCTCTAGATCCTGAATTGACGAAAGCGGACTGGCTGGCTTATCGTCGCTCCAGAATTGCGGATGATTCGCAAGAAGGAGTTGATGTGTCTCGATGGTCTTGTCTGATTGTTGTTCTGGCGCTCATTTCCGGCTGTGATCCTCAGAAGGGATCTCCGCAGCCGGTCGGTCCGGAAGGTCTGAAGGTCGTCGTCACCACCAGCATGGTCGCCGATCTCGTACGCCATATTGCCGGTGATCGTGCAGAGATCACGACACTCATTGGAGAAGGGGTCGACCCGCATCTCTACCGTCCGACCTCTGATGACGTCGGCAAGATGATGAACTCCCACATCCTCTTTTACTCCGGGCTCGGTCTCGAAGGCGCGATGCAATCGGTCTTCGAACGTGTTGCCAAACGCGGAAAGACCGTCGTCGCCGTCACGGACCAGATTCCGGAATCCGAACTGCGAATGCCGCCTGAGTTCGCCGGGCATCCCGATCCGCACCTGTGGAACGCACCAGCCCTGTGGTTGAAGTGCCTCGACCGCATCGCCGCAGTCCTGTCGGAACATGATCCCGATCACGCCGCCGCCTACGCCGAACGAGCGGACACCTACCGGCAGGAACTCCAGAAGCTCGATCATTATGTCAGAGCTTCGATCGAGACAATCCCCGCCGAGAACCGGTACCTGGTCACGGCCCATGATGCCTTTGGTTATTTCGCCAAAGCCTATGGCCTGCAAGAGCGATCAGTGCAGGGGATCAGCACCGAATCAGAGCCCGGTGTCCAGGACGTGAACCGATTGATTGATTTTCTTGTCGAAAAGAAGATCCCGTCACTCTTCGTGGAAGCCACTGTCAACAGCGATAGCCTGCGGGCGGTCATGGAACGGTGTGCCCAGCGCGGCTGGACCGTCCGGCAAGGGGGAACTCTCTTCTCCGATTCAATGGGACCGCCGGGCAGTTATGAGGGAACTTATCCGGGGATGATCGATCACAACGTGACAACGATCGTCCGCGCACTCAACGGAACCCCGATGGAAGGCGGCTTCCTGCAGTACCTCAAACGTGCCGAAGCGGCGGCGGCTCCCTGATCGGATGAGAAGACTTACAGCCCGAAAATCAGGAAAAGTCGTCGGTTCCCTGTCTGTCATCTCGTGATTTGGTTGCGAAATCGTTCGCGGCTTTGAAACAATCCCGCCGACGCTCTATACTGGCGTGCCCGGGAGATGACAGGCTATCTCCCGCACGGTGGGACCGTGCGAACCAGGTCAGGCGGGAAACCGAGCAGCCTTAAGTATCGCGTTACCAGGTGTGCGTGGAGATAGCCTGACGTCTCCCGGCTTTTTTATGCGCCAGCCCCGCCAACCGCAGCCGAAATGGTCTCGTTGCTGACCTGAACGGCATGCATCGACGGCTGCAACGCCCGAATCACTGCGTCCGCGTCATAGACGCAGCCACCCCAGGTTCCGCCTCCCAGCTGTTGCAGCACCGCCCAGAGACGGGTCTCGGCAGGCAACTGCGGATCAGCATGCAGGGGAACTGACGGCTCTCTCGCAGCCAGCACAATCGCACCTTCTTCCGGTGTCAGCGGAACCCCTTGTGATCCGACAAAGTTGATTCTCCCCGTCAGGGCATTGCAGTTAATTTCAATCTCGATCAGGTCGCCGTCACGAAGTTTCCCGATTGGTCCGCCCGCCAGAGCTTCAGGCCCGACATGCCCGATGCAGGCTCCGGTGGAGACGCCTGAGAATCGCGCATCGGTGATCACGGCGACATGCTTCCCCCAAGGGAGAAACTTCAAGGCCGACGTGATCTGATAAGTCTCTTCCATCCCGGATCCGAGCGGTCCCCGGCACATCAGCACCAGCACTTCGCCTGCCTTAATCGGCGTTCCTTCCCGCCCTTTGATTGCAGCAATCGCCGCCCGTTCGGTTGTGAATACTCGGGCAGGCCCACGTTTGCGATAAACACCATCGGCATCGATCACGCTCGGATCGATCGCCGTACTTTTGATGACCGATCCTTCCGGAGCCAGATTCCCGATGGGGAACGTCACCGTGCTGGTCAGCTCCCGCTGCCGCGCCTGCTCTGGCGGCAGAATGACGGTGTCAGGGTCAACATTGTCCTGAGATTTCAGAATCTCCCGGAACTGCCCGCGACGGTCGCTGTTTTCCCATTCACCGAGAACATCTCCCAGCTTGTCGCCGGTTGCCGTCAACGCATCCAGCCGGAGCAGATTCAGATTCCGCAGATGCAGCATGACCTCAGGAACACCGCCTGCGAGAAACGCCCGCACGGTCGGATGGCCGACGGGTCCATTCGGCAGCACGTCGACAATTCGAGGAGTCTGCCGATTCACGCGATTCCAGTCATCAACAGTCGGACGCGGTACGCCTGCTTCGAATGCAATCGCCGGAACATGCAGCAGCAGATTCGTCGAGCCACCGAAGGCGGCATGCACCACCATCGCATTATGAAAGGCATCCGGTGTCAGGATCTGGCGAATGGTGACCCTGGACTGCATCTG
This sequence comes from Planctomycetota bacterium, assembly GCA_023417655.1. Taxonomy (GTDB): domain Bacteria; phylum Planctomycetota; class Planctomycetia; order Planctomycetales; family Planctomycetaceae; genus Planctomicrobium. Next base: position 119,042 of record JAEZFD010000043.1, on the reverse strand, counting down.
ACGGACCATGGCCTGCGCAGAACGTACCGCTGCCTCGGTCCAGACCGGCTCTCCGGACGGTGCCAATGCGGTATGCGGCAGACTCAGCCCCAGGGCCTCTGACACTACCTGAGAGGTCGCCGCTGTTCCCAGAAACTGACATCCTCCTCCCGGAGATCCACAGGCGCGACATCCCATATCTGCGGCATAACGGACATCGATTTCACCATGCGCAAATCGGGCTCCGATCGTCTGCACCTTCCCGGCATCTTCCCCTTGAACTGGTGGCAATGTCACTCCGCCGGGGACGATGACACACGGGAGATTCAACTGAGCAGCGACCGCCATCATCATCGCCGGCAGTCCCTTGTCGCAGGTCGCCACGCCGATGACACCTTTGCGAAGTGGCAGCGAACGAATCAGACGCTTCAGCACGACAGCCGCGTCATTGCGGTAGGCGAGGCTGTCCATCATCGCCGTCGTTCCTTGCGACCGACCATCGCAAGGATCGGAGACATACGCCGCAAACGGGAGCTTCTCGAGGCGATTCAGTTCCTCGGCGGCCGCCCGCATCAGCAGCCCGACTTCCCAGTGACCAGTGTGATAACCGAGCGCGATCGGATGTCCGTCTTCCGCACGAATCCCCCCCATTGTGCTCAGAATGAGAATCTGATCTCGAAGCAACTGCGCCGGATCCCAACCCATTCCAGCGTTCTGCGTCATCCCGAACAGGTCGCCGCTGGGAGAATCCAGCAACATCTCTTCTGTTAAGGGGAGCTGACCGGCAGGACCGGGTCCTTTTGACCGCACCTGATAGACGTCTGGCAGAACAGGAGCAAACACTGCATCAAATTGAGAAGCCATGAGCGAGCGCAATCTCAGGGAGCGATGGATAGGGGGCAGCACCAGTCCCGATCATAGCACCTTGAACGCTGAATCGCCTGCGCCGGCAAACGCCATTGAGAACGCGAGAGCCGTCAGAAAACAAATGCTGCAGCGGTCACTCAGCCATCAGCTGAGCGTTGATTTCCTGCTGCTGGCGGGACAGCCGATAGAAGGTCACCCCAAACGTCGTCAGCAATGCCGTCGGCATCGCCAGCATGAACATGATGCTATAGAAGTAGGCTCGAGGACGCGCTGCAACCGCGGGATCCGTCGAGTCTTCATGTGCAATCTTGCACATCGGGCATGCCTGAACCGTTGACGGCACGACCACGCTGAAGGAGAGGGCCGCCACCAGACAGACTGTTCGGAGGAGAGATCGCATTCGCCGGAACCTTCGCTCTTTCAAATCTGTTGGGGGATCCTGATCCAGTCATCGTTCCGCAAGGAACGAGACAGGCCTACATGACGTACAGCATATAGTAAATCACAACTCCCGTCACCGAGACGTACAGCCAGATCGGGAAAGTGATCTTGGCCCAGCGATGATGGGTCCGACGCTCCTGCACCAGTTCGGCAAACCGAGCCGCATCGACTCCGTCAGGATAGGCTTTCAGGCCGTTGCGGATCGTGATGATCGCGAGCACTGGGACGAGCCCCGCGAGAATCACATGGCTGATCAGGATCCCGAAGTAAACGGTTCTGATCGGCCCGGTGTAAGGGAACGGCTTACCACGAACGTTGGCATATTCATGCAATGACCAGTGGTAGGTCAGATAACTTGCCAGAAACAGGATGGAAACAACGAACGCCGCCAGCATCAGCCGTTTGTGCAGGGTGAACCGACCGACTTTTACCGCAAGAAAGCCCCACATCAGCAGCAAGGTCGCCAGTGCATTCAAGCTGGCATTCGTTCGAGGAAGACGCTTCGCCCAAGCGGGCAGCTTGTCCAGCGGATCCCCTCCCTGAGCAGCGGCCTCAGGCGGCACCGTCCCCCGGAAGGGACGATATTTCTCCGGAGTTTCGATCTTCCCCTGCAGCACCCGTTTGAGAGTCGCAAGTTCCCAGTCGGCTCCGCTGTCATAGCGACCGACGATCGTTCCGGTCTTGTCGACGTGAATGAGATGATTGCTGTGAGCGAACTCCATCCCCGGCATCCGTGCGGTTCCAGCATTCTCCCAGGCAGCGACTTTGAAGCCCTTACGGATCAGATGCCACACCTGATCCGGTTCACCGGTGCAGAACAACCAGCGATTGGGATCGGCCTTCCAGATGTCCGCGAATTCTTTCATCCGGGCGACAGTGTCGTACTCTGGATCAACTGTAATCGTCACGAACCGTACCGGCGTTCCGGCCAGTTCCTGATTCAGTTCCATAATCTTTCGGCAGGTCATCGGGCAGTGCGTGGCACAGCGGGCGAAAATGAAATTCGCGACCCATTGTTCGCCCAGTAGAGACTCCCGGGTAACGGGTTGTCCTAATTGATCCAGCAGATGGAACTCACCAACCTTTTCGGCATCCCAGACGATCGGCGGCTCCGTTGGAGACAGCTGCACATACGGAGTAACGGGGGCTCCCGGCTCCAGCAGCACGGCCGCTTGATCTTCTTCCTGAGCGTAAGACAACGACGCGGCACACACAACCAGTGCCGTGATGACACTTCGCAGAAGAAGTCCGTGAGCCAAAAAGTCAGTCATGAAAAATCGCATGAAGTCCGCACAAAATACAGGAGTGACTGCCCGTTAGTGCCTGTCCCTTAGTGGATGGCCGGGTCACGTCGGGTGATCCAGACGTCAATGGCCAGTAACACAAAGGCGAAGACCGCCGTCACCAACAGGCACAGTCCCAGCGATGGAAACGCCGCCAGTTGTGACTGGTCACTGGCGAGGACGCGTCGAAGTCCAGCGACCCCATAGGTCAACGGATTCAATCGAATAAGCCAAGTCAGCCAGACACTTCCTGTGCCGGGGAAGAACGCTCCGGACAGCAGCCACATCGGCAGCAGCACCAGACTCATGATGGCATGATACCCCTGCGTGGAATCAATCTTCCAGGCGAAGAAGTACCCGAGTGCCGTGAGTCCCAGAGAGATCAACCCCAGGAACAGAGCCGCTCCGAACAGACTGGAGGCAGAAATCGTCAGCGACATCGGCGGAGCCAGACCGACAAACTGCATCAGCGGAGCGATCACAACAAAAAGAAACGCCTGCAGCAGAGCAAGGAACGTCCCGCCCAGCACTTTTCCCATCACAATCGACGATCGGGGAACGGGTGCCACGAGCACCCCCTGCAGGAAGCCTTCATTGCGGTCCTGAATAATTGAGATCGCAGAGAAGATCGAGGTGAACAGCACAATCAACACCGCGATGCCGGGGAGGAAGTACTCCTGAAACGACATGCCTGACTGGGTTTCGCCCCCGCCGTACTGGAACGAACCCGACAGTCCGGCCCCGAACAGAATCCAGAACAGAATCGGCTGACCGATCGCGCCAGTCACTCGGGAACGTTGCCGCAGGAACCGGACGACTTCGCGAACCGCCAGCGTCCACGACGCCCACAACCAGGCGTTTTTGGGTTGAACTGTTGCCGCCTGTGCCGAATTCATAATGACTCATTTCCTTGGGAAATTCCCATCGGTCGTATTCTCAGAGAAGAAGATCCAGCGGGCGAAAAATTCGAAATTCAAATGATCAAAATTCAAAACGGCGATTAGACCTCAGACGCCCCATCCAACAGTTTTGAATTTGATTCCTTTGCTTCCTTTCGAATTTCTGTTTTCTAGTGGCTCTTCTTCTTTTTCTTCTTTTTGCGTGGATTGTCGTCGTCTTCAACTGATTCCAGACGACGCCCGGTCAGTTTGATAAACACGTCTTCGAGAGTCGGCTTCCCGAGTGTCAGTGAGCGGAACTCGCCGGGGAACGTTGTCGCGATTTCCGTCAGCAGCTCGTGCCCACGATCGCGTTCGATTCGCAGAGCGTTGCCCATCCGCGTCGGCTTCAGCTGGAAACGCTGTTCAATGGCGGCTGCCAGCGCGTCAGGGGTGTCTGACAGGACGGTCAGACTGTCACCGCCGACCATGTCTCGAAGTTCATCAGGCCGACCAAAGGCGATGAGCTTCCCCTGATCCAGAATGGCGATCCGATGACAGCGTTCAGCTTCTTCCATCAGGTGCGTCGTCACGAGCACCGTCACTTTCTGCTCACGCTGCAATGACTCAAGGATCTTCCACAGCTCATGTCGAGCCCCCGGATCGAGACCAGTGCTCGGTTCGTCCAGCAGGAGAATCGCAGGGGAGTGCAGCAGGCATTTTGCGATTTCGACCCGACGCTTCAGACCGCCTGAAAGATGTTCGGCATAGTCCCCGGCCCGGTCAGCGACACCAAGCTGCTCAGAGACGACACGAATGCGGTCATTTAGGGCACGTCCGGAGAGACCATACAGGTGTCCCTGATGCACGAGGTTTTCCCGGACGGTCAGTTTGCCGTCGAGGCTCGGTGACTGGAACGTGACGCCAATCGCGCGGCGGACAGCATCTGGACGGACGGCGACGTTCTCTCCGGCAATGGTGACCTGTCCTGACTGGACGGGCATCAGTGTCGAGAGAATCCGGAACAGCGTCGTCTTCCCGCTGCCATTAGGTCCAAGCAGGCCGAAGATCTCGCCGTGCGGGACGTCAAAACTGACTCCCGCCAGAGCAAGACGTTCGCCATAGCGATGCACAAGTTCCTGAACGCTGACAGCTGACATAAGAACCGGAATCTGACAAGAGGAGAGAACTGTAAGCGGGCGGAGCAGGCGATGCGGTGACGTGCCGGTCTGACCAGCATCGAATCACATCGAATCCTGCTGAGCCTGAGGATGATCAGCAATCGGCGGGACCGGGACGATCGGAACGTCGCCCTCAGTTCGTGGGATGTCACGCACATAGTAGTGCATGCCGATATCCGGCGCCAGCCCCACAACGAGCCCCAACGACAGAATGACGGTCGGAGCCAGAATAATGTACTTCCAGCCTCCTTCGAATTTCAGGTGCATGAAGTACGTCAGCACATACAGAGCTTTGGCCATGGCGACGGCGAGTACCAGCACGACCAGCAGCAGCCCCGGAAGATGCACCAGATCAAATGCCACCGACAGCAAGGTGCAGACGCACAGGGCGATGAAGATCGAAAAGTAATGAACCTGCGGATGTCCTTCGACATGTTCTTTTAAGGTGTCATGCACGATGTCGAACCTCGTCAGGTGAAAGGCTCCTGCAATGGACAGGAGCGAAAAATCTCGATCAGGTAATCACAATCTGGTTAATTTCCGACCAGCTGTTACAGCTTCCCAGGGATGATGTAGAGCAGGGGAAACAGGAAGATCCACACCAGATCCACAAAGTGCCAGTAGAGACCGCTGTTCTCAACGAAGTTACTCCACCGACCATTCAGCCACGGCCCTTGCAGCAGGATGATGCCGAACAAAACCATCCCGACAATCACGTGAATCGCATGGAACCCTGTCATCAGGAAGTAGGTCGAAGCAAACAGATTCCCTTTGTCGATCGGCGTCCGGACCTGCAAGTCTCCGAGCAGAGAACGGTACTGGAAGTTCTTCTGTGTCACTTTGGAACTGTCGATGACTTCCCAGCCGCTGTCTCCGATCCTCAGAGCCGATTGACCGGTCTTGAGTTCAGGCAGTTCCAACGCGGCGACGACACCGTGACCGTAATGGTCTTCGAGGTGATGCAGATCAGCGGAATCGACAAGAACTCCCGTACGCTCTGCTCCGTCGATCTTGAACGTCCCTGTGTGCTGCAGTGCGAACAGACGAGCTCTCGCGGCATCCAGCGTCACCGTGTTGGCACTGACTTCGTCGCGGTATTTAACGAACAGCAGATTCAGAGCGAGCCAGTTCTGCAGCTCGGTCTTTCTCACGGCGTCTTTTGTCTCGTCAATTTCAGTCGACAGAGCAGACTGTTTGACTGGCAATGAGTCTGTACCCGGGATGAGGTGATTCAATTCCCGATCCATCCGGGCCTGCCAATCACCACGAAACATCTGCACTGCCCGGAGGTCAGTCTCAGGAACGCGTCCCGGCAGAATCCCATGTTCATACTTGCCGTAATACTCCAGTGCCTTGATCCCCAGAAACAGCGTCGCGCACAGAAAGGTCAGCGCTACGAATCGCCAAGCACGTCCGAACTTCCCGGCCGCCATCGACTCATGGGCCACGACGACGAAGTAGCTCGATGTCAGCAGAACGAATGTGTTCAGCGCCCCGGCCCAGATCTTGATATGCGTGACATCGGGATCAGTCGGCCAGCCCGGCGTGCCGAAATACAGCACAATGTAGGTGCCGATCAGCGCCGTGAAGAACATGATCTCGGTGCCGAGGAAGAGCCACAGGCCGAGCTTCCCGTTCGAAATCGGAAGCCCCATCTTCAAGGCCGGAGTATGGGCAGCGCTGTGAGACATTCCTAAATGTTGCCTTTCGAGAAAATCCGTCGACCGGTCCGGCACGAGCTTCGTATTCGGCCCGGATTTGTCACCTCAAACCGAATCGACTGCTACCCCATCAGACGGACGTTATCCAGCACCAGTGCGATCATCACCAGCGGCAGGTAGGCCAGTGAAACCCACAGCAACCGCCGGGCTTCCCGTCGTGATTCGCTCAACTGGAACAGGAAAGCCATCAACGCGTAAGCGATTCCCGACAGCAGGGCAACCACTCCGTACCATTCGCCGCACAATCCCCAGTGAACCGGAAGTAGGCTAATCGGAATGAGCAGAATGGCATAAGCGGAGGAGATCGCGCCGGTGATGCCACTGCGTCCATTGCCCGGGAGCATCTTGAGGCCCGCCTGCTCATATTGATCCCGATAGAGCCACGCAATTGCGAGGAAGTGCGGGAACTGCCAGACGAACATGATCGCGAACAGACTGAATGCGCGTGCGTCGAGTGGAGCTCCAGCGGCAGTCCATCCCAGCACTGGCGGCAATGCCCCTGGAATGGCTCCGACCACAGTGCAGAAAGAAGTATGACGTTTTAACGGTGTATAGCACGCCGCGTAGAGCAGGATGGTTGCAAGCGTCAGCCAGGCCGTCGTCGGATTCACGAACAGTGAGAGATAGACAACCGAGAACAGACCGCACAGAGTCGCGAACGTACAGACTTCCCAGACGGACAATCGCGACGCCGGCAATGGCCGGTTCTTCGTCCGCGGCATCAGTGCGTCGGTGTTCCGCTCATAAATCTGGTTGAACGCACTGGCTGCAATGACCGCCAGCAGAATCCCGATACTGGCATGCATCAGCGGCCAGGGCTGCCAGATTCCACGGCTTCCAAGAATGTAGCCAACCCCGGTTGCGAGCAGAACCATCAGTCCGATTCGGGGCTTTGCCAACAGCAGATAAGCCGACCAGCGACTTCCTTCCGCAGCAGGGACGACAGCGTTCGACTCGACATCGATCGACACAACAGCGTCTTCAGTCGTCGACGATTGCGGGATCGGAGAAACCAGACTGGTCATGATTGACCTCCACTCGGCAGCAACTTTGAGCCAGCATCAGGTCGCACCGCGTTCTCCGCAGTGGCCGCCTGAGATGCGCCGGCAACTCGATAAACTTTCAGCACGTTGACCACAGCGGTCATCAGCAGCATGACTCCCCAGACCATATGCAGGGTCCGCAGAGAAACCGCCTGAATTGAATCCACAACGGCAACATATCCCGCCTGGGGAAAGCCGTATTTCAGAGCCCAGGTTTTCAACCCGAACAGCACCTGCAGCAATGCCAGCACCACCAACATGCGAGCCGAATTTCGGAGCCACCGGTGCCCGACCTTTTCAGCCCGATATGCATTCACGCAGATCGCAATGAACACAAGGAAGCCAAGTCCCAGATGCTCATGCAGACCGGTTCCCAGATGGCGGACCAGCCCCCCGTAGACGTATTGAGCCAGCAGCAGAAAGACGCAAGCAAACGCCGACCACTTCAAACCGCTTAACGGTCGCTCAGCGGGAATCGTTCCCTGAGTTACCCACTTTGAATTGGTCATTGCGATCATCACGCCCATCATCGACACAACGATGCCGGCAAGAATGCCATGCAGCATCGCCAGCACGCGGGCGTCCAGACGGACACGCACCCCGCCCAGAATTCCCTGCAGAATGACTCCCAGCAGAATCGCGATTCCCAGTGTTCGAATCGCCGATCGCCGCTCCAGAAAGAATGCCGAAACAGCCATCAGGATCGACCACAGTCCGATGACCATGGCGGCCAGTCGGTGGCCATGCTCCAGGAACTTGTCCCAGTCCTTGGCGAAATCACGCAGCCAGGGATAGGTCACCATGAAGTAGCCGTCACTAGTCGGCCAGTCCGCGAACGCCATTCCGGCATTCTTGGTCGTGGTCAGCGCGCCAAACACGAGCACCACCAGCACGAGAGCCATCTCGGCCAGTGCGATGCGATGCAGGAGCTTGGACGGGTTTTCAGACTTCATTTCAGACACAACTTTTGAAACTTCAAATCACTCATAAATTGACGCGGGTGAGATCACGACCGGGCAGGGGGTTCCCATTGCGGCCAGTAATCGTCTTCCCGATTTGGATTGGAATACTCATACGGCCCGCGGTAGCAGACCGGCGGAATGTCGAAGTTGCCATGCCCCGGAGGAGACGGAGCTGACCATTCCAGACCGTTCGAATGCCAGGGATTGCGTCCCGATGGCGTTTTCGAAAACCAGCTGAAAATGAAGTTGCCAATCAGCAGGAACTGGGCAAAGCCCATGATGATTGCACAGATAGTCATGAACTGGTTCATCGGCAACCAGGCTTCGAGATGCGGATACAGGTACGGGTTGGCATATCGACGCAGCATCGGAGCCAGTCCCAGCAGGTGCATTGGGAAGAACGTTCCATTGAACCCGATGAACGTCAGCAGGAAGTGCAGCTGCCCGACCTTTTCGTTCATCATCCGGCCGAACATCTTCGGATACCAGAAGTGAATTGCCCCGAAAACTCCAAACAGCGTCGCACCGAACAGCACATAGTGGAAGTGAGCGACGATGAAGTACGTGTCGTGGAAATAGACGTCAACCGGCACCGCGGCCATGAAGATCCCGGACAGGCCGCCGACGATGAACATGGAGACGAACGCCACGCAGTTCAGGAACACTGTGTTGAACTGCGGCCGACCGCCCCAGATGGTGCCGATCCAGTTGAAGACTTTCACCCCTGACGGCAGAGCGATCATGACCGTGGAGATCATGAACGTCATCCCGATAAACGGGTTCATTCCGGACGTGAACATGTGGTGTCCCCACACAATGAATCCCAGTCCGGCGATGGCAACGAGCGAATAGACCATCGGCTTGTACCCGAAGATCGGCTTCCGTGTCATACATGCCAGCATGTCTGACACCATCCCCATCGCAGGCAAGATCATGATGTAGACCGCCGGATGGGAGTAGAACCAGAACAGGTGCTGCCACAGCAGCGGCTGCCCGCCGCCGACGGTTGGTTCCGCATTGTTCACCACGATCCCGGCCGGTTTAAAGAAGCCGGTGTCGAATGTCCGATCAGCCAGCAGCATGAAACCGGCAGCAGTGAGAACCGGCAAAGCGAACGCCTGCAGAATCGCCGTAATAAACATGGCCCAGATCGTCAGCGGCATCCGGAACAGTGTCATCCCGGGAGCCCGCATGTTGATGATCGTCGTCATGTAGTTAATCGAGCCCATCATCGACGAGAAGCCGACAAAGGTCACTCCGAGCAACCACCAGAACTGAGCCGCTTCGGCACCCGGCGCCGCCTGCGGCAGGGCCGACAGCAGCGGGTAGGAGGTCCATCCCTGTCCAGCTCCGGCGTTCATCCCGCCGCGGACGCCTGTCGCCTCCCCGCCGATCCCCGTCGCAAATGCGAAGAACACAATCGCTGGCCACATGAACCAGTAACTCAGCGCGTTGAGCATCGGGAACGCCATATCATCCGCGCCAATCATCAGCGGAATGAGGAAGTTCCCAAAGGCGCCGGCCAGCACCGGAATCACGACCAGAAAGATCATCACGGTGGCATGCATCGTGAAGAGCATCGTGTAGAACTCAGGGGTGATCTGTCCCCCCATCTCGATGTTCTTTGCTACGAGCTGACCGAAGATCGGCATCTGTTCCCATGGGAAGGCGAGCTGCCAGCGGATCCCCAGCGCAAACGCCCCGCCGATCATCATCATGATCAGCGTCGTCATGAGAAACTGCAGACCGATGATCTTGTGGTCCGTTGAAAACCACCAGACCTGCTTCAACAGTGCCAGATGATTGTCTGCCGGGGCAGGCAAATCATTCCGTTCAGCAGGATGGGACTGGGTGATGGAACTCACCTTAAACATTCTCCAGCAGGATAGGTCTCGGACATCAGGTCACGAACACGGCACTCAGACTCCGGGGTGACATTCCCCAGATCCGAATCTCTCAGTTGCCAGCGTCCTGACCGGCCTGCTCAGGCACGCCGTCAAAGTTCTGAGCTCGTTGCAGACTCTTCAAAAACGCAAGAAAATCTTCTTCTGACTGGGTAATCAGACGGGCATACATCTTGTAATGCCCCCAGCCACACAATTCCGCACACATCAGGGGATGCTCCCCCGGGTGATCTGTCGCAAACCAGACCGGAATCACCAGTCCCGGTACGGCATCCTGCTTCACTCGCAGATCGGGCACGAAAAACGAATGCTGGACGTCCTCTGACCGGAGATTGATCATCACCGGATGCCCTGAAGGCAACCGCAGTTCATTGACGCTGTACAAGTCTGTCGGCTGTGGCTCAGGCATCAGCGGGAGCAGATTTCCCTGAGCATCAAATCCGGGATATCGGATCCGCCATTCAAACTGTCGGCCTGATACTTCAGCCAGAGCCAGACTGTCGCGCGGGCTCCGTTTCTGATTCAGTCGCGTCAACACGCCTTCCATCTCTTTTCTGGGGAAGGCATCAGTCACCCGATATTCCGCCCAGACATCCAGCTGATAGAGCGCGATGAACAACAGCACGATCGCCGGAATCACGCTCCACGCCACTTCCAGCTCATGCCTGCCGTGTGAATACCATGCTTTTTCTGTGCTGCCGGCTTCAGACTTCTTTGCTCCCATGAACAGAGCGTATCCCAGACCGACCTGTGTCAGGATGAACACCGCTGTCGTGATCCAGAGAATCACATAGAACAAGTGGTCGATCCGGCGTCCCAGCGGGTTGACGGATTCGGAAGGGAACCACCACCCCTGCGACGGCGCAACCAGGCAGAGGACCACTGCCAGAATCGGCCAGATCATGAAAAATACGCACCAGAACCACTTCACGATCCGAACCTCGGTGGATTATTCATTATTCAGAAAAAACGCCAGGTCAAGCAGATCAGAGCCGGTCGAGTCCACCCGACGGCCCCCATGCACCTGAATTTACTTCGAAACAACCTCGTCCTGCGTCGCCGCAGAATTTGAAGCGGAAGGGGGTGCCGCAGTCGGCACATTTGCCGCCGGAACCTTCAATCCATCTCCAGCACGCGGAGCCTCAAACGGGACACTGTAAACAAAATTGACGATGTCCCAAATCTCCTGGTCCTTTAATTTGGTCCCGAATGCCGGCATCGCGGTCCCTTTGATCCCCGCATGAATGCGTGCATACAGGTCGATCGGACGGCGTCCGCCCCGATAAATCCCCTGATGCAGGTTTCGCGGCGGCGATGGATTTCCCCAGGCGTCGTATAGGCCGGGCAGGGGATTATCCTTACCGGTCATCAGATCCTTGGTAATCGCGAACGTCTGCGGACCATCACCAAATCCGGCTTCTCCGTGACAGGCGAAGCAGTTCAAATCGGCCGAGAGATACAATTTGCGTCCGCGTTCAACAGATGCCGGGTCATTTCCGACCCACTTCTCTTTGGGAACGACTTGCGAATCAGGCTCCTGAGCACTTTCCCAGCGGCTGACCATCACGTCGACTGAGTCCATCAATTCCGACAGCAGCTCATCAGGATCATTCGCGAGTTCGAGAAACTCTTCCTTGATGCCTTCGGCGGTTTCGAAGTCTTCTTCGCCTTCGGCTTTTTCCTTCAGACCTTTTTCAACACGTTCCTGAACAGCCTGCTTGGAGAAGTCACCGGCGACGAGCCGAATCGCCTGCTGTTCAACCTCTCCCCGCATCGACAGCCACAGGACATACTCGACAGTGGCCTGCATTTCGCCGGGGGACATGAGCTTGAAGGAGGGCATGTACGTCCCTGGAATCCCCTCAACCAGAATTCGTGTCAGGTCTTCGCGGCTTGCGCGTTCGGTCGCTTGAGTCAGCGTGAATTTGTAAATCCCGCGTCGATAATCGCGAGGCAGTGGATTGAGGTACTGCGCCGTCGGGCCTGCTCCGTCGCCGGTGACTCCGTGGCAATGCTGACAGTGCTCGGCGTAAAGATGGCGTCCCTGAACCAGAACCTGACCGGGGCCGATAATCACTTCAGTTCCAGCGACGGGGAGTGTTTCCAGTCGGGTTTCCAAAGTTGCGGTCTGCGTCAGGGGATTCCACTCGGCGATCCAGCCACTCTCTTTTCCGGACAGATCGCCGTTCAACCAGAGGATCTCGGTCCCCGGCGTGATTTCCAGTTCCGACTGGCTGGTCAGGTTCAGCACGAGTCGAGTTTTCCCGGACTCGTTCGAAGCCAGCTCCACTTTCCCCTGGGCCAGATTCCCCTGCAGCTTCAGACGATCCCAAATCACCATGTCGGTGACCGTTCCGAAGTGCTTCGTCAGCACCTGATCAACGAACTCCTGGGCATAGGGCTCGAGGTCGTAGTACTCCGCGCGATGCGAGAACTCCACCTTCTGGCAACCAGAGATGAAGAGGAACAGAATCAGCAGGGATACACGGTTTTTCACCAGAAAACTCGACCTAAATGATTTCCAATTTTGAGGCAGACTCATCTCTGACCACACTTCGTCGCCCGTTTAACGGCCTGACACCTGTTCCTCGATGATGAACCCTGTCAGGCACAGCACTCAGGCGGCGTCCTCTTTTTCGGCGGTCTTCTGTTCTGTCTCCGCCGGGCCGACATGAATTTTGACGTCGTCCACAGTCTTCACTGGTGTCGACACCCGACTGGACTCGGGACGGCATCCCAATGCACAAACAAAAACTCCCAGCACCAGGCTGGTGGTCAGAATTCGGGATGGAAATGGAATGGCCGTCATCGTTTCTCTGTCAGTTACACTTGGGGCCCGGTCGCGATGTCTCACTTGAACTCACGGCCTCAACAGTGAAGCAGCGGGGATCTCGATCACTGTTTCTGCAGTTTCATCAGCCCCCACCGAAACTGAAACAGTCTTGGGCTGTCGACCGGCCTTCTCATGCCAGACGACGAATTCATAATCGCCGGCGGGAAGCCGCGGGATTTCAAAGCTGCCCTCAGGTCCGGACACACCCACCCAAGGATGAGCGGAGACGAGAACAAAGGACGTCATCCATGGGGCATTGTGAACAGTGACCGGAACCGGAACAGGCTCCGCCGATTGGAACACAGTCTTGGAGGAAGGGGTTCCCGATTTGGTCAGCGTGGCCTGAAACTCTTTTGTCGCGGAGGAAATCCTCACATCTGTGCCGCTGCCTTCACTGTCGCTGAGCTCCAGTGGCTGTCCGACCCTCAGGGTCACGGCATGCGGGACCAGCAAACAGTTTTTGCGGTCAATTACAACGGGCTCCTGAGAGGCCGCAGGGATCTCCGCATTTGGAACAGTCGTGGGATAAATAAAAACATTCCCCAGCCCATGCTGAGCTGTGACTACCAGCGATGGATCCGCTACAGAGTCCTTATTGCAGGGAATCTGTTTCTGAGCAGAGAGTAGCGACTTCAGCTCGGCCTCAGTTCCGACAATGCGAACCTGACCTTTGAAAGTACCGAAAGTGGTGACCTTTTCGCCGGATGCCGCTTCGGGTGACTCAACTTCTTTTTCCGGAAGCTCATCGAACAGCAAATTGACGGAAACCGGAGTCTTCGCTCCCCCTCCGATCCCTTCGCGGCGCGGTCCTTTCCCGCATCCCCCTGAAAGCAGCAGAGTCAGACAGAGGCTCGAGATGACTGGAAGGTTGAGAAATTTCATACGGCGACAAGCAGTCTGGTTCATGCAGTTTCCCGGTCGCCACCCGAACCAGATCAACGGCGGCAAGGAAACTCTTCCGGCAAGGCGAACTCAATCAGGACTGGCCGGGAAGATTCGAACAGGCGGGATTCCGACGAGTTCGGACGAATCAGGTCGAGCCGGAATTGTAGATCCGGTGACAGGCTTCATCAGGACACGCGATCAGGTTCTCTGCGAGAATCACAATTTCTGATCGCCACCTCGGAACATTCAGGAGTGTAGACAATCAACGCATCGAGCGTCGCTTGTCCCAATGTGGAATTCTCGTCAATGGACATCTCAGAAGTATTGAATTCCCCGATTCGAAAAACTTGACCCCGTTTCCTTGATGAATCATTTGCGACAGAACTTGAGTCTGATCGCCGCTCCTGAATCGCATCTCTTTTTGACAACGGATATTACAGCGAATCCGCAAGCCAAGATCAATGACCGCCGGTCAAGGGACGGCCTTTCGACCATTTTCCAATGACGAAGAAAAAGATGGCGCAAAGCAGATATCCGACCAGAATATCGTCAGCCCGATAGAAGTAACCGCCCTCGGCGGGTGGACTGAATCGGAACAGATAATCCAGCGCAAATGGATTAGCGACCTGATATGCGTGCATCACCCCCAAGCCTGTGAAGGCCGCTGCGATCAGCATCCAGATGGCCGCAGCCGTGAAATTACGGTCGATCAGACAGGCCGACGCCGCCGCAAGAATCATGCATGTGAAGATGTACCCGCGTTCCATGACCAGCATTCCATGCACAAGAAAGCCGCTGACCTCCACCAGCGAGCGATCAGGGCCACGCGGCGGAGAAACGGCCGGAGGGGCAGGTGATTCCGGTGTGTCAGCCTGTTCGCTTGGCGCGTTCGCCGTTGTTCCATCGGGGGGGAACAGAGGTGCTGCCGTTTCCGGTGCCGCAGTTTCAGCTGAGTTTGCTGATGCCGTCGCCGGAGCTTCTGCGGGGAGAGCTTCCGCTGGCGGAGCATCGACAGAAACAACGGCAACCGGAGGAGCGGGCTTCACCAGATCGAGCAGGGAACGCCCTTGAGCCACTCCCAGCGTCCCCATCATCACAGTGGCTCCCCAGGCAGCAATGGCAGGGAACAACCCGACGGCAACGGCGGGTGCATGTTCTTCCGGAGTCGCCCGGAAGGCCTGAGCAGTAATGATGATACCGATCCAGAGCACGATCGCCGCTCCGGCTTCAATTGGAATCACAGCCGCGACCACTCCGAGGAGTCCGAATAACGCCAAACCGACCATCACAAAGCCATTGAGCGTCGAATACCCGGCCCGCGCTCCCAGTGCCTTCCACCCGGGATGGCCGATATAGATCGTTGTCGGGTAACAACTCCCGAATAGCGCTGCAATGATCGTTGAAAGACCGTTCACGAACATGGAAGGGGTGGTCGGATACCGATCGCCTGCGGCCTCGGCAGATTCGATGTTCTGGAGACTCCCGACGACATTGAAGAGTCCCATCGGAATCACAACCGACAGCAGCGGCAGCCAGTGCTCGATCTTCTCAAAAGCCTCCTGAATCATGGGCCAGCACCAGATCGGAGGAGAGAATTTGATATGGGCCAATGAGTCCTGAACGGCCCCGGCACTTGCTGCACCAAATGTCATCCACGTGGGGAGAGAAGAGACTCCCTGCAACGGAACCATGAGCCAGGCAATCCCGGTCCCGACCAATACAGCGACGAAGCCCGATGGCAATCCCAACGGCAGCGAAGCCCGTGAAAAGAGACCGACCAGCACGATCGCCAGCGGCAGCATCGAGATCAGCGGTTTCGTGAAAATCTGCAAGGCAAATGTCATCGAGATGAACCCGATGGCGATCCCGGCCAGTGTGGAAAGCAGGGCCGCACGGGGAGTTGCCCGTCGAATCGGTCCAGCAAGAAACGCCCCGACCAACTCGATGATTCCACTGCCAAGGCAGGCCAGCAGGCCCATCTTCCACGCGGCAATCGGGTCACCGGTCCGGTCGAACTCCGGCTTGATCACGAAGAAGATGTAGACGATCAGAGACGGTGTATTGACCCCGAATGGGAGCGCCGTGACGTCATCGCGACCGGTCTTCCTGGCGAGACGATGCGCCTGCCAGGCGTAGAACAGATTTCCGACCAACAGGCTGATCGCAGTCCCCGGCAGGATGGTGCCGTAAATCAGCTCCGGCGACATGCCGCACAGACCGATTCCCAAGCCGACGATCAACAGCACCTGCACCAGATTGTCGACGAAGAGCCCGCAGAAGCCGTCGAGATCCCGTTTGACGAACACTCGCATCGCAGTCGTCCTTCAAGCAAATTGCCAGAGCAGAAGTCGGCTTCTCACAAAAAGGTTGCCGACGCGAGCACCGCCAGCCGTCAAATCTCAAAATGGGAGCGGACTCAAGATGAAGTCCGCTCCCATGATTCATTTCCGCCTTAAGTTACACAGCAGCAGAGGGTTCTGGCCTCTCTTTGGCTGGCTCATCCGATGCGACTTCCACGGCGTCATCCTTGAACAGGAACGCGAACACCAGCATGACGATTCCCGCCATGATGCACGGCAGCAGCCAGAAGGTCGACCACTCTGGCATTGTCAGCTTCTCGGGATTGGCGGCAATTCTGGCCACGACTACGCCACAGATCTGTGTACCAACGAGCATCCCCAGCCCTTGAGTCATCAGCACCAGGAAGCTCTGTGCCTGACCTCGGATCGAAGCATGCGCCCGCTTGTCCACATAAATGTACCCGGTGACGAAGAAGAAGTCATAGCAGATCCCATGCAGGAGGACGCCGCCGAAGATCATCCAGAACGCCCCCGACTCAGCCGCTCCCGCGAACAGACCGTATCGGACCACCCAGGCCAGCATGCCGATCAGCAGCATCCACTTCACGCCGAGCCGGGCGAAGAACAGTGGCATTGCCAGCATGAAGAAGACTTCGGACATCTGTCCGAAGGACATGACATAGGCGGCGTTCTCCTGTCCGGACGCCAAGATGAAGACGGCTGCGAACGCGTAGTAGGCCGAGAGCGGAATGCAGATCAGGAACGAGCTGATCATGAATACCGCAAAGTTCCGGGACTTCATCAGTTTCAGGCTTTCCAGCCCGAGGATCTGGGAGACCGAAGCGGGCTGTCCCTTGGCCGGTGGAGGCGTGTGGGGCAGAGTCAAACTGTACACCCCCAACACCAAGGCTGCCCCTCCTGCGACGTAAAATGGAAGTGGGAGTTTATCTGCCCCCAGAACCTTGCTGACGAGAATACCTGCGGCGATCCAGCCGACCGTCCCGGCGACTCGCACGACAGGGAAGTATTTTTCCTGATTGGTGATGTGATGGAAGGCCAGCGTGTTCGTCAGGCCCAGCGTCGGCATGTAGCAGAGCATGTGGACAAGCAACAGCCAGATGAAAGCGTCTCCCGTGAGCGTCGGGGCAATGAACATCGTGATGCCGCCCAGAATGTGCAGGACAGCCAGCACCCGTTCCGTTGCGAAATACCGGTCAGCGATCAGACCAAGAAACAGGGGAGCGAGGATCGCCGCAAGCGGCCCGACCGAGTAGGCGTTGGCCTTCAGCCCCGCCATCCCGTGCTCATCCATGTAGTTTCCGACCGTCGCGTACCAGCTTCCCCAGAGGAAGAACTGGAGAAACATCATGATTGATAATCGGATGAGGACGCCGAAGTTCATGAAAATCCGATCCGGGTTGGCACTCGCGGGCTTGAACAACTGCTCGGCGTTTCCAGTCAGCATCGTTTTGGAGAACTCGAAATGCCATCGAAGATGACAGATCGCCAACAGCACGACTGGAAGAACACCCCGCAGCGGAAATCGATGCCACCGTATCGGTGTCAGGAAATCGACGCAAGCGACGTTGGGAGAAATCGCGGCCAGCTGCCGCGGAGCGGAGAACCCAAGCAGGGATTCGCGCAGACCAATAAAAAATGGCGGCAAAGATCCCCTGTCATTACGACCGGGCTCTTTGCCGCCAACTTCTGATGCTGATGGTCATCGATTTGAGACAGCATCAGGCAAAAGACTGGGGTGGACTGGTTCGATTCAGCGTCATTACCGGGAGTGAAACTCCCTGTCTGTCACTGCTCGATCCAGTGCCTGACTAAAATCAGGCAGCACGTCCATCCCAGATTGAGCGGTCCAGCAGAATGCGAGCGAAGCGGCGGGTCGTTACGACTGCCGTGCGCTGTCGTCCTGCTTGACCGCGAGCACGCCGAGCACGCTCGGCTTCTGTCCATTCGGATTGAATCATTCGACACGCTTCCCGAATCTCGTCCGGAGTTGGCTGATAAATGTCATCACGGTCCAGGTCAACCTGGTTGGCGGTATCCAAAGTTCCCTTGACTGCAGTCGTCATGCTCCGGAGTCCTCTTCCAAAAGTGTGTTCGTTTTCCACTCGAAATGAAGCGTTGCGCCCGAACAAGCCAACTCGCAACTCACATGCCGCATTTTGATTCACGGGCGGTATTCGGACGACAGCCGAGAGGAGGAGTGTGTGTAAGTTCCGTAATTGGGGGGGCTTGAAACTATTCAAAAAGATCTTGACATCCCTCCCAGAGACGATCTTTTCCTACCCGACACCGGTGTGTTTCTTCGAAGGAACGGTCGCATATCTACCAGCGACAAAAGAGATTGGTCGCTGATCGCTCATCGTCCAGGGGCGAACTGATTGATCGGAAGACGAGAATCCTCTTGGATTTCGCACCCCTAGAAGAATGAAAACGCTTTGCAAGGCCCTTTTTTTCATCTCGTCTCCCGAGGAGGCGTCATCGAATTCCGCCGGGGGGTACTTCGAACCCAAAGGTCTCACTTTTCCTCGCTCAAGAGCCAGGTTCCATGGGATGCATTCGCTCACGCGGAATTTCTTTCCCCACTCCAGATGACGCGATTAGTTGGAAAGCAAAATTGCTCTGGAGTCCGAAGCCAGATCAGGGTCCATCTTCCACCCGAAAGCCCTGAAACCAGGTCTGTTGAACGGCCATGACGTTTCATTGCCTCTCAACCCGGAAGGAGATCGAACACCCGGTGGAACCGCTGCTATCAGCACCGGAAATGGTTGAATCTCCCAACAACATCAGGGTTTGACTGATCTTCTGATGCACATGGCGACGGGGGCGGGGCCTCGATCGAAAATTCGGTATCTGTTTTGCATCAGTTCCTGAGGAGCCGGGCTGAGCCGATCGGCGTTTATTAAGAAGTCGCTGATTCGGAAGTCGGCACAAAAACTCCCTCGGAAAAAGGATGCAAACATGATCAGCCGTCAGGAACTCGAAGGTAAGTGGAAACAACTGAAGGGCCAGATTCGCCAGCAATGGGGACAATTGACTGACGATGATCTCCAGAAAGCCCACGGAGACGCAGAGCAGCTGGTCGGCGTCATTCAACAGAAAACCGGCCAGACGCGACGGGAAATCGAAGACTTCCTGGATAAAGCGGTGCAGGGGGGACAGTCAACCGCACAGCATCTCTCCGAATCTGCTAAGCAGTATGCTGAAAACGCGCGGAACTTTGCTGCGACCGCTGGTGAGAAATTGAACCAGGGCTATCGTCAGGCCGAAGAGCAGGTGGAAGCCGGCTACACCGAAGCGAAGCAGATGGTGAAAAGCCGTCCAATCGAATCCGTAATGGCCGCTTTCGGAGCAGGAATCATCTCAGGCGTCGTCGTCGCCTGTATGTTGCGGGGTAATCACCGCCACTACTAAGCATAACGACCAGCGAATCTGTTCGCACCGCGTACGGGGGCGACACTGGCAGATGCTGAGCACAGCGCCTGTGAGCCCCCTTTCATTTTTCATCACGCAGGCCTCGACTCGAGTTAAACCTCGCTGCTGCCTTAGGCAGGCGAAGCGAATCCGACGAGGCAGTATCTCCCCCTTCACGCCCGACATTATTCAGGCGTCGCCAATAAAAGGAGGTTCACTCATGGCTCATGAATCAAGAATTTCCCAATACGAACATGAAGCTCGCGAGCAACTGCAACATGTCCCGCAGTGGGCGACCGAGATGGTTCAAGAACAACCTGCCGTCGCTTTAGGAAGCGTCTTTGCCGTGGGATTCCTCGTTGGTGCATCGGTCTGCACAATGTTGCTTGCTCCGGCCCCGACACCACAGCGTCGTGCATGGCAGTCAGCACACGATTTCGGTAGCCGTGCCCACGACTTTGGCAGCCGGATGATGGACCAGTTGGGTCATGCAGTGCCGAAACAGGTTTCATCCTTTTTCGGGCACTAATGATTATCAGAACGAATCGTCAGCATGACGACGTCTGATTGGCTGGCAGTGTCGCCTTTCCTCCCCAATTGCATTGTAGCCGAGTAATTCCCATGACTCAGACTGAAGAAGCCGAACGTCTTCAGAAGCGAATGCAACGAATTCGTCGTCGGCTCGACACTGACGTCGACGAGTTGTTGACAGACGCACAGCAGCTACTGAGCTGGAAATATTATTTATTAAGGCATCCGATCGCCTCAATGGTCGGAATCTCAGCGATTACTTACTTCCTGATTCCCACGAAACGCCCGGTTGCGGTGAACAAGGTTTACCTCGACCCTGAGGCGTCTCGTGAATTGATGAAAAAGACAGACTCTGTCAGTTCAGAAATCCCGGAAGAAGCGGCAAAGCAGGGGTTCATTCTCTCTCTCGCCTCGCTCGCCGTAAATTCCCTGATTCGTACAGGTCTGAGCTATGCCGTCCAGAGCTGTAAGGCCTCCCTGCTGAAAGACTATCTCTCTCCGGGAGCTCCCATGAAAGGCAGAACATGATTCATACGAAAAATGGCCGCCATACTCAGCATCCCCCCGCAAGTCAGAAAACACAGACTCCCAACCCACCGGGCAATAGCTCCAGAAACATACAGCACGAGGTCGCCCAATGGATCCGGCACAACCCAATGTTAGGAGTTTCGATCGCCGTAGTGGTGGGGGCTGGTTTGGCAATGCTGCTGAAACGGCGAAAGTAAACGTTGAGAAGCCAGAAAACGCCTACTCAAAGGTCCGCGGTTCTGCGACGGGATTATTGCAGGACGCGATCCGCCTTGCGGATCTGCAATTTCAGCTGCTGCTGGTCGATGCGGCCGATTTCTGGCATCGTGCAAAGTTAGGACTCGCAGGGGCGGCCATTTCCGTAGTGGTATTGCTCTGTGCGACGATCCTTCTTCTCTTTGGTATCGCTGAATTTATTCAGCTCCAGAGTGGACTTGATGCCTACCTGGCGAAAGCAATCGTCGCTGGATCATTCCTGATCATTGCGTCGATTGTAGGGTGGCTAAGCATCCGATGGCTGACTAAAGCAGGGAACGTCCTGAAACGCTCTGCCTCAGAGCTTCAGGAGAATCTGAACTGGCTTCGTTCCGTTGTGAACCAGGATGATAATTAATCGTGAAGTCGGCAATCTTCAGGTTGCGACGATTCAAGGATGATAGCGTTTAGAAAAATTGTCGATGGACTGTCAATCTTGAAATCATAAACCCCAGCAGGAGTAGACTCGAATGTCAAAACCCGCAACTCAACAGACCCGATCACAGAATCTGCAGTCGGCTCAGGAACTCTCACAGGAAGCAGTCGTCAACCCGATCGAAGATGGCATCGAATACCTGCGAGCATACGCCAAGGAAAAACCCGAAATGGCAGCTCTCTGGTGCTTCGGTATTGGGTTCGTGCTGGGTTGGAAGCTGAAACCCTGGTAACGGATACTCATTCATAAACTCCTCTCGCGACGCGTTCGTCGGACCGACCAATCCCCGGAGAGGAGTGACAACTTCAGGTCGATGTTCTTGATCGAGTTTGCTCTTTCAAGATCTCTCACCATCGGACCTGAAAACGACTGGTACGCATCTGGTTTCGTTCTGAACGAAACCAGATGCGTACCTTTTTTCGTTTCTGCTTGATGTTACTTAATTTATGTTCATATACGCCGCAGTGTGTCATCTGCGATTTAAGATTTGGCGCAGATTGTGCATGAGTCGCCGCTCATACACTCCAGAGATTCCCTGGTGCAGTCTGGTAGGTGATCTCTCCTCTTCCAGACATCTCCCCCACTTTTGTTCTCTCAGAGGATTGACCGTGACTGTACCGACGACAAGCGCTGCGTCATCAGGTTCGACCATCGATCCCGTTGAACAAATTCCTTTAGAGCCTGAGGCACCGAGGACTCAAGTCACGGAGTCGACACTAGCGGCCTTATCCGGGGCACCCGAGACAAAGGACGAAGCGGACAACAAACACGCCCTGCCGGAAGCCGTCGTCTCTGATGACTCATTGGAAGAATTAGCACTTCGGCTGGAACGCCGCGAAACCACTTCGCTGGTGATTCTCGCCACCCTGGGTGTGATGACTTCCCTGTACATGCTCAAGGCGATCATGCTTCCCACAACCATTGCCTTCATGTTAGCTCTGACATTTCGGCCCGTCGTGCGGCGGATGCGACGCTATAAATTCCCGGATCCTGTGAGCGCAGGACTGATTCTCATTGTTGTCTTCGCCCTGCTGATCGCGGGTGTCCTCTATCTCTCAGGACCGGCTCGTACTTGGCTTGCCTCTATCCCCACTCATGTCGACATTCTGCAGGACAAGTTATCGGGGGTGATCAAGAATTTTAAGTCCTTTGCGGAGATGACGGAACAGGTAACCAATATCGGAGCTGCTGAGCAGGAAGCGAACCCCGTTCCTGTCGCGATTGCTCCCTCGCGGCTCTCATCGGGTGTTGCCTTTCTCAGCAATACTGGCGATATCGTGGGAAAGATTCTGCTGGTCGTCGGTCTGACTTATTTCTTCCTCGCGTTTGGAGATTCACTTTTAAATAACGTCCTCAAGGTGATCGACACCTACTCGATGAAGAAAAGAACCGTAGAAGTCATTTACGACATCGAGAAAGGGATCGCTTCCTACCTCTTCCTGGTCACGATGATCAACGCAGGACTAGGGATCGTCACGGGAATCGCGATGTGGGCTTTAGGGCTCCCTAACCCGGCGCTCTGGGGAGTTTTGGCATTTCTGTTTAATTTCATTCCGGTCTTCGGTGGCCTGGTTGAAATCGTTGTTCTTGCCTTAGTCTCGCTGCTCACGTTTGACAGTTTGCTGTATGCCCTGCTGCCGCCTCTAGTCTTTGCACTGCTGATGGGAATCGAATCGAACCTTATTACTCCCCCGATGTTAGGCCGTTCGATGAGCTTGAACCCGATCCTTGTCTTTCTCGCCTTGATCTTCGGTGGGTGGTTCTGGGGAATTGGTGGGGCGTTTCTTGCGATTCCGCTTCTCGCAGCAGCCAAAATTGCGTTCGACAAGTATGACCGGACCAGGCCGCTCGCAACGTTGCTTGATGCATGAATTCGCAGAGGAATGGCACATTGGTTGCTCCACCAGTGAATGAGAAGATCGCTCACTCAACCTTATCAGGATTCCAGTGTTATCCGCGGAAATCCCCTCACAAGGAGCAAGCCATGGCCATTGAACATTTACTTTTTCCAACATCAGCACTGCTCATGCTGGCCGTTGCTCTGTCAAGCACCCCATTACTGGGTGCCCAGCCACCACGGTCGGCTCATCGACCGATCGTCTCCGCTCCGGCTCCTTCTCTTGTCCTTGAGGGCACCTTGGTCGAGATCTCCCTGACACGGGGACAAATTATGGTGAAGGCCGAGGGATCTCAGAAAACATATGATATCGGGGAGAAGGTTCAGGTCACGAAAGACAAACAGTCTGCGACCCTTCAAACGCTCGCAAAGGGAGACCGTGTCACCCTGACATTCGCCGAAGCAAGCCGGAAGACGATCTCCAAGATCGAAGCTTTCTCTGCCAAATAGAGCAAATCGGAAATAGAGCAGAGATCACGCGATCCGATCCCGAGCGCCAATCGCCCCTGCGACGGGTGTCGGCCCCAGATGATTTGCGACTTACCGATAGATTTGCTCATAAAGCGGCTGCAAAGAGATCCCGTCGAACAGGCGAATATCGATCTTCTGAGGAGTCGGATTCGCATCCAGTCCTCCAAATCGAGTGACGTAATCCTGAAGCCGTGCCAGTTTCACGCTGGCTGTCGGCTCAAGCTGGTCGAGGCCGGGGGCCTTTCCCCAGAGAACACGATTCCCGCCTTTGGTCTCAATCTCGAATACGAGCTGATCAAGGCGCGTTCGTTCCGGCGAGGGGCTCGTTGCTACGAGAACTCTAAATCCAAACCGATTCCAATAGCTGTCTGACTGCTGTGGAGTCGTGAGCAATGTCAGGAGCTTGGCGGCGGCTTCAACGGCCGGATCTCCCCATGGCTCTCCCGTTCGTCCCGCCGGCTGGGTCAGGATCCCCTTGATATGGGGAAGCTTGGACGTATCGTCCAGCTGGAAATCTGCTGGCGGCAGCAAGACCCCCTGAGTATCGATGGGATAGAGCCCCCGCGGAACCTGTACAAATGCCAGAGGCTGCCGGAATTCAACGTCGACCTTGACCTGACGGTCCGGAGTGATTTGCACCGAATTCACCTGCTTCACCCAGGGATTCGATTTCCAGCTCTCTGCAAGATTCTCGCAAAGCTTTGGGTCAAGGATCGAAACAGTGGCCGGAAGCTTGGACGCCTCAATCACCTGTTGCAAAATGTTTGAAGGAACCCATTTCTCCGGGAGATCAAATTGGGTTTCGCTCAGAGAATACTGATATTCAGGGCGTTCATCGAGATTCGGCAGAGAAGCAGGCAGCCACACCATCAAAGCGCCCGATGCAGTCACCATGCCAATGCATAACCAGACTCCCGGCTTTAACCACCAGGGCAAACGCTTTGGAGGGGGCGGTGTCTGGACTTGATTCTTGGCGGGGGATGATTTCTTTGCCACAGTTGCCTCTCAGCGCAGATCAGACAAGCAATGGGTGCTTGTGAGGCAATTCGGCCATTTCCACCGGGATCCGTGGCTTATTTTCAGGGAGCGGCAGAAAGTGCCGACTTGTGAGAATCGCGGAAATCCGCATTTTCCGCAGAGATCCAAGAATTATGAAGCGCGACTCAGTCGCTCCTTCGACGACTGAAGTGCTGACGAGAGAATTTCTTCGGTCAGACGGGTCATCGACCAGCCCAAGCTTCCGGCAGACTTCGGTACCAGACTGTGCGTCGTCAGCCCGGGCAGGGTGTTGACTTCCAGAATCCACGACTTCCCCGCTCGATCCACAATCAGATCCACACGGCAGAGGCCGCAGCAATTCAGACTTTCGCAGGCCGCAATCGCGAGTTCCTGTGTCGTGCGGTGCAAAGGATTCCCAGCGTCCGCTACGACTTCATATTTCGTTTCTTCAGACTGATACTTCGCGTCGTACGTAAAGAACGGTTGAGACGTTGTGATCCGGATGGGGGGCAGGGGAGTCCCATCAAGAACTGGGACAGTCCAGTCCTCACCGGAGATCGCCTGTTCTAGCAACAGTCGCTCATCGAATTGAGCAGCAAGTTCAATTGCAGGGAAGAGATCCTGCTCGCGGCGCACGATGGAGACACCAAGGCTCGAGCCCTGAGCCTCCGGCTTGACGACCAGCGGATAGCCAATACGCCTCCCTTGGGCGGCAAGTGTCTTACGGCAAGAGTCCGACGCGATCATCACCCCGGTCGGAGTCGGCAGACCGGCCGATTGAAACCTGAGTTTGGCGGCCTGTTTGTGAAAAGCGAGTTCGGAGGCGAGAGCACCACTCCCGGTGTACGGGATATTCAGGGCGTCGAGCTGTCGCTGGATCTGCCCATCTTCTCCGAACGTTCCATGCAGACCAAGAAAGACGAGATCACAACGCATTGTCAGCAGTTGCGAAAGAGGAGCCTCAGACGGGTCGAGCAGTGTGACCAGATGGCCTCCTGCGATGAGTCCCTCGGCAACGGCTCGGCCGGTGAGAAGACTGATTTCCCGCTCCGCAGAATTCCCCCCGAGAAGAACGCAAACTCGCTGGGGCGGCAGCATCGCACTCGTCCTCTCGACGAGTGACAGTCCGGTCCGTGTTGAGTTCCCGCCCAATGCCTGTTCCCCCTCGACGGAAGGTTTCCGGAGATCCCCAAGCCATGGGAGTCTCGCACCGCCTCGGGCAAGAGACGCAGCATCTCCAGCGTGATTCATCGCGTTCAGGCTGCAGCGATGATCAGCAAATCAGCCCGATGGGGAGTAACCTGCAATACCCTTAATTCCGGCAAAGTGAAGGGAATCTTTGTCAGTGGTTCAGAACCCATGTGACAATTGAACGATGCGGGAACAGGTGCTCTACTGTGGCGGGGGGACCGCTTTCACTGCGGGAAGGTTCCAGACTCGACATATAATCTTGCCAATTCAGCCACCATGACAGTGGTCTCCTTGGCACACTGATGGAGAAGACAAGATGGTTCGCACATCATCCACGATGTTGGCACTGGGGAGTTCAGCTCCTCCATTCTCACTGGTCAATGTCGACGGCAAAACGGTGTCGTTGAGCGACTTCTCCGGCAAGCCGCTGCTGGTGATGTTCATTTGCAACCACTGTCCTTACGTCAAACACCTGAGATCCGCACTCGCCTCGTTCGGAGCTGAGTACCAGTCGAAAGGGTTGGCAGTCGTTGCGATCAGCTCCAACGATGTGGACGCGTACCCGCAAGACGGCCCGGAGCTGATGAAAACCGAAGCGAAGGAAGCCGGCTACACCTTTCCATACCTGTTTGACGCGACCCAAGAAGTGGCTCAGGCTTACCGCGCCGCCTGTACCCCAGACTTCTTCCTGTTCGACAAAGAGCACAAGCTGGTCTACCGCGGACAGTTCGACGACAGCCGCCCGAAAACAGAGATCCCGATCACGGGAGCAGATCTCCGCGAGGCGGCCGATGCCGTTCTGTCCGGCGACCCGGTTACAGATAACCAGTTCCCCAGCATTGGTTGCAACATCAAGTGGAAACCAGGCAATGAACCAGAGTACTTCAGTGGAACGGCAGCAAGTTGATCAGTAGAGGTCCCACGAACACGGGGCTCCCTGACAAAAAGAACCAGATATCTCCTATCAAATTGCAGGGTGTCGGCGACTCAATGTCCCGGCACCCTGTTTCTATTTCAGGAAATCCCTCTTGCCTCTTCTGGCATCATTCACTCCGTCACAACGCTGCAATTCCCAGAAATTCATTCGCACGCACCGTCTTGAAAATGTTCACTTGTTCACATCTGCATTCGTATGATTGCTGAAATATGTCCATACAAGTAACATTCCATATCACCTGCGAACATTTCTGATCGCAAGCGATTTTTCATTCTGACCAGTGTTTCAGTCTGGTCGTCCCTGACCCACTACGGAGAATTCATGTTTTTGCGTTCGAATCGAAAGCGAGCGGGATTCACGCTCATTGAATTGCTGGTGGTCATCGCCATCATCGCCGTGCTGATTGCATTGCTTCTGCCAGCTGTCCAGCAGGCTCGAGAGGCTGCTCGCCGCAGCCAGTGCAAGAACAACCTGAAACAGCTCGGGTTGGCCATGCACAACTACCATGACATTTACAACCGCTTTGCTCCGGGAGCTGTGTATCAGGGGACCGGGGGAACCGCGCCCACAGGTGGTCGAGAAGCCAACTGGGGAACGACTTGGGCGATCTCCATTCTGCCGCTCATCGAACAGCAGTCGCTCTACAACCTGTACGACTTCAACCTGACTGCTCGTCAGCAGGTTGCCGCACGTGGCCAGCAGGTCCAGCGCGCCAACCTTTCAGCCCTGAAGTGCCCGTCCCACGTCGAAGTGTCAACTCGCCTGAATCAGGAATACGACGGGTTCGCTAAAGGAAACTACGCTGCCAACGGCGGCGCTCAGTACTTCATGTCGCGCGATTCTTTCACGAACAGCCAGTATCGAGGGGCGTTCAGCCCAGTTGCTCAATGGGGAGCGTCATTCCGCGACATCACGGATGGCTCTTCAAACGCGGTCCTCTTCAGCGAAGTGGTCGCTCATAGCAATGTTCAAGACGACCGGGGCGCTTGGGCCTGGGTCAGCGGAGCCTTCTTCAGTGGAAGAACGAATAGCTCCGGTTCCGGCGGAGCTGGAATTGCCACGCCAAACAGCAAGACCCGTTACGACGCCTCACCGTTTGCCGGCAACGAGATGGACAACCCAATCTTTAACTATCGCAACGATCAGGACAAAACCGACGGGACTGGGGCAACTGCCGCCCGCAGCTTCCACACTGGTGGTGTCCATGTGACGATGTGCGACGGCAGCGTCCGTTTCATCAGCGAAAACCTGGACGAAAACACCTGGGTTCGCATCCTGGGGATCGCAGACGGCAATATCGTTGGCGAATACTAAGACGAGCAGCAAATTAAGGGCTCTTAAAGAGAAGCCGAATTTCTGCTGAACCTTCTCACTTTCAAATGGCCGCTTCCCGCTGCTCACCACATCGGGCAGCGGCCGTTTCTCTGAAATGACTGAATGAATTTGCTATGAAACTGCTCCATCTCGCTTTTGCTCTCTTTGTCAGCGCAACACTTGCCGGTTGTGGCGGACCGGGAACGGCTCCCGCACCGGCCCAGTCTGAGGTGGCCCAGGCAGTACAGTCCCGGGTGACGTCGCTTCTCGAGTTCCTGAAAAAGTCGCCGAAGAACGCGGCTCAGGAAATCGCCATTGCCCGGGAGTCTCTGGAGTCCTACGCAACGAACCACAAGGGCAAGTTCGTAGACGTTGCAGAGGCCGCGAAGGAACTGCAGGGGCTCTATGAAAACAAAGCTCCAGCGGCTCAGATCGAAGCTGGACAGAAGAAACTGGCCGACGCCGCTGCCGCAACCGGCAGTTGAGAGAGTGCACCCGCCACGAGCACTTAGGTTAGAACTAAACAACCGGCCGGGAAACAGGTTTCCCGGCCGGTTGTTTTATTGAGCACGCAGTTCAAGTCGACCACCCTGTTCCCGGCAGAGTCGAGTCATAGCGAACCTCGAACAGGGCAATCAACGATGTGAAATCATCTGACCACTAGCACCGAGCAAGGGGCATTGTTGACCAGATAGTGAGAAATCGATCCAAGAAAGTAGCTTCGAATCGGCCCGTATCCGTGGGAGCCGACGACAATCAGATCCGCCGCCAGGCGTTCTGCTTCAGCCACAATGATATCTTTGGGACGCCCCTCGAAAATCGATGTGCTGATCTTGAGATCGCAAGCGTTCGCCTTCAGAACCAGTGTGGCCTCTTCCAGAATTTGCTGCGACAGCCCTTTCTGCTTCTGGACGAGGTCCTCAAATCCCGGGATTCCCTCTGGAATCAGGCTTCCCGCCACTGGGACCTCAACCGTAATCACATGGACTTCAGACTGTGCGGGCCAAGGCTGTCGGGCGACCTCCGCTATGGCCTTCTTACTGGAAGGGGAGCCATCAATAGCCAAGAGAATCTTCACGAATGAACTCCCATCAAGGCCCGCTTCAAGGGAACTCCGGGACCGAAGACGTGGCCCACGACACGATTTTTAATTTCCACAACATTCAACCTCCCAATATCTTACGCCTGATCACAACATAAGTGAAGGGGCGGAGTCAGGACGACTGAGCTGATCACGATGACTTGGACTGCTGTGGCTCAAAACAACCCTGCCAGTGGCCCTCCTTTGGCGGCGAGGTCATTGACGCGTCGGGTCACGGCGGGGTCTTCGATCAGCGGCGGTGCGTGGTGCGGTTTGCGTCGGGCATCGATCACCAGTGATCCCCGACAGCCCCAGTGCTTCTGCTCAGTGAATTCCTCGATCCCAGAGAGATCTGCCGCAGGGTTACTACGAGTAAAGACAGACCACAGGAAGTTGTTCTCGCTTCTGGCCGTGAACTCAGCATCGTCAACGAGAACGATTAGCGGGAAGCGGTTGATCGGATGATCGGAACTCCATGCCATCGCGAACTGTTGAGCGACGCCGTCAGGTATCTGGCGGCATACGGGTGCCGAAATGATCAGCACGCCGGGCATCGCGATACGTGGATCGCGGAATCCATCAGGGAGCGAAAAGCCCTCCGGCACGGTGGTAGGCAAGTCACGTCGCACCGGCCCGGCACAGGCAATTACCAGCTTTGATCCTGCATTGAATCCATCACCAGAGTAGTCGAGCGTGTCGATTGTCGTTCGGGTCTGGAAATGAAGATCATTCGACCAGTCAACCCGCTTCAGAACATGCTCGAAGAACCGTTGAATGTCATGCAGATCGAGCGACGGGTCATCCTCAGCCGCAGCGATGATCAAGTATTTGGCGAGCGAAAGCTGTCCCTGACCGAGAATCGCATTCGCCTGAGTCAGAATTTCCTGCGGACGTCGCTCTTTCGCGTAAGGCACGTACCGTTCACTTCCAATCGCCAGCAGCAACGGGTGAACGCCCGCCGCATCGACTGCATGGACTTCCTTCACGCCGGGCAAAACCGAAGGAATCGCCGGGCCGGTGATCTCATGAATGATTGCCCCGAACGAGGTGTCTTCCTGAGGCGGCCGCCCCACAACCGTAAACGGCCAGATTGCGTCACGGCGGTGCCAGACTTTCTCCACCGTCATGACAGGAAAATCATGCTGCAGACTGTAATATCCCAAGTGATCGCCGAACGGTCCCTCTGGCAGGAGTGCGTGAGGATCGACGTACCCGGAGATGCAGAAGTCGGCTTCAGCAAGCAGTGGCAAACCGTTTGCCTGTCGCACCAGCGGAACCCGGTGTCCTCCCAGCGCCCCTGCGAATGTCAGTTCCGACAACCCTTCAGGAAGTGGCATGACCGCAGACAGCGGCAGAGCAGGGGGGCCGCCGACGAAGATGTTGACCGGCAGTCGTTCCCCGCGCCGGATCGCCGCGGCGTGATGCACTCCAATCCCGCGGTGAATCTGGTAATGCAGTCCGACTTGCCGGTTGAGTGCGTATTGATTTCCTGACAGCTGCACCCGATACATTCCGAGATTGGATTTCTGCCAGCCGGGATGATCCGGGTGCTCGGTATAGACCGCCGGCAGCGTGATGAACGGACCGCCGTCATCCGGCCAGGACTTGAGAGCCGGAAGCTGATCGATGGATGTCTGTCCCTGCTGGATTGGGCCACGTGACACGTACTTCGGCTGCATCGCCCAGGCAGTGGGAACAGCTCGCGCATAGCGCCACGGCCGTTTCATCGCATTCGCTGGATCGATCTTCAGTTCGACCAATCGTCGCACCAGATCGAGCGTATCCCGAAACAGAAATCGGGTTCGCTCCAAGGTTCCGAACAGATTTGAAACCATAGGGAACGGGGAACCCTTCACACGTTCGAAGAACAGGGCAGGCCCACCAGCGGCGTAGACGCGACGCTGGATTTCTGCCGCTTCGAGATGCGGATCGATCTCACAGGAGATGCGTCGCAGCTGCCCCGTCTGTTCGAGGTCTCTGACACACTGCTGCAGGTTCCGGTATCCCATCACTTCTCCCTGTCGCCTCTCTGAGTTACTGCAAGATCATATCCGCCCCGCAGCACACAGCTCTCACCAGCAACGCAAAAGCCGCACGCGAACTGCGTGCGGCTCTCGGAATTTCAATCAGCAATGACAGCGGTGACTGACTCAAGATGAGCTGGTCGCTGTCTGAATCGGACTATTTAGGAACGTCAGCGAGCTTGGGCTCGAGATAGTTCACGGTGCTGTCCATCGTGATCAGGTGTTCGTATTCGTTTTCTGGAATCTGCACGCGATACTGCTTGCGAAGTTCCATCACGATGTCGAGGAAGTCCATGCTGTCGAGTTCCATCTGTTCGCGGAATGCGACAGAGTCATCCAGATTGGACAGGTCTTCGTCCGGAGCAATCCGTTCCAGAATTTCGATGATGACTTCACGAATCTCAGGCCGCGTCATTCCGTTGCTTCCTCGTCAGTGCTGCGGCCCCCAGTTTCAACCCAGGGGCGGAATTTCGATTTGACGTAATTTGATACCGCAGGATGTTGTCGCAGTTTTCCCGCCGCTGGAAAACTGGAATGATCAAACACGGGCTTGGATTGGTCAGTGTGGAACAGGAAGGCTGACTTCCCGAATTGGCCCACACTCTCCATCAGGGCTTCGCCGGCAAAATCACCTGAGAAGCTGTTACTCGTAGATACCGCCGTTAGCTGCTGGGAACTTCTTCACAATCACCACGGAATTGATGCCCAGCATGCCGAACGAGTTGTTCAGAATGTACTCGACCTTTTCCATGTGACGCGGGCGGTTGGCCACGACCTGCCGCAACTCACAACGCGGATCCTGTTGATCGAGGTTGATTGTAGCGTGGGCAATTCTGTCCGCAAAGGAAGGGATATTTCCGAGCAGTTCGAGTGCACCGGCCGCCCCCATGGCGTGCCCGATGAAACTCTTGGTGTTGTTAATCGCGAGGGAAACCCGGTCTCCGAAGACCGCTCGCAGTGCTTTTGATTCTTCGATATCGCCCTGTTCGGTGGCGGTTGCGTGACTCGAAACAATGTCGATGTCGTCGGCTGTCAGACCAGCACGATCCAGAGCGAGCTGAACACATTCGGCCTGACGCGTTGAGGAGGGCAGAACGAAATCGTGGGCGTCCGAATTCATTGCATAGCCGACGATCTCGCCGTAAATCTTCGCACCCCGGGCGAGGGCGTCTGGCAAGCGCTCGAGAGTACAGATCCCGCCCCCTTCAGAGACGATGATCCCGTTCCGGTTCATGTCGAAAGGTCGACATGCTTTCGCCGGATCTTCATGCCATGCCAAAGCTCCCTGACTGGCGAAGCTGGCAAAAATTCCGAACGTGTGAATGCTCTCTGAAATCCCCCCGGCGATCGCCAGATCGACTTCCTTCAGCCGCAGCATCTGCAGCCCATAGATGAATCCGGCGTTCCCGGCGGCGCAGGCGGCTCCGACCGTCAGGTGCGGCCCGGTGATCCCCAGATTCAGGGTCACTTCCCCGGCCGGGTTATTCGCGACGGTTCTTGGATTGTGATGGTGCGACCAGACCTTGGTGTCATAGTCGAACTGCGAGATTTCATAGATCTCGTTCTCGGTCTCGACGTTTCCATGCTCGGTGATCCCGAGATAGACGCCGACGCGATCTTTCCGCACAGATTCCCAATTCAGCCTGGAATCCTTGATCGCTTCGTTGGCGCAATAGATGGAAACGGAGCCAGCACGCGTGCCGCGGCGGCGTTCCTTCTTCTTCTGGTACAGGAATTCGTCGAAATGACAGACTCCTGCCAGGACTGGTTGCTTCACATACCGGGTTTCGAAGGGGACAACCCCTGACTTCCCGGCGAGAAGCGCGTCGCGATACGTGGTCAGATTGTCTCCGTTTGGAGACGTCAGACCAACACCCGTAATGACAATCCGGTTCGGATCTTGCAATGATTCTGACATGGACCTTCGCTGCCGAGAAATCGAATCAGAGCAGAGTAACGTGGGCACCACAGGGACACAAGCCGCCGCAGTGTTCACACCTGTGTTCGGAGCCGGGGCCACAGCCGGGAAAGCGAGACTTCTGGGAGTCTGCGTAGATGAAGAAAGGGACATTTTGTAAAAACGAACCGTCCAGTTCGGCACTTCGTCGGATTTTTCGGAACTCCTCCGCGACCATCGGTGTTTCCTGAGGCGTGGGATTTCACTGCTGACCTCAGCCCGGCTCGCGGCGCGGAGAGATTGCGGCGTTCTTGCTGGCTTGAAAATTGCATTGAAATTCTTGGGCATCTCATGATTTCGGGGAAGCAACCCCGGCATTCGCTCAATACAAACCTCTCAGTTCCTTGGGGTTTTACCACCTAACGAACGTTGAGGTCTGGCCTGTGAGCACCGCGAAGAACTGCGGGTCGATTTCTTCACCTAAGGTCTCACCATGAAACGATTTCTCTTATCAGCAGGTTTCGTCTCCTGCGGTTTCTGCTCGGTTGGGTTCGCGGATGACGACGCTGCGAAGCGATTCCAGCGCTTCGACACAAATCGCGACAACGTTCTCTCATCGGCGGATATCCAAGCGTCGGAGGCACGATTCTTCGATCGGATTCTGCGGCTGGGGGATCAGGATGGCGACGGTCAAGTGACACTGGAAGAATTCACCGTCCTCACGTCCAAAATGGATCCTGTGACCCCCAAATCTGTCGAGCCGACTGACCCGAAACCGCGTCGAGAGGCCGTCCGGCCTGAGGGTGAAGCGGCGGAAACACGGATGCGACTTTTCGACGAAGCCTTTAACCGCTTCGACCGCGACGGCGATGGAAAGATTTCACGCGACGAGGCCCCTCGAGGTGCTCCCCGACTCCAAGAGCTGTTCGACCGTCTCGAAACAGAGTCCATTTCCAAAGAACAGTTTCGCAATGTGATGGAAAGTGTCGCCCAGGAAGGATTCCGCCGTATGAATCGCCCTGAAGGGGGTCCTCCAATGGGACCACCACGCGAAAGGATGCGCCCTAATCCTGATGGCGAACCCGGTGACCGTCCACGCCCTGAACGTCCCCAACCTCTCATCTTCCGTCTGCTCGATAAAGATGGCAACGGACGACTCAGTAAGGAAGAACTGGCGAATGCCCAGAAAGTGTTGATGGAATTCGACCGGAATCAGGATGGAGAACTCGATCCATCCGAACTGCCTGGTCCTCCTCCCTTCGGTATGGAGCGGCCTCCAATGGATGGCGGTTTCGGCCCCGGCCCCGGTCGTCCTCCCGAAGATCGCCCCCGCCCGGGCAGGCCGGAAGAGGGACAGGAAGTCATGCGTCGAGGTGGCCCTGATCGGCCGGGACAGGGTGCTCCCCTCTTTGCCCGACATGATGCCAACAAAGACGGCGTCCTGACAGAAGATGAAGTGGCGGGAACTCCGGCACAAGAACGCTTCCACAAAATGGATGCCGATCAGGACGGGAAAGTGACTGCCGAAGAATTCCGCCAGTTCTTCATTCAGCAGCGACGCGACGCGGGCGAAGCTCCGCCAGTCCGGAAGAAAGAAGCCAGTAAAGACTAAAGAGCCAACAACACGCTATTCACATTCAAACGGAAACGCCGCGAGGATCATGATCCTTCGCGGCGTTTCTGATGAAGCATGAACCGGAGCGGCTTTCAAGTCACAGGATCACTTTCCTCGGCCGAGGAAGGTTCGAATGGAATCGTAGATTCCTTCCTTGTTGTCGATTTCGCTGAGGACCAGATTTTCGAATTTGTCGACAATCTTCCGCAGGTCTTTAATGAACTCACCGCTGCCATAGGGGCTTTCCACCTGTCCGTAGCAGAACAGATTACAAACCGGCAGGAGGCGTTCGATCAGGAACTTCGAGCACTCTTTACTGTCCTCGCCCCAGTTGTCTCCGTCGGAGAACTGGAAGCAGTAGATGTTCCAGTCGGCAGGAGGGAAGTCGCGGTCAATGATCTCGGCCGCTTTGTGATAGGCCGATGAAATCCGCGTGCCTCCGGATTCTCTGACGCGATAGAAGGTGTCCTCATCGACTTCATGAGCCACCGCATCGTGAACAATGTAGCGGCGCTGAATCCCGTCGTACTGACTCTTCAGCCAAGTATCGATCCAGAATGCTTCGATGCGAACGATTTCTTTCTGATCATCCGTCATCGAGCCTGAGACATCCATCAGATAGAGAATCGCCGCATTCGCCTGCGGTTCCTGCACCGTGGTCCAGCTGCGGAATCGTTCATCATCGCGATTCGGAATGATCGCGGGGCGTTCCGGATTATAGAGCCCGCTGGCGATCTGTCGCTTCAGGGCTTCTTTGTAGGTTCGCTTAAAGTGTCGCAGCGAGTTGGGGCCCGTGCGCGAAACGGTGTTGTACCGATCTCGCTGTGATTTCAGTGAGTCCTTCCCTTTGGGAACGATGAAGGGAAGCTCGAGTTCCTGTCCGAGCATCTCGGCGAGTTCATCGAGCGTCACTTCCACTTCGCGGACGTGCCGTCCTGCCTCACTTCCAGCCTGTCCCTGACCGTCTCCGGGATCGTTGCCCTGACCGACCGGCTGGCCGACTTCACCATCGCCCTGTCCTGTGCCGCCAGACCCTTTCTGGCCGTGCTGGAAGTGCGGAATATCGATATTCGGCACCGGGATGCTCACAGTCTCCCGGCCTTTGCGTCCCAGCATCTCGCCGTGATTCACGTAACGTTTCAAGTCCTTACGGATCTTGCCACGCACGATCTCATTGAATCTCTGAAAGTCACGATCGACAGATCGGGTCATCGTTTCCCTCCATCATGGATTCGCCGAATAGCGCCTGTGAATTATAGGCCCTGACATTGAAGGAGGTCACGACCAATCCTGTCTGGGGAGAGCGTGATTCACCGGAATCCCTGCGTATTCGAATGTTCTATCCTGACTATATCTCAGGCGAATCGTCGTCCCACGGAGAAATCAGCCGGTTCCCGATGCCTCGTCGCGACAGGATTCACCTGCATTCTTCCATGTGGTCTTTTCCTGTTTGCGACATTTTGAGAAAGAGAACCTTGCCTTTCTGGCATTTCGAGGAAACTGAATATTCCCGAAGTCCCGATCTCATCACGGGGTCGAGTGATGAGCAGTTCCAGCAAGAAAGATGATGACCTGATGCGCCACGGCTCGTCCTCAGCCAATGCAGTCATCTGCAATCAACACGGAGATTTCAACCACGCGTTGACTCTCGAGAACCAGCCGATCCCCGTTCCCAAGGCTGGGGAAGTTCTCGTGAAAATGATCGCTGCGGCCATCAATCCTTCAGACACACTCTATATCAAAGGGAATTACAAGGCAGGGCCGCCACTTCCTGCACGAGTGGGATTCGAAGGGGTCGGAACGGTGACTGCCGTCGGACCTGGCATCAGTCGACTGTGGACGTCATTCCTTATCGGAAAGCGAGTCGCCGTCGCCTCACCGCACGGAGGAACCTGGGCCGAGTATTGCGTCGTTCCTGCAATAACGGCGATTCCTATCCCGCGTGAAATCAGCAACGAGCGGGCGGCGGGATATTTCATCAATCCTGCAACGGCTCTGATGCTCGCTCGCTGGGATTTTCGAATGCCGCTCGGAAACTGGATGATCCAGTCTGCCGGCGCATCGGCACTTGCTCGAATGCTGATTCGCCTTGGAAAAGTCGACAAGTTTCGCACCATCAGCCTGATTCGCAAGAGCAGTCAGGTTGCGGAACTGAAGGCCCTCGGTGCAGATGAAGTGCTCGTGGTCGACGAACACACGAGCCTGGAGGAGTTCAAGGAGCTGATCGGTCGAATCACCCTCGCCGCGCCTCCGAAGTTTGCTGTCGATCCAGTCGGCGGCCGCATCGGAAATCTGATGCTCAACACCTTGGGACAGAACGGAAAAATGCGTGTCATTGCCGGACTGTCCGGCGAACCGCTCATTGTGAATCCCATGCACTTCCTGATTAACCGCCTGAAGTTGACGAGCTTCTGGCTGGACGAGGGACTCCAGTCGCTCTCCAAGACGCAGCAGGTGCAGTTCATCCGGCAGCTACATCAACTCCATCGACGCAGAGTCTTTGACGTCGAGACCTATCAATCCTTCCCTTTGAGCGATTACCGGAATGCGCTTCAGGCCA
The DNA here is from genome assembly GCA_023417655.1 of Planctomycetota bacterium. GTDB lineage: Bacteria > Planctomycetota > Planctomycetia > Planctomycetales > Planctomycetaceae > Planctomicrobium. Next base: position 81,600 of record JAEZFD010000043.1, on the reverse strand, counting down.
CCAAAACGGCACCTGCCGGTACGAAAATCCTGCTGAAGATGCCCTGAGGCTCCGCAACGTTCAGGCAGACTGTCATGTCGGCCACCTCGAGTTTTTCGATAGGAAGGGACTGTCGCTGAGTGGTCCGCTCGACATTCGTGAGAGCTGATGCGAAAGTGTTTCTCTTCCGACGGACAAACTGTCCGATCAACTCGCTTTGCAATCCGCCTCCGCTCCCACGGGAAATGGAATGATGGGAAAATCGACTCCGGTTCTGCAGCTGAAAGAGATTCGCAAAGTCTTCCCGGGTGTGGTCGCACTCGACGGGATCTCTCTGGATGTTCGCGAGGGTGATTTTCACAGCATCTGTGGTGAGAACGGAGCCGGCAAAAGCACGCTGATGAAGATCCTCTCTGGTGTCGAAACCGACTATGAAGGGGAACTTCTTGTTCGGGGAAAGCCCGTTCGCTTCCGGGGCACACGGGATGCCGAGCATGCAGGCATCAGCATCATTCATCAGGAATTAATGCTGGTCGAACAACTGACCGTCGCTGCGAATCTGTTCCTCGGTCGGGAGAAGCACTTTGGCCCATTTCTCGATGAAAGGGCGATGTGCGAGGAAGCCTCTCGACTGCTCAAGCAGCTCGAATGTCCGATCCATCCGCTGGAAAGGGTGTCGCAGCTTCGGGTCGGCGATCAGCAGCTTGTGGAAATTGCAAAAGCGCTCTCTCTGAAATCGGACATCCTCATCATGGATGAACCGACCAGTGCGCTGACCGAAAGCGAAGTGGAGCGTCTGTTCCGTGTGATCGAAAACCTGCAGTCGCGCGGGGTGACGATTCTGTACATCTCGCACAAGATGGAAGAAGTCTTTCGACTTTCCGACCGCATTACCGTGCTCCGCGACGGCAAGCTGATTTCGACTCTAAAAGCGAAGGACACGAGTCCCAGAGACATCACTCACCTGATGGTAGGGCGAGAGATTGAGAACACCCATCTTTCGGAGAACCGGACGCCGGGTGAGGTTGTTCTGGAAGTCAAGAACCTGAGCCTCCCTTGGCCGGGGCATGCCCGTCGATGGCGACTGGACGACATCTCTTTCTCGCTCCGTCGGGGAGAAGTCCTCGGAATCGCGGGGCTGATGGGAGCAGGGCGGACAGAGCTTCTGGAATGTCTGTTCGGCGCGAATGACGAGCCCGTGCAGGGGGAACGAATCCTGAACGGGAAGCCCATCGAATTCCAGCATCCCGCTGATGCCATGCAGGCCGGGGTCGCAATGGTCACTGAAGACCGAAAGCGTCTCGGATTACTTCCGCAGATGACAGTCAGAGAGAACATCACCATCTGCACGCTGCCTCAGTCAGCGACAGCAGGTCTGATCAGCTCGTCTCGTGAAATTGCTGCTGCCCGTGAGGGAATCACCGAGGTCGGAGTCAAAACCGCCGGCACCGAAGCACCGATCGTCGGCCTCTCCGGCGGGAATCAGCAGAAGTGCATCATCAGCCGCTGGCTGAAAACAAAACCGACTGCGCTGCTGCTGGATGATCCAACACGCGGAATCGATGTCGGTGCAAAAGCCGAACTTTATCAGGTCATCGACCGACTCTGTCGTGAGGGTCTTGCGATTATTGTGACCTCCAGCGAGCTGCCTGAGCTGATCACGCTCTGCGATCGGATTCTTGTCCTCAGGGAAGGGCAGCTTGCAGGCGAACTGAGCCGGAACGAATTCAGTGAGCATCGCATCATGGAACTCGCCACTTCAGCCCCGACACCCGCCGCTGCGGGATAGCGGCCTTCGGCAATTTCGGCCAGGTTCCGGAGTTCACCTGCATTTCCTGCAGCGTCGGTGCGCATTCAGGTCGCATTGACCATGATTTCCCGCGGGCGGACTCAGTTCCTCTCTACAGCCCACTCTCTCTGATGTTATTGACCGCGGGGAATCCCGGCGGCGCGGGCAGGAACGTCTCAATCAAGTGAAGCGATCTGCTGAATGGGGTGACCGAAATGAATTCCAAAACCCGTTCATCATGTCCAGATATTTACCTTGCGTTCCGCCAGACGGCGTCGTTCTCACGCTGATTCGTGTCGCACTTTTTGTGTCGATCCTGATTCCTGACTGCGCATTTGCAATCGATCGCTTTCCTCCGGCATCCGAACCTGAGGACTTGCCAGTTTTTGCAACACTGGAACCTCAGCCCGTCCCCCCCGCACCACTTGGCGTGGTCGTCGACGAACTCTCTCAGCCTGAATTGGTCATTCCACCCCCGGAAGAACACAACCTGCTCGAAGAAATTCAGAAACTGCAGGATCGCTTGAAAAAGCTGGAAGGGGGCGAAAAGAAGGGAAGTGGAGACTCAAAGAAAAGCGAGTATCCGAACGCAAAAATTACCGGCTTCACGCAGCTCGATGGAGCCCTTTATGACCAGAGCGAGGTCAATAAAGCGACTGTTGGAAACGCTCAGAACGGTTTCGGATTCCGTCGTGCCCGAGTCGCCGTCTATGGAAACGTCGCCGCCCAGACGAAGTATCAGGTGGAAATGGACTTCGCCACTGCGGGACGGCCCAGCTTCTTCGACACCTACATCGAACAGGAGAACCTGCCGTATGTCGGAGCAGCACGGGTTGGTCAGTACTGCCAACCCTTCAGCATCGATGCACTGACGGGCTTTCGAAACCTGACATTTCTCGAGCGTTCCCTGCCGTTTCTTGCGTTTGTTCCGTTTCGTCGACTGGGTGGGCAGGTGGCGAACCAATCAGAAGATGAAATGTCTCAGTGGGCCTTCAGCGTCTTCCGAACAGGGGGATACCGAAACGCTCCACTTGGAGATAATCGTTATGGAGTCGATATCGGTGATATTGGCGGAATCTCGTTTTCCACCCGTGCGACCCATTTGGTGCACTATCTGGAAGGAACCAACGACTGCAGCCTGTGGGCAGTCGGAGGGAGCTATAATTTCAGCGTACTCGGAGCCGACAACGCGGACGGCAGTACGACCAAACGGCCGTTCTACCAGACTCGAGTGCTTCCGGAATTCGGCCCGCTTGGATATTCAGAAGAGGCACAGCCGTTCGGTCAGGCGTACGCAATGACGCCCTCCTTCATCGACTCCGGGAGATACCCTGCAAACAATTTCCAGATTTTCGGTCTGGAAACAGTCTGGCAGAATGGTCCCTGGGGTGCGCAGGCCGAATGGATGGGAACCGTGGTCGACAGCATTGTCGGCAACATTTTCTATCACGGTGCCTATGGGCAGATTGCCTATCGACTGACAGGGGAACATCGCGAATACAACAAGAAGAATGGAACCCTTGGCAGACTGGTTCCCTATCACAACTTCTATTCCCTCAAAGGGGGCGGCATTCAGGGCTGGGGAGCCTGGGAAGTGGCAGGGCGACTTTCCTATGTCGACATCCGCAATCCTTCCAGCCTGAATGGTCTCTATCTCAACAACACAAGCAATAAGGGAACCGGGACCCTCGTCGACACCACCTTGGGACTCACCTGGTTCATCAACACACACACCAAGATTCAGGGAAACTGGATTCACGCGATGCTGAACAATGTGGACACCGGTCGCAGCACTGCGAATCTCTTTGTGACACGGTTTCAGGTCGATTTTTGAAAGGCAGTTTGTTCTCGGTGCATTGAGGGGCCAGAAAGCGTGAGCAGGACGGTCAGATGCGTTGCCCCAGCAGACTGAGAGACGCGGCGGCCCCCGTCAGACCGCCGCTGATGAGAGACGTCAGCGCCAGCAGCGGGAGAACGAAGCCACCTCGGAAGATGTCCGCCGCATCCCAACAGAATGAGATTGCGAGAATCGACACAGCCACTCCGCCGACAGCAGAAAGCAGCAGGCAGGCTGCCCTCGTCAGCGAAAACTCGTGGCCAATTACTTCGTCATTTTGGGTGGCAGCGGGCATTGATGACATGGAAGTCTCCGGGAATCTCTGAGTTCCTGAGTCTGATCCTGCGATCCGAGATCTCAAAACCTGAACAAGCGATGCAAACCGCGCCTCAACTGCGAGGCTGGCAACGCATCAGGCGGACTCAGAGAAGAAATCTCACGCGGTTTCTGGAAAAAACATTTCAGTCTCGATCCCGAACCGCATGGGCCGCTTATGACGGTTATGGCGTGCCGGTCACCACTGCAAGATTTGTGTGCTGGTCGGAAAAAGCTTGCATTCCTTGAAAACGGACTGCTAAAAACAGAATGGAGCCGAGGACCACATTCAATTCTCATTTTCCATGAGAACGTCTGTGCTTCTGCCCCACCATTCAAGTGTGCCCCGCCAGGCTGCGACACCTGAACATTTGAACCAAAACGATTCAGGCGTCTCACCGGAACGCCTCGTCCACCGCAACGGGCCCGTGAGAGTTGAAGTTCTGCATTGCGATCGGAAAGGTTTGATCCAATGCGGTCCGCCAAGAAAGCGATTCAATACCACGCAAATGAGCACACTTAACTCCCCCCTGCGGTTTACTCCGATTCTGAAACGAGCACTCTGGGGCGGCACCCGTCTGGAGCGGGAACTCGGCAAACCTGCCGGGGGTGTCAGCGATGCCGCCGAGAGCTGGGAAGTCTGCGACCTTCCCGGCAATGTGAGTGTTGTCCGCGATGGTCCGTTTGCTGGTCGAACGATTCGAGATCTGATGAAGGAGTTCGCAAAGGATCTCCTGGGACGCCATAGCCACGCGACACAATTCCCACTGCTGATCAAGTTCCTTGATGCATCTGAGCAACTCTCTGTGCAGGTCCACCCGAAAGACCCGACGCAGATGCCAGACGGTTCCATGCGACCCGGCAAGGCAGAGAGCTGGTTCGTCGTGGACGCGGATCCAGAGAATCGGATGTATCTCGGCCTCCGAGAAGGGGTGGATCGTCCGAAACTCGAAGCCGCTGCCGAAACAGGGCAGTTCGCCGAATGCCTGCACATCCATGAGGCACAGCGCGGGGAACTCTTTTACCTGCAGCCGGGAACCGTCCATGCCCTCGGCGGAGGACTGTTGATTGCTGAGATCCAACAGCCCTCCGACATCACGTATCGATTCTACGATTGGGACCGTACCGACTCGGAAGGGCGTCCCCGGGAGCTGCATGCTGAATCGGCAATGGAGTCAACGAACTTCGACCTGGGGCCAGTCCGACCTGAGCCGTCCCGTCCCTATGGAGAACGTCCTGGCTCCGCAACGCTCTTGAAATGCCCTCATTTCATCATTCATCGACATGAGGGCCCCGAGCCACTGTCGCTCCCCGCCGATGAATGCATGCACGTTCTCATTGTCCTGGCTGGAACCGTCTCGCAGGGGGACTTCCAGCTGCAGAAGGGAGAGACTGCCGTGATCCCTGCGGCACGAACGCTTAGAGACTGGACGCTCAGTTCGGACGCATTTCTGCTCGATTCCCATCTCCCTGCTGACTGGACACCGCCGGGTGTAACAAGTCGGCGACAACCCGATTCCGAAACAGAGTTGTATCCGATACAGTCCTGATCCTCGTCACTTTCAGTCATCCAGATCGTCATCCAGACGATGACATCGAAATTCCGGTTCTCCTGAAACAGAAATGCCGGGCCTCGTACCGGCACGGGAACGATCATTCATGTTACGTTCAGTGATTATGGCGGGAGGGAGCGGAACCCGATTCTGGCCTTTGAGTCGCAAGGATTTTCCCAAGCAGTTTCTCGCGATCAATTCCGAACGTTCGCTGATCCAGCAGGCGTTTGATCGTTGCCAGCCATGGATCCCTGCCGACCAGACCTGGGTTGTCACCGGCGAACGTCTTGCGGCACTGACTCAGGAACACCTTCCGGACGTCCCGGCGTCTCAGATTCTCAAAGAGCCGGCTGCTCGAAACACAGCTGCGTGTGTCGGGTTGGCTGCGCTCTGCCTGACCGTGGTCGATCCAGATGCGACTATGCTCGTCATGCCCGCAGATCATGTCATCGCCGATCAACGGCTTTTCGAAAGCGATATCGCCCGTGCCGTCGACCTGGTCGAAGAAGATCCCGAGCGGCTGATCCTCTTCGGAATTCCGCCGCTGTATCCTGCGACGGGCTTTGGCTACATCGAACGAGGAGCCGCTGTCGGTTCGCACGGCTATCAGGTCGCATCCTTCCGCGAAAAACCGGATCGCGAGACCGCCGAGCGTTATCTGGCTGCCGGTACATTCTCTTGGAACGCCGGAATTTTCGTCTGGAAAGCCAAACGTATTCTGGAAGCTCTGGCAAAACACGAACCAGACATGGTTCAAGCACTGGAAACACTTCGCCCGTATGTGAACACCTCAGCGTGGGACAACGAACTCGCCAAGGTGTTCCCGACGCTCAAGTCCATCTCCATTGATGTCGCAGTACTGGAACGCGAGAGCAATATCGTCGTCGTTCAGGCACAGTTTCCTTGGGACGACGTCGGTGGATGGGAGGCAATGACTCGGCTTCTGCCACAGGATGCCAACGGAAATTCCTACGTCGGACTGATGACGGCAGTGGACTCGTCGGGATGCATCGTCCGATCGACCCCGGATCATATGGTCGCCCTTCTCGGAATCAAGAACTGCATCGTCGTTCATACCGAAAAGTCCACACTGATTGCGCAGCGGGGTGACGATGAAGCGATTCGCAAGCTGATCGCTGCTCTTCAAAAGGAAGGCCACGATTCGTTCCTGTAGCCGCTGTGACAATGAACGTCGCAACCATGTCGCTCCCCCACTCAAGAGTGGGTTTTGAATCCAGCTTGTGTTTGATGAGGTCGACGGGGACGGCATCTCCCGCAAGTGTCTGCTCGTCGTCCTCGGCTCGGAAGAGACCATGCTTTCGCACGTCGGATGGGAACGTCCTGAAGCCTGAAGCGATGCCTCGCCGCGCAACTGCTCGCTATCTGCCCCCGGTGATCACGCTGAGAAACCTAGGCGCGACGCGATTCAGAATCTGATAGACCAGAATGGCAATTGCGATCACCAACATCGGGATTGCAAAATATAATCCCAGCACCATCAGATCAGACTTTGGCTGTAGAACTTTGTAAAAGACCTTCCTGAAGATCGTCAGCATTGGCTCATGGACTGCGAAGACAAAGAAGCTGAGTGAACCCGCCCAGAGCAGGAACTCCTTGAGTCGGCTTTGCCCCACTGCAATTGCTCTCGTCAGAAACAACGCAGACGCCACGCCCAGCACGATACCTGCATTATGGATGTAGATGTGATACGGCTCACGCTTCGTCAGCACATCGATCACCAGAACGACCAGATAGGCAACCGTAATCGCACTTCCATAGCGATCAAGCGCGAACAGACTGCCTCCACGCAAGGCGACTGCGGCCCCAGCACTGAAGAAGGCGACTGCGGCCGCATCCGGAATGGTCAGAGGCCAGGTCTGGGAATACCAAAGGCCGAAGACCACGGCGAGAAACAGACTTGGGAGCGCACGCAGAGAGAAATAAACGATTGGTGAAAGGACGACCATCACCATGAGATCCCGGATGAACCAGAACTGATACGCCACGGGATATTGATCGATTCCAATGATTGCGTTCAGATAGTCATAAGGCCCATAAGTCTCAATCCAGTTATTCTGCCCCGAGACGAACGGACGTACCGCTGGAAGAGTCTGCGCAGCGAGATAGACCATCAGAGTGAGGATGTTCCAAAACAGGAACGGGATGAGCAATGTCCGGGTACGGGAACGCAATTTCTCCTGATACTTTTTTACAGACCAGGTAAACCCCAGAAACAGAAAGTAACCGGACATCAGGAAGAACAGTGGAACAGCCGTTCGGGCGAGTCCCTGAGAGATGAAATCCCTGACAAAGTTTGAGAATGCACTACTCTCAGCAACACCGATTTTTCCACTCGCGGTGGCAACTTCCGTGCGATAGGCGTGCACCAACACGACCCCCACGATAAGTGGAAATCGGAGAATTCGAAGTCTGTCAGATGAGATCTGATCTAAGCCCATCCGTTTACATTCCCTCTCGAAGACGATCGCAAACAGGCTCAGTCGCCGTTCAGGTCAAGTCAACAGATCACGGTCATCACGCGACTGTGGCGCTCTGGACGCCAAGGCCCTCAATCTCGTGTGTCACCACATCTCCGGCCTGCAGTGTAATATCTGCGGGGAATGCGACTCCATTGCCAGTCAAAATCGCGGCTCCAAGAGGTCGCTGTCCGCCGCGAAGAAACCATTCCGCGATGGTCTCCGGTGTTTTCACCATCTGTCCGAGATTGGTTTCGCCTCGGAAGATCACCTCTGAACCGCGCACTTGACGGGTCCTCACGACTGAGTTTCTCAAGTCGGAATAACTGCAGAGCCGAATCCACGGGCCGACCGAACAGGACCCATCGTAGCACTTGGACAGACACTGATACAGCGGATTCTCGCCTTCGATATCGCGAGCAGTAACGTCGCTCCCAATCGTATAGCCTGCGATTTTCCCCGTGCTTGACAGGACAACAGTTAATTCCGGTTCTGCGATTGTATTGAAACTGTCCGGACGAACACGAATGATGCCTCCGCTTCCTGCGGTGACATGCGCACTCGACTTGTAGAAGAAGAATGGGCGATCGGACAGATAAGCTTTTTCATAAAGCGAGAGATTCTGCGAATGCGGATCCACCGCCTTATGATACGTCATTCCTGTGCCCCAGACCTCCTGTCGCTCGAGTGGGGAAAGAAAACGAATTTCGGGCGAAATCAGCGAGACCTGCTGCTCACAGTGGCTCACCAGTTCCGTGGCCCTGTCAATTGGAGAGCCTGCATCAAGAATCGAGGTCAGAGCCAGATCCCCGGTCATACTCTCCGGTAAGACGTGAATGGAGTCACTCACCACGATTCCAGCTCGCGATGTGCGGCTTTGGTCATCTCGAAACTGAAAGCGGCACAGTGCAATCAAGCTCATTTCAACAGACTCCTGTGAGATTCTTCAAGTTCGCCCCGACCACTCACCCTGATCGCCGGCGAGGGGTGATTCAGGCGATCGGACGCAGCAATCATTGGATGGGAACAGTGCAGGGGAGGTTCCGCACCTCAAGGCGCAGGTCAAGACAGAGACGGGATTTCAATCAGGCAACGGACGCTGTGAGACAGCAAGAAAAAGAGAGCAGGGTCCCGGACGAGCTGACGTCCTAAATCTGGAATGTCTTGTAATTCATATCCTGACAACTGTCGCGAGACCACTCTTCAATTCCCATGAAAGAGTCCAGCAGAAGATGGAGCAAGACCTGATGAGCACACTCGACAATGCCATATGTTTTCGCAGGAACATAATAGTTAATATCCCCGAGTTTTCTGCTGACATTATCGGGCTTCAACCCTGAAAGCGTAATCACTTTGCAGCCTTTATCCCGTGCCGCGCTGATCGCTTTAATAATATTCGCCGAGTTGCCTGAACTGCTGATCGTCAAAAGCAAATCGCCGGTGTGCGCATAGCGGTCAACGTAGGTCGCAAAGGCGTTTTCGAATCCCAGGTCATTGGACAGAGCAGTGACGAGCACCCAGCTGGACGGAGAGGCCGTGCGGACTCCACCGTTCTTGGTCCAGTCGAGGGACATGTGCTCGGCGAAGGCGGCACTTGCTCCGTTTCCGATCAGATGCTGGCATCGATCGGCCTGCTGCAGGTCCCTCAGCAGTTTCAGTGACTGCTCCAGTCCTGTTTGAAATTCAAGCTGTCCCTCACGCGAGGACACCTCAGTATTCCGCAAGGCACAATCAAGAGCATCAAGATACCGCGAGTGATACATTGCCGACCTTTCTGTTCCGCCTCGACCTCAGCCGCCGCCTGTGTGAAGCCGCGCCCTGTCCACCAGACCCGTTGGATGCCAATCGGCGGCAGTCGAATCCTTCGGCGCCAAGATTCGGACAGAGCTCGCCAGCCTCTTCAGTTCAGAGGCCGTCGATGTGACCCCTTCGTTCTGAGGCAGTCAATGATGCCGCATCAGCAATGGGGAATATCACATCCGCCGGAAACGCTTAAGCCGAATCTCTTCGATCTGACGTGAAACGGAAAAACTGCCCAGACGTTCCACTGCCAATCCACCGAAGGCCAATCCACGAATCCGACTGGCCGTCCGCGCCAGCCCCGAATTTCCGCCCGCCTCGACTCAGAGGTCACGCTGACAATACCAGTTGGCGCCTGAAGAGAATACTCCCTATTTCTCCAGAATTACGGGAGCGGCAGGATTCGAACTTCCCAACCAATCCACCGGACCTGCTCAATGGTTAAATTCTCTCGTGGGACAAATTTTGCCATTGCTCATCGTCAATTTTGCTGAAATACTCCACGAAACCAATTGTGGTGATGCGGTTTATGTTGCCAAGACGGATCGGGGAGCGGCGAAACAAGCGATATGAGCTCAAATCCAAAACTGATCGCAATGATCCCGGCCCGCCTGGGCAGCAAACGTCTTAAACAGAAGAACCTCCGCGAACTCAATGGACGAACCCTCGTGGAATTCGCGGTCGAACGAGCGATCCATTCAGGTGTTTTTGCGGAAGTCTGGGTCAATTCGGAAGCGGATGTTTTTGCCCCATTCGCAGAGAAGCATGGAGCCCGATTTCATCTGCGCCCGGAAGAACTCTCTCGAGACGACGTCACGAGCGAAGACTTCGTGATGGAGTTCATCAACGCCCACCCATGCGACTATGTCGTTCAGGTGCACTCGATCGCCCCACTACTGAAGGCCAGCGAGATTCGAGCGTTCACTGAGGTCCTGAAAACGAACAAATACAACACGCTTCTCAGCCATATCACAACACCGCTGCAATCATCGATGAATGATCAGCCGATCAATTTCACCTATGAAAAGATGCCGATGACGCAGGACATCAGTCCGATTCAGATCATCACCTGGAGCATCACAGGGTGGAACGCCGCTGCCTACCGCGAACGGTACGAAGCGAAGCATTGTGCGACATTCACCGCACCGATCGGGTACTTCGAGATCAGCAAATCCAGCGGGATCGTCGTGAAGACGGAAGAAGATTTTCAAATGATCGAAGCGATTGCTCCCCGAGTAGACGTTTTCGACTAACCCAACGACGGTCGCCGTTCCGAAAAGTGAAGTCTGCCAAAGTCTTCCACCGTGTTATTTCCTCCGAATCAGAGGTCCAGAGAAACAAGAGAAGTCCTCGAGCGAGATGCCCAGCAGTCTTGGATCCCCCGATTGACAAGGAGCAAAACGCCCCCCCATAATGCCCATTCTCTCGATCTCCAGACACTCGTCTCGATTGGGGTTGAAGCTCCCCATCTTAAAAAAGCGGTGTCTGGATCGTCGCAGGAATGTCGGGCAAAAGACTGAGGAAAACTCCCTGTTACCCAAGTGCGCCCGATCCCCCTCCGACGAGAGATCACTTCCGACCTCTCGCTTTTCGGCACCTGCGAACATCCATCGCAGGACTGACCTAACCAATCCCTGCGAGGTGGTTGCTCTTATGCGTCACGATTCGAATCGTCCTGAAGACCTGTTGCACCTGGCCATCGCCGCAGCAGAAGAAGCGGGTCGGGTCATTCTGGAATCTCAAGGTCAGTTCGATGTCCTTCGCGCTGAAGGGAAGGATCTCAAGTCGGCCGCAGATCTTTCCGCCGAGCGCATCATTCTGGAACGGCTTGAGACCACAGGGCTGGCCATCGTTTCCGAAGAGACCAGGACCGATGCCGCGGCGCTCCGTGAAGAGCGCTGCTGGATCATTGATCCCCTCGACGGAACACTGAACTACACACGCGGACTGCCGATCTTCTGCCTATCAATTGCGTTATGGCAAAACGGCCGCCCGCTCCTCGGCGTCATTCATGATCCAAATTTGAATGTCACCTATTCCGGAATCGTCGGGCAGGGCATGACGATGAATTCCCTTCCGGCGAAGGTTTCAGCAGTGACCGCCGTTGAGCAGGCTGTACTCTGCACCGGGTTCCCGTCTGGTCGTTCCTATGACTCAGCCGCATTAACGCAGTTTGTCAGTAGCGTACAACGATTCAAGAAAGTCAGACTCCTCGGCTCCGCAGCGCTCTGTCTCGCGCATCTGGCAGCGGGCCACGTCGATGCGTATTGCGAAGAAGATATCTGGCTCTGGGACGTCGCAGCGGGACTTGCACTGGTTGAGGCTGCTGGCGGTCAGGTGCATTACGGTCCATGGTCTCATGAACTCAAAAGCCGCGTCTACGCAACAAACGGCGCGAATGACATCACTCAAATTTTCATGAACCAGGCATGAACCAGGCATGAACCACAGAACTAATACATCGATGAAAGTTTGGTCAAACACGAACACCCTCAATGAATACCTTGAGGGTGTTAACTTCACAGCAGACAAATCTGTTGCTGACATTGCGTTAATTGGCGGCAAACCGCTCGATCTTTCAGAGTTTCCGGTCTTGAAGGGGATCTTTAAAACCGGAGTCGGGACGGACAACATTCCTTTCGCGGAAGCTAAAGCAAGGAATATCGTCGTTCGATTGCCGTCGGTGGCGACATCGGACTGGATCTTTGAAGAGACTGCAAACTTCGCCTGCTATTTAATATTGCGGACCATGTACGATTCGGCAGGAATTTTCTCCTCCTGGACCAAGCATCCGCGGACCAGCATCAAAAATCGGACTCTGCTTGTCATCGGAGCAGGGAACATAGGACGGCGCGTGTGCCACAAAATGAGTGCCTTCTGCAAGGTCACGACATACGACGCAGCTGCGGATGCACCGTCTGAACTGCAGTCACGCATCGCCGCAGCGGATTGCATCAGCCTGCATGTGCCACTCACCCCTGAAACCAGGTCGTTCATTAACGCAGAGAAGCTGGCCTGGATTAAGCCGGGTGCCGCAGTTGTGAATACTGCCCGAGGCCCGATCATCGACGAACAGGCACTATTTGAGGCTCTCAGCGCCGGGACCGTTAAAGCTGCAATTGATGTGTACTGGAAGGAACCCTACGAAGGGATCCTGAAACAGATTCCCGCAGATCAACTCTTGATGACACCACATATCGCAAGCACTTGCGATGAGTTTCTCCGAGGTTGTGCGCAAGATTTTCTGGAGTTCTGCAATGAGTTCAAATAAGCTGAACTGCGGCATTATCGGCTTCGGCAAAATGGGTCAAACCCGCGCCAATGCAATCCGTGAATCAGAGAAAGGATTTGTCTCGAAGGTCTTCGACGTCAACCGTCTTGCAGACAGTGAGTACGAGTACACTGAAGCTGAAGCGGATATCATTAACGATCCAAAGATCGATGCAGTTTTCATCTGCACTCCCAATTTCCGCATCCAGCCTCTGACAATTGCTGCGCTCGAAAAGGGTAAGCATGTTTTTTCAGAGAAGCCTCCTGCGTTTACTGCGGCCGATGTGGAGAAGGTCATTCAGGCGGAGGAACGCTCCGGCAAAAAGTTGATGTATGGCTTCAATCATCGCCACCACGGGTCGATCAAACGCGCTAAACAGATCATCGAATCCGGAGACTACGGACGCATCCTGTGGATGCGAGGTCGATATGGAAAAAGCGTAGACCGTGATTTCTTCAAAGGCTGGAGAGCGGACAAGGATAAGGTCGGCGGAGGAATTTTCCTCGATCAGGGTATTCACATGCTCGACCTTTTTCTGCACTTCTCAGGAGAGTTCCACGATGTGCAGGCAATGGTCTCTGATCTGTTCTGGAAGATTCCCGGAATCGAAGACAACGTCTTCGCCAATTTTCGGAACAATGAGACGGGCGTCGTTGCTTCACTGCATTCCACGATGACCCAGTGGCGACATCTGTTCTCCCTGGAAATCTTCCTTGAACGCGGACATATCGTCCTCAACGGATTGAAGACGAGTAGCAACAGTTACGGAAATGAAGAACTGACGGTTGAGCGAAACCGTCATACCGGTCCCTCGATCGAATGGGGAGAAAAGCAGGTTTATTACTACGAAAATGACACCTCATGGCTGTCAGAGATCGAGCATTTCTTTGACTGCATTAATCACAACCGCCCCGTTCAGCACGGTTGCTCTCGGGACGCGCTTCGACTCATGAAGCTCGTGGACAAGGTCTACGAGCAGCAAAGAGTAATCTGAGCGACAGGTCTTCTGGGTCTATCCACCTTAAATTCGCAATTGATATGCCGATTCATTCGCGGGCCCTCTACGCGGACGATCGAATTCTCGAAAGTTGTTTTATCCTAAGCAATTAGTCCCGCCACGAGTTACGATCAAAGGATTAACCTATGACGGAATCGACGCGACTGCAGAATTTCTGGCATGACCCCTCTAAGAAAGTACTAGACGAGAGAAGTCGAACAATCTATTGGGACATCTGCAATCAACACTTTGGCCCGGAACGTCCGCTTGACATCCTGGAAATCGGGGTCTTCAAGGGAACTCTGGCCCGGCTGTTGACAGATCAGATCAAGGTCAAATCTTACACAGGTGTCGACCCTTACATTGGTGGGTTTTCGTCGAGCTACTTCGGTGGCTACTGGTGGGGCCAGGGTGGATCGGATGAGATTTATGAAAGCACTAAATCGCTCTATGACTCCCGTAACTTTCAGCTCCTCCGCAAGATGAGCCATCAATTCTGGACCGAGTGCAACAAGACGTACGACGTCATTATTGTGGACGGGGACCATACGCTGGAAATTGCATTGTGGGATATGCACCACTGGTTCCAACTCGTCCGTCCCGGTGGCCTGCTGATGGTCGATGATTACGACAATCCAGATACCCCAGATGTTACGAGAGCTACCAACCGCTTTCTCCAGAGAAACACCCAGCAGATCGCCCGAACGGGATACCAGCACTTCGAGTTTCTGAATGCGAACAAAGTCATTCCGATCGGAATGTCAGTTGTCTACGCCGAGAAGAAAGAGGGAGCAACGAATCAAAAGCATCTCGACTTCAAATCCCGATTAACGGCGACCAGTCGCATCAAACGGATGGCCATCAACTCCGGTCGTCTGGCAAAGCGGTGGGTCGCCCCGAAACGATAGGTCAGATCTCAATCGCCGCGATAAGGGCCACATTGAGGTCCCATTCCCCCTGACTCCCTGAACGGACCGTCTCTCGTCCCGCGGAGCGAGCAGACGGTCCTCGAGTCCGCCACTCAATCCAACAGAGAGTGGCGCAAGTTTTTTCCATTCACTCGTGAAGTTTATTTAGCAAATGCGTTCCGCCACCGTAGCGTCCTGGATCAATCTTTTCGTCCAAATGGCGGGGACGATTGTCATTATCCCACTGATTTGGAATCGATGGGGTGACATGGAATTAGGTGTTTTTCTCCTGATTTCATCGGTGACTCGATTTTCACTTCTCTTCAGTGACCGCCTGGCGATGTCATTTGCGACCTCGTTTGCCTTCGTGGCAGCAGGTTCCCGGAGTATTCGCCCTGTCACAGCGGTGAGTGTCGCGACCGATACGCATCAGGCTCACAACGCGGCGGATCAACCGCATCAACGAAGTTCCACAGAACTCTATTCAGCGCTGTTTGAGACCTTGGGGAGCATTCTCTTCGGTGTGTCAATTGTCATGGGAACACTGGCAAGCTCCATCTCGTTGCCATCGATGTTTTATCTTTGCAGTGGATTCGGAGGAGCTAATACCGACTGCATCGCTGCAATGTCTCTATCTTTACTGACAACGGTGCTCCGCATCAATCTGGTACGCTACGAAATCTTTCTACGTGGACTGGACAAAGTCGCGACGCTCGCCCGCTGGAATGCCCTCTTTAACTGCGTCGGCTTGGCTGCAATCATCGTCTGCGTTTATTGGGGAGGCACAATCCTTCACTGGGCGCTGCTCATGAATGGGACAATCCTTCTCGCCGGAATCCGCAACATCTTCCTGGCATGGGCGCAACGCTCCCAGTTCGACGTCCGCGAAGCCCAACTTTTCGGCTGGGACACGGAAGTCATAGAAGCAATCTGGTCCCCCACCTGGCGGGGACTTATCAATTCCATCTCTTATATTGGCGGGGATGAGATGGTTGTCCTGCTAACGCCTTTCTTTTTAAGCGGGCAGGAAACGACTCAATTTCTGCTTTACAATCGATGCTTCTCGGTCGTGGGGCCTATCGCACAGATCCCGCTGACAGCCCGGCTCCCATATATCTCCCGACTCGTCTCATCAGGGAATATCGAGCGACTGAAAGCGTTTATGTTGACCCGCTTTCTCTTTTGCGGGCTCTTGGTCCTCATCGGGGGCAATCTGGTCGCCATCGGAGTCCCCATTCTCGCCGCTCTATCAGGTCGAGAAATCACCCAGATTCCGCTGGCGGTCTGGTCGCTGATCGTATTCCTTTACATCATTGAACGTCTGAACGTTTTTTTCAATGCGGTCCTCGAATCTGGCAACCGCATTACGCTTGTGCGACGACGGCTTTTTGTCACCCTCGCCAGCTTGGTGCTCCTTCCCATCCTCATTAAGGGCTTTGGAATGATTGGCGGGTTCCTCTCCGTGCTGTTGCCCCGCACACTGATGATTCACAGGCTGGTCGTGAATGACCTTGTTAAGTTCTCATCAACCTCATTCAAAGACATTGCCAGCATGACCTATTTTCCACTTCTAGGAATTCAACTCATGATTTGCGGTGGACTCTGGTTATGTGCGATATCGGGTTATGACCTGGATGTATCGAGCGCTGTGAACAGAGTTTTTGAGATCGTTCTGCTTTTTATGCGGGGAGACTGAAGAATGAATGCACGTGCATACACAAAGAAGATCCGGACCAGATTTCAACGGGATGTCATCCCCGCCCTCCGGCGACTCCCCTGGTATGTGAACCGCATGGTTTTCCGAACTCGGACGATTCATACTCAACAAGGCATTTTTGAGATCCCCTTGACCGCACCTGACCCGATCAGCCTGCAGCTTTATACGAAAGGGCAGTTTGAGAAGGATCTTGCAGACGAAGTTCTTCCCATCGTGCGTAGACTCAGTGGACTTTCAAAAGGTCAGGGAATCCTTCTCGATATCGGTGCGAACAATGGAGTCATCTCGATCGGCATGTTGACAAACGGCGAGATGGAGTCCGCAATTGCAATTGAGCCGGAGCCGGGAAACTTCCAGCGCCTGACAAAAAATATTGCTCATAACCATCTCGAGAACCGGATCACCAGCCTGAATCGAGCGCTGTCCGACAGAAAAGGTTCCCTGACATTCGAACTCAGCAAGACCAATTTTGGAGACCATCGAGTTCGCAACGGTGAGGCCCATTCTGCGAGTGGAGATCGATATGGAGAGGCCGGACGGACGGTGATTTCAGTTGACGCAGAAAGATTAGATGACGTAATCAGTCGACTCCCCGCCGAAACTCAAAGCAAGATCGCATTGATCTGGATGGACGTCCAGGGATACGAAGGTTACGTCCTGAGCGGAGGCCCCAACTTCCTGTCCACGGGCATCCCCGTCTGCTCCGAAGTTTGGCCATATGGCATCAAGCGGTCGGGCATGTCAGAAGAAACCTTCTGCAATTTGATACAGCAGCATTGGACGCACTATTGGTTGCGACGCAAGAACGGATTCGTGCGTTATCCCATAAGCATCTTCCCGACGCTTTTTCAGGAACTAGGTTATGACGGGGCTTCGGAAAACGTCCTCCTTACCAAAGAGCGTAGTTAAGGGATTCTGACTCAACGGTAACTCAGGCTGATCCATCGGGCACCGCTAACCGTGCTGACCAATTAAAGGCAGGGGAATTCATGACACTTTCAACGACCGTCAATAAAGTCATACGCCGGCTAAAAACGCTCCCGGACGCCAATCTGCAAATTCGCGATCCACTCGACGCAGCCTGCCATCGGCTCGACAAGAAGGGCCTGCTTCACCGTTATCGCAACAATTATTTCCCACGGCGAAATGAGATGATCGCCGCTGTGTTGAAGGAGATCCAGACCACAGGGCAATGGAACGAAGCAACCGTCGATACTCCCTTGTTCAGTAAGTGCGATGAGCGGGTTGTCGAATACCCGTTTGTGGCGAACGAGATCGTACAACACACCAAGTCTGGAAAGATTGACGTTGCCGATGTTGGATGCGTTCTGAACAATCCGCTGATGGCCGAGATCCTCAAAGGCCGCGTCAACTGGACTTGGTTTTTTAACGCATCGATTGAGCCTCCCAGCATTCGCGGAAATGTCGCATACCTCGAGGCCGACATTCGCCAGACAGATATTTATGAGCGACTTCAGTTTCCGTTAGTGACATGCCTGAGCACGCTCGAACATATCGGCATGGACAACACCCGATACGGAGGGACGCGGCAGGAGTTCGATTCTCCACCTGCGGATCCCGAAAAGTTTGCGATTCAAGGTTTGGAAACGGTCGCGAAGTTCGTCCGTCCGGGAGGAACATTGATTGTCAGCGTTCCTTATGGGCCATTCGAATACGTGCAGTCGGCTTATGATCCTGGTCCGGTGATTTATTATGTTTTCGACAGACCTCGAATTGAGGCAATGATGAATAGCCTGAAGGAATTTCAGGTGGAACCACATCTCTTCAAGGTCGTCCCCGGGAAAGGGTGGGTTCGAACGGACCTCAGCGACTCATCGCTGCTTCGCCTGGGTCATGGAATCAGCAGTTCCGGGGGAGTCGCGATTCTTAAAGGAATCAAACGATCCTGACGCAAGCAATGTTCATGCGAATTCTCATGATCTGCTTGCCGTTCGGCCAGCATCCGCCTGGCATAATGGTTCATTCCTGAAATCACCGATTATCATTGAGTCGAGTTTCAACCCAATTAATTACATGATGAACAAAAGCGTGTGTCTGACTGCGATGAACTCCCCCTTGGGATATTCAGGGGGGAGATATCACGCATGGATGCTCGCCGAAGCATTAGCAGAAGCAGGTCTCGACGTCACCTACTGGACTGACGCCACCCCATTGATTAGTCGTGATTTTCGAAGCTACCCGAATCACCACAAAATCAAACTCCATGTCGATCCGTTCTTCAACCATCCTCCTCGCCGTCACTTTGACTTTGGCTGGATGGTCCCGCATCAGTCTCACACCTGGATTTTCCGGCGCTGGATCGATTTTTTCATAAACGGTGCAGACCGCCGATTGCTCTTAAATTTCGAGACTCCCAATTGGTATCAGCAAGCCGGGCAACGCGAAATCAAGCTTGAAAACTGGACTGGCTGGGAACTCGCCTCGCGATTCTGCCAGGCAATCGTGAGCAGTCTCGAAATGAGTTCGGAGTACGCTCGCGAGTTTTACACGAACACATCGCCGGAGACGAAGTTCCTGAGCTTGCCCCCATCTATCAACTCACTGGCGGCTGACGACTTCCTCAACACACCCAAGAATCCAAAGCGGATTTTCCTGGCAACACGGATCAGTGCCGGGAATTCTCAGCACAAAGGAAGTCAGTATCTCCGACAGCTGTTGTCACCTGAATTGCGGGGCTGCGAATTCGTCGTGCTTGTCGGAGGAAATGGGAAAACGCCATTTCTTGCGGAGATGAAGACGCTTGCAGCTCAGAACGGGATCAACCTCGTTCTCCTCTCCCGCATCTCTGACCGAGACAAGTTCATGTGGATCTCTTCCAGCGGCCTGACGGTCTTCCCCTCTTCGTTTGAAGGGTATGGCTACCCACCCCTTGAGTCGCTGTACTGCAACACTCCTTGTATCGCATTTGATCTTCCGAACTACCGGGAAACATGCGGTGAGGGGATCACTCTCGTTAAACAGGGAGAGATCGAGGAGATCAAGTCCAGGATTTTGTCAGACAATTTCATCAAAGATCTGGACGATTTCCAACTCGCGAAACAGGTGGGATCATTCAAGGAATTTGCAAAGCGCACGGAGACGGCACTAGAATCGATTGTTGACAGCGGGATTGACAGAACGAGATGGCGAAGCACTCAAGCGGAACTCGAAAGGTTCTCACCACCAGCAGATATCGCGTTCACTGCCAAGCAAATCGTGAAATCCCGATTATCGCCCACCTTGGCAAGCTGCATTATGAAGATCAAAAGCCGACTACACATTTGAAGCCACACCTCCAGAGTCTAACGAGTTCAGACCAGAAACCTTCATTATCAAGTGATTTCTGACCACTGGTCGCCCCCACTTCACTCTGGTTCAACCAATCTGAAACTTGGAGTTCACAGTTCAATCGAGGATACTTAACACGCCCGCCGCAAAGACTAGCGAGGCCGGGACCGTCATTCTCATCTCTGAACTCCCGGAAGCCACAAAGTAATGCATTCCTTCCTTCTATTTCTGACCTTCTTCACCATCCTGCAGCCCGGCATGCTAATGGGTTTGGTGGGAGTGAACCAGATCGTCGTTGCGGGCTGTTCCTTACTCGTCCTTCGCAGAACATCGACGGCAAAAGCGAGATATCTCATCTATGTCTTCCTCACTGCAGTAGCTGCAACTGCATTCGCGTCTCTCCAATTTCCTGAGGCGATCCCGGAATACATCAAATGCTTGGCAAACTTTGCATTATCACTCTTCACAGCATATATCGCATTTCGCCTCATCCAAGAAGTTCCTCAACAGACTGTTGCGAATATCTGCTTCCTGCTGCTCATGGGAATGATAGTCGCAGGCACGGCCGAAATGCTGAGTGGCGAAGTTAAGAACATCTCGGTCACAATTTCCAAGACATTATATGTGGACAGTGATTCACTGGAATTGGCGGAGGCACGTGATGAACGCTTTCACGGCGGCTTTTGGCGACCGATCCTCGGAAGCCAAGAACCGTCATGGGTCGGACTCGCAGCTGCGTGCTATCTGACTGGGTGGAACCTATGCCGCCGTCGCACGCAGTTCAGCGGACTCCAGTTTTTACTGCTCCTCATTATCCTATTCGCGATCTTCCGTACCCAGATCCTCTTGGGAACTGCATTAGTCGGAGCAATTCCGGTCGTACTCCACGCGTTTAGTGCCCGCAGTGTTGGAGCGATATTTTTGCCAATTGCCGGCGCCGTCATTGCTCTTATCACTTACATACTGATTGGTGAACGATACCTTCAGATCTTTTCCGGTGACGACAACAGTACGCTGATCCGGCTTTACCTCCCAGCGGTATTCACCTACCTCTCGGCAGTCGAAACCTGGGGAATGGGAACCGGGTTCCTCGGTCGGGCAGCAGAGCCAGGAAATCCTGCGCTCGCTCCCTTTCTGCCTTTGGTGGTTGAGGCGTGTCAGATTTCTCGCGTCGAGTTTCTTCTCGATCGCTATGACCGCGACAGCGTGGCCTTCGGCGTCTGTCAGCTTCCCTTCCTCACACATTGGACGTTCCACGGATTCCTTTTTGGAACCATTTCGGCATTCTTCTGGTACTGTTTTGCCCAGTCTCTCAGGCAGGGATTCTTCTTCTGGTTTCTTGTTATTTTCTTCGGCCTTTCTTTATGTGGGCTTCCGTACGAATCGACTCGATTTCTGACATTAGTGATGGCATATTCCGCATTCTTCATCACGTATTTCGACGAGTGGGCATATTCAATGCAGTCCTCGCTGCATTCCCATCCGCATGCATTCCCGGATGAGGAAATCCCGGCAAATGGCCCACTTCGCAACTGATATTGCCGACGATCCTTTCAAAACTACAGACTGGCTCACCAAATGAAAGATAGTCGTTCATTCCCTTATAACCTTGTTTACAACCGCTTTTGGGTTCAGCGCGCCAGATGGATTTACCATGCGGTGACGTCCCCCCGTATTACCTCTCGCAGCAAGAAATTCTGGAGAGAGACAAAAGGGATATATCAAGGGCAACGAGGTTTTGTGCTTGGTAACGGGCCGAGCCTGCAAATGAGCGATCTGAATAAACTGAAGGATGAGATTACGATCGCCTCCAATCGCATCTATCTTGCTTACCCAGAAACAGAATGGCGGCCGACTTTTCATACATGCGGTGATCGACTCGTTTGGAAGAAGTACGCGAAGGAGATCTGTGATCATGCGGATCGCGTCATCATCACCTCAAACCTTTTCCCTTCTAAAGGTCACCCTGACAAGATCATCATGGGGTGGTTGCTGGGGCCGAGCACACGTGCAAAACATGGATTTTGCATTGACCAGACAGTTGGTGGCTATTTTGGGTGGACCATCACCTATAGCAATTTGCAGTTCGCGGCGCACCTCGGTTTGAATCCCATCTACCTCATCGGGTGTGACCATTATTATGGCGGCGAGCAACATAACTCCAAGGGAACCGATGTTACTGGCGTCATCCATAATGGAGTCAGCCATCACTTCCACAAGAACTACCGAACTGCTGGCGAGCGAGTCTTCTCCGCACCAGTCGAAATGATGAATGAAGCCTTCGCAATTGCAAATCGTGAAGCAAATCGACACGGCATCCAGATTATTAATGCAACGCGAGGTGGGTATCTGGAAGCATTCCCTCGTGCGAATCTTGACGATTTGTTTCCCACGAAGGTATCAGAGCAAACTCTGCCTGTCGCTCCGTAGAAACAAGCCGTGGGTGATACTCGCCGTCAGTCCCTTGTGTCACCGTAAAGAACACCAACAGGTACGAAATGTCCGAATGCCCACATGGCTCGGCATCGTGATCTGAAACCGAATTGGATTTGTTTGCAGATGCGAACCGCGATTGTCCACGATTGGCTGACAACATTCACCGGGGCGGAGAAAGTTCTTGAGCAGCTTTTTAAGGTTGTACAGCCGAACCGTCTGTTCACTCTGCTCGACCACATGAAGGTCGGCAGACCTGATTTCATCAAATCTGCAGACATCCGAACCTCCTTCATTCAATCTCTTCCGTTTTCGGCAAGCCGATACCGGGATTATCTGGCCCTGTTCCCCTTGGCGATCGAACAGCTCGACGTCACCGAATTTGACTTGGTCATATCATCGCACTACTGCGTCTCTCACGGAGTTCTGACTCGCCCGGACCAGCCACATCTGGTTTATACGCATTCCCCGGTTCGTTATGCATGGGACCTGCAGTTTCAATATCTCAATGAATCCGGGTTATCCAAGAGTCGATTTAAAGGTTCTTTGGCCCGGGCGATATTGCATTATCTCCGAACGTGGGACTATGCCGCCGGGCAGAGACCAACGGCCTATGCTGCGAATTCCAAGTTTATCGCCGAGCGGATTTTTCATTGCTACGGAAAGCCAGCAACCGTCGTTTATCCGCCGGTGTCAGTCGATGAATTCGTTCCCGGTCCTGCAAAACGGGAAGACTTTTATCTGACTGCGTCTCGAATGGTCCCATACAAGAAGATCTCTCTCATCGTCGAGGCATTCTCTCAGATGCCGCAGCGGAAGTTGGTCGTCATCGGAGATGGTCCCGAGTTTCAGCGGATCAAGGCGAAGGCCGGCAAGAACGTCAGCCTCCTCGGTTACCAGAGTAAGGAAGTCCTCTTACAACAAATGCAGACGACGCGAGCTTTCGTTTTTGCGGCTCAGGAGGATTTTGGAATCGTTCCTGTCGAAGCGCAGGCATGCGGTACGCCGGTCATCGCACTGGGACGCGGAGGAACAACTGAGACCGTGATCGACGGTCAAACCGGCATTTTGTTCCCCGAGCAAACCACGGAGAGCCTGAAGTCTGCTGTTGATCGGTTCGAAGCGATTGAAGCCAGCCTGCGGATCGAAGAGATCAGAGCGAATGCAGAACGATTTTCCGCCGATCGGTTTCGACGGGAGTTCTCGACATTTGTCGATCAGTCCCTTGAGGCATTTCAAGCACAGCGGCGCCTTGTTCGAGGCGAGAGTTCATGAACACAGTTGCAGCAAGCATCGAAGCCGCGACTTCAGGCTTCCGACTGTTGTAATTGCTTCTGACGTACTTCACTTTCACGATTATTCTTGAGAAGTTTGACCCTAATACTCACCCGATTGCCTGCGGTGATAGAGGTCTCGCCACCTGATCAGCATCGGTTGCAGGTGGACAGCGGAGAAACAGAGTATGGAAGGGTCCATCACCTTCGCCTGGATTTGCATCGGGCTCATCTTGCTCGTCGGGGCAGCGGTGTTAGTTCGCAGGGGTGCAGCGGTCGCTCTGGGGGTGACTGTTGTTTTGGCTTTTGCATTTCCGACTTGGCTTCAGGTCCCGATTTTTGGGGCTCAAATGCCGATCCGGACGGTCGTTGCACTTGCCGGTCTGCTCGCATTCACGCTCCGTGATCCCCGGCAGTTGATTTCCCCGCTCACACTTCTCGATGTTTTGATCGCCAGTATGGTGGGCGTTCATTTTGCCTCGGACGTCTTTCATGGCTGGGATGCGGTTTCAGCAGGATTCATGTCCTATGGCGAATGGGCGGTCCCCTACGTGGCGGGGCGCTATGCCTTAAGGTCAGCCGGATTCCTCGAGAGCCTGGCAATGTGCGTTTGTGGGGTGCTGGTCATCCTCGGCATCGGGGGAATCCTGGAAACACTTTCTGGAATCAACCCTTGGGAGGCCATTTTCGGTGAGCGCCCTGTGGATGGGTTTAACAGAGAGGCCAGCCGCTTCGGATTCAAGCGCGCGTTCGGCCCCACGATGCATCCAATTTATTTCGGATTGCTAATCCTCGTGCTGACACCATGGTCAATCGCGCTATTACCTTGGGCAAGAACACGGCTACAGCAAACATTCGCCGTCGCATCCACCGTGGCATCGCTTGGGATGTTTGCGACGCTCTCGCGAGGCCCTGCCATTGCATGGGCGACCATGGTGATCGGGCTTGGAGCGATCTGGGTGAGATGGTATCGCTGGGTCCTGGGAGCAGTGACCGCCGCCATCGTCATCTGGATCAGTTTGAATTTCAGCAGCTTCGTCACGATGTTAGACCAGATGGCCGGTGAAAAGAGTCGTGTTACCAAGATCAGTCTGGACGGGGAACGGGTCGAACTGAGCAGCTTTCGACATCGAATTGTGTTGCTTCAGGTTTTCTGGCCGGCAATGAAAGATGCCGGCCTGCTGGGATACGGTTCGAACGCAATGAAATCCCTGCCGCCTGATGTTCCACATCTGCCCGCGGACGAGACGGCTCGAAAGTCCCTGAAGTACGTCGATAATGCGTTCGTGTTCTATGTTCTGCGATTCGGTTGGTTGGGAGCGACAATCTTTACATTGCTCATTGCAGGCGCGACTTACACCGCAATTCGTCTCTCGTGGGATCGATCGATTGGAATCTTGACGGGAGCCACTGCGTCGATGCTGGTGTCAATGGCCCTTGCTCTCGTTACCGTTTGGTTCAGCTACGATTTTGGATTCGAGCTGCTCTGGATGTATGGAATTCTCGCCGGTCTCGCTTCGTACGATTCTAAATAAGCTGTTCTGTTAACCTTCTGATTTTGCGTCTTTTCATTCATCGGACGTTCTCCGAACGTCTCTCGCTGCACCATGTCCGCTGAGTTCGCTAAGTCTGTTGTTCAGGATCTGACCAGTGCAGGGTTTATTGCGTACTGGGCAGGGGGGTGCGTGCGGGATCTCCTCAGGGGAGTCACTCCGAACGATTATGACGTCGCCACGAATGCCCGACCGGATCAGATTCGGGAATTGTTCGGACATCGGCGAACCTTGGCGGTCGGCGAGCAGTTTGGAGTGGTGATCGTTCTGGGAGCCCGGGGGTCCGGTGAGTCGATTGAAGTCGCGACCTTCCGCAGTGAAGGGGAATATCTGGACGGCCGCCGCCCGGAAAGTGTTTCTTTTACGACTCCGGAAGAAGATGCCCAACGCCGGGACTTCACGATCAACGGGATGTTCTATGACCCATTGACTGACACCGTGCATGACTATGTCAATGGGCAGGCGGACCTTCAGAATCGGATCATTCGGGCGATCGGCATTCCCCGACAGCGAATGACGGAGGACAAGCTCCGCCTGATGCGAGCCGTCCGGTTTGCAGCAGCCTTCGAATTCGAATTAGAACCAGAGACAGCATTAGCAGTCCGGGAGATGGCTTCTCAGCTGCGCGTCGTCAGCGTCGAACGCATTGCTCAGGAACTGCGCAAGATGCTGGGCAGTCGAACCCGGGCGACGGCCATGCGATTGACTGAAGAACTGGGACTTCTCTCTCAGATCTTCCCCGCTGTCGTCCGGCATTCGCTTGAACCGAAACCAGAACGTTGGTCGCAGCTTCTCAAGATTCTGGATGAGATCGAAACATCACATTTTGAAACTGCACTCGCAGTCGTGCTTCGAGACTTACCCGTTGAGAAGCAGACCAGCCGCAAGCAGCCGCTGACTGAATCAGCGTCGGCAGTTTGCCGGCAGCTGAAGCTCTCAAATGACGAGATCGACCGCGTCAGCTGGCTCACTGCGCATCAATCCCGGCTGCCATTACTCATGGCGGAACCGATCAGTTCCTTAAAACGGCTCGCCGCGACACCGCTCTGGGACGAACTGCTGAAGATCGAAGAGGCCACCTGCAAGGTCGAAGGGGGTGACCTGGAGGTCTTCGACCAACTGCGACAACGATTGGCTGCGATTCCACCTGACGAACTCAATCCGCCGCCATTGCTGAATGGAAATGATCTTCGCAAGCTAGGACTTCAAAGCGGGCCCGACTTCAAGGTCTGGCTGCATGCAGTGCGGGATGCTCAGTTGAACGGAGAAATCGCGACGCACGAGGCCGCTCTGGAGTTCGTCTCTCGACTCGCCTCTGGCAGAGTCCCCCCGCACAGATAGCAACATCTAACGCAAACGGCGCAAAAGAAAAAGCAGCGAGGTTCAGATGAATCCCTCGCTGCTCGCATGTCAGTTCGCTGGGCGGAAACAGCGATGACTTCAGCTGCTGACCCAGGCGTCGAAAACGCGAACCTGCTTCCAGTTCGAATTGAATTCTTCGATGAAGCGATTGTGAACGGGGTCGACCTGATAAGCATCGTGAGCGGCCTTATCAGTGAACACCACGTGCAAAACAACGTCAAACATGCGGTCATTCACCGGGCGGGAGAACTCGACTCCCAGGGTTCCCGCTGAAAAATATTCGACGCCTTTGTGATCTTTCAGGTATTTATGACATCCTTCAACAAGCCGTTCGATGGCTTCCGGGGAATCGTCATGCAGTGTGAAATAGACGTCGTGAGACAGCATCATTGATTGTGATCCTCGCTGGAACAGTTTGCTCTGAACCATCTCCACATTGCGTTTGTCTCAACTGATGAAACGGATCCCCGCAACACGGAGACGGCTGGGGCATTTTCTACAGAAGGCTCGAAGAGCCATTTCAAAATTGGGATGGTGGACCACCGGGATTGGACATCGGCCAGCGTCAATCAGAGTCAGTCACGATTAACGCGGCGACCCAGCCACGTTGCAGACCGAATCAGAAGCCGCCGGTTCCGGCATTCGGTGAACGGTTCACCCGCGGAGGTCCCGATCCGCCAGATCCGGGGCTGACAGGAGCGACTGGGGCCGACTGAACCACTCCCCCTGAGGCATAGAGCTGGCGACGCGCAGCATATCGGATCGGGAAAGAGGACCAGACGGCTGTCGTGCGGATCTCGTCCGGGTTACTACGAAAGACGGCTCCGTCAAAGATGGTCGGCTGACCGTCTCGCCCGACGCGACTGAGTGAATACTCGGAGGCCTGTTGCGTGAAGCCTAGCCAGTGCCGATCGGGTTTCAGTCCGAACAGATTCTGGCTCTCAGCGGTGAAGCCGAGGAACTCTCGAGGCAATGGGGCGATATGGAGTGTGGTACAGGTAATTGCAACGAAGACATATGCCGTCAGAAAAGCGAATCCCCACTTAGCACCCTGATAAACAGGAGGACTCAGTTCCGCATAGGTTGGAAGAAGTTGCTCACCCATCATCCGCAACAGGAACACCGCGAGAGCAAAGATTCCCCAGAACGCGAGGATATCCCAGCGCACCTGCCACTCCGGAGGCAATGCAACCAGACGACTGAGAGTGACCGCCAGAATCTCAAAGAAGTTCATGGCGACCAGACCGCCAATCAGCACCGACACAAAGGTGATGGCCGCGCCCCACGGACCGTCAGTGGAGACCAGCCAGACGATTCCGCCGAGCAGTGCGAGTAATAAGAGATCGATCATATTCGCCCGCTCCCCGGATGGGAAAAACCCGACTCACTGAGATGTGAACATCCGCTCCAGATTGGACCGGATTTGCAGGAGCAGGTCAACGGACCTCCCTCTTTCTTCGAGAAGGCCTGGCGAAATCAGGAGCTGGAAAAGCACAAGACCGGCAGGAGTTCCTGTCGGTCTTGTCGAAGATTTCAGATCGCCAATGAGCGTTGGTCTCAGGCAGCGCGGCTGCGGATCGGACGGGCAGGCAGACGCCAGTCTGTCTGGAAGGTGACGTAGTTCACCAGCAAGGAACGGCGTTCCTGGGCGATTTCCTTCTTTTCAAGACCGTGCCAGGTGTCGCCGGCCGGAGCGAACATGTATCCGAAGTTGTCACGATACGGCATGGTTTTGATGAGGTTCATGTCCGCGTCGTAGAAGTCGGTCCCGAGCTTTTCGGATTCGTTGTACGGGTTCACATACAGCAGCATCGACATCAGTTTTTCTTTGATGTCCTTGTGCGGGGCCAGCCAGAAGCCTTCGCGATCGGAAATAATCTCGACGCGCAGGTAGGCATTCCACATATCCCGACGCAGCATGTCGCTGATCAGGTCGATCCCTTCCCAGCTCATCAGTTCTTCCATCAGGCTCGACAGGCCGGGGAAGTGATCGCGGTTTTCACGGTCGATATAGCAGCGTGTCTTGACTTCGCCGCCGCCGTGATCTCCGGCGCGGGTGCCGTCATAAGCGCGCGGAACATTCGGAATATAGGTCTTGGCGACTTCCTGGACAGCAGTGTCGTTCAGTGGACGATCGAGTGTCCAGTGCAGGAACGGAACTTCGGAACAAACGCCGTTATGCCGCAGAGCGCGAAGGATTGACATGGGATTTCTCCAGTTGTTGGCAGATCAGTTCCGCAATCCGTTGA
Source organism: Planctomycetota bacterium (assembly GCA_023417655.1). Lineage (GTDB taxonomy): Bacteria > Planctomycetota > Planctomycetia > Planctomycetales > Planctomycetaceae > Planctomicrobium. The sequence continues at coordinate 52,798 of JAEZFD010000043.1, read as the reverse complement.
GTCGGATTCGGGGATGTGTATAACCACTCGTCGAATTGGCCGAGGAAGGGGCGAGTGATCCCCATTTCCGCGAACTCTGCATGAAACCGGCGGAACCGCCGAGACTGACGCCGTTCCGGCAGAGAGAAGACCGAAACCGGCTTCTCCGTCGCAGCGGCTTCCGACACCATCGAGACCGAATCACTCGTCACCACGATGTGTGAACACAGGGCCAGAGCTGCGAGATACGGGTTCTCTGCCTGTCCGTCCCAGACATAATGTTCTTTGCCGAATTCCCGCTGGAACATGTTCACCACGCCGCGCGGAGTCCGTCGGGAGGGGAGAATCGCCAGATCAACCGGCTGTCGGCGCACAGCGTCTTTCAAACCGGCGACGAGGGGAGCCAGGCTTTCCTCTGTGAAGCGATAGCAGTTGTTCGGGCCACCGAGCAGCACGGTCACAAACCGGGGACGCAGTTGATCCAGCTGCCGGGCTGCAGATGATTTAGTTGCAGCTTTCAGGAGCTCGGGCGTAACGTGATGCAGAGCTCCCGGACTCTGGACGACGTTGGGTCCATAGAGGCCGTCATGCTGGGGGGCAATGACCATATCCAGACGTGTCGTCCGGATCTTGGGATCCTGAATATGGACAGCGAAAATGCGATCTTTCAGCTGGGACTTCAGCACGAGTGACGCCATCAGCGCCTGACGTCCACAAGAAATGACGACTCGTGGGGCGGACTGACTCTTCAGGACCGCCGGATCGTTGAAGATCGCGTGACTCACTGGAATAAAGCCGGGCCAGAGCTTCTTCCACGGCATGCGCAGCGTGACGTTCTTCAGTTCAAACGGGAGGCCAACGGCCTGAGCGAGACCGCGAACCTGACTGACCATGCCTGCAGCGCCTTCCGTGAGGCCCCAGCAGACGCCAGTCTCAGCGTTGCAGTCAGTATGAAATGGGGAACGACCCTTGTCGTCCTGAAAGGGAATGCCTGCCATGAGGTGTCTGTCCGTCCTTGTTCAGACAACCGGAAAATGTCTCTCGGGATATCAATGCCTCGCAACGTTCTGGTCGCTCAGCCCTGATTCAGATTTGACGTGTCTCGGGCGACGTTCCTCACTGAACGCCACTAAAATGAGAATCCCGCTTTTCCAGCGATTCGGGAAATTACCGCTCCGGGGAAAAATGGGTCAAGAGCAGTTGACAGGTCCGCAACTTTTCGTGGTCCTTGATCGTCGAATCTGCCGTTCGAATTATTTCCCCATCCGAATACGGGCGACACGAGTCATGCGACCGCTGCCGCCCCGCGGGGGGAGCAGTCGAATCGTCGTCGGCAACCAAACCGGGCGTTCGAGCTTTGACTCTGGAAGTTCGTCCAGAGCGGGCAGGGCAGGCCGTTCGGTCTCAGGCACTTCATCAAAAGATACTGGATGCAGATAGAGTCGACGTCCTTCCAGATATTCCGCGACGAAGTCAGCTAATTCACGGCTCATGCGAACGCACAGGACCACCTTCGGATCGCTCCGCAACACCAGCCCATAGTCGCCACGTGTCGGCAGATAAGGCTCGAATTCCCGGAGCAACCTTCCCCAAGTGACATTGTCCACGGCTTCGACGAATGCCTGAATCGCCGACTGGAACTGACCATGCTCGGCCAGTTGCTTCCATCGAACCGGCACGTCACTCGCATAGCTGATGGTCTCGCCTTTGCGTTGCTCATCCTCCATCACCTGCATGACCCGATAATCGATCGTCGCCTGACGGCACCGCGATCGAGCCCATTCCCGCAGGTGAAAGATCTCATCTTCCATCGTCACCGAAAGGGGAACCGTTCGCTCTCGCGCGGTCTCCAGATCCTCTTGTGACGGGAGCCGGCCTTCGGCATGTGCCTCGATCACAGCCGAGTTCACGACCTGTTCAATTTCCGCCCCGCTGAAGCCGTCGCTCTGGTCAGAGAGCGATTCCAAATCGAACTTCTCGGGGTTCCAGCCCCGTTTTGCGAGATGCACACGGTAGATCTCCTGCCGCTCTTCAAAGTTCGGCAGATCGACGAAGAACAGCTCATCAAACCGCCCGCGTCGCAGCATCTCCGGAGGCAGTTTTGAAATGTTGTTCGCCGTTGCGATGACAAAAACGGGAGCCGAATGCTCCTGTAACCATGTCAGGAAGCGTCCGACCAGTCGGGACATCGTCGCATCATTGGCGGCCTCATCATCGAACCCGGCGAACGCCTTGTCGATTTCTTCCAGCCAGAGCACAGCCGGAGAGATCGATTCAATCACCTGCAGCACATCACGCAGATTCTGCTCAGAACGCCCGCGTGCTCCTTCCAGCAGGGCACCGATATCCAGTCGCACGAGCGGAAATCCGAAAATTCGAGCGATCACCCGCGCACTCAAACTCTTTCCGCACCCCTGAATCCCTGTCAGCAACACCCCTCGCGGGTTTGAAATTCCTAGCGTTTTCGCATCCGACGTGAACGCGTTAGCTCGTTGTTGCACCCATTCCTTGAGACCGTCGAGCCCACCGATGTCGTCGACCCCTTCTTCCAGATCGAAGAACTCCAGAAAGTCGGATCCCTGAATCAGGTGCCGCTTTTCCGCAACCAGAGCAGGGAAGAAGGCCTCACTGAAGGTCTCGTTACTGGCGAAGACTTTGCCATACGCCCGTCGGGCTTCATCGAGCGTGAGTCCAAGCACGGCCTGAATCAGCTTGTCCTGATCTCGCGAGCCGGGAAGGTCGAGCCCCTCCCGTTCTCTTTCAGCCAGAATCTCCTGAAGCAACCCACGAAAGTCATCGGGCCCCGGTAAAGGAAGATGAATGACGCCGATTTCTTTCTGAAGCTCCAATGGCACCGAGACGACGGGCGTCAGAAAAAGCAGAACTTTTCTCTGTCTTCGCAGAATTGGAACCAGATCACGGAGCTTCCGGTTAATCTCCGGCTGGTCGAACAGATGGTGCATATCTTTCAGTAGAAAGACATGCTCTCCCGGATATTTCTCAATCTGATTGAGGAACGTCAACGGGTCAGGAACAGGACAGTTCTCATCCAGACAGGGTTGCGGTCCGGAGGTGAACGACCAAGTCACGAACGCCCGTTCGAGATCCAGTGACAATTCGGCGAGTAGTTCTTCCCAGCGTTGTTCCTCGAACGTCCGCAGCAGCAGCATGACATAGCCGGCCTGAATCCGCTCCTGCAAATCAGACAGTACACCGACGGTATTCATGACACGAAGCCCTTCTGACGGATCAGACTGAGAGATCACACTCGGAGAACATCCCGACGGACAGGAACGAACGCAGTTACCGGCAGCGGCCAACGCGTTCCCTTCAGCTGTGCTCCGTCGGTCTCGCAGAATACCGAAACGGAACTGCGGCGTCTTTTCGACAGGACTTCGGCGTCAGAATTGGGGCAGAGTTCCATTTGAACCGGGCACCCGGACTCCCGACGGAATCCCGGAAAGCATTGACGGAATGTCGAGAATCGGAGACCGTTGCGACAACAGCAGCTTCTCCTTTTTTCTGTTATCTCTATGTTCGATCTCTGGTCTCCCTGTCCGCCTGACGCCCCTCGACGGGCTCATCTGGTCGGCATTTGCGGAGCCGGAATGAAGGCCCTGGCAGAATACCTTCTCGACCGTGGATGGATGATCTCAGGAAGCGACGCCGATCCGGAACCCCAGTTACGATCGGTCATTGAAAAACGTGGAGCCCGCGTCACCGTCGGACACGTGGCCCAATCGATTCCGGCGGGCACCGAGCTGGTCATCTTCAGCCCCGCCATTACTGCGCAGAACGTTGAACGTCGGCAGGCCGAAGAGCAGGGAATCCCATGTCTCTCGTCGATTCAAGTTCTCGCACGTCTCACCGCCAACTCAACAGCGATCGCCGTCTCAGGAACGCATGGAAAAAGCTCCACCACGGCAATTCTGGGAACCATCCTTGAGCACGCCGGTCGGTCCCCCAGCGTGATCTGCGGAGCGGAATCTCCTGATCGTCACCGCAACGGTCAGGCAGGGGCAGGGCCGTTACTGGTTGTAGAGGCGTGTGAATTTCGACGACATTTTCTCGAACTCCGTCCGCAAGTCGCCTGCGTACTGGGAATCGAGTCCGATCACGTAGACTGTTACCCGACTCTGGATTCGGCGATCGACGCTTACACCGACTTTTTGAAACGCGTCCCGCCCACGGGGACAATCATCTACCGGCATGACTGCGAGGCCACCCAACAGGCCGTCCGTCAGATCAGCGATTCCAGAAAGATTTCCTTTTCCGTCGACTCCGAGTCCGCAGACTGGCAGGGAATCCGACTGACTCCAACGGAAACCGGAACCCGTTTCCAGATTCGATCAGGAAAAGACCTCTCCCGGGAAATTCACCTTTCTGCACCCGGCCGTCATAACGTATTGAATGCCGTTGCCGCCGCCGCGTGTGCAGGAACGCAGGGGATGTCGCTTGCAGAAATCGCCGACGGGCTGGAGGCCTATTCCGGCTTGAAGCGACGCCTTGAATTCAAACGCAACTGGCATAATTCACTGATTTTCGATGATTATGCCCATCACCCCACAGAAATCATTGCGGCACTCTCCACACTGCGGCAACAGTTCCCCCAACGTCGCCTGATTGTGGTGTTTCAGTCCCATCAGAATTCGCGGACAGCCGCCTTTCTGACAGAATTTGCCGAAGCCCTCAATCTGGCGGACAAGGTGTATATCCTGCCGGTGTTCGCCGCTCGCGAAATCCCGGGAAATGGGCATCTGGAAATCGCGAAAAATCTGCAAAGAAAACTGACAGTCCCCTCTGGCTGGATTCCGACTCTTGACCAGGTCTGGGGAACATTACAGACTGACGCCGGCGACTCTGCCGTGATCCTGACTATGGGAGCGGGAAACCTCACCCGCGTGCATCATGACTCGATTGACTGAGATGAGCGATCTGATTCGCTTTGATGAACCTCTCGCCCCGCTGACCTGGCTCAAGATCGGCGGGCCGGCTCAGATGTTTGCAGAGCCTCGCTCGATCGACGAATTGCAGAAACTGGTGAAGGCGGCCGACGCGGAAGAAATCCCGGTTCGCGTCCTCGGCGGGGGATCGAATCTTCTCGTCCGTGACGAAGGCGTGAGCGGTCTGGTGATCCACCTGCAAGGTGATGCGTTCACTCAAGTTTCGGTCTCTGGGACGACCGTGAAGGCCGGGGGAGCAGCCCTGCTGTCGCATGCAATTTCCGAGTCGGTCTCCGCCGGGCTGGCAGGACTGGAATCCTTAGTCGGCATCCCCGGCACCATCGGCGGTGCGATTCGTGGCAATGCAGGAGGGCGACACGGAGAGATCGGGCAGTTCGTCAAATCGGTCGAAGTCATGACCGCCGGCGGCGATATCTTTAGCCGATCTGGAGACGAACTGACCTTCGAATACCGCTTCTGCAGCATCAACGAACTGGTCATTCTTTCAGCCGAGTTCGAACTAAAAGAAGGCCAGACGGAAGAACTGACCCGTCGCACCCGACAGCTGTGGATCACCAAAAAGGCGACCCAGCCGTTTTCCTTCCAGTCAGCCGGCTGCATTTTCAAGAATCCCCGCGGCCTCAGTGCCGGCAGTCTGATTGAACAGTCAGGACTGAAAGGGACGAAGATCGGCGGAGCGGAAGTCAGTGACCGACACGCCAATTTCATCGTCACTTCATCTGAAGCGACCTCGGCCGATGTGCTGAATCTTATTGAAGTGATTCAGACCCGCGTCCGTGCGACGCACGGCATTGATCTCGAGCTCGAGATTAAAGTCTGGTAATCGCCCCCGAAGGCAACGGCATCATACGCAAACTGGTGACCGGGCTCGTGGTGCGCGCAGAACAGACCTGACATCGATGTGACATCATTGATCTCTCGACGAGGAATGCTGTAAAACTCATCGAACATCTCTGATTTGTCACCTCTGGAGCGGACCATGTCCCCAAGTCCCAGCCGTCGTGAGTTTTTGAAAGTCGCCGGAACGACTCTTCTTGCAGCAGGCAGTGCTCCCCGATTCCTGAATGCCCAGGACAAAGCCGGATCCAAACTCCCGGTCATCGGGTCAGGGAACTGGAAATACGAATGCCATCACAACTGGGGTGAGGTTCCAGAGCACATCCACTGGAAAAACACGCACGGCGCCGCCATCGATCAGGATGGACTCGTCTACATCACACATCAGGGAGACGCGGCAAAGCCCTGTGACACCGTTGTTGTTTTCGAGCCCAATGGCAAGTTCGTTCGCTCGTTCGGAAAGGAATACGCCGGGGGCGGCCACGGCATTGACATTCGTAACGAAGACGGGACGGAATACATCTATCTGTCCGTCACCGCACCGCATCGCGTTGTCGTGAAGACAGACAAGCAGGGAAATGTCGTCTGGAAGCAGTCTGCTCCTGAGATGGCCAAGATCTACGACAAGACGCACCAATTCAGCCCGACGAACGTTTGCTTCGGTCCAAATTCAGAGCTTTTCATCGGCGACGGTTACGGCTCGCACTATCTGCACCAGTACGACAAAGACGGCAACTATGTTCGCAGCTGGGGCGGCCCCGGCGAGAAAGCGGGACAGCTCCGCACGCCTCACGGGCAATGGCTCGACCTGCGAGATCCTAATCAACCGCTGATTGCTGTCGCCGATCGTGCAAACGCCCGTCTGCAGTTCTTCACTCTCGATGGCAAGCCGACTGCCATTATTCAAGGTCTGACTCAGGACAATAAAGACCAGGCAGGTAGCCAGCTGACTGTGGAAACACCGACAGGTGAGACGGTCCCGGGCACTTCGGTTTACGGCATCGCTTTTCCGGCAAGCGTCGATTCCCTTGGCGAATACCTGCTCATCGCTGATCTGCATGCCCGTGTCGTGATTCTTGATCGAAAGAACAACATCGCGGCCAATCTGGGATTCAATGAAGACTGGACCACCAAAGTATTGGACGGTAAACCCTTCCGCATGCGAACGCAGCCCAATAGCTGGGAAGCCGGTCGATTCGTGCATCCGCATGATGCCACATTCGATAAGGCCGGGAACATTTATGTCGCCGAGTGGGTCGACAAGGGCCGACTGACGTTCCTCCGCCGACTCGCCTGAAAAGTGTCCTCCACACGAACTCCGATGTGATACAGCGAAATTGATGAAGACGGCGATTCCTCACAGGGCCGCCGTCTTCTTTTCATTTGTTCCTCCTGTTCTGGGCGACCTGTCTGATCGGTGAGAAGACCAATGGACAGCCTCCCGCAGGCAGCACTAACATCCCGACGGCCTGGGCCTCCTGATTCCTGTCTTCCCGTTTTCGGCATCGTCGACAATGAGTTTCGTCTCTCTGGACATCCCGGACGTCAAAGTCTTCTCACTCAAGAAGTTTGGTGACGATCGGGGTTACTTCTCCGAGACCTATTCCGAGAAGCTGCTGCAGTCGGCTGGAATCAATGTCCGCTTTGTGCAGGACAACCAGTCACTGTCAAAAGAGAAGGGGATCATCCGCGGTCTTCATATGCAGGCGCCTCCGTTTGATCAGGCGAAACTGGTCAGGGTCAATCGCGGCCGCATCCTTGATGTCTGCGTGGACGTCCGCCGCAGTTCTCCGACGTATGGAAACTGGGTCGCTGCCGAAATCAGTGAGCAGGCCTGGAACCAGATCTACGTTCCGTCCGGTTTTCTGCATGGATTCGTCACCCTCGAAGAGGACACCGAAGTCCATTACAAGGTCAGCAACTTTTACGACAGGAACTCGGAAGGGGGAGTGATCTGGAACGATCCCACCCTCGCAATTGACTGGCCGCTTGATCGTTCTCCAATCCTGTCAGAGAAAGACCAGCTGCTGCCGAAGTTTGCCGACTTTGAAACCCCATTCGCATAGAATGAACTGAGTGTCGCAGCTCTGCGAACCAACTTTCCCCACAGATCCCTCATCACCTTGCGACAGCTCACGACGACATCCGCCAGTTCCCGGTGAGTCAGGAAACGGAATCATGAAAATCTTGGTCACAGGAGGTGCCGGCTTTATTGGATCCGCGCTGATTCGCCTTCTGATTCAGAAGACGGACCATGAGGTCATCAACGTCGACAAGCTGACGTACGCGGCCAATCTCGACAATCTTAAAAGCGTTGCAGATTCCCCTCGCTATGTCTTCGAGAAAGATGACATCTGCGACGAAGCCCGGATGCAGGAGATCTTCCAGACTCACCGTCCGCAAGCGATCGTTCACCTTGCCGCAGAGAGCCATGTCGACCGTTCGATCGACGGTCCCCGGGCGTTCCTCGACACCAACATCATCGGCACTTACTCCCTGCTGCAGGCAGCACGGATTCTTTGGAAAGAACTGCCTGCCGATCAGCAGTCCGGCTTCCGCTTTCTGCATGTTTCCACCGACGAGGTCTTCGGCAGTCTCGGTAGCACCGGCTATTTCACCGAAGAGACCGCGTATGCCCCGAACTCGCCTTACTCGGCAAGCAAAGCCAGTTCCGACATGCTCGTCAGGGCGTGGAAAGAAACCTTCGGTCTCCCCACGCTGATCAGCAATTGTTCGAACAACTACGGCCCGTACCAGTTCCCTGAGAAATTGATTCCCGTCGTCATTCTGAATGCATTGAAGGGAAGCCCGCTCCCTGTCTATGGCAAGGGTGAGAACATTCGAGACTGGCTGTTCGTCGACGATCACGCACAGGCGCTATACCAGATCCTGACACAGGGGAAGGTTGGCGAGACCTACAACATCGGCGGTCACAACGAGAAGCAGAACATCGAACTCGTTCGGGAAATCTGCCGGATACTCGACCGCCTGCGACCTGACTCACCGTCCGTCCCGCATGAAAACCTGATCAAGTTTGTAACCGACCGGCCGGGGCATGACCATCGCTACGCGATTGATGCCTCGAAGATTCAGCGGGAACTGGGCTGGACACCATCCGTCACTGTCGAGGAAGGTCTCGAGCTGACTGTCCGCTGGTATCTCGAAAACGAAGACTGGTGGCAGGCGGTTCTGAATCGTGGCCACCGTCATGATCATCGCCTGGGCACCTCCACCTGATGCAGAAACCATCCTGATGACGACCAATCAGACGACCGCTCAGACGACCGTTCAACTGCCCCGCCGCAAAGGGATCGTACTTGCCGGAGGCTCTGGCACCCGATTGCATCCCAGCACGATCGCCGTCAGCAAGCAGCTGCTGCCGATCTATGATAAGCCGCTGATCTATTACCCAATTTCGACGCTGATGCTCGCCGGGATTCAGGATCTGCTCCTGATCTCGACGCCGCATGACATCGGGGGATTCCAGCGGCTGCTCGGCGACGGCAGTCAGATCGGGCTGTCGATTCAATATGCCATCCAGACAGAACCACGTGGACTGGCCGACGCGTTTATCGTCGGAAAAGACTTCGTCGGAACGTCCCCCTCAGCACTGGTACTGGGCGACAACATTTTCTTCGGGCAGGGACTCACCCGGATCCTGCAGCAGGTCGACCAGCGACGTGAAGGAGCCACCATCTTCGCGTATCCCGTCCATGATCCCGAGCGTTACGGCGTGGTCGAACTCGGTCCAGACGGCAGGGCACTCTCACTGGAAGAGAAGCCGGCCCGCCCGAAAACCAATCTCGCGGTGCCTGGGATTTACTTCTACGACAATCAGGTCGTCGACATTGCAGGGAACCTGAAGCCCTCAGCTCGTGGCGAACTCGAAATCACCGACGTCAACCGCATCTACATGGAACGCGGACAGCTGCACGTCCAGAACTTCGGGCGCGGTTTCGCCTGGCTGGATACCGGAACTCCTGATTCGCTGCTGCAGGCGGGACAGTTCGTCGAAGTCATCGAGAAGCGACAGGCTCTGAAGATCGCCTGTCTGGAAGAAGTTGCCCTGAACATGGGCTTCATCACTGCAGACGATGTCGCCCGACTCGCAGCCGGAATGAAGGGAGCTTACGGAGATTACCTCCGCCGCATCCTGAAAGACGGGAATCAGGAAGCGTGAGAAGGGGCGATTGCCGGCCTGAAAATCTCAAATTCAAAACGAAAGAAATTCGAAACGGGCAAGCACATCGCCAACTCCCCGTTTCGAATTTCAGTTTTTCGAATTTCGAATTTCTCTTCTAATCACCAACGCCGACATTGCGTTCAATCTCCCGCGCCTTCTCGGAAGTGAAGATCTTTCGCAGGCCGAGCGGGTCGTGGACTTCTTCGTAGTCATGTTCGGTGCGTGCGAGATCGCCGGCGCTGCGAACCCAAGGTTCTTCCTTCGAAGGACGATCCGCCTGAGCCGAACGAACTGCTTTGGATCTCATCATCGACTGGCAACCTGAACAGAACAGGCTCGCCAGTACGAAACACGTCATCAACAATCGCATGGAGGTGAATCTCCCTTCCCTCAACGAAACCGGCTTGTTCCCGCTGACCTGACTGCCCTGTTGTCGTGACCCCGTGAGACACCGTTCACAGGGCAGGGGCTTCCCGGGAATGAATAAACCGGTTCAAAAGGCATGCTGACATGCCGGACGGAATTCGATTGGCCCCCAGAAGTCATTCTGGAACGCCATTCCATCAGGCCGCTTTGCACCCTGTTGATAATTCTCCTATTTTGAGGCTGTCGTATCTCAGAACCGTCTCGGCTGGTAAAGATCAATTTCCATGCTCACACCTGCAGCACCACTCGACATTCTCGTCGTCGCCCCTCACCCTGATGACGCGGAACTGAGCGTGGGCGGCATCATTCTGAAGTCGATCTCGCAGGGAAAAAGAGTGGGTGTCGTTGAACTCACCGATGGCGAACCGACTCCCCACGGGACTCGTGAAATCCGTCAGGCCGAGACAGAAGAGTCCACAAAAATTCTCGGACTGCATTGGCGATATCAGCTGGATTTGCCGAATCGGAAGCTCGAAAACACGCTCTCGGCCCGGCGAAAGCTGGCAGAGATCTTTCGGATGACACGCCCGCAGATCATCCTCGCCCCGTACTGGGAAGACTCGCATCCCGATCATGTCGCGGCGAGTGCACTGGTCGACGGAGCCCGCTTCTGGGCGAAACTCTCCCGGACAGACATGGAAGGGGAAAGGTTCCATCCCCCCCGCATCTATTACTTCTGGAGCATCCATCTCCGCATTCACCCGAAACCGACCTTCGTCGTCGATATCACCGATTTCATCGACAAGAAGATGGAAGCGGTCATGTGCTACGAAAGCCAGCTCATCACAGGCCGGCCGCAGACACACCCGACAGTCATCGACGATGTCAAAGACCGGGCCCGCTTCTGGGGCTGGTCGATTGAACGAGGCTACGGAGAACCACTCTTGAGCCGGGAAGAGATCCGCATCGATGACCTCAGCTCGCTGATCTGAACTTTCCCAAAGCGGCCCTTTATCAGAAGTTCGACTTCTCCGGTCGGGGAAGAAACTCTCCGGCAGTGACCGCTCGCCAGATCTCACGACGGATGAGCTCGCCGTTCGCCCGGGATTCCACACGTTCGTCCCACTTGAGGACGCCGAAGGGCAATTCTTCGGTCAGCCAGATATCTCGCGCCAGACGTAACTTTTCCCCGGTACTCTGAACCTGTTCCATGTTCGTGTAACAGATGTGGCAGCGGAAAGCATCTGTCCGCAGTGGAGTCTTCTCGTAGCGGATCCGTGAAAGGACATACTGCATCCGCCGTGGCATTCCCCGGAAGAACAACAGCTCCTCATCGGTGATACTCTGACCGTCCTGCCGTGCTACCAGGAATTCCTCAACAGGGGCTCCTGCCGAAAATCGGGCGACGTCGAACAGATAGGTCACGTCGGACGTCGACTGCCCATTCACAAAATGTTGAACCCTGACCAGACGCTGTCCGGCTGCGCCGGGACCAGCATCACGGAGTTCAATCAGGCGCGGCTCGTTCGCGTCCCCGACATTGGCAAACCGCACCCAATAATTCGGTTTGAGGTCGCCATCTGGCAAAGTCCCGAGCCAGGTGTAGTGCGTTCGCTGGAACTCTGGCCGCGGATCGCTGTAGTCGATCCACTTCGCCTGTTCCATCAGCTGATAGATCCAGTTCTTCGTCCACGGGGCATTCGATGGATACCACGCCGAGAAGATCGAAACCGTCAGCAGGGCGGCTGCGACTCCTCGAAACCAGACCTGACTTCCCCACGTATTAATCACCGGCCACATCGCAAGCAGCCAGAAGGGAATCAGCCATAGAATCCAGCGGAGCGCAACACTCACGCCGCTGTAGTTGTAGTTCTCTGTCCGCGACAGATAAAAGCACAGTGTTACCAGTGTCAGCAACAGTCCCGTCAGCTGAATCAGCCCTGTTCTCTTGTCTCGATAGGTCGACGGCAGACTCCATCCCCACAGCGTCAGGAGAAAGACCGGTGACAGTGACCAGATCCCATGATGTCCGATCGTGCAGTGCAGCAGGTACGTCAGTGTCGAGTCACGCGGCCTGTCGATTCCTTTCGGATCAGACCAGTAGCTGGGCACCCCTTCATGCACGAACTCATAAAGGCTGGTCCCATACCCTGAGTAGAACGGTTTGAAGGAACCTGTCGCCGCATAGTTTGTGATGAAGAACGCCGCCAACGGGACAATCGCCGCAGGGACGAACAGAGCCAATGTCTGCTTCGGAGCCGCTCTGACCAGCAGCAGGAACAATGCAATTCCGAGGAGAGCCGCAGGGAGTTCGTTACAGACTCCAAACGCAGTCAGAAATCCGCAGGCTGCAAAATACCAACTCCGCCGCCATTTAATATTCAGGCACCGAATGGCGAGCGGGATACTGATCAGAAAACAACTTGCGGCAATGTTGTGATTATTGAAGACCGTCAGGTAAGGCAGCAGCATCGTCCCAAAACAGGCTGTCGCCATCACGAAGAGATGGGCAAACGGGGTCGCATCGAGATCTCGCAAGAGCCCGGAAAGCACCCAGAGCGCAATCCCCATTGGCACGATATTGAGCAGAAAGAGCAGGGTCCGCGTGACCTGTTCTGTCTGTCCTGTCAGCGTCCAGCCAGTGACCGCTTTCAGACCGCGATACATCTCGGCGACAATCCGTGGAAGCAGCGCTGGCTTCGAGGAATAGAAATGTCCCTCATGTCGGACGATGTCGATGGAATCCCAGCCCGGCCGCTGTCTGATCTCGTCGATCTGATAGGTATTCCGCTCCACCAGTGACCAGACCGTACACCACCGCGAACGGTCATTGGCACTCTGCAACACCGGCGCATGACATAGTCGGGCGGTGACGATGGTCATCGACGCCAGAATCATCAGGAGGCTGGCCCAGCGGACTGACGTCATCACGGGCGTCATTCCATCAGAGCGGGGCAGGGAGGTCTCAGGGGAAGGGCTATTCACAGCAGCTCATGCAGATGAAAGTGATATTTTCCAAGGCGTCCGCCGTAATTCCCGGCGGAGATCCTTAACAGTCCCGGAGTGGGCAGGGCCGCCGCCAGTCCCACCCGCATCGCTTCACGCACCGCGGACTCCGTCAATCCGTCGATCACAATCTCATAGGCCCCGCCGCATCCCTTCGGGAGTTCGGTCGGAACCAGTCCCTGCAGCGTCGGGCAGAAGGCATCGTTCGTGCTCGCCTTCAACTTGGGATACTTCGACCCCACCTTGCTGCCGGAGCGGACGATTCCACCAGGGAAGGGCATCACGACACCCGGCACCGACCGCATCGCCTCCACAGCCGCTTCCGCACTCGCGAGCGCGGTCATTTGCGTCGTTCCGCAGAGAATCAGATTCCCGCCGGCAATCCCATTGACCGTTCCGAGCCGGTCTTCGCACAGAAACTCGCCATCCATCACCGGCACACGCCAATAGCGACGCCCGGCCAGTTGCTTGGAAACCTGTTTCCCATCACCGAAATAGCGGATCGCATCTCCCAACGGAACGATCTTGTCTTCAGGCGCCTCTGGCAGTCCGTTGAAACACGCCGTTGTCGGGCAAGTGAGAATGCATTGGCCCACCCGGTTCTGCACAGCTTTCCCCAAACCGTCGCGACTGAACGCAAATGCCAGAATCGAGACGCCGGGGCGACCATCAGGAGTTTCCTGATCAGACAGTGTCCGTTCGACCGCGGACTCCAGGTCACACGCAATCACACTGGTTGCATTGCCACAGAATTCCGCCCCGGCGATCTCCGCCCAGCGCGGTGTTGCCGCAGTGACGATCAGTCGCGTCCCCTTCACACCGAATGCTTCGGCAAACGTATCAGCGATTTCGACGCCATTCCGCCAGGCACTGCTTCGAGTTGTCGTCGAATCCTCGTGCGTCGTCACGGCTCAATTTTCAGGCTTGAGAACAGCGGCTGTCGGCATCGGCCACAGCCATCTGGAAACTCGAATTCCGGCCTCGACACTCCGAGCGAAGCTGACTTACCAGTTCGTAATACAATCCAGGCAATATTCAGTGCAGGGGAGTCGATGAATACTCAAAGACAGACATCAATGCGGAGCAATAGTCTAGAGGGAACCGCCACAAATGTTTAGGGAGTTCCCGTTTCCTGAGGGATTTCCACAAACCAGACGGGGGACCATCGCCAATTACGGCCGAAGATCTTGATCAGGCACACGATCATGTGATCGTCTCCAGATGACAGCACTGACCTGAGTGCGTCGTCGACCGGCATCTTCCGCCGCTCGCGCGCTCACTAGCGTTCATTTGCAGGCGAACGGACGGCAGCCGGAATTGCGGGTTTCTGCCACTGGAGCATCAACTTTCCGCAGTTTTTGCAGTCACGATCCCAGGCAGCCATTCGCGTTCCACATTGACCCCATTCCCGAGACCGGGCTAAAAGCCTGAAGCACCTCATCGTAAGACTTCAACACGACTCCAGGTTTATGCGCGAATTGCGACTCATCGCGTGCTTCCTGATCGGAAGTACCTGTGGCTACGCAACGGGACAAGAGATCCCGCACGCTCAGACCTCCTTCTCGGCCCTCCTGCTTGAGTCCCCCTTTCCCGCGTCTGATCAGTTCACCGGCGGAACAGCCGGAGCAGATCCGATTCCCGGGATCGATCCCCGAATCGATCCCCTGCCGGAACCAGACGTACTGATTCCTCCGGTTCCCCTGAGCGGCCCGCTTCAGGCGACTCCGTTCCCGCTGGATGAGGAGGGAATTCCGGCCGGGTCGCCGCAGGCATCTTCAGGCCAGCCCTCCATCAGTACAGTCGAATCGTCGGCAGAGACCCTGATTGACCTGCGGCCGCCCAAATTCTCGGTCGACACACCTTGGATCGAAGCGGAGCCGTCATGGCTGAATGAGGTGATCGACGATCACATCCTGATTTGGCAGAGCGTCACTGACGGGATCATTACCGTTCCCCGAGGCAACACCGATTTCGGTATTACGACGCTCGGCACCAAATTCGAAATCTCCAATGGGGAAGGGCCATTCTGGGTCCAAGGGTTCTTCGGCTGGAATTTCCTGAGCGGTCCCTCAACCGTAGCGGTCGACGCTCAGACCTACGACTTGGGAGTCGAATTCAACTATTCGAAACAAATCTCTGATAAAATTGGACTTGCGCTCAGTGTCTCCCCGATGTACGCCACTGACTTCGACAATCGGACCAGCGAGGCCTTCCGCCTCACGGCCGGCGGTCTGATCTCATTCCAGGCCGATTCTGTCACCCGATTTGTGGCTGGCCTCACATACTTGGATCGTCCCGATCTACCATTTATCCCGATCGCCGGGCTGAAGTGGATGGTGACCGACAATCTCGAAATGGACATTCTCGTCCCTCGCCCCAAAGTCGCCTGGCGCTTCGATCAAAGCGAGGACCGCGAAGCCTGGCTCTACACTGCCGGAGAAGTCGGCGGCGGCTCCTGGGCCATTCAGCGAGAAAATGATGTGGATGATCGACTCGGATATCGTGATCTCCGCTGGGTTTGCGGCGTAGAGAGCCGCCAGGTGAGCGGGAGCCGCCGCGTCCTCGAAGCAGGTTACGTCTTCGATCGAAAGCTGAGTCTCGAAAAGGGCGGGGGAGAGCAGCTGAAAAATTCCTTCGTCTTCCGCTGGGGACGCCTGTACTAGCAGAAATAGTCGTAAAAATTTTGCACAAAAATGTTTACGACTCACACAGGCAGCCTGACAGCCTTTTCAGCGCAAGCCACCCACTCTCACTGTTCTCACAGCTCTCGAGATTCCATCTCCGCGACCTTCTTGTTGCGCAAAATTCATGTCACCTCTCGCTTTCTGACGGTGTCAGGCAAGAATCAGCTGAATGCCTCACGCCCCTCGCAGGGGCAAATTTCTTTGCATTTGCAAATTGGTGTACCGGTTTTGGCACAAGGAGTGTATTTCATCATTCATGACACCTGAAAAACACGAAAGTGCGAATGCGATGAGCAATTCGATCGAAACGCTCCCTGCGAGTGCAAATTCTTTCAGCACCGCACCTTCGTCTCTCGCAGGTCTGGAAGAATTTCTGGAAATTCTCCAGCAACTCGTGCGGGAACCCTGCGTCGTCGGAGCAGAAGACCCTTTTTTCCGAGCTTTGCGGCGGGAGCTGGAAGAGGTTGGAGCCTCCGTCAGCTACTACCAAGGGATTCTTGTCGCTCAGGGCTCCGCGCCCCATGACCTCATCCTGTCCGCCCATATCGATCGGCACGGGTTGCTTTGCACCGGCCCCAATGAATTCCAGTACGCCGCCTTCATCGCAGGGAATCAGGGGGAACTGACAGGCGATTCCGTCTCGGAACAGATGATGGACTCGATTCAGGGACGCTTCGCAGGGCAGCGGGTACAGGCTCACACCCCGTACACCGGGACCTATCTGGGGCAGGCGAGCATCACCCGGTCCTATGTCTGCCCGGAACGGCGCAACCTCATTTTCGAGCTCGACGGCCTCGATTATCTGCAGCCGGGGACTCCGATCGCGTTTCTGGACCGCCTGAAGATTCAGGACGGCTTTCTGACAGCCCAGCTGGATAACGTCCTCTCGGTCGCCATCTTGGTCTACCTCTTCCGCTGCGGATTTCAGGGAACAGCCCTTTTCACCGCACAGGAGGAGTCCGGACGCAGCTGGCGGCATATCCTCGCCTGGTTTCAGCGGCAGCGACTGCGAACCCAACGGCTGATTGTGCTCGACACCAGTCCATTCCCTTCGCGCGAAGCTGTTTCTACACAACAGGTTGTGTTACGACGGAAAGATGCAGGGGCCATCTTCGCTCCCGAAATCACTGCGGAATTGGAAGAGCGGTGTCAGGAATTGGGAATCAGTTACATCCACAAAGACGCATATGTAGAAAACCTGAACCTGACTCGCCAAAAGCCGCTCTCCCTTGGACGGACGGAGCTCGGTCGACTGGCGGCGGCGACTGGAGGATCCATCAACGGGACCACTCTCCAGATTCCGACCACCGGGTATCACACAACGACCGAATCTGCGTCAATCGACTCTGTACAGGCGATCATCAGACTGCTTCGGACCTACCTGACAGAGATTTCGACGTAACTCCTGCGGATTATGCGGGTTACTCGGGGGCGTCCTTTGATGAAATCGTTCGCGTCCGTAGAAAATAAATTTCTCATTGCCCGGCCGCTTGACATCCAGTTTTCACCCGATATTGTTCTCTCACCCGGCCCCATCGTCTAGAGGCCCAGGACATTGGATTTTCAGTCCAAGTACAGGGGTTCGAATCCCCTTGGGGTCAGTGCGAGGTCCGGCTCAATTCCGATTGAGCCGGACCTTTTTTATTTATAGGGCTTATTTTCCGGAACCTCTTTGCTCGCCGCGCACTGCTGCACCATTCCTGCAGGCGCTCAGAACCGACGCCGAGCTTCTCCATCCCGCCACTCCGCTCACGAGCTCCAGAACTCTCCCGGAGCCCTCTCAGCAAGCGTATGACACTCCTAAGGGCCTCTCACAGAGCAACGGCAGCCAAGCCCAACATTTCCACTGGAGCACCTGACAGATCCTGAGTCGGCTCCAAACATGGAAAAAGGGAACCCACCGCAGCACAGAACCTCTCGTACGCGGGACGCCCAGGTTGCCTCTATTACTCACTGATGCGGCAACCTGCCAAACATACACTCACGCTAACCTCGGCCGCCACTGCCACTCTGGCAGCACCAACGAAAGCGGCCTTTACAACGCTCGGCAGATTCACTCTGCACAATAAATAGGCAGCCTACTTTTTAGGCACAGCAGAAGTCTCCGAGAATTGTCCACTATGAACACTCGATCACTAGTGAAAATAAGATAGACTTCCGGTTTTCCAGTTGCTATCTTTCTGATGGCATGTTCGAAATGATGGCGCAGGAATAGCAAGAGGCTCACCCCTCGCGTACCTCAAGAAGGAGATGACAGGCCATGCTCGTTCTCTCACGAAAGCCCGGCGAACGGATCCTGATCGGCGACGATATTGCCGTCACTGTTGTGCGGATTGGGCCGAATACCGTCCGACTCGGAATCGACGCTCCCCGCGCCATGAATATTGTCCGGGATGAGTTGTGCGACCCGGAAGCGCCGGAAGCGACCAAGCCGGAACAGCGACTCGTTGCAGACCAATAGTCACCGGCTGTCGGGCCGATGAATCTGGTGTCGGGGGCCATCTCATTGCGTGACCCGTACGGCAAGGTCTCTTCGTTTCCGTACGCTGCCAGTCCTTTCCTTCGGAATGCGGCCGACCAGACTCATGAAAGATGCAGTCTCTCGGTTTTCGTTTAAAGCTGGCCGACAAGCCCTGGCTCCGCAAGTTCCGGTCACTTCTTCTCCCGGCTGCAGGAAACGCTTGAAGTGCTTACAATCCGGGGATGAACTCAGCATCTCCGGTCGATGAACTTCTTCATCAGATTTCCCGACAACTTCACCTCTCTGTGAAGCAGGTCTCCAGCGCAGCCAGTCTGCTGGATGACGGAAATACAATTCCGTTTATCACCCGGTATCGCAAAGAGGCGACCGCCGGGCTCGATGAAACGCAGCTCCGTGAGATTCAACGTCTTTTGAGTGAGGGCCGCGCCGTCGTCGCGGAACGAGAGAAGATTCTCAAGGCGATCACCGGGCAGGGGAAACTGACAGACGAACTTCGTCAGGCCATCGAACGCGCAGACTCGTTGAAGCGCCTCGACGAGCTGTACGCCCCTTACCGCAGCAAGCGGAAAACACGCGCCGACGAGGCCCGGGAAATGGGACTCGACCCGCTGGCGAAAGCAGTCTGGATCGGGCGGATCAAAGACGCCGACTTCCCCAAAGTATGCGCCGCCTGTCTGGGCAAACATCCGGCACTCACCTCGGTCGAGATTGTTCAACAGGGGGTCATCGACCTGCTGGCCGCCCGTATCGCCGAGACAATCGAGTTCCGCGACCTCGCCCGAAAGACGGCCACCAAGACGGGCGTCATCACCGGCAAGCTGAATGCGAAGTCGGAGGAAGCGGCCACTTTTCAGGACTACGCGAACTTCGAACAGCCCGTTGAAAAGGTCCCGCCTCACCGAATCCTCGCTCTGAATCGGGGCGAAGACCGCGAAGCCTTGAAAGTCTCGGTGAAATGGGATCAGGAACTCGCGAAGGTCCGAATCGGGGCGGCCCTGAATCTGGGACAGCACGCCGCGCGACAGGTCATGGAATCCGGCATCGCGGAAGCATTGAAACGACTGATCGCTCCCGCCGTGGAACGAGAAATCCGCCGTGACCTGACGGAACAGGCCCAGAAACATGCGCTCGTGAATTTCAGCCGAAACGTCCGTCAGTTGCTGCTGCAGCCGCCGCTCCTCGGAAAAATCGTGCTGGCGATTGATCCTGGTTTCCGCACCGGATGCAAGCTCGCCGTTCTCTCGGCACAGGGGACCGTTCTCGAGCACGGTGTCGTCTCGATCACCGACCCCAAAGCATCAGAGCAGGCAGAGACGAAGCTGCTCACCCTGATCAAGAAGCATGACGTTGAGGTCCTCGCGATCGGCAACGGCACTGCCAGTCGGGAAGCACAGGAACTTGTGACGAACACGATTTCCCGCCATGAACTGACCTGTCGCTATGTCGTCGTGAACGAGGCGGGTGCCAGTATTTACTCGGCGAGCGAAGTCGGACGGGAAGAATTTCCCCAGTTCGATGCCACCGTTCGCGGCACGATTTCCATCGGACGACGACTGCAGGATCCCCTCAGCGAACTCGTCAAAATCGAGCCCCAGCATATCGGGGTGGGTATGTATCAGCATGACCTGCCTGAGAAGGAACTCGTCGCCTCACTTTCGGAGGTCGTTGAATCCTGCGTAAATCACGTCGGCGTCGACCTCAACAACGCCAGTACTGAGCTCTTGAAATACGTCTCTGGACTGAACCGCACCACCGCCAAGGCAATCGTCAGCTGGCGTGATCAGAACGGGCAATTTCGTTCGCGGCAGGAGTTACTAAAAGTGCCGGGGGTGGGTCAGAAGACATTCGTGCAGGCCGCAGGATTCTTGCGGATTCGGGAAGGGGACGAGCCACTGGATGCGACCTGGGTTCACCCTGAAAGTTATCCGCTCGCCCGTCGTCTGTTGAAGCAGGCTGGTGTCCCGTTGAACGCGCTCTCCCAATCAACAGGTGAGAAGACGACCGCTCTGGGAATGCTCCAGTCCGACCGGGGCGCGTTGGCCACGGAACTGCAATGTGACCAGTACACCTTCGATCAAGTGCTGTCAGCCTTGCTCAAGCCGGGGCGCGATCCTCGCGAAGACCTGTCGCCGCCGCTGCTGCGTGCAGGGGTGCTCTCGCTCGACGACCTCCAGATTGGAACCGAACTCTCCGGGGTCGTCACTAATGTGGTCGACTTTGGTGCATTCGTCGATGTCGGCCTGAAGAATGACGGACTGGTGCATATCAGCCGGATGGCGGATCACTTCATCTCGTCGCCGCAGGAAGTCGTCAGCGTCGGTCAAACCGTACGGGTCTGGGTCGACAGTGTCGATCAAGCCCGCGGAAGAATCGGTCTCTCAATGAAACGTCCAGAGCAGGGGAAGTAAGCAAGAACTCCCGTCCCCCATCCGTCAATCATTCAGTCCGCCATCGACGAGGGAGTCCGATTCCAGAAAGCATCCCCATGTCGGCGATGTGCGGAATCGATGCGTTCAAGATAGGCCGGCATTTCCGGGAGTTCTGAATAGAACCGGACACTGGGATCAATCCCGGCCTGCTTGTTTCGCTCAATGTGAGCCTGCACCTCCGGCTGTCGCGCCAGCAGTGGCAGGGCGATCAGCCAGATGAGCGCCACAACTCCCGAAGCGGCAGCGAGTGAGAGCCACCGCTTTCGGGAAGTGTCCAATGGCTTACTGGCCTCGGAGTGCATCGGCTGCATGTGGGAACACCTTGGTGAACATCAGCCAGGCCATCACAAACGAGAGCAACAGGTTCAGCGACTGCCCGACGAGATAGAGCGTCAACGGTTTTCCCCCTTTGAAGTAGGGAAGGAATGCGCGGAAGTTGCTCTCCAGACCGATGCTGACAAATGCCAAACAGAAGAGCCAACCGCGAATCGCGATCGTCGAACCGTCCAGCACGGTTGCCGAAACCAGCGCATTTCCCGCTGGGCTGGCACTCGAAATGGAAGAGAAAACCAATGACGCGGCGACAAACCCGAGCATGAACTTCGGGAAGCGTCTCCAGATTTCTCCCAGTCCGACCCGCTGGGCTGAGTTTGATTTCTCCACCCAGCCGACCCAGTAGATTGAGACGCCGAAAGCAACGACGCCGATCAGGATGTTCTGAATCATTTTGACTGTGGCAGCGACCGTCAGGGCCGGCTCCCCGATCATCGCTCCTGCAGCACCGACCGCCCCGGTGGAATCAATCGTCCCGCCCATCCACGCACCAGCGAGAACGGGATCCATTCCTACTGCTTTAATAAACGCAGGCATGGCGACCATCATGATGACAGTGAAGATCAGGGACAGAGCAATCGCCAGCGACAGCTCTTCACGCTTCGCACGACAGGCCGCCCCGGTGGCAATCGCCGCAGAGACCCCACAAACCGACATGTCAGCACTGATGACCATATTCAGTGAAGGGGATGACATCTTCAGAACCTTTTGGCCGAAGATGAACGTGCTGATGAGTACGATGGGTGTCGTGACCCAGGAGACAAAAATTCCGGGAACTCCCAGTGACAGCAGATGCGAAAACAGAATTTCCGCTCCCAGAAGCACGAGCCCGGTCTTGATATAAAACTCTGTCCGGACGGCAGGCTGTAGCCAATGCGGCGTCCCGATCGTGTTGGAGATGATCAGACCAACCAGGATCGCCCAGAGCGCATACTCCAGGTTGTAATATTTCACGACATCCTGACCGGCCAGCACATAGGCCAGAACCGCCAGCAGAAACAACGGGACAAACGCGACGAGGAATCGAGCCGCAGATTGTCCCATGCCGGCGACACCGATCGCGAACAGCGTCGCAATAATCAGGAATGTCCCCATGAGTGCGGCAAGCTGCGGCTTCTTTGACTTCGCATCGAAGAACGCGTCGACGGGGTTCGAGGACCAGCTTCCGGGTTTCGCGATCCAAGGGCGGATGGGATCTTTCGCGAGATCCTTCTTCTGCTTCTTCCTCTCTTCTTTGAGAGCCGCGATCTCTTTGGGATCCGTCGCCGGGTCCGCGATTAACTGATCCAGTTTCGCAGCAGACTCCGCATATCGGGTGAGTCGCTCGGGCTGATCAGCAGGCCGAGTGAACCATGTCGCGCACGTCGCGATCAGCAGCACGAGCCCTCCCAGCCAGATCGCCCACCAATCCTCTGAACCAAAGAGGCCACCACGTCTGGTCGGCGTCACTTCTACATCTGATTCGGCGGGGGGATCTGCGGGGGCTTCGGTCGGCTGATTCACGGCGCTTTCAATCTGCTGCGATGCAGACAGGACGCCTACATCTGAACCACATCTTTAAAGATCTTTAAAGACGATAAAGAATGCCTCTGGAGATTTCAGGAGGTCAGCTTCTTTGTAATCTCTGCGACATGCTTTCCCTGAAATCGGGCGATGGCGAGTTCGTTCTCCGTCGGTGCACGAGAGCCATCCGCACCCGCGAGCGTGCCTGCTCCGTATGGAGAACCTCCAGTGATCTCGTTCATGTTGGTCAGTTCCTGACAGGAGTACGGAACGCCAACGATGATCATGCCATGATGAAGCAGGGTGGTGTGGAAACTTGTGATCGTTGTTTCCTGCCCGCCGTGCTGTGTGCCAGTGCTGGTGAAGACGCTGCCGATCTTGCCAATCAGGCCTCCCTTCGCCCAGAGCCCGCCGGTCTGATCGAGAAAGTTCCGCATCTGAGCGGTCATATTCCCAAATCGGGTCGGAGTGCCGAAAATGATGGCATCGGCTTCAGCAAGTCCCTGAGTCGTGGCAAACGGAACATCCGCGAATGCGGCCCGAGCCTGCTTGGCCCCGATTCGTTCGAGAGCGGCATCAGGCACTAGCTCCGGCACCTGGAGCAAAGTCACCTCCGCCCCGGGAACGCTTTTCGCTCCTTCGACCACAGCCTCGGCCATTTTGTGGATGTGACCATACATACTGTAGAAGACCACCTGAATTTTCATGGGGCTGCTTTCTCAGTGAGGCACTCGAAGGTGACCGCCGTTGACCTGATGAAACGGTCGTCAGGCTCCGGATGACAGGGGGGAAAACGTCAGGTCACTATACGGGCTCGTGACCTGTGATCCAAGCAAACTTTCAGGACGCCACCCAGTGGGCCGCTGAACGCAAGGCCGCATTCGAGACACGGCACGCCACATCCCGGCTTCCTTGGATTCAGAACAGGAAGAGGAGGCAGGTAATTGAGCAGGGCCGGCGAAGAGTCTCTTCTGCCCGACAGCGTTCAGATCGTAAACAGCCAGTAATCAGCCAAAGAATCAAGCAATCAGACGGCGGCGGTGACAGGTGCGCCGATGGTCCATTCAGCTCCATTTCGAATGACTCGACGATAGAGGGTGTCCCGTTCCACCGGGTCGCAGCCGGCTTCGCGAATCAATTGATGCAGCTGTGTCACGGTGAGACCTTCCGGAGTCTTGGCACCGGCTTCGTGATAGATGGTCTCATGCACCACAGTGCCGTCGATGTCATCGGCGCCGAAGTTCAGGGCGATCTGTGCGGTCTGCTCTCCGAGCATGATCCAATAGGCTTTGATGTGGTCGAAGTTGTCGAGCATCAGACGAGCGACGGCCATGGTCCGCAGATCCTGATGCGCGGTCGGCTTTTTTAGATAGGACATCCCTGTGTTTTCCGGATGGAACGCGAGCGGAATGAAAGTCTGGAAGCCACCGGTTTCATCCTGCAATGATCGCAGCTGCAGCAGGTGATCAATGCGGTGATGTGCGTTCTCCAGGTGCCCATAGAGCATCGTGGCGTTCGAACGGAGTCCCAGCTGATGAGCTGTGCGATGAATGTCGAGCCAGCTCTGGGGATCCGCTTTGTGTTCGCAGATCTTTGCACGGATCTCCGGATCGAAAATCTCCGCCCCACCCCCCGGAAGACTTCCGAGCCCGACGGCTTTCAACTGCTGGATGATCCACTCATAGGGTTTTTTGGTCAGGTGCGCGAACCAGTTGATTTCGACACCCGTCCAAGCCTTGATGTGGATCTCCGGCCATGTCTCATGAATGATCCGGACAACGTCGACGTACCAGTCAAACTTCTTCTTATGGTGCAGACCACCGACGACGTGAATCTCTGTCGCCCCTTGAGATTTTGCCTCGAGCACTCGCTCCCGAATCATGTCGTCAGAGAAGACATAGCCCTTTTCGGACTTCAGGTCCGATCGAAACGCACAGAACGTACACCGATAAACGCAGACGTTCGTCGGATTCAGGTGGACGTTGGTGTTGTAATAAGCTGTGTGTCCATGCCGCCGCAGACGGACCTGATGAGCCAGAGCACCGAGGGAGAGCAAATCTGCCTGCTGATCCAGGTAGACACCGTCCTCGTACGTCAGGCGTATTCCGGCCTCGACTTTGGCGGCAATCTCTTGGAACCGGCGATCACCGGAAGCTCCACTCGTCATTTTTAGAACCTGCTAATTGGCCGAAGTGACGCCTTCAAAGTGTCGTCTTCCGGCTTTGATCGAGTGATCCCTGACTGCGGCGGCAGGCCACAGAGAACTTGCCAATTCGATTCGGCTCAGACCCGTCATGCCTGACATGTGCTGGACGCTCGGGTCACGGCAACAGCTCTTCGCCGAACCTCGAAATGACTCATTCAAATCAACTCGAAAAGACGCGCACATTCTTCTCCGGATTGGGAGAAGCTTGCGCGCGTCTGATTGAGTTCTCGCGGGATCGTGTCACGCAGCCCTGAACCGTTTCGTCAACGAAATCAGTCGTTTCGCAGCTTGATGTTCAATTCGGCGAGCTTGTCGCGAATTTCGTTCAGCGACGTCACCCCGAAGTTCTTCGCAGCCAGCAGTTCGTCTGGAGTGCGAGAGACCAGTTCGCCGATAGTGGCGATTCCCAGTCGGGTCATGCACTTGCGGCTTCGAACTGACAGGTTGAGATCCGACACCGGCATGGACAGTTTGGCCTGTTCTTCCGGAGAGAGATCGCGGGTGTCGAAGACAGGTTCGCGCTGTTTTTCGTGCTGGAACTGGCCGAGCGAAAGCCCGTGCTGCCGCATCAGGTCGCGAACTTCTGTCAGCGAGGTCTCGCCGAAGTTCTTGCCGGCCAGCAGTTCCTGCTCGCTGATTCGGGTCAGGTCGCCGAGCGAATTGATGCCCATCGTCGCGAGGCAGTTGCGGCTGCGAACAGAGAGTTCGAAGTCGGTAACCGGACGGTTGAGCAGCTGCTCCAGACGCTGAGCCTGCTTCAGGGAGTCTTCGTCGTAGTACATGCCGCTGGTGGCCTCAATGTCCTTGAGGAACAGTCGGGCACGTTCGTTGTTCGGGTCATACTTCAGCACGCGTTCGAAGCAGTACTGAGCAGCGCCGTAGTTCTCTTTGTCTTCGTACAGCAGGCCGAGGTTGAGCAGGGCACCGAGGTAAAACGGTGGACGTGAGAGGCAGCGTTCGTACAGCTGAATCGCCTCTTCGTCGTCACCATGCCGGCTATTCTGCACGGCGAGTGCAAACAGAGCACGCTGATGGTGAGGATCCATGTCCACGGCGCGTTCGAAGTATTCAATCGCTCCGAAGGTGTCGCCACGATCTGCGAGAATGCAGCCCATCTGGTAGGAATACTCGGCGAGACGGGCGCCTTCGGCTCCGGTGCTGCGGATTGTCTTTTCAGCTTCTTCGAGCTGACCGGACTTGCGAAGCGACCCGGCACGACGCAGCGTCGATTCCGTCGGCTGATAGCCAGCCTTGGCAGCCAGTTCAAATTCCTGAGCGGCATCGTTGAAACGCTTGAGTGTGTCGAAGCTGAGAGCACGATAGAAGTGCCCGACGCCGTCCCGGCTGGACGCGAGCGTCTGCACGGCCAGTTCTGGCTGTCCCAGCAGGAAGTAGCCGATCCCAGCTCGGGTGAGCAGTGTGGGGTTGGATTCCGCATCCTGAGCGACCTGTTCCACGGCGCGGCGGAATTCCGAAGCTCCTGCTCCCATCGAAGCGGACATCATGTTCCGCATTTCATCTGGGTTCAGTGTCGGAGCATCGCGAAGAGTGGACAGGAACGGATAAGTCTGCATGGTCACAACAATTCAGATGACAGGGTTTGAAGGCCTGGCCGCCGACCGTGACGACCACCCGCACTCACGAAACTGAAAGTGTAACAGGAGTTCCGGTGAGTTCAAACGTGCGGCTTTCGCGCCTCCCGAGATGAGACGATTCTGTTTTTCCTGAAATCCAGAAGGAGAGCGATTCAACCCTGCCACGAGGGGCCTTGCCAACCTGTGAAGAGAGCTGGATGAAGGAGATTCTGCCCCACAACATCAGGTAGGCTGAAGCCCTGTTGGAAATTTGCCGATTCTGAGCACGGCCGGAGCGGATGGCCTCAAAACGTGGCATCACGATTCGCCGATGCATAACGAGTTCACAAAAGCGAGTTCATATCGAAGTACCCGGCAGCAGGCCCCCGTCAGGGGATTGCCATTAGGTGACTTCGACATGCAGCAGGATTAATGTCACGGAATCAGGGCAAACAAATAAGCCAAGTTCGATTCCAAAACTGAAACTAATTCCTCAAAGCTGGACTCACCCCTGTACGCGGGATAAAACCGGATCTATAGGAATCCCCGAGTCGCGCATTGCTTGTTGTCGACCAGGTGGCTCTGGCCTATGATTGTGAGTTCACCTGTGCATTTGTGAACCGACAGTCAGCCCTCGGAAAGTTCCAACGGACAGGGAGTGGGGATTAACGTGCCCGACCAAGTCGAAGTCCTGGTGTTCGGGATTGAGCCGTCCTCCGGTTCGCCGGTGATCGATGGTTTGAAAGACCGGTGCAGGGTCACAGCAGCCGATTCACTGGGAGACGCGCTCGAGCGTCTGAAAGGTCAGTCTCCTCCCGGATACTGCCTGGTCGGGAATCACGCTGGCGGGACTGGCCTGATTCTGGAAGCAACCGGACTTCTTGATCGCTTCCCCGAAGCCGTAGTCCTTCTCAATGATCGGGAAGAAATTCTTTGGGCCAACACCCTTGCGACACAGGTTCTCACCCTAAGCGACCCCGGCCAACCTCCGCAGCGACTCTTTGATGCCTGGTCTGGTGCCGAAATCGTCGGCCAGTGCTTCTGCCCGGTGAACATGGTGCTCGCCACCGGCAATCAGGCGAAAACCCGAGTCCGGGTCAATGATAAAACATTTTACGACGTCACCGTCAGCCCGGTGAAAAGCAGGACCGACAATCATCAGCAGTTGCTGCTCGCGACACTCCGGGACAACTCTGAAGAAATCCTGCAGCAGCAGAAGCTAAATGCAATCTATAAGGCGGGGCTCGATCTGGGTGACCTGCAGCCGGATGAAGTTCTCGAGCTCTCCACTCACGACCGGATTGAGCTGCTAAAATCCAAGCTCCGATACTACACGCAGGAGCTGCTCGAATTCGAAACCGTTGAAGTTCGAATTATCGATCAGGCAACCAACACATTGCAGCCCCTGCTGGCTCTGGGAATGGACGCCACGGCTGAGCATCGCGAACTGCGAGTCAGTGCGGAAGGCAACGGGGTGACCGGGTTCGTCGCCGCCACCGGTCGCAGTTATCTCTGCGAAAACACTGTCGACGACCCTCTCTACATTGTTGGAGCCACCGGCGCCCGCAGTTCACTGACCGTTCCCCTGATTCGTCATGATCAGGTCCTCGGAACGTTTAACGTCGAAAGTTTCAAACCGGGGGCCTTCTCCCAGTCTGACCTGCAGTTCCTCGAACTCTTCTGCCGTGAAGTGGCAGTCGCTTTGAATACCCTCGACCTGTTGATGGCCGAGAAGGCAACAACTGTCGCCGCTAATACAAAGCGGGTGCTTTGCGATGTCGCCGATCCGGTCGATGAGATCCTGAACGAAACCACTTGGATCTACGAAAAATATGCGGACAAAGATCCGCAGGTGGAAACGCGACTTAAGAAGGTGCTGCAGCATACGCAGGAAATTCGCGAACTCATCCGCCAGGCCGGGTCATCGACGTATTCCGAATCCGGTGGCACAATGCTGCGAAAGTCGCCGCATCCGAATCTCGCTGGACGCCGGGTGCTGGTCGTCGATAAAGAGCGTGACATCCGTCACAGCGCTCACGAGATTCTGGAACGATTTGACGTCGTCGTTGAGACCGCCCGTGATGGCGAACAGGCTCTGCGAATGGCCCGTACGTTCCACTACGACGTCGTCATTTGCGATATTAAACCGCCCGACATGAAGGGCTCTGAGCTTTACTGCCGATTACGTCAGACTCATGAGAACACGCCGGTCATCCTGATGACAGGCTTCGGGTACGATGGCGAACATACGCTCGTCAAAGCACGCCAACTCGGTTTGAAATGCGTTCTCTACAAGCCGTTCATTCTAAACCAGCTTCTCAAAGCCATCGAAGACGCTGTTGCTCCGAAGCAGTAATAGCACTCCCGGTTGCTAAACTCTTTCAGGCGGATCAGCTGTTGAATCTCGACAGCGAGACCTCCTGTTGATCATCCTGTCCCCGACTCGGGACTCACTGCGGTCACAGCAGTGTGCACCTTGAGGCTGGCCCCGGGGAGTGTCCCGTCATTCATTGCAGGAAACAGGCATGCACGCATTCACTGACTGGGAGAAAGTCCGGAAATCAACAAAGCCGGGCGCGAGCCAGACCTTCGCTTCCCCCGGTCAAAATGCCTCTGAATCTCTGATACAGAACGCCGTCTCCCGTGCCCCCGCCTTTGCAGAATTCGTTGTTCTCCCCTGTGGAATGACAGGGAAGTTGCTGTGGAACAACTGTCCGCTGGACGTCGCAACCATCGTTGCGGAGCGCGTGCCTGAGGCCATCGTTGCTTACCGTCCTCTCACAGAGGCCACGACAGCTCCGCCATCATCTCTGTGGGAAGCAATCCAGATCTCTCGGTCTGTGGTTCACATCAGTGATGAGATGATTTCAGAAGATCCGGACGGCTCGCTGCCCGAGCTGGCCCCGCGCGATCGCCACGTCCGCCGGGAACTCGCAGACCGCATCCAGATGCAAGGCGACAAGAGTCCGACCGGGAATGCCCTGCGTGCCGGGCTCTACCAGATTCACGATGACCTGCAGGCCAGCCATGAGCAGTCACAGGAGGTCGAAGGAGAGGGTCCGCTTCGACTCGCTGATTATTGGCATGCCGTCATGCATCGTCGCGAACCTGACTATAGCAATGCCAAGTATTGGTTCCGCCGGGTCGGAACTCACCCGGTCCATCAGACTCTGGCAACCGCAGCCGCCGACATCTTCAATCGCTCCTGCACTTCGGAATGTCATGAGTGGCAGCGGCGTCTCGGGCAGGGAAACTGGGATGCAATGGCCTTCGTCGACCTTTGTGAATTGGCATCGCGAAGCCGGTCCGAGGATCTCAAGCGAATCGCTGAGAAACTGCAGTGGCTCGAAATGGTCCTTCTCTTAAAATGCTGCTGTGAACAGCTCAGGAACCCGGAATAGCACTGATTTCCCGCAGTCCTGCATTGGCCCCGACACCTCGCATGGTTCGGGTTCTCGAAGAGAGCAGAAGCAGCATCATGACGAGATAGATGCTGAGCGAGCCAAGCAACATCGGAGAATGCGCGAGTTCCGGCTGCAGCTGATAGTGCACCATCGTCACCGCAAGCAGGTTGTTGCTGAAGTGGACCAGCACCGGCACCCAGATTGTCCCGGTCTGCAGATAGAGCAGATGCAGCAGGATCGCGACTGGAAACGTTGCGACAGCGTGAGGCAATGATCCATGGATCATCGCGAATGCCATGGAAGCGAGCAGAATTCCAGGAATGACTCCAAACTGTGCGACCAGCCGTCGCCCGAGCATTCCACGGAAGATCAGTTCTTCAGCAAACGCTGGCGCTAAGGCCATCGTCACAATGAGCACAGGGAAGGGGACTCCCTGAAACGTACTATATAAGTGGTCGAGCGACGTTTGATGCAGTGCGGTCGCTGATGGCCACACAACCAACGGCTCCCCCTGGCACCAGAGATTGACCTGCTCATAGACCAGATTTCCAAGCAGAGCGATCGGGCAGACTGTTGCCAGTGAAATGACAAATTCATCCGCCGTCGGATACCGCCATCCGATCCGCTTGCGGAAGTCCCGTCCCTCTCGCCACCGGATGAGAGGCAGCAGCAAAAAGACCGCGCCAAGCACAGGGGTTCCCACGAGCAGAAACGATCGATCCAAGTTCGTTTCGAGAACCCACTTCAGGGTCTCGTCCTGCCCCGGCCAGTTCCATCCGAAACTGCTGACGATCAGAATTGCGAGCAGCATAACCAGAATCATGGCCTGAGCCGCCAGAAAGCCTGCCGTCCAGAAGAGGGCCTCGAGCAGAGTCAGCACTCCCGGAGTTCGGAGCGACAATCTCTGTACGGTGTGATCAGATCGGATTTCAGGCGGCATACCGAATTCTCCCACACCCATGAAACGCTGGGATTCACCGGATTTCAACCTGTTTCCATGCTGGTTGGCCGAAATTCGAAGTTTCTGCATCAATGCCTGCAACGTCAGGGCGTAGCTGCCAGATTTTCATCTGCCCCCAAAATCCAGGTCCTGCTAGATTTCCACCCGCAACAGCAGAGAGAGCTTCCTCGAAACTCCTCACTCACGCTTTTTGCGGACGGATTCCGCTCAGAAATTGATGATCAGGTCATTTCCATGACAACCCAGAACGACTCCACGCCTATCGTCGCCCGCATCCGGTTCGCCTTCATTGTCTTTCTGGCAATGGGGGCCCTGGTCGTGACTCTGACGAGCCTGTTCGGCGAGACAGCCGTGAGAAGCCTGATTCTCGGCAGTCTGATTTGCGTATTTCTGACCGGCGGCGGACTGCTGGGTCTCCTGATGACACAACACTTTTCCAGCACTCACCTTCCGAATGAAACCACTGCCGAAAGCGAAGAGTACCTCCGGCTGATGGAAGAGCGTCGGGCCGAGCAAGAACTTCGACGCTCCAAAGGATTTCTGGGCCTCTTCGACTTGCCTGATCAGGACCGGAAGGATGGATTTCCCCGGTCTCCCCGCAGTTCGTTCCGTCGCTCAGCCTGACCTCGGGCGAATTTCTTTCATTCGTGCTCTCTGAATCAGGACAGTAGCTCCTCCACCAGAGCCGCGTGCATTGTCGACGGCGATTGAAGCTGAGAGAATCAGCCCCAGAGCAGGGCAGTGACGAGCGGCGGTCAACGCCAGTTCCACACTGACCAGCCCCGTCCGGTCTGAAGACGTGCTTACGCGCATGAAAACATGCAAGTCGCCGCGTGCAGACCGGTCTCGTCATTTCTGGACGCTCACGACGTCCCAATCGCGCAATCACGACGGAATCGAATCAGATGAATCTGGGTGAAACCTATCGCGGCCATGGAATCTCCTTTCAGTACCCCGGTCACTGGGAACTGACAGAGGAGCAAGGCGATGAGACGGTCACCATCTCCGTTGGCGATGCAGGTGCTTTCTGGTCCCTGACAATTTTGAATCGCCGCCCCCACGCTGAACATGTTATCGAGGAAGCAGTCAAGGCCTTCGAGGACGAGTACGAAGAAGTGGATTCCTATCCACTTCACGCGAGGCTGGCCGGCGAGAGTGCACAGGGCAAGAATCTGGAATTCATGGCGATGGAACTCGTCAACTGCGTCTCACTGCTCTCCGTCGAAATCGGAGGCCGAACTCTGCTGGTGATGTCACAGGTGACCGATCACGAGCAGGACCAGTTCAACCCGTTCTTCGATGCCATCACCGCTTCAGTCACAGTCGCCCCGGATAGCGAGATCATCATCTCCTAATGCAGTTCACTCTGCCGGGAGACTGCGGAGTACGCCTCGATTAACCGTAGCTTCAGTTCCGCGTGGTACGGCGTCTTAGAAGTCGTACCACAGGCCCCAGCCGAGTTGTTGTTCGCTCTGGTTATAGAACGAGAACTGTGGGCTTTTGCCGTTGTAAAAGTATGGTCCGGTTCGCAGAGTGCCTGCTCCCAGACCTTCGCCGCGCCAGGCCCATCCCCCCTGAATATTCACATTGCCGCCCCAGTTCACCTCTTCACGAAGATGAACGTTCAGGGCGAAGAAGGGGGCTCCATGAATCCGTGTCGGATGCACCGGCCCGTAGTCAAAGCCAAACTGCAGCTGCCATGGCTTTGAAACGTCACGGCTGAACGCGTAGTCCATTTCTCCGTACAGCCGCAGTTCCGGGAACATGTAGTACGAGTACCCCAGATACAGCGAGTCGCGATAATAGTTCAGTCGAGGGTAGCCGGGATTCCGAATCAGAAATTCGTCGCCGGTATGTGAACTGACGTGGTAGAAACCGAACTTCCAGGCATGCTGCCCACGGCGATAGGTTAATGGAATGTCGTAGCGGTAGTCCGTTCCGACCATGTCCATTTCGTCATCGACGTCCTGCCGGAGTTTCGCTCCGACAAGCAGGTCGATCTGAAATCCTTCTTCCGAATACCGTTCGCCGAACCGGACAAAGCCAATTCGACCGGCGATCGATGAATCCAGATAGGGACCGTCGCCGAAGCTCTCGAAGATTTGAGTCGAAAGCCGGGGTTCAGCCGCGCTCGCCCAATAAGTGTGATAGAGAAATCCTTGCGGCAGGAACGTCCATTGCCAGGTCGGAGAGGTCAGGCCACAGAGCAACCCGTCAGGCGGACAATAGCCTCCATTCGCCCCATTCAACGCCGCCAGATTTCCTCCCATCATGCCGCCCGCTGCTCCCGCCATGGGAGGAGCATCACCGACGCAGTCCGAGTAGATGGGGTCAAAGCGGATCGGAGCTGGCGGCTGTTCGATCGGGACTTGAGCCTGAGTTGTCAGCAGGGTGAGTTCACTCGCCCCCATCAGGGCGACTAGAATCAGGATTCGATTGGAGAAGCTCCGTTGAAACATGACCGCTCAGTCTGCGATTTCAGGAGAACAGGGGATTCTGTCTGAAGCGGTTGTATTCCGGATTCCAGAAGCCTGTCGACCGGCATTCCGGTTTCACCTACCATGCTGCGCGAGAGCGGCAGATTCTGCCAGACTTCGAGCCCTCTCCACGAACAGATCCTGATTCATGGATGCGTTTTGCTGCCCGGCTTTTCCCGATGGGTTCCACGTCTGATTCTCCGCTCTCATGCCAAACCTCGACGAAATCAGTGCTTACGACTACCACCTTCCTGAGGAGCTGATCGCACAGGTTCCGGCAGAACGTCGTGACGAATCCCGGCTGATGGTCATTGATCGAAAGACCGGGAGCATCTCGCATCACACGTTTCGAGACCTGCCGGATTTCCTGACGTCAGGTGATCTGCTCATCGTGAACAACACGCGAGTCGTTCCGGCCCGACTGGTGGGAGTCCGCACGGCAACCGGTGGCAAATGGGAAGGCCTGTTCCTGCGTCTCGAGGAAGCCGGACGCTGGCGACTGATCGGGCAGACCCGCGGCCGACTTCAACCGGGGGAACGGCTGACTCTCTCACCGGCGGACTCAAGGAGACAAGACTCGTCAGACCGTCTTGATCTGCTGCTGGAAACCCGTAATGAGGACGGCACATGGACCGTCAAGCCGGAGTCTGAGCGGTCCGCCCTGGAACTACTGGATCAGTTCGGCACCTTGCCGCTCCCGCATTACATGCAGCGCGAAGCCGGCGTCGCCGACCGAGACCGCTATCAGACCACTTATGCACAGCAGCCGGGAGCAGTCGCTGCCCCCACTGCAGGGTTGCATTTCACGCCGGAGCTATTCGAAACCTGCCGCCAAAAGGGAATTGACCGGGCGAATGTCACCCTGCACGTTGGTCTGGGAACGTTCCGCCCTGTCAGTGTGAATCGTCTGGAAGAACATCGCATGCATTCCGAATGGTGCGAACTGCCCGCCGAAACGGTCGAGCGAATCAGCAAAGCAAAGCAGGGGGGACATCGAGTTGTCGCTGTCGGAACCACATCAGTTCGTCCGCTGGAAAGCGTGGCCGCTCATGGTCCGCTCGTCCCCTGGCAGGGAGAAACACAACTCTTCATCCGCCCGCCGTATCAGTTTCAGGTTGTCGACGCCCTGATCACGAATTTCCACCTGCCGAAGTCCACGCTGCTGGTGCTTGTGAGTGCCTTTGCAGGGCGAGGCCTCATGCTGGAAGCCTATGCCACAGCGGTCCGGGAGCGTTACCGCTTCTTCAGTTACGGCGATGCGATGCTTATCCTCTGACCTGATCGGACGTGCTGGCGACGGCTCTCCATCACCAGGGAGAAAATGGCATGTTTTCCACTCGGGAGCGATAAATCGGCATGGTCGCATTTCACAACAGCGCGATATGATGCCGGCGATTTCAAGCTCGCAATGACAGCCATGGCGAATGGATTCCGCAGCATGGAGCCGGTATTGGAACTTCCTCCTGTCCCGACAACACGTCGCAAGACGTTCACATCAACTCACAGCCGTCCGTCGCTGAGCTTATCGATTCGGCTCCCGGTCGCCTGTGTGATTGCGGCGGGATTGTGTCTGCCGTTTCTGGATTATGTCGTCGGCCGATTCTGTGCGGTCGACTGGCTGCCACGCGAAATTGTGCGTTTTCTTCAGACCGCGGAGCACTTCGGGACACCTTTCGGCCAATTGCTGGTACTCGGGCCAATTTACTGCGTTTACCGCGGACGCTTTCCTCAGGCCGTTCGCATCCTGCTGGGAGCCGTTTCCGCAGGGATGGCCGCTAACGTGATGAAGCTGATGCTATCGCGATCACGGCCTCGGGCATTTGATTTTGACGCCGCCTCGTCAATCGAGTTCGCAGGATTTCAGGGCTGGTTCCCGCTGGGAACCAATGCCGCCATCCATCAGAGTTTTCCCAGTTCTCACACTGCCTGCGCGTTTGCGTTCGCCGCACTGATGACATGGGCCTTCCCGAATGGAAAGTGGGCATTTCTGACGCTCGCAACACTCTGCGGAATCGAGCGGATCTATACCCATGCCCATTTCCCCAGTGACGTCTTTATCGGTGCCGCCATCGGGTGGATCATCGGCAACCTCTTCATCTCTGTTCCGTGGCTGAACACGTGCTTCGAGACGCGCGAGAAGGCTTGGCTGAAGCGGCAAGAACTCAAGGGACAGTAAAGCCATCCTCCGCGTTTCTAAAGCAGTGGAGCGGCAAGCTCTGACGCAATTTCGAAAGAATCCAAACGATTTGCGTCAGATCGAAATCGACTTCTCCGTGGAGAGTGACAGAAACGGTCTCAACGCTATTCTGAGAACGCAATCACTTTCCTTGAAATGTTCTTTCGCGCGCAGGGAACCGTAACACGGGATCCGTATAAGGCGTTCTCAGTTAAAGGACCGGTATGTTCCGCAGCCAGTTATCGCGAGCAGTCCTCGGTCTCAGCCTGCTCGTGATCCTCGGGGATTCAAAATTATCTGCTGACGAAGCCCGCCAGCCGAAGAAACCTACCACTTTTGCGTCGGCAGAAGCAGCAGCGGCCGACCCCGATTTCGCTCTGCAGGGAGAGTACCTCACGGCAGATCCAGCGAATCCGCGTCGTGGAATCCAACTCGTCGCTCTCGGTGACAATCTGTTTCGAGTTGTCATCCTGCCGGGTGGTCTTCCCGGCGACGGTTGGAACGGCACACCGCCCCAGATCATGGAAGAAGAGGAAGCGGATGTCATTCGCGACCTCCTCTCCAGCTGGCAGGCAAAAAAGATCGAGCGAAAGAGCACAACACTTGGAGCCGCTCCCCCACCGGGAGCTGAGGTTCTCTTTGATGGCAGTCAGGAATCACTGACAAGAAACTGGAAGCCGGGGGCCAGACGGACAGACGATGGCTTTTTGATCGCTGGTGCGACAACGCTGAAGGATTATCAGGATTACCGTCTGCATGTGGAGTTCCAGACACCGTTCATGCCAACTGCAAGAGGGCAGGCTCGGGGCAACAGCGGCATCTACCATCAGGCTCGTTATGAAACCCAAATCCTTGACTCGTTCGGGCTGGACGGTCTCGATAACGAAGCGGGCGGGATCTACACGATTCGCAAACCGGACGTGAATACGTGTTATCCACCGCTCAGCTGGCAGACTTATGATGTCGATTTCTCTGCTGCCCGGTTTGATGCGTCAGGTAAGAAGATCTCCGACGCACGCATGACCGTACGATTGAACGGGACCATCGTCCAACGGGATGTTCCGGTACCCGTCGCCACCCGGGCCGCTCCCCTCAAGGAAGGACCATCCCCAGGACCGATCTATCTGCAGGACCACGGTAATCCGGTTCACTTCCGCAATCTCTGGATCGTTCCCCGCGATGCCGAT
Organism: Planctomycetota bacterium; assembly: GCA_023417655.1. Lineage (GTDB taxonomy): Bacteria > Planctomycetota > Planctomycetia > Planctomycetales > Planctomycetaceae > Planctomicrobium. The sequence goes on along the minus strand of JAEZFD010000043.1, from coordinate 16,047 downwards.
CAGGAAGCCCGTCGCCCTCGAATTGCAGGGTTTGAACGCTTTCACAGTCTGTCGGAACCCTCCGTAGAGGGCGGCTTACTGCTGCTCGGAGAACTCGGCTGCGCTCATTGCCACGCTCCTCAAGCGGAAAGCCTGAAGCAGAACCTCCTTTCCAAGCAGGCACCGATTCTGACTGATGTCGGAAGTCGGGTGCGTCCTCAGTGGATTGAGGACTTTCTGAACGATCCACATGGTGTCAAACCCGGCACAACGATGCCGGATGTTCTAGGGTCGCTTCCACCACAGGAACGGAAACAGGCAGCTCTGGCGCTCGCCAGTTTCCTCTCGACCACCGGTTCGCTGCGAGATCAGAATCCTGACAAGAAGCAGGCCGCGGCCGGACAGAAGCACTTCCGGTCAATCGGCTGCGCGGCCTGTCACTCACCGGAGCCTCATGCAAAGACATCATCTGACACGTCGGTCCCGCTGGCGGATCTGGCGGCGAAGTATTCGGTCCCGAGTCTTGCCCTGTTTCTGAAAGAGCCACATAAAACGCGTCCTTCGTCGCGGATGCCCTCGCTGAATCTTGATAACACACAAGCTGATCAGCTGGCGAATTATCTGTTGCAGTCCGATGCGGCTGCTCTGCCTCCCAATGTGAAGTATCAGGTCTTCGAAGGTCGCTGGTTTGAAATGCCTAACTTCGATGATCTGAGGCCGATCAAGGAAGGGACGTGCGTCGGCTTTGACCGCAGCGTCGCCGGGAAAGATGCGAACTTCGGCATCCGGTTCGAAGCTTATGTGCCCGACATCTACAAGAGTGCTCACATCTTCGCACTGGGTGCGGATGACGGGGCTCAGCTCTGGCTCGATGGAGACCTGGTGCTTGAGACAAAAAGTGCCAAGCCTGGTGAACTGGTCGAGCGAACTGCCCGATTTGAACCGAATCCGGTTCACCACATTCGCGTCGATTACTATCAGGCCCGCGACGGCCAGGAACTGGTCGTCATGCTCGGACGTCAGGGGGCTCCGCTCGAGCACCTGGGACCACAACTTTATCCCAGCCCTGAAGCTGTTAAAGCCAGCGAAAATCAGAAGCCCGAGGCGAAGCTGCAGCGCTTCACCACCACGCCGGAACTGGTCAAGCAAGGTCGAGAGCTGTTCAGTTCACTTGGTTGTGCAAAGTGTCACGCCTTGAAGATCAAAGATCAGGATCTGAAATCCCCTTTGAAGGCTCCTGACCTCCAACAGCTGAACCCGGACGGCGGGTGTCTCGCCACACCGAAGAGTCAGCCGGTGAAAGCAGGCGTCGCCCAGTACGATCTCACCGCATTACAGACGGAGAATCTTTCGCTCGCACTCAAGGCCGGAGCAACTCTGATGGCACCGAGTGCTGAGGCACAAATTCGCCACACGATGACGGCCCTCAACTGTTATGCCTGTCACCAGCGGCAGGGGATGGGCGGGCCTGAAGTCAGCAAGAATGACCTGTTCAAATCGACGCAGCCAGAGATGGGGGATGAAGGCCGACTGCCGCCGACACTCGATGGAGTCGGAGACAAGCTGCAGGAAAAATGGCTTGGGCAGGTCATGAGCGCCGGGGCAAAGAACCGTCCGTATATGCTCACCAGGATGCCTGCATTCGCCCAGCGGAACGTCAGTCATCTGGTTCCGGCGTTTGTGAAGGAAGATCAGAAGACACAAACCTCACTTGCGAAGACAGATGAGCCTCTCACTCGGGTGAAATCCACAGGGCGGCAACTCGTCGGCAACGGCGGTCTCGGTTGCATCAAATGTCATACATTCGGCGGGAAAGCCGCTTCCGGAATTCAGGCTATTGCATTGACCGGAATGACGGGTCGTCTCCGTGAAGACTGGTTCCTGCGGTATGTCTATGATCCCCAGAAGTATCGCCCCGGCACTCGCATGCCAACAGGATTTCCGAACGGTGATGCTGTCGTCAAAGACATCTATCACGGTGACGCCAATCAACAAATTAGCGCGATCTGGAACTATCTACTCGATGGCGAGAAGGCCGGGCTTCCAGAGGGACTCGTCGCAAAAATGATCGAGCTCAAGCCGGAGCAGGAGCCGATCATCTATCGCAACTTCATTGCCGGAGTCTCTCCCCGGGCAATTGCCGTTGGCTATCCCGAAAAGGTCAACCTCGCTTTCGATGCCGACGAGTTGTGCCTGAAACTGATCTGGCATGACCGCTTCCTGGATGCTGCGATGCACTGGTCGGGACGCGGCACCGGAAGTCAGTCGCCACTCGGTGACCATGTCGTCACGTTTGAACCGGCGCTGGCCTTCGCATCACTGAAAGATCCAAATGAGCCATGGCCGACCGGCCCTGTCCGTCCACAGCCCGGCCATCAGTTCCTGGGCTACCAGTTGGATGAGCAGGGACGCCCGACCTTCCGCTACCGAATCCCGAACGGACTCGTCAGCGACAAACCGGTCCCGGTCAAACGCAATGACCATGAAGGCACCATTCGTCGTGAGTTGCATTTCACTCCTGAAGGGAAGTCAGCCCCGCTGTTCTTCCGCGCCGCAACGGGATCCCGGATTGAGAAGACCGATCAGGGATATCGGGTCGACGGCATGCTGACCGTGCGGATTCAGGGTGGAAACCCAGTGATCCGCCAGAGCGGTGAACAGGCCGAACTGCTCGTTCCGGTCGATGCCACGCAACCAATGACGCTGATTCAGGAGATCGACTGGTAAGCGGACGATCCCGCTTGTCGGGCATCACTCAGCGGACAACGGGTCATTCAGGCGCGCCTTGAGGAGGGCCATTTCCTCTTCAAGGCGACTCTTCCGTTCATCGACTTCAAACTTATTCGCCAGTTCATCCCGGGCGGGATCGCGTCCTTCCAATCGATCGTACGCATCAGTCAGAGCTTCAGCGCGATCGACCTTCTGCTCCAGTCTGCTGAACTCAGCGAACGCGGATTTCCCGGTTGCACGATCGAGAGCATTGTGAATCGCCTGCGTGGATTCGGCACTCGCCAGTCGTGCAAGTAGCAGCGTGCGTTTCTGACGGGCTTGACGGATTTTCTCTTCGAGATCCCGGTAAGCGGCCTGCAGCTTCGCTGTCTGGGTCTTCTGCGTTTCGTGTGACTTTTCGAGCGTCGCCAGTCGCTCCTGCGACAGCATCTTCTGTTCGAGTGCCTGCCGGGCGAGTGCTTCGTCTCCCCGTTTGAGTCCACTGGAAGCACGGGCTTCCCATTGCTGCATTTCCTGTCGAACCCGGTCGACTTCCTTTGCGAGTTGAATCTCATCCGCGATCGCTGCTGCGACAGACCGGCGAACACGATCGAGTTCCTCTTCCATATCGCAGATCAGTTGATGCAGCATGCGTTCAGGGTCTTCAAATTTCGTTCTGATGGCGGTGAAGTTGGAACGCATGATCAGAGTGAACCCTTCAATCCAGGACATGGTCAGTCTCCTTCAATCAGTAGAGAACCGTTCAAGAACAGGAATCGAGACTTCGTTATTAACGCCAGGTTTCGAGCTGGGCCGTTAACAGCCGCAAACGCTGCTTGAGCTGCTCGCGGTGGCGTTCGCAATAAGCGGCCAAGGCAATCACAATCGCCCCAGATGCGATACCGACAATCCAGAGACGCTGGGGATGGTCCAGACTTCCGATGACGACCATCGCCACGACGTCAGCACACAGGAACGCCGTGCTGATGTACAACAGCGACTTGATCTGCAGCCCCATCGATAGCAGCACCATGGCCAGCGAGGCCACCAGCAGCGTGGAGAGATGCAGCCAGCTGCCGCCGACGATGTTGAAGGTCGGAGAGACAAGGATGATCAACGCCGCCAAATAGCGGAGTGGGGCACACAGTTCGACAGGAACTTTGGCTTCCAGCCGTTCCACCAGCAGAAGAAGGCTGATTCCAATCGGCATCATGAAAAACTGGGGGTCGGTCCATCTCAGTTCTGACCAGATCAGGAAGAGCAGGGTGTTGAAGAAAACCAGTGCCGACATCAGCAGGTCACCACGGTTCTTTTCGAATCCCCGAATGAAGTACCACGCCGCCGGCAGCAGGAGAGCGAAGCTGTTGAGTCCGACCCATTCCGGATTCGGCAGCGTCAGATGTCGTGACACTGCGACGATCAGAGTCACGAATGGGAGCGCTTCCCCGGTCAGACGGAACGGTTCCGACAGAACCTTGAATTGATGTGACCACGCTGACAATCGGGCGAGCAGTACGAACAGCACAGCGAATCCGACAGGAGCGAATAACGCAGGGACGCTGACCAGTGACAGAGACTGATTGAGGATCAACAGGACGCCCCCGCCCAGCAAAACGGCCTCGGCCTGCCAGACAAAGCGAGTAGCATCCGTCATCACTCCGGAAGGTGCCTCTGCGTCATTCTGATGTGAGAGCCAGACAGCTCGCCAGAGTTGCTGCAGAGACAGGCACACGGCCATCGCCGCAATGATCATTGCAGAGAAGGCCGAGCTCTGTGGCCCCTGAGCAAACAGATCAAGTGCCAACATCCCCAGGCACAACAACCAGAGAAACGCCTGCATTTCAGGGGCGATGACCTGCTTTCGGTGCAGCCGCCCTTCCCAGAACAGAATGGAGACAGCCGACACTAGAGCGACTGGCAACGCGGCCGTCGCCAGTTCCGGGAACGTCAGTCGTGTCAGCTGCCCGGTTGCCGAGTCAGGCACTGTCCAGCCAATGACTCGACTCAGGACAACGAGATTTCCTAAGGCCAGCACTCCGTTCAAGGCGATTGGGCCGCGTCGTTTCACAACGAGCCCGAGCAGGCTCAGGAATACGAGGACCGCTGCGATTCCGGAAGAATGAAACTCCTGGATGCAGAACAGTGAAAGGAGAATCAATGTTGCACTGACGGCCCCCTCAAGCGAACTCCAGAAGGCATGCTGATTTCTTCTGTTCGGAGTTGGCCGGACGAATCTCAGCAGAAGAACAACAGACAGAGTCAGTGCTCCCCAGATGACCGGCAGCGTCTTCAGAATGGTCCCGAGGTTCAGAATCGCCAGACCCGTCGCGCCTGACCACAACAGCACGGTTCCCCAGCTCAGAAGCGTCAGGCCACGGGAGGCCGTCCGCCATGCCAGTTCAAACGACATGATCAGTGTTAGGAAACCGGCGATGTACCACGTCGGGGCGTTCAAGATCTGCCCGACTCCTGAGTTTGCGAAAGAAAAGAGAAGCAGTGAAAAAACGACCAGCAATGCCAGTTGAATGAGGATCAGACCGGCACTGACGACGATTCTCGCAGCCATTGCGAATGGGGTCAGCGAGAGGCCACGGGTTTTCCGCTCACGGACCCAGCCCATTCCCCAGAGCAGAAGGACGGCCAAGGTTTCGCCGACGACCAGTCCCTCCAGTCGGGTAAAGTGAAACAGGCCGATTCCCAGGCTGATGAGCGGGAAGGACAGCGCCAGACACCACCAGAACACGGACTTCAGCTGATAGGCCTGCACAAGCAGCAGCACGCCGCACCACAGAGCCAACATGATGTTGGATTGAGTCCAGAAGGCGGGAGCCATCAACGCATTGACGGTCAGTGAGCACAGCGAACATCCGACGAGGACTGCCAGTCCCGTCCAGCGAGTAATCGGGGCCGTGAATGGAATCTTCCGATCAGCATGGAACTGCAGGGTCCAGTTGTCCCACCAGCGCCCAGCGGTCAGCAACAGCGTCGCGACCGACAACCAGATCGCGAGTGCCAGCCACAGCGATTGCTGCACATCCAGCACGACTTGCAGGAAGGTCATACAGCCAGCCGCTGCGAGCAACAAAGAGGCAATCATCCCAATCAGCAGAAGACGATTCCGCAGAACGGTCAGTTGCCAGCCGATAAGACAGGTCAACGCGATTCCCACAGGGAACATTGCCTTGGGATGCGTCCCGGCGAGTACCAATAACACAATGGGGGCCAAGCTCGATAACAGAACGATCGGGCTCCGCCAGTGCGGGCGATTCTTCACTTCACGCCAGCAACTCAGCAGCGTCAGTCCGACCAGCAGCGGCAGGTAGGTCAGTCCATAAAACGCGAACGGCAGCCGGGATTCCTGCATCAGCACGGCCCCCTGACTGACTATGGTCTGGACCAGACCCTTCACGAAAACAGGGCAGGTCTGATAGCAAACGATCGCCAGCAGCAGAGTTGCCCAGACGAGAACCCGCGACCGAAGACGTTCCGCCACGCAGGCCATAGCGACGGTCGCCAGCGCGGCCGTCGGAACGACTGCCACCGACTCAGGAAAGCCGACAATCGAGAGAATGACTCCCGACAGAATCGCCAGCAGTGATAGGACGAGCGGCACCCCCAGTTCAAAGGAATGGCGACGTTCCTCAACACGTCGTCCGGCGAGGTCATCCCCTGCGTCATGAATCGCTTCTGCAAGGCCTGACGAGATGTTCAGTCCTGACGCCAGCGCGCCGCGACGTTTCAGAATTCCTCGCAATTCATCCACGATTTTCAGCACCGGCAATGCCATCATCACGAGCCCCAACCCGATCCACGGTTGAGGGATCGCCGGAAGCAATGAAGTCCAGAAGAGCAGCAGGAACTCGAGACAGAGCAGAAGGGCAGGGGAGAAGCCCCAGAATCGGGGGAGGCGGTGATCTTCGATCAGGCAGAACACATGCCGGGAAACCTCCACCGTTCCGAAGGCGAACACTCCCCACAGTGCGAGTCCTGCGACAGGCAGCAACCATGTCGGCAGCAGCGGCAGGAGCGCTCCGCAGAACGCGAGAACGAGATAACTGACAAGGAAGCCGAGCGAATCACGTTTGAGAAAGTGCCGGAAGATCGCCTGCGCCATCAAGGCCGAGATTGCGGCGAAGCCCCCCCACAGCGGAACTTTAATCAGCGAGTTCGTCAGCCCGGCCACCGAAAACAGACCTTCCGGGTGAACCCACCGGACGGCCAGAAAATCAATCGGAATCAGGCAGATCGCCAGCATCAGCAGGCCGTTGCCAGTCTTGCGGAGCCCCAGTCGGCGACCAGCAAAGAAGCCCACTCCTGCGGTCAGGCAGGTTCCAGCGAACAGCACAATCGCTTTCCAGACCGGCGGAGTCGTTTCCCAATGCTGTGTTACCAGCATCGTCGATGAGCCGAGCAGGATCAGAATCCCGATCCCCAGCAGCCATTGAATGTTTCGTTCCTGAAAGAACGAGTCGAGGAAGCGTTCCAGCCAGGGCTGTTTCTCGGGAACTGAGGACATCATGACCTTCCAGATCTGAGCATCCACTCAGGGATTTCACTGGGAAATCCCTTAAGCAGAACAAGATCAGGGAAGGGCCATCCCTTCCCCACTGGAAGTCAGGCGTCAGATTTCACAGAACATCACGCCCTTTTGCCGGAAATTTCCGGAACGATCTGCCGGGAAGAGTAGTGATTCGACCAGGCATGATTTTTTTACCGATAGGATCGCACCACAGGCTTTAGGTGGATCTTCTGTGAGCCGTATCGCTCCACTGTCGAGGAATGTTCTCTTTCCAACAAAGCTGAAAATAATTCCTGATAAACATCTCTATTCATCTGGCAAGTCCAGTTAGTTCTTTTACGATGAATTGACCCGCATGGATTCCTGACATGTGATTCCACGTGACAGCATTCCCCCCGATATCCATTTCTTCGATGTCGGTGACGCGGAAGCTCATTTCCCGAAATCAGTTCTCGACTCCGAAGCAGCGCCTCGCCGTCTGAAGTCGGGAGCATTGTCTCGTCATCTCGACAAACGGAGGTCTTTCCGTGAATTCACGTCGTGCGTTTACCTTGATTGAACTGCTGGTGGTCATTGCAATCATCGCGGTTCTCATTGCTCTTTTGTTGCCCGCCGTGCAACAGGCGCGAGAAGCCGCGCGACGGACCCAGTGCAAGAACCATTTGAAACAGTTCGGATTGGCTCTGCATAACTATCATGATTCAACGCAGGTCTTTCCCGCACCCGTCTATGGCATCTGGGATAGTGCCACGTCTCAGTACAGCCCAGACCCCGCCTGGGGCTGGCACGTGTCCATTCTTCCCTACCTCGACCTTGGGAACACGTTTCAGCAGTTGAAAACTGAATCTCGCTCGCTGCAAAACGCCGTCGCAGATGTCCAGATCCGGCCAATTCTCCAAGGAAATATCAGTGTATTCCGTTGCCCCTCGGATGCGGGCGATGTACTGGCTCAGGACGCCATCGCCGGGGTTCGTTGCTCCCGAACAAACTACGTCGGAGTCAATGGGCCGGGCGTCTATGCCTATCTTCGGAATGTCAACTGGGCCACTGGTGTCTTTGGACTTCAGAATATCTCGGTCAGAATTCGCGACATCACAGATGGAACGAGCAACACATTCATGGTGGGGGAACGTGCCAGTCTCGTCGGGGTCAGCACTAACTCAGCTCATTGGGTCGGAACGAACAATGGCTGGCAGGAAGGCAGTAACTATCGGGGCGCAATGCAGGTCACTGGATCGACCGGCTACCCGATGGGAATTGACGAGCCCACTTACTGGGCGTATCGCTCGGCATTCAGTAGCGCTCACACAGGCGGGGCCCATTTCCTGATGGGAGACGGCGCCGTTCGCTTCGTCAGTGAAAACATTGACCTGACGAACTACAAGAACCTTTCCAGTCGAGCGGACGGCAAGGTCGTCGGAGAATTCTAGCGCAGGTCAATTTGCTTGATGTCGCCCGCACGCTTCTTGAGGAGGGAGACGCCTCTCTCCTCATGGCGCGGAGATGAGGATCAACTTGCAAATTGCTGGTTGAGTTCCTTGATCAGGATGTCACCAATTCCGCTTTTCGCATGTGTGCCGAGCCGTTCACGCGGCCGCGTTGGGGTCAGCGTGGATGCTCACCCGTGCTTTCTGTCTGTTCGCAAGTCCGGAGGAGTCGAACCGTGTGCTATTCCCGCCAGATCAAACTGGCTGCCGTCGTCTTTTGTTCGCTGCTGTTCGTCGGGTGCGGAGCGAAGAGAGACCGCCCTGAACTCGGCATCGTGAGTGGAACGGTCACTCTCAATGGTTCCCCTCTCCCGAATGCTCAGGTGGCATTCGAACCGACGTCCGGCCGCGCCTCCTATGGGAAGACCGATGAATCCGGAAAGTATTCCTTGAGATACCTTCCAAAGGTGCAGGGGGCCAAAATTGGCACTCATGTAGTGAGAATCAGCACGAATCTTATGGTACATGACCCCGTGACTGGCTCAGAGAAGCTGATGCCGGAACTTCTGCAAGAGGAATACAACACGGAATCCAAGCTCACTGCCGAAGTTCAGGATGGAAACAATGACATCGATTTCCAACTTGAAGGAGGAAAGGCCGCGCCAAAGAAGGGGAAGCCAAAATCTTCTCCATGAGGCCGCCGGATTCCACCCGTCCGACGCTGACACACGTGGCATTCAGCGGTGTTAGTCGAGCAGTTTCATCACCGCAGGGAGCACGTGTTGTTCATAGGTGAACTCGTCAGGGTCCTTGGGATCCGGGAACTGAGCAGCGAGTTCTCCCTTTTTGTTGTAGATGAGCACGATGGGGATCGACTCATGAACAATCTTCTTACCGAACAGTTCTTCAGCCGGGGTCGAGAGCAGGACGTTCTGGAAGGTCGCCTTCTGTTCCTTCAAAAACTTGTGCACCTTCTCCTGATGCGTCTGCGGGTTTGATTCGCCGCTGCCATCGAAATCGGCAGAGACCGAGATACAGGCGACGTTGGCTCCATGTGACTGGTGCAGACGGACCAGATGAGGGAACTCATCGATACAGGGAGGGCAGTAGGTCGCCCAGACATCCATCACGACGACTTTGCCTTGGTGCTGCTTTACGAGAGCATTCGTCGCGTCCCAATCGAGCACTTGAAGATCGACCGTCGCTGCCCCAGATTCGGCGGCTGGCTCACTCTTCGTGGCTTCAGCGGCATTCACAGTCGATTCCATCATGGAATCTGTGGGTTGAGCACAACCTGCGGTGAAAGCAATTCCCGCCAGCAATAACAGCGACCAGGCCATCTTCATCGACGTTCCCTCCAGGTATCGGATTCACGTTCAGGCGGACAACTCCTGCGCTGACTTCTTTCAAAGTCTGTGGTCGTGCTCAAGAGCATGACTCGTCGCAGAGTTTTGAACCGCTTTAACAAAAGGACGCTGCTGCCTGATCAGCAGGCAGCAAGCGTCTCTTGAAAAATCATACCAGATTCAGGAACAAACCACCCGGCAGGGGAGTGCGTCCATTAGGCCTGCAGTGCGTCGAGGACCTTTTGGCCCATCTCGACAGTGCCAATGGACGGAGTGCCTGCAGGAGCGATGTCCTTCGTGCGGAAGCCCTGATCCAGCACCGCGTTGACGGCAGCTTCCACCTTGGCGGCTTCGTTTTCCAGCTTCAGCGAGTGACGGAGCAGCATCGCGGAAGCGAGGATCGTCGCCAGCGGGTTGGCGATGCCTTTGCCGGCGATGTCCGGGGCGCTGCCGTGAATTGGCTCATACAGTCCTGGTCCGCTGCTGCCGATGCTGGCCGATGGCAGAAGTCCCATTGAGCCGGGGAGCATCGAACCTTCATCGGTCAGGATGTCACCGAACAGGTTGCTGGTCACAACCACATCGAACGTTGACGGGCGTGAAATCAGGTGCATGGCCATCGCATCGACCAGCACGACATCGTATTTCAGGTCCGGGAACTCGGTTTTCACCACACGTTCGGCGACCCGACGCCAGAGACGCGAGACTTCCAGCACGTTCGCCTTATCGACGGAGGTCAGTCGACCAGAACGTCCGCGGGCCGCCGTGGCCGCAACGCGAACAACTCGTTCAATTTCATGGGTGCTGTAGGTGGCGACGCTGAAGGCGGTCTCGCTCCCGTCGTCATGTTTTGTCAGGCCGGAATCGCCGAAGTAGATCCCGCCGGTCAATTCACGGACGAACAGAATATCGGTTCCCTGAACGATCTCCCGCTTTAATGGAGAGGCATCGATCAGGCATTCCGTGGCAGTAATCGGACGGAGATTGGCGAACAGACCGAGTTCTTTGCGGATCTTGAGGAGCCCGGCCTCAGGTCGGGTCTTGGCTGTCGGGTCATCCCACTTTGGTCCGCCGACTGCCCCCAGCAGCACGGCATCCGATTCCCGACAGGCCGCCAGCGTGGAGTCCGGCAGGGGATCACCGAAGTCATCAATCGCATTTCCACCGATGGGGTGCGAAGAGAATTCGAACCGGTGCCCGCCGAGTGCGGCCACTTTCTCGAGCACAAGTTTGGCCTGAGCGGTGACTTCAGGCCCAATTCCATCACCAGGCAGCAAAACAATCCGAGCGTTCAAGTGCAGATTCCCAAGTCAGGACGCGAAGTTCAGCACGCTGAGGACAGCGATTCCGATTGACTTCAGTACGGAGAGTGCGCCGCACCAGAGTGTGCTCAGCAGCGTAGTGCTGTCGGGTATTTCCCTCAAGTCAGGCCACTGAACGGGGGAGCAGCACCGGCATCTTCCTTACAACCGGCAAATCATTACCAACCGTGAGAGGTTTCCCACCACAATTTGAAACCCGTCGTTGCCCAAGTGAGCTAGGAAAGAACATTCGAAGCATTTTCTGACTGTTTTCAAATGCGCAAAAACATGGAGTGCGCATTCTTGGCTCCCCCTTCAGCCCCCTGAGCACACGACGATGCCTGTCCAGCTGACCCCTTATCTCGATCAAAGAACAAATTCCGCAGGGCGAGAAGGCCCTTACTTCCGTCAATTCCAGGAAGTCTCCCGCGGTCTGCGACTGATACCAGTCCGCTCCCGACTCCAGTGGACGGGGGCCGATCTTCCGCCTGGCCGTTACACAGTTGGTTCCGGCCCTGACTGTGATGTCATTATTGAGGAGACAGGGGTCGCTGCACGCCATTGCACGATTGTGGTTGGTGATCGGCAGACCATTCTGAAGGCGTGGTCACCGCGCACCTGGGTCAACGATGGTGTCGTACAGGAAGCCGCTCTGCGCCCCGGGGACCGGCTGATTCTCGGGCCAATCGAAATCAAAATCGAGACCCTTCCGCCCCCTGCGATTCCTGAACCCTCAAGAAATGCACCTGCTCTCGAAGATCTCCGCGAGCTGCTTTCACAGGATCTGAATCGAAAAGCGAATCTGTCGACAGGGTCGATTCCTGCGCAACGTCGCCAACAACTGCTTGAGGAACTTCTTCAGGAAGTCCAGTTCACGCTCGGCGAAGTGATCGAGCGGGAAAAAGTAATGAGGCATTCTCTGGAACATGAGAAGCAGCGCCTCACCCGACGAGGGGAGGAATTGACTCACCAGTTTGAATTACTGGAATCCGCACGATCTCGGGAGCAAAAACGACAAAGCTCCGCAGCCGAATTGGCGAAGTGGCAGGAAACTCTTCAATCCCGTCACTCAGAACTCGCGCATCGGTGCTCTGAGTTGATTCGGCTCCGTCGGCAGCAGAAAAAGACGCTGCTGGATCTCGAAATGCGTGAGTCTGTCGTCACGCAACGGGAAGCGAGCTTCCAGACGCGTGAAACAGAATTGCGGAATCTCGCCGCGCGAAATGACGCACAGAAACGTCAGCTCAGATCGCGGACGCAGGATCTCGACCGCCGCGAAGACGTGATTCGCATGCAGCAGGTGGTCTGCAGTGACCGCCAGGAGGCGCTCGACGCACGCATCGCCGCCGCGGAGGAAGAACAGGCTCACTGGCTTCAGAAGTGCCGAAGCCGGGAACGTCTGATCGACGAACTCGACAAGAGTATCCAGAGTCGAATCAGCGACATCGAGCAGGAAGAAGACCGCCTACGACGATGCCTGAGTCAATATGAAGAGAATCGACAGGCCCTCAATCAATCGGTGGCGGATCTCGAAAAGACCCGGGAGGAACTGGATGCCCGAAGCGAAAAGCTCCTTCAGGACGAGCAACGTCTGGCCGAATTGTCAGCTCACCTGGAGTCGGAACGTCAGCAGCTGGAGACTGATCGCAACGACCTCGAACAATCCCGCACGGAATTCGCTGAGCAGTCTCGTTTAATCCAGCAGGAACAGGTCGCCGCCACTCAGGCCGAACTTGAGCACCTGCAGGCACGAGAGCAGGCTCTGACTCAGCGCGAACAGGAACTGCTGACAACTGAAAAGGAATGGATCAGCCGTGAAGAGGCGGTGCATGATCAGCTCCAGACGCTGAGCCGACATCGTGAAGAACTTCGCACGAAAGAGGCAGAACTCGCTGCATTGCAGCAGTCACTGGTCGAACGTGAAGCAGTTCTGAAGGAGTCCTCACTCGATCTGGAACGCCAGAACGCAGAGGCCGCGAACGCTCTCGCCGAGATCCATGACCAACAGTCCGCACTGGAAGCAGAGCGAGGTCGCCTGCAACAGCAACAAGCGGAACTTGTCGAGACGCAGGCCGAGTTGACCGCCCGGCAGGAAGCCACCGACCGTGCTTACGCAGACCTCAAATCCCACCGGCTCGCGAATGAAGAACAGGCCCGGAAGCTGACAGCACAGCTTGGGGACCTGATCGCTCGCGAGTCTGCCCTGAATAACAGGGAACAGGAGCTCGCTGACCTCGAAGCTCAGCTTCAGAAACAGGCGGAGGAACTGGCAGAAGCACCGGCGGCGCAGGTAGAAACGCAGGCGGCAGCATTAATGCCTGCCGAATTGTTACCCGCTGAATCCAATCCTAATCAATCAGAGATGATTCAGGAACAGGTCGCCGCTCTCGAACGTCAACGCGAGGAGATCGAACAGGCTCGAGCGGGACTGGAGCAGTCCATCGAGGCATTCGAGATCCGACAGGCCAATTTTGACGCCGCCTCCCAGAACCTCTCACTGTTGAGAAGCGAGCTTGAGGCAGAGCGTCAGCGGGATTCCTATGACCGCGAACAACTCGCTCAACAGCGAACGCAACTCCAGCGAGCCCTGATTGAACTCGAAGACAAACGAAATGAACTCGCGGCTTTGGAGGACTCCCTGCTTCAGAAGCAGAATGAATGGGAGTTTCAACATCAAAGCCGACTCGCGGAATTGAGTCATGATTCCGCCGAGACGGAATCGACATCATTGACGAGTTCTACTCAGGAGCAGGCTCATCGCGTCGAAGTCGAAGATCTTCACGACGAGATCGAGTCGCTTCAACGGGAGAATGAGCGTCTTCATCAGCGGTTGTCGGAGTTGATGACTGAGCGGAAAGATTACCTTTTCACCTCAAAGAACGCTGGCGAAACTGAAGCTGCGGTCCCATCAGTCAGGGGAAGCACAGGGCAGGCAATTGAAGAATTGCGGATGGCTCAGTTCCCCATTCCGTTCCCAGTCGCTGACTTGGAGTCTTCAGACCGCGCGGATGTTGAGATGGAGTCGGTGTCGCCTCCGATTCAGGAAGATGCGGCCGCTCTGAAACTGCGGAACGAACTGGCAAATCTGTTCGGATTCCGGGCTGATGAACTCACAGAGGAACACCATCAGGAATCGCCCGTCCATGTCAGCCTGGCCGACGAGCACTCTGTCGACATTCCCAATGTTCAGAGAGCAGAACCCCGTGCGGCGAACGAAACGATCGCACCGAAAGAAGCTGTAACTGTTTCTGAATCCAACGTCGTTCTTGACGAGAACGGCGAAGAAACAGTCGAAAGTTACATGCAGCGACTGCTCGCGCGACAGCGTGACAAGTCGTCGAGCGACGAGCCCGTCCGGTACAAGCTACCTGTCGCTCCGGCAGCGTCTGCACCTGTACAGGAAGCAGACTCGCTCCCCGAGGTGACTGATGACGTCAAACGTCCTGAAGTGATTGGGGCCATCCGGAAAGATCGGAAGCTGAAAGAAGAGGATAAGGAATCTATTCGCGCGAACGTGAATTCCTTCCGCGAACTCGCGAACTACTCCACTCGATCAGCAGTTGCCGCGTCGAAGGCGGTCAGAACCACGAATATTGTTCGCACCATGCTGATGCTGAGTGCATTCGGCTGGGTTGCAACTGCGGCACTGGTCTTCGTCTTCCTGAAGGTGGACAAAGGTTTTCTGATGGAGACCGTTTTCGTCGGTGGACTCACTTCACTGATGACGCTGCTGGCACTGATTCGCTATTGGGAAGTTCGTCAGATTTCGTCGGTTCCGGCTCCACTGCCTGAACCGGTCGAAGTACCGCGTCCCGTTTCCCCTGCGAACTCGAGCTCTGATGACAAGAGCCCACTCTCGTTCCTGTAAGGAACGAGGCGCCAACAGAGTGGTGCCTCCTAGAGCCTGTTATGAACTCTGCGTAACAAGTGGGGCGTATTTGAGGAGGAGGGCGACCATGGCCACCCAGTGCCAACCCGCGAGGACTTCGGCCAATCGTTCATAGTCACGTGCCAGTCGGCGAGATCGTCCCAGCCACGCAAATGTGCGTTCGACCACCCAGCGACGCGGGAGGAGCACGAACCCCTTCTTGGCGTAGGGGAGTTTGACAACTCGCAGTTCCACTCCTTGGGCAGCGGCGGCCTCTTCGGCTTTTTCTCCGGTATAGCCTTGGTCGACATAGGCCACTTCAACTGCCTCCCCTGTGGCTTCCTGCACTGCTGCACAGAGTTCTGAAACCTGGGCTCGCTCCTGTTCATCCGCAGGTGTGACCTTCAGGGCCATTAAGTGTCCGAGCGTGTCAATTGCCACGTGAACCTTCGATCCCTTCTTCCGTTTTCCGCCATCGTACCCAGCCCGAGCACCACTCTCCGGCGTGGACTGTATGACTCGCGCATCCAGGATCGTTGCCGAGGGTGGTTCTTCTCGTCCCTGGGCCACACGAGCCACCTCACGCAGATCATGAGCAATATGCTCAAAAACACCAGCATCCAGCCAACGGCGGGCCTGCTGATAGACCACCGGCCACGGAGGGAATTCATGGGGCATGAAACGCCACTGAGCACCTGTTCGCACCAGCCAA
This sequence comes from Planctomycetota bacterium, assembly GCA_023417655.1. Classification (GTDB taxonomy): domain Bacteria; phylum Planctomycetota; class Planctomycetia; order Planctomycetales; family Planctomycetaceae; genus Planctomicrobium. The sequence goes on along the minus strand of JAEZFD010000043.1, from coordinate 186 downwards.
CGCATGGCGTTGAACACCGCTCGAAGAGAGTGGACCCGTTGCGGAGAGTCCTCTTTCACCAGCGCTAAATACGGGGCCAGAAAGGCCCATTCGTCATCCGTGACGTCACTCGGGTAAGGCATCCGTGGCTTGCTCATTCACGGAAACTACTCAAACATCGCCACTTAAGTCCATAACAGACTCTAG